>JAUVAU010000050.1 GCA_030591565.1 Deltaproteobacteria bacterium | reverse complement strand
CACAGATTGCTCATGAGTGGAAATGTCAAAGCGATGGACAAAGAAAAGCTTGAACTCATCGCCTCAAGGGCCGTGGGGCCAGCCGACGCGTTGAAACTCGCAGCCCTTGAACTAGGCCGTATGGCTTACACGACAAACAGGGTCGAATCGGCCTGTGCGCCGCTGCCCAAAAGTGAGGGTGAGAGCCTCTTCTCCGACCGGGAGGTCGCAAACGTCGAGCGGCTGTTGAAGGCTATTTCCACCAAGTGAATGGGTTTTGACTGACCCCACCAGCAGTGTTACCATTCAATGTTTCCTAATTGGCTAGAAAAATACTCGCCGTCGCTCTTTAGTACGCGCGCGGTTTTATTGATGTTTGGGAGAGATACGAGAGATGCTAGGCAAAGCTCTGCAAAAAATATTCGGCACGAAAAACGATAGGGATTTAAAGCAGTTACAGCCCATCGTCGATGACGTGAACGCGCTGGCCGAGAATTATGAGAAGTTGAGCGACGATGAGCTCAAGGCGCAAACCGAATATTTCAGGGGAAAACTCCAACAGGGGGAGTCCCTGGACGATATCATGGTCGAGGTGTTCGCAGCGGTCCGGGAGGTCGCTTGGCGTGTGCTGCAGATGCGTCACTTCGATTGCCAGATCATCGGCGGCGTAGTTCTGCACCAGGGCAAGATCGCGGAGATGAAGACCGGTGAGGGTAAGACCCTTGTCGCGACTCTGGCCGTGTATCTAAACGCACTGACCGGCAGGGGCGTGCACGTGGTGACCGTCAACGATTACCTCGCAACGCGTGACGCCGAATGGATGGGGGCGGTATACAAATTCATGGGGCTCTCCGTGGGGATTATCGTCCACGGCCTGTCCGACGATGAGCGCCGCGTCGCCTATGCCTCCGACGTCGTCTACGGCACCAACAACGAGTTCGGCTTCGACTACCTGCGCGACAACATGAAGTTCAGGCTGGACGACTACGTCCAGCGCGACTTCTACTTTGCCATAGTCGATGAAGTCGACTCGATCCTGATTGATGAGGCCAGAACCCCGCTCATCATCTCCGGCTCCTCCGAGCAGTCCACGGAGAAGTATTACGTCATCGACAAGATCATCCCCCAGCTGACGCAGTCGAAGGATGAGGATGACCTGAATGGCGACTTTACCGTAGATGAGAAATCGAAGCAGGCGATTTTGACGGAAAAGGGCGTGGATAAGGTGGAACAGCTGCTAAAAGTGGACAACCTCTTTGACCCCCGCCAGATCGAGACGCTTCACCACGTCAACCAGGCGCTGAAGGCCCATGTACTCTTCAAGCGCGATGTTGAATACGTGATAAATGAAAACCAGGTGGTCATCGTCGACGAGTTCACCGGCAGATTGATGCCCGGCAGGCGGTGGAGCGATGGGCTGCACCAGGCGGTGGAGGCCAAGGAGGGGGTGCGAATAGCGAGCGAATCCCAGACCTACGCATCCGTCACCTTCCAGAACTTTTTCCGCATGTACGAAAAGCTCGGCGGCATGACCGGCACGGCGGATACCGAGGCGGCGGAATTCCAGCAGACCTACGGGCTGGAAGTCATGGTGATCCCCACCAACAAGCCGATGCTGCGAGAAGATAATGCCGACGTTATCTACCAGACACCGAAGGAAAAGTACAAAGCCGTCATCGATGAGATCATGGAGCTACACGCCAAGGGCCAGCCGGTGCTGGTGGGCACCATCTCCATCGAGGATTCCGAACTGGTCAGCCGTATGCTCAAGAGGAAAGGCGTGCCCCACCATGTCCTGAACGCCAAGCACCACGACAGGGAAGCGGAGATCGTCTCCCAGGCCGGACGCAAGGAGGCGCTCACCATCTCCACGAACATGGCGGGCCGCGGCACCGACATCATGCTGGGTGGCAACCCGGTCTTTATGGCCAAGGCGGAATGCGACCCTGAAGCAGAGCCGGAAAAATACGCGGCGACGCTGGAAAAATACCGCACCCAGTGCAGCGCCGAGCGCGAAGAGGTGCTGGCGGCAGGTGGGCTTCACATCCTGGGGACCGAGCGCCACGAGAGCAGACGAATAGACAATCAGCTGCGCGGTCGCGCAGGCCGCCAGGGCGATCCCGGCTCAAGCCGTTTCTACCTGAGCCTGGAAGACAGCTTGATGCGCATCTTCGGTTCCGAGCGCATCGGCAGCTTGCTTACCAAACTTGGGCTGGAAGAGGGCGAGGACATCCAGCACCCCTGGATCTCCAAGGCGATTGAAAACGCCCAGCGAAAAGTTGAAGGACACAACTTCGACATACGTAAACATCTGCTGGAATATGACGACGTGATGAACCGGCAGCGCGAAGCGATCTACGGCTGGCGACGCGATGTGCTCTCCGCCGAGGTCCATGATGACGACATCAAGGAGATCGCCGAGTCGCTGGCGCTCGAAATCGCGGATGAACGATGCCCACCGGAGGAGCCCACTGAAAAATGGGACCTGAAGGGTTTGCGCGAGTCGATCTTCAAGCAGTTCAATATCCAGTTGATGGAGACGAATGAGGAGCTTGAGGAGCTAAAGGACAAGGTCGGAGACAGGTTGGTGGAGGTCGTGCTCAAGCGCTACGACGCTCGCCTGGCCGAGTTCGAGGACCATGCCGCCTATTTGCAGCGCTACGTCCTTTTGCACAACATCGACAGCCACTGGAAGGACCACCTGCTGAGCCTCGACCACCTCAAAGAGGGTGTGGGGCTCAGGAGCTACGCCCAGGAGAACCCGCTGGTCGTCTACAAGAAGGAAGGCTTCGATCTGTTCATTGCAATGCGTAGCCGGGTTGAGGAGCTGACCATAGAGCAGCTCTACCGCATACAGATGGTGGATGAGCAGCCCCCTGAAGAGATCGACCAGCCCACCGAGCAGACGAAGATGATTCTGAGCCACGGGGCGCCCGAAAAGGGCGAGCAGAACCAGACGGTGAAGAAGAGCGGCCCGACGGTGGGCCGAAATGAACCCTGCCCCTGCGGCAGCGGGAAAAAATACAAGAAGTGCCACGGCAGAGCCGGGGCGTGACCCAACTCCGGGCGTGGCTTCAAGCCCGGTGTCACTACCGATATTACAAAAAGGCAGTAAGCTTCCGGCTCACATGAGCGCGGATCGGGAAAGATATAAAATGTTACCCAAAGGATTCAAATTCGCCGCCGTTGAGGCTGGCGTCAAGAACCCCGGCAGGCTGGATATGGGGCTGATATTTTGTGAAACGGAAGCCTCGGTCGGCGCTGTTTTCACCAAAAACAAAGTGGTCGCGGCCCCTGTGGTCCTGAGTCGCGAGAGGGCCAAGCGCGGACATGGGCGGGCGGTGTTGGTCAACTCCGGCAACGCAAACGCTTGCACTGGCGAGCGTGGCATGGCTGATGCCGTCAGCCTCACGGCTGCCGCCGCCTCAAGGTTGGGAGTGGACGCTGGGGACGTACTCGTCTGTTCTACTGGAGTGATCGGCGAGAACCTTCCCGTTGATAGAATGGAAGGTGCGCTGGATTCGCTGGTCGGGAGAATGGGCGACGATCCGATGCCCTTCGCCGAGTCGATCCTGACCACCGATCTTGTCACCAAGGTGGCGCACCGCACACTTGAATTTGGCGGTGAGAAGGTGTCGATCATGGGAGTGGTCAAGGGCTCCGGGATGATCCGCCCCGACATGGCGACGATGCTTGGTTTCATCGTCACCGACGCGAAGGTGAGCGGCCTGGTCCTCGGCCACCTGCTTGAGCGTGCGGTAACCCATTCGTTCAACAGGATCACGGTGGATGGCGATACCTCCACCAACGATACGGTCATCGCAATGGCCTCGTGCCTCTCCGATGCGCCTGCGCTGGAAGATGATGCGGAGGGTGGCGAGCTATTCTGCAAGGAGCTGAAAAGCCTCTGCAAGGAGCTGGCGCGGATGATCGTCCGGGATGGCGAGGGCGCTACCAAGGTGGTGGACGTGACGGTCGTTGGAGCCAGGGATGGGTTGGCGGCTGAGAATATCGCCTTCACCATTGCCGAGAGCCCGCTGGTGAAAACCGCGATCCATGGCGAAGATCCCAACTGGGGCAGAATAGCCGGGGCGCTTGGACGCAGTAATGATTATGAGGGCGGCCCCTTCGACATCGAAATTGGTGGAATCCCGATCTTGAAGGAGAGCACCGGCCTTAGCAAAGAGGCTGAGGGGCTGGCCCACAAGAAGATGTGTGAAAAAGAATATGAGATCAGGGTCAGGGTTGGCGATGGCGAGGGCGAGGCGAGTGTGGTCACTTGCGATTTTTCCGCCCAGTACGTCAGCATAAACGCCGACTACCGCTCTTGAACCCTTTGGCCTGAACTTTTTGCCTGAACTTTTTGGAGACATCATGGATAAAAACGTTTTTCAGTTTTTGAAAAAATTTGCCGATTCACCCAGCCCCTCGGGCTATGAGCAGCCCGCGCAGAGGTTATGGCGCGAGTATGTGTCTCCCCACGCCGATGAGGTCCAGTCCGATGTCATGGGCAACACCTGGGGGGTGGTCAAGGGGGCCAGGGGCGGCCCCAGGGTCATGCTGGCCGGGCACGCCGACGAGGTGGGGCTGATGGTGCGCTACATCGACGACGACGGCTTCATCTCCTTTGCTCCCATCGGTGGAGTGGACGCACATCTGCTCCCCGGCAGTCGCGTGAATATCCACGCCAAGGGGGGAGAGGTGCGTGGAGTGGTTGGGCGCAAGCCGATCCATCTGCTGGAAGTGGATGAGCGCCGCAAGGTGGCGAAGCTCAAAGAGCTGTTCATCGACATTGGCGTTAGTGACCGCGAAGAGGCCGAAGCGCTCGTGGATGTGGGCGACCCCGTGACCTTCGCCCCCGGTGTCGAAAAGCTCCAGGGCGACAACGTCATGGGGCGCGGCTTTGACGACAAGGTCGGCTCCATGATCGTCGCCGAGGTCCTTCGCCGTGTGGCGGCGCAGGATAAAAAGCTCAAATGCGATGTGTATGGCGTCTCCACAGTTCAAGAGGAGATAGGGTTGAGGGGTGCAAAGACCAGCGCTTTCGGCATCGATCCCGCCGTGGGCATCTGCGTTGAAGTCACCTTCGCTTCCGACCATCCCGGAGCGGACAAAAAGTCGGTGGGCGATGTCAGGGTGGGTGGCGGTCCGACGCTGAGCCGTGGGGCCAACATCAACCACAAGCTCTTTGATCTGCTCAAGGAGACGGCTGCGGATGAAGATATAACGCTTCAGTTCGAGGCGGCTCCGAGAGCTACCGGCACCGACGCCAACGTGATGCAGCTCAGCCGCCAGGGTGTCGCCACCGCCCTTGTGGAGATACCGCTACGCTACATGCACACTTCGGGCGAGGTGATAAACCTCAACGATGTCGAGAACGCAATCCAGCTTATAGTCGCCACGCTCAAGAAGATTCATTCCGGCATCGACTGGAAGCCGGCGTAGAAATATAAAGAGATGATTGAAGAAGAAGCCAGCGTCATAGAGGTTCGCGAACACAGGGCGCTGGTGAGCACAGTTCGCACCTCCGCCTGTGAGAGTTGCTCGGCCCGCTCGGGTTGCGGTTCCCTGGGGGGCGGCCGCGAGGCCAGGGTGTGGGCGGATGACCACGTCGGGGTCGAGCGTGGCGACCAGGTCATAGTCGCGGTGGGCGAGGGCAGCCTGCTCAAGGCCAGCGTGCTAGTCTATCTCATGCCCACGGCGGCGCTGGTGGCAGGGGCGGTTTTGGGCGATATGGTCGGGGAAAAGTTTGGGTACCCGCCTGACTTGACCGCAGCCGGTCTTGGGCTGGCCTCGATGGTCGGGGCTTTTTTCGTGGCGAAGGCGCTTGGGCGCAGGATGGTGGCCGCTCCCGCAATCATCAGGAGAGCAGGTGATGGCAAAGAAGCCTGAGGGCGTGAAGGTGGCTTGCACCAACAAAAAGGCCCGGCGCGATTACTTCATTGAGGAGACCTTTGAGGCCGGACTGGTCCTGCGGGGCAACGAGGTGAAGTCGCTACGTGATGGTACAGCCCAGCTAACCGACGCCTATGGGCGTCTCTCGGATGGGGAAGTGTGGCTCACCGGCCTGCACATCGCCCCCTACCGCCATACCAACATGCAAGACCAGGATCCCGACCGCGACCGCAAGCTGCTCCTCCACTCCTTTGAGATCAAGAAGCTCGTAAAAAAGATAGCGATCCGTGGCTACGTGCTCGTCCCGCTGCGTGTCTACTTCAAGCGCGGCTACGCCAAGGTGGAGCTGGGGCTTGGAAAGGGCAAGAAGTCCTACGACAAGCGCGAGGACATCAAGAAGAAGGATGCGCAGCGCGACATGGATCGCGCTCTGATCAGAGGGTCCAAACGTGGGTCCGCTGAGTAGGGCCGCCGAGCTCCTTTTCTCGGCCGACCCGGAACTTATCGAGGTCGTGGCCGCTTCCCTCAAGGTTTCCCTTACCTCAACGTTCCTCGCCACCCTGGCGGGTGTGCCGCTGGGCGCGCTTTTATTCCTCAAATCATTTCCGGGAAAAAATCTGGTGAGGCTGACTGTGCGCACGCTCACCGCGCTGCCCACGGTGGTTGTCGGCCTCCTCATCTATGGGATGATCGGCAGGCAGGGGCCGCTCGGGCAGTGGGGGATGCTCTTCACCCCGGCGGCGATAGTGATGGGGCAGTTCATCCTTGCGCTGCCCATCGTCGTCTATCTCACCCACTCGGCGGTGGCGGCAGCCGACCCCAGGATGTTCGCCACCTGCAAGAGCTTTGGCGCGGGTCCGTGGAGAAGCTCGGTCATCGCCATAGGTGAGATGCGCACAGGGGTGGCCGCAGCCATTATAGCCGCCTTTGGCAGGGTCATCGCGGAGGTCGGCGTCGCCATGATGGTGGGCGGAAACATCAAGGGCTACACGCGCACCATGACCACGGCGATTGCGCTGGAGACGGGCAAGGGGGAGCTTGAGTTCGCCCTTGCGCTTGGGGTAATCCTCCTGGCGGTGGCGTTCACCGTAAACCTTGCGCTTCAGCTATTGAGCAGGGGGGCGAAATGAGCTTCATACGGTTGGAGGGGGTGAGCGCAGGATTTGACTCCACCGTTGTTGTCAACGGTGTCGATCTCGCCATTGAGCGGGGGACGGTCTGCGGTTTCACCGGCGACAATGGCTCGGGCAAGACCACCCTGCTCCATACCATCGCACTGCTCCTTCGGCCCATGCAGGGGCGACTTCTCATAGATGGCGAGCCGGTGGAGGACGCAGAGCCCTTCAGGTCGAAGATAGCGGTGGTGTTGCAGCATCCCTATATGTTCAGGGGCAGCGTGCTCGACAACGTTGAGCTGGGGTTGAAGGTGCGCGGGGTCGGCGCGCTTCAACGTCGGCAAAAGGCCCAGGCTGCGCTTGAGCTGGTGGGTATGGCGGAGCTTTCGACGCGTCCGGCCAAAGCCCTCTCCGGTGGGGAGACCAAGAGGGTGGGGCTGGCGATGGCGCTCTGCCTTGAACCCGAGATACTCATCCTTGACGAGCCCACCGAGAATCTGGATCACCCCACGCGGGAGCTGGTGGCAAGGATTATTGCCGAATTGCCCGCCACTAGCGGCGTCACCATCATCACCGCCACCCACGATAAGGCCCTGCTTAAAAAAGCCAGGGCTGATATTTGGAGGTTGGAAAACGGCAGGGTGGAACGGGACGTTGGGCTGAACATCTTCACCGGCGATGTGTCCGCTGAAGACCTGACCACCTTCAGGGGAGAAAAGTTCACCATCTCCGCCACCGGGCTCATGGCCGACACCCACATGGTCGAGATCGACCCCGTCGATGTGATCCTTTCGCGTGAACCGGTCGCCTCATCGGCGAGAAACAAACTTGAGGGCAGGGTAATTGGCGTGGAGGAGTGCGGCGACTCGCTGTCGTTACGGGTGACGCTGGATTGCGGCGAGCCGGTTGCCGCCCTGGTAACACGGCGGTCGTGGGAAGAGCTGGGGCTGGAGGTGGGTCAAACCGCCGTCGCGACTTTCAAGGCTACTGCGGTCAAACCACTGTAACTTGTTGAAAAGCCCCGGATATCCTCCGTTTGGCGTTGTCAGGGGGCGAAAAATGATCCTCGAAATACGCTGAGTATTCCTCCGGTCATTTTTCTTCCCTTCCTAGTTGACTCGGCCCCTCTCGGGGCCTCGCCTGAAGGTGCGCTAACGCGCATCCAAGTTTTCGGTCCTGAAAACTTGCCTCGAATAAAATTCAGTGCTTGTCAACGATCAGCCAGGCTGAGTAAGTAGATAGGCAGATGTCAACAGCCTCTTACTCTTCGTCCACTTTCACCTGCTGGGATTGCAGCCGCTTGTAGTAGAAATTCTGCCCATAGAGGACGTTGACCGGGTTGTGGCCCGTCACGCGGTCCTTGACCACCAGTACGGTGGTGGGGGCGTCGGCGTACTTCGTCAAGAGGATGTCGTGGCCCACGCAGAGCCCCACGATTACGTTCATGTCGGTCTTCTGCTGGTTTAGCAGCTTGGCCTGCGCCACCGGGTTGCAGGCGGGCTCGAAGGTGCCCGGCCGCACCTTGTTTTTCTCCTCCAGCCCCAGCTCCAGCTTATCTATCGAGCCGGCCTTGCAGCAGATGCTCACCGGGGTAAACCCCTGACCCTTTAGAATCGCCGTCAGCCGTAACGACTCATCCAGCAGCCCGATGCAGGTGGCGATGCCGATCCTCTTGTAGCCCATCAGCTTGGCGAAGGCGATGGTGTCCTCCACCCTGGTCCAGCGGGCGTTCACCGCGTCGCTACCGGGAATGGGCTGATAGCATAGCCCCTCCACCACCGCGGCCACCTGCGCCATCTTTGCGTCCTGGGTGTCGCCCTTGTAGAGATCGAAGCACTCCCCGATCATCTCCTCATTGTCACGCGAAGGGCAGTTGGGGGGCTGGGGCGGACTGGTCTCCGGGTCGTTGCTCCAGCAGTTGGTCGTTCCCTTGTTCTTCCACACAGCGTTGCAGTCCACGCAGGAAGGTGTACGGTCTTTGTCGCTCATCTTAAATATCCTCCAAGATATGAAAAAAGGTCCGGCTTTTCAGTAAAGGGGTAGACTCCCTTTCTATCACATTTGGGGCCGATGTTGGTGTGGAAGAAGTCAATCTTCCTAGCCCCAGGGTGAGGCAGTGGCAGAAAACCGTTTATTGGCACGGCTAGTTTCTGATAAGATGGAGTTGTTGGGGAGGGGCTGGCTGTGACCCGGCCCGTTGCAGTGGCTCTGCAAAGTTTGTATTAACCGGAAGTTGGGGAAACCAAGGAGGATGGAAATGAAAAATTTTTTAACGATCACGAGTGTGATAGCGGTCACCATGCTGCTGCTCACATCATGCGGCAGTTCAAGCAGCAGCAGTAGCTCCAGCGGCACACTGGCAGGAGATACATCCCTGGTCGGTGACTGGTACCGCACGGGCGGGACCTGTTACAACGATGAAGGCATCGACAATGTCGAATTGTATGGTGATGGCACCGGCTATGCATATACCTACGACTGCTACGCGTATGGCACATGGTACGCAGGCAGCTCCGTACTTGAGCTGGTACCCAGCGGCGGCACCTGCGACGAACTCTACACCATTACCACAATCTACACGGTGAGCGGAGATTCGCTAACGACCTATGGCGAGTATGGCGAATGCATCGAGTATTGGGAGAAGTACTGAGAAAAGTGGTCATGATAATCGTTTAGAATAGAGGGAGGGTCTGGGTTTCAATAAGCGCAGGCCCTTTTTCTATTTGGGTTGAGTGATCACCCGGTATAGCGCCATACCCACGAGGAAATCGGCGAAGGCGATGGCGATGTCGGGCAGTGTGGTGAGCATCAGCCAGCCAAAGAGGCTCTCCGAGGGCATGACCTCGATCGTACCTGCCAGGGTGGCGGAGATGGAGAAGTCGGCCATGAGGATGATGCCGATAAGCGCGATGAAGCCGTTTAGGAGTACTCCCCACACGGCGGTACGATGGGATAAAAAGAGTAGGCTGACCAGGAAGAGGTCGGTCATCGCGAAGATGTTTCCGATCAGATAGGTCGTCCCCTCGGACGGGGGGTGGATGCGGTAGTGCAGCATCGTCGCGCCGACAGCCAGGCCGAGCAGCGCGAGCCATAATGTCCTTTTTTGGTTTACCATCATTACCCCTCCCTAGAGGAACCTGACCGTGTAGCCCAGCCAGAAGACCCCGATGACGGCAGCGGCGTGGAAGAAGTACCAGCCGGGCTTGCCGTACATCATTTTGCGCAGCATATGTTTACCTCCCTATCCCCATGAGGCGGCGATGCGCCCCGCCGTGTAGACTACTGACATAGCGACCAGGTGAACCAGCCACCAACCGGGGGTGAGAAACCGTATCCGTCTGTCCATCCGACCATCCTTCGGGTGTTGTTGCCTCACGTTAGCAAACGCGTGCGATGCGTCTCGTCAAAGTCTATCGCAATCACACCGTTGTCCAAGTATGCTATTAAAAGCTCTGTACTCGTTGGGGCTTTTGACAATGGATCAAACTATGCTAGATATGGTTCAAGGGGCGCAGCACTGCTGTTTAGTCCGCTTGCGCCGGGAGGATCACTCCAGATGATTAAATCGCCTTGTTGGTTACCCTTTGTTTGTCTGGCTATTCTGGCCGCCGTCGCATGCAGCGGCGGCAGCAGCAGCGACTCCACCACAGACAGCACCGATCAACAGCTGTCCGCCTTGCTCGCTGACGGCACGATAGCGGTGGGAACCACCGGGGATGTCGCCACGATGAAGGTCGATACGGACAACCTCGTCTACGGCTACAGGGTAACCGAAAGCTCGGTGGGCAATGTGGGTCTGGAAGATTACGACACGTTGGTGAAAAACAGTGACGGCACCTACTCGCCCTCTGCCGATCCCACCACCCATATCATCGACATGCCGGACGCCTTTGTGGTCGCCGACATTCCCGGCGGGGCAGGCGGCGTGGATCAGGTCTTGGCCTCCGTCCCCGCGCCCACGGCTTCATACACCCTGGCCGACGTGGAGGGCGTGTACAACTTCATCCTCTACATGTGCGACTCGAATTTAACCAGCGGTAGCTGCACCGCCGGTTTTTACGCAGACATAGGGACGGTCAGGATAAACGGCGACAACACGCTGGACTATTGCCTGGGCTACGACATCCTCACCATGACCAGTTCATGCAATTACGATGACGGCGTCTATAGGTTTGATTTCGTTGACAATGGCGACGCCACCTTCACGGTCACCTCCGATGGTGACGAGATCGCATCTTTTAACGCCCTGGTGAACGCAAACGGAGTGAACCTGATCGTCGCCAACCTCAAGAACAGGCCGATAGTCAGTCAGGGGCCGGGAATCGTAATACTCGTGAGGCAGCAGTCCATCGCCAGCCTGGACCTGGTGGGCAAATACTACTTCAACGGCACCTACGGCAACTTCGGCTATGCCGATATCTTGGCGAACGACACCTTCACCGGCTGGGAAACGGAAGATGGGAACACCACCACCCTCGACGGGCTTGTCTACCGTGACGACCCCTGGCTGGGCATGCTGCGCGCTACACCCGTTGCGACCCCGGGTAATTACCTTGACGACGGCCTCGTGATCATCCACCCCGAAACAAGAACCTACGTCGAATCGGCCTGGGATCTGAATGACGCGGATTGGATCGATATAGGCGGAGCATTTTAACCAGCAAGAAGTGGGAATGCTTTCGGCAGTAAAGAAGGGCTTACGTCAATTGATGTAAGCCCTTTTTGAGTCTGGAGCGACAGGAAAAATCAAGCTATAGCTTCGCAACGAAATAAAGCGTCTCAGAAGGAAATCAAGAAACGGGAAACGCTTGTCATATCGTGATATTTCTGAGAGGTTGAATGAATTGGGACACAAAACCACTTCTGGTAAAATTTTTACAGGTGCGAATGTTTCTCAGATTCTAAGAAGTAACGGCTAGAGGCGTCTAAATGTTTCTCAAAGAGATATCTGCATTGAGATGGTTATGAAGAAAAAGCATAAAAAACTAACACTAATAATAGTATTAGTTTTTATAACATATGCACTCACTACTGGCGGAGTAGTGTTTCAGTTTGGCAAATCATTTGATGGTGAAATATCCTTTGAAGGTGAATTGGATTTATATGGCTCTATATATATTCCTCAAGTCGGAAACCAAACAGGAATACCTTTTATTGGATGGGTCGTTACCTCAAATCTCCCCTACTATCTTTGGATGCATGCTTCCAACAGCACAAGCGATATAGATAGGGTTAAAATTGAATCTGTTGAAGTGAAATACTCTGGTGGGGAGTCTGTGAAGCATAGAATTGAATGGGAGAAGGAGCTTGAGGAGTCAACTGTCTATAATCCAGAAGACAGTCAAGAAAAGTGCACAACATACGTTCTTTCTGAATATATTCCGGTAAAAATTACCAAATACGAAGACTGCATCATTCAAGTGAAGGGGTTTTATCTGCACGGCAATGGCACAACGTTTCCTTTTGAGCATTCGGGGAGTTTCAAGTTCGAAGAAACATATCAGTTGTCTACTTTATGGAGGGAGTTTCCCCTTTCTTTCTTCTTCTAGTGATAAATACACAAGAGGAAGTAATAATGATTGAAGACAGAATTGAAAACTATTTGGGGGAGCAAAGCGGCAAGACCCCCCAGGCGATGTTGAAGGTGGTAGCAAGGCATAAAGTCAAGCAATCAAGTTTCGCAAGTATCCATGCGCTGACCGCATAACCTATGCCAATAAAAAAGGGCTCCTGCTTTTGCAAGAACCCTTCTCTACAATATGGGGTGAGTGACGGGGTTTGAACCCGCGGCCCCCGGAGCCACAATCCAGTGCTCTACCACTGAGCTACACCCACCATATTTCTCAGATCGCTGACAAACCCTGCCTTTTCTCCGATTTACTTCGTCAGGCTAAAAAATGATCCTCGAAATACGCTGAGTATTCCTCCGGTCATTTTTTATATCCTTCCTCATGGACTCGGCCCCCTCTCTGGGGCCTCGCCTAAAGGTGCGCTGACGCGCATCCAAGTTTTCGGTTTTGAAAACTTGCCTCGAATAAAATTCAGTGCTTCTCAACGATCAGTCAGGCTGAATAAGTAGATAGGCAGACAGCTACGAGTAGCCTATTTTCCAGCCAGTTTCCTATTGTCTACCTTTGTCAGCAGCCTGATTTCTATATCAATCCTACCGTGCTGCTCTATGTACAAAACTGGCACGCCCGGCAGGACTCGAACCTGCGACCCACGGCTTAGAAGGCCGTTGCTCTATCCAGCTGAGCTACGGGCGCGCGTGTTATTCTTTGGTCGGGGCGAAAGGATTTGAACCTTCGACTCCCTGCTCCCAAAGCAGGTGCGCTACCAGGCTGCGCCACGCCCCGTTTAAAGATCGGTAAAGCTATCATAACCCTTGTCGCTAGGCAAGGCTACTTACGCCCTGTCGTTATAATATTTCGCCCCCATTCCGCAGGTCCAAATGGTGTGTCATCGCTTTGGGAAATTGGCTGAGCAGCCTGCCTTCGCGTGCGAGGCCCACGCCCACGGCGCACCCTCCCATTTTGAGGATGACGAACCCCTTGAGGTCTCCGCTCTCCACGCTGCGCCCTTCGATCAACCCCTTGAGATCAGCTGGTTCAATCTCGACGACGTTGGAGGTCGCTTCGTTGCAAAAGACCTGCACGCCGCGTGTCACCGGTTTCAGTGTCTTGGAATGGGTGAGCTTTGCAAGAGGCAGCCCTGCGTCGGAGGGGTCCAGTTCCTGGGCCGCTTCCCTGGCGTCGAGGGCAAGGATGTTGATGTAGTCACCCTTTTGAAACATGGCGAAGTCAGCGAACTTTTCGCGGTCCATGCCGAAGCGCTCCACAAAGTAGTCCTCTACCTTGGCGCTCTCTTTATCGTCTAGCCATACGAATGACAAAGAATCCCTCCGAATCGAATCTGTGTGGGTAGAGCCTCAGCGCCTTTTCCATGCCGTCGGGCATTTTTACGCCCTCGATTTGGGTGAGGCCGGGGCAGGCGTTAATTTTAAGGCCGGTGTCCAGTATCTCCAGGTCGTATTTCGCGGCCAGGGGGCCGACTACGTTTTCATTTTCTTCCGGCGCGTAGGTGCAGGTCGAGTAGACCAGCTGGCCGTCGGGGGCCATCGTCTGGATACCGCGTTCAAGTATCTGCTGCTGACGCTTGACGAGCCGCTCCCGCAGGGACTCGGAGGTGTTTTTGGGCCGCGCATCGGGGCCGCGCCAGGTGCCTTCGCCCGAGCAGGGGGCGTCCACCAGTACGCGGTCGAATTTCAGACGCATGGGGAAATTCTGCCCCGAGTAGGTGGTGGTCACGGCGTTGGTTATGCCGAGTCGCCGCAGATTAGTGGTCAGGGGGGTTAGCCGCTTGCGGCTGGGTTCATTGGCTACCACCAGCCCTTTGCCTTCGAGCAGCTGGGCGATAAAAGTGGTCTTGGAGCCGGGGGAGGCGCAGAGGTCCAGCACCCGGTGGCCGGGTTTGACATCGAGCGCCAACGCGGCGACCGAGGAGGAGGCGGACTGGACATAATAATGCCCGAGGCTGTGCATGAGCGTGGAGCCAAGCTTCTTTGGCCTGTCGCCCTTGATGGTGAGCAGATAGGGGTTCCACGTGGTGCGCTCCACCTCGAACCCCTTGGCCGTCAGGTTGCGTTCCACTTCGGCTACGGTGGTCTTCAGCGTGTTGACGCGGATGCGTGCGGGCTGGTCCCGCTTCACCGCCGCCATGAACTCGTCGAAATCTGGGATGAACTCTTTGTAGCGTTCGTAGTGCTTTGTCAATCTTGACATATTTGTGTGTGGTCCATTCTATGGGAGCTGTAGTAGCTGTATCGGCTCGAAGCTGATGAAGTCGGCGCTGGCAAGGTAGTAGCGGATGCCCTTTTTTTCGCCGAATGGATTTTTGAAGGTGGTAGGGGCGGAGCGGTGCAGGTGCCCGAAGACGACTATGTCCACCCCGTGGGCCTCAAGTATCCTGGTTACTTCCGTCTCCTCCATCGCCGGTGAGGTGGGGGGGAAATGGGTGAGGGCTATTTTGGTCCCCGCCGCTTTGTCCATGCTGGAGAGGCTCATCTCAAGTCTGCCAAGCTCGCGCTCATACAGCCTGCGGTCATCCTCGACATTGGCGGGTTCAGAGTATTTTCCGCACTGGTCGCGCTCGGGGTGGCCGTCGAGGTCACTGAAATCCAGCTTGTGATCGACCCACCCCCTGGCGCCCGCGAAGGTTACGCCATCGATGCTCAGGCTGTCATTGTGGATGATTTCGATTCCGGGGGGCAGCGCTTTTCTCACCTTGCCCGCCGAGGACCACCAGTAGTCGTGGTTGCCCTTGAGGAGAACCTTTTTCCCCGGCAGCGTCGCCAGCCATTCCAGTTCAGCCGCGACCTCGTCAAGTTTCATCGACCATGAAAAGTCGCCGGGCAGGCAGACCACGTCTTCGTCGCGCACCTTGACCCTCCACGCAGCGGCTATTTTTGCCGCGTGGTTTTCCCAGTGCGGGCCGAAGATATCCATCGGCTTGGAGCCGGAAAAACTGAGATGTAGATCGCCTATGGCGAATACTTTCATGGGTAAACCTCCGTTGGTGGTGGCATGCTACTATATTTGTGGTGGACTGTGCAGTGGTTACACAGCTATTCTCTGCCGTTCGACGAAAAACCTTTGTGGAGGCAACGGGAAGTTGGGCATAGCCGCCGATAGGCTGAAATGGGTCGGGGAAGAGCTGAAACTCAAGCGCCGCAGGGTCGCGTTGGGACGGATAAACGTGGAGCTTGTGCACGTGGCCGATCCCAGTGAGCTGGTTGACTCAGTGGATGATGAGGCCTTTGGCGAGGATGAGCGTTTCCCCTACTGGTCGGAGATATGGCCCTCTTCACTGGCGTTGGCGGGGTTCCTCTCTGAAAAGGGAAGGGTGAAACCCGGCACCCCTGCGCTTGAGTTGGGGTGCGGCACCGGGCTGGCGGGCACCGCCGCAGCTATTTGCGGGGCTGATGTTGTTTTCACCGACTACGAGAGTCAGGCGCTCAGGCTGGCGTCGGTCAACCACTGGCTCAACCTCGGCAAGCCGGGCAGGACGATGCTTTTCGATTGGCGTCAACCTGCGCGCAATATGTCGGCTCGGCTGGTTATCGCCGCCGATGTATTGTATGAGAAGAGATTCCTGGCACCCTTTCGCGACACCCTGAAAAGAGTGCTGGCCCCCGGCGGTACGGCGTGGGTGGCCGAGCCGGACAGGGCCATCGCCAGGGGCGCGGTGGAGCTGCTGGAGACCCAGGGGTTCAAGCGGTCGCTGTACGTGCGGGAAGTGGAGATGAACGGACACACCCATACGGTGTGGATACATGGCATCCATCGCCCCGCGACCCGATATCTTTGAGTGAAACAGGTTTGAATACAGCAGGAACGGAGCTGGCCCAATGGCCGATAGAAATCCCCAAAATTTCCTCATCCATCTCAGGAACAGCTGTGCGCCCCTTGCGCGCAGAATGGACGGGGTGCGCACGCTGGGCCTTGGCGGCGGCGTGTTGACTCTCAAAGTCGACACCGCAAGTTGGCCGGGGAGTGAGCTGGTCGCCGGAGGTGGGGAGCTTGAGGGGTACGCAGCAGGATTTTTTGGCGATGGAACTTCAGTGGCCTTTGACGAGGCTGCACCCGACCCCCAGCGGCTCCCCTTCCCGATCAACGCCAGCAAGGTGTGGAACCATGTCAGCTTTATCTCGGTGGCCTCAGACCATCCTGTCGGAGTGCTTTCGGTGAGGAAGAGGGACTATGCAAACTGGGTAAAAACCGGCTGGGTAAAAACCGGCGAGCCGGGGGAGGGGGGCGAGCAACTTTTGCTTCCCGCGTCCGGCGCGACGGGCATTGACTCTTTGATCGCGGCGATGCCCCAACTGGTCGACCAGTTGTGCGCGATGGCGAGGGAGAACCGTTCTTACGCCCAGCTGGTTATGAGGTTCCCCGGCGATGTGGATGCGGATAGAATCGAAGGGGCGCTTTATTCCGTTAAAGAGTGGGGTACCCCGGAGACGCCCGGACCCATATTCCAGAAATTTTTGGGGCGCATCCATTACGTGGACCCCTGCACCGAAATTTTGGGATTGAAGCTGGCCGACCAACTTATCGGTGTCGGCGGCGCAAGATAAAGAGAACCATGAAAGTAAACCCAACCGCAGCGCTGGAT
>JAUVAU010000022.1 GCA_030591565.1 Deltaproteobacteria bacterium | reverse complement strand
TGCGTTAGGCAAAATGCGGTTCGCTTCAAAGGGCGGGAATAACTCAGTGGTAGAGTGCGACCTTGCCAAGGTCGAAGTCGCGAGTTCGAATCTCGTTTCCCGCTCCACTTAAACGACAACCGGCCCGACAAGTGGCCGAAGACAATGTTTATATAGCCGGGTCTCTATCCGGCACCAGAGGACGGCGATAGCCGTCCTTTTTTTCGTCCGGACCCCAACACAACAGATAGCCGCAAGCAGGTAGCCGTGGACGACTGACCGCAAACAAGAAAGGCTCCTCTCGAATTGAAAGGAGCCTTCGCTGGTTTTGGGTGTTTTCAGCTGCTAGGCTACGTCGGTCTTGGCCTTGCCTTCGGTTGGAAGCTGTGTTGGCATGGTTGGCTTCTGTGTTGGCATGACGGGCTTCTGCGTGGGCATGGCGGGTTTGTTGGTGGACTTTGTGATGGCGTCGGGGATGATGTGGCACACGCCGTCGATCACGCCGCCTTCCGACACCCTGGCGGACGCCGCTCTGACTTCGCCGGTTATGCGACCGGTGGAGCCTATGTCAATGCGTTTGTGGACGGTGATCACGCCATCTATAGTCCCGTGGACGACGACGAAGTCCGCCTCTATCTCGGCAGATACTTTGGCCCCGTCGTTGATGATTATTGTCGCTGCGCTCTTGATCTTGCCTTTGAATTCGCCATCAATGAGGACGTCGTTGTCAGTGTCGATGGAGCCTTCGAAGCGGGCGCCTTGGCCGATTATCGTCTCAAGGGCGGCGTTGGCCCGCACTATCTTGTCACCGTTGGATTTTTTCATTGAGAGTCCCATTGATTACTTTCGCGCCAGAGGGTTATTGGGGCCATCCCAGATGTACTGGATGGGGTCTACGAAGCGATCATCTTTGACCACCGCGTAGTGCAGGTGCGTCCCGGTGGTGCGGCCCGTGTTGCCCATGTAGCCGATCAGGTCGCCGCGTTTGACTTTCTGTCCCACCTTGACTGCACTGGACTCCAAATGGCCGTAGCTTGTCTTGATGCCGCTGGAATGCCGCAGCTTGACGTAGTTGCCAAGGTAGCGGTCTTTTCCGCTACGGACGACCGTGCCATCGGCAGGGGCGATGATTTCGCTACGCCACTGTCCGGCGATGTCCAGGCCGTTGTGGAACTCCTTGCCTATGCCGGTGATGGGATTCTTTCTCCAGCCGAAGTAGCAGGAGAGCCACAGACCTTCGCCCTTGACGGGAAGAATGGTGGGCACGTGGAGCATCTGCGCCTGCTTGTCTTCGAGGTAGAAGAGGACCTCGGCGAGCGAGTCGGCCGACGACATGATGGGGGAGGCCTCGGGCATATCAAGCCCGTCGAGCTGGCCCTGGATGATCTCTGCGTCGGATTGGTCTGGGGGCAGGGCGTCTGAGGGGGCTTCGCCGCCCTGGTTGCTCAACCCTTCGCTGCTCTCTTCAGTTTCCAGTCCAAGGAAGACCCGGACCTTGGACTCAAGCTCGCGTACCTCTTCGAGTTCGCTGTTGATCTGGTCGTAATCCTGGCCGAGTTCGGTGTTCTGTGCTTCAAGGTTCCTGATCGTCTCACTCTGCTCGCTGATTGTGGTGCTCTTCTCTGAAAGAGAGGCAATCTGGAAACCCACCGCCAGGATGAGGATTATGGAGAGAACGGCCAAGATGCCGGAGCCCCAAATGGCTGTCAGCACTATGTTTTTAGGAAACGTATAGGTACGATATGGCTTTTCAGGTCCGCCGGACCAGATTAACGTTGCTCTGGACAATAGATCTTCTCCCGGTGCTGTGCACCGAAACGTTAATTAGACACTACCCGGGCAGTTAAACGCCCAAACGGCTCAAAATACTAATTGCCAATTCGAACTTTTAACCCATTTATCCATTGATTTGCAAGGTAAATCGATTTTTTGTTATTTCCAACCAAGTGCTCGGGAGGGTAAATAAGTTGACCAAATCAGTTGACCAACTACTCAATTAGTATAGAATTGGCTCACCCTGTTATTCGAGGACATGGAGAGTTTTAAGGCAATGATAAACGAGCAACGCAGACGTTTCCCCCGCGTACCTTCCAAAAATGCGGTCCTGGTCAAGAAGCTGGATGAGGAGTCCCACATCGAAGGGTTCGTCAAGACCAGGGAGCTGGGGCTGGGCGGCTGTATGTTCACAAGCGATGAAGAGCTGGGTGTGGGCTCTTATCTCAACCTGCTTATCTCGGTAAAGGGCAAGGTTGCCACGGTGATCGTGAGGGTCATCTATGAGACGCCGCAGAAGGACGGAGACTTTGGGATCGGGGTCGAGTTTATACGGATTTCAAAAGAAGACCGCCGCTTGATCGAGGTTCTCTGGGCAGGTGGCGGCAAGGGCTGAACCCTTACTTTAATCCCCTCAATGTAATTCCCCTCAACCTTTTCCTGCAAACACCTCCGGCGTGCCTTGACACCCCCGCAAAGCGGCGGGTATCGTAACTTAAACATCCAGATGGATCGGAGATGCGCCACTTGCGAACAATCGCGGTGATTCCAGCCCGTTATGCCTCTTTGAGGTTTCCCGGCAAACCACTTTGTATGATCCTTGGCAAGCCAATGATAGCTTGGGTGGTCGATGCAGCTTTAAAGGCCACGCTCATTGACGAGGTCTGCGTGGCGACCGATGATGAGCGAATAGCCAAGGCGGGTTTCGACGCGGGTGCAAAAGTCATCATGACTCCTTCCGGTTGCGCCAGCGGCACCGACAGGGTGGCCGCCGCCGCACACAGTCTGGACGGGGACGTATATCTAAACCTTCAGGGGGATGAGCCAACGATTGATCCCGCCGACATTGATGCGCTTGCTTCGGCTTTCAGGGACACTCCCCAGCCCCATATGGCTACCCTTTCCCGGCCTTTGACCAGCGCAGCCGAGCTGCACAACCCGGACGTGGTGAAAGTGGTGACAACGCGAAACGGAGACGCGCTCTATTTCTCCCGTTCCGCCATACCCCATTACCGAGACCATTGGAGCAGTGGAGCGCAAAAAGATGCGCCTGACGGACTGATTGAGCCCTTGGCGCATATCGGGGTTTACGGCTACACTGCCAGTGTGTTGGGCAGGTTCGCCAAGATGCTCCCCGGCGAGCTGGAGAAGGCGGAGTGTCTGGAGCAGCTGCGCGCCCTTGAAGCGGGGTGGCGGATAAGAGTTGTCCCGGCGGTCGGCGCCCCTGGCGTGGGTGTTGACAGGCCGGAAGATGTGGCGAGGGCGGAAAAGGTGCTCTTGCAGCGTTCCCAATAGCGGAAACTACAGAAGAGACACTAATAAGAACCTTTTCGACATAAAATTCAACAGCACCTGAGGGTAAGCATAATGCGGACTAAATTTGTTTTCGTCACCGGAGGAGTTCTTTCAAGCCTTGGCAAGGGATTGGCCGCCGCCAGCCTTGGCGCGCTTCTCGAAGCCAGGGGACTCACGATTACCCTGGTCAAGATGGATCCATATATCAACGTCGATCCCGGCACGATGAGTCCCTACCAGCATGGCGAAGTGTTTGTCACCGATGACGGCGCCGAGACCGATCTGGATCTTGGCCACTACGAGCGCTATACCCACGCGAATCTAAGCCTCAACAACAACTTCACCACCGGTCAGATCTACGACACGGTCATCTCCAAGGAGCGGCGTGGCGACTATCTGGGCGGCACAGTCCAAGTCATCCCCCACATCACCGATGAGATCAAGCGGCGCATACACCAGGCGGCGCAAAACGTTGACGTGGCGATAGTGGAGGTTGGCGGCACGGTGGGCGATATCGAGAGCCTTCCATTCCTGGAGTCGATAAGACAGTTTCGCAACGAAGTGGGTTCCAAAAACGTCGTCGTCGTCCATCTCACCCTCGTCCCCTATCTGGCAGCCGCCGGTGAGGCGAAGACCAAACCCACCCAGCACAGCGTAATCGAGCTCAGGCGCATCGGCATACAGCCCGACATCCTCGTGTGTCGCACCGAGCGCGACCTGACCGCCGAGCTGAAGCAGAAGATCTCGCTCTTTTGCAATGTGGATAACGACGCCGTCATCACCGCCAAGGATGTGAAAAACATCTACGAGGTGCCGCTCAATTTCCACAGCGAGGGGCTTGACGACAAGGTGGTGGAGATACTCGACATCTGGACAGGCAGGCCCAAGCTGGACAAGTGGGAGGAGATCGTCGAGATATGCAAATATCCTGAAAACACGGTAAAGATCGCCATCGTCGGCAAGTATGTGGAGCTGACCGAGAGCTACAAGAGCCTCTCAGAGGCGCTTGTGCACGGCGCCATCGGCAATAAATGCAAGGCCGAGCTGATCTATGTGGACGCCGAGGATATCGAGGCCAACGGTGACAGCGCCATCCCCGAAGATATGGACGCCTTGCTGGTGCCCGGCGGCTTTGGCATGAGGGGGACCGAAGGCAAAATTGCGGCGATTCGTTACGCCAGGGAGAATAAGATTCCGTTTTTCGGCATCTGCCTTGGCATGCAGATGGCGGTCGTGGAGTTTGCACGCTCAATCTGCGGCCTTGAAGGGGCCAACTCGTCGGAGTTTGACGAGGATACACCCCATCCGGTCATCGACCTGATGGAAGACCAGGTGGATGTCACCGACAAGGGCGGCACGATGAGGCTGGGCGCTTATCCCTGCCGACTCTCGGAGGGCACCAGGGCCCACAGGGCTTACGGCCAAAAAGAGATCAGCGAGCGCCACCGCCACCGTTATGAATTCAATAACAAGTACCGTGAGGAGTTGCAGGAGAAGGGACTGATCCTCTCCGGGCTCGCCCCCGACGGTTCCCTGGTGGAGGTCGTGGAGCTTGGCGATCATCCCTGGTTCGTGGGCTGTCAGTTCCATCCCGAGTTCAAATCCAAGCCGATGGACCCGCACCCCCTCTTTCGCGATTTCTTCAAGGCGGGGCTTGAGTACAAGCTGGCGAGAGGCTAATGAAGCGCACGGTGAAGATCGGCGGAATTCCGGTAGGGGGCGGTAACCCGCTCGTCCTGATCGCCGGTCCTTGCGTAATCGAATCGCTGGAGGTCGCCAGGCAAGCTGCGGCGGAACTGAAGCGTATTGCCGCCGCGCTCTCGCTCCCCCTCGTCTACAAAAGCTCTTTTGACAAGGCCAACCGCACCTCAATCGACAGCTACCGGGGTCCCGGTCTTGAGAAGGGGCTGGAGATTCTCGCCGGGATAAAGGCCGAGTTCGACCTGCCTATTGTCTCCGACGTCCACACCCCCGAAGAAGCTGCAATGGCAGCCGGGGTGCTCGATTGCCTTCAAATCCCCGCGTTCCTCTGCCGTCAGACCGATCTGCTGGTCGCGGCGGGCAAAACCGGCAAGCCGGTGAACATAAAGAAGGGCCAGTTCCTCGCCCCTGAAGATATGGAGAACGCCGCCGCCAAGGTTGAGAGCGGTGGGGATGGCGGAGTGCTTTTCACCGAACGCGGCTCCACCTTCGGATATCGTTATCTGGTGGTCGATTTTATGGGCATGGCAAGGATGGCGAAAAGCGGCAGGCCGATCGTCTTCGACGCCACCCACGCGGTCCAGTCCCCCGGAGGCGGCTGCGGTGTAAGCTCTGGAGACCGTGAACTAGCGCCGCTGCTGGCTCGCGGTGCGGCAGGGGTGGGGATCGATGCGCTCTTCCTTGAGGTGCATCCCGACCCGGACAACGCTTTATGTGACGGCCCCAATTCAATAGCGTTATCACGGCTGGAAGAGGTGCTCAAACCTATTCTGGCGATAGATAAAGCACGGAGAGAGAATACTTGAGTTTTGTAGCTACGGGTAAAGAAGTGCTGTTAAAGCAGGCAACAACGCTCGAAAAGCTGGCCGCTTCCCTCGGTCAACCCTTCGACGACGCGCTGGAGTTGCTGGAGCAGTGCAAGGGCAAAGTGATCCTCACGGGCATGGGCAAGAGCGGGATCATCTGTCGCAAGATCGCGGCGACTCTCAGCTCCACCGGCACGCCCGCCTTCTTTCTCCATCCGGCTGAGGGCGCGCACGGCGACCTGGGGGTGCTCTCCCACGACGACGTGATGCTGGCCGTCTCCAATTCGGGTGAAACCGAGGAGCTGTTGGGGCTCTTGCCCCTGGTCAGGAGGATGAAGCTGAAATTGATCTGCATGACCGGCTGCGCCGAGTCCACCCTTGCCCGTAGGGCTGATGTAATATTGCTTGTTGCGATAGCCGACGAGGGCTGCCCCTTGAACCTTGCCCCCATGGCCTCGACCACCGCCACGCTGGCGCTTGGCGACGCCCTGGCGGCGTCTTTGATGAAGCTCAGGGGCGTCTCGGAAGAGGACTTCGCCCTGGTCCATCCGGCGGGTTCGCTGGGTAAAAAGCTTACTCTCCTGGTGGAAGACATGATGGTTGGTAGCGAGGGCGTCCCACGCTCCTCCAAAGAGGACCTGATGAGCGACGTCATCTGCGAGATATCGGGCAAGGGGCTCGGTTTCGTAGGCATCTTTGACGCGGACGGCGCACTCGTCGGGAGCATAACCGACGGTGATTTGAGGCGCTTGCTACAACAGCCTGGGGATTTTCTTGCAAAGAAGGCCCGGGAAGTCATGCACACCGAGCCAAAGACGATCCCGATGGACACCCTCGCGGCGGACGCCTTGCGGCTCATGGAGAACCACTCGATCACCAGCCTCTTCGTCACCGATGGCGACGACCTGGTGTGCGGCGTGGTCCACATACACCATCTGGTGAAGGCAGGGCTCGGATGAAGCTGGAAGAACGACTGTCCAACGTTGAACTGCTGCTGCTGGATGTGGACGGCATCCTGACCGATGGCCGCATCATGATCGACAACAACGGCGTGGAGACCAAGGCCTTTGACGTCACCGACGGCCACGGCCTGAAGATGCTCCAACGCGCAGGGGTCGAGGTCGGGATAATAACCGGCAGGCGAAGCGATGTCGTGGACCACCGCGCCCTTGAGCTGGGCATTGAAGAGGTGAATCAGGGCGCAAGGGACAAGTTGCAGGTGTTGCGCCGGATAATCGCCAAGCGCACCATCTCTCCCGAGCGCATCGCCTATATGGGCGACGACGTGGTGGACCTCCCCGTACTCCTGCAGGTCGGTCTCTCAATCACCGTTCCCGAGGCGGCTGAAGCCATACGGGAAAAGGTGGATATGGTTACCCTGCATAGCGGAGGGAGCGGGGCCGTGAGAGAAGTATGCGAGAAGATAATCAAGGCCAAGGGGCTTTGGGAGGAACTGACGGACAGGTACTTCAACCCGGAGAAGCTGTGAGCCGTCCCCCCGGATTGCTGGCATGGGGGGTTGGTGCGCTCGTGCTGCTGGTGGTCGTGATCGCCGGCTTTTTGGGGGATGGAGGCAAAGAGCTTTCAGGAACGCCCAACCTTCCAGAAGCCAAACCGGCCGGACCCGTCGCCCATGAGCTGGAGGGTGTGAGGATGGACGGCATGGACGCAAAAGGGGCGCAGTACACGGTATTGGCCCAAAGAGCCGCCGCCGATACGAAGGGAAATCTCGCCAGGCTTACGGGCGTTAACCTCAAAGTCTCGGGCAAAACCGGCGGTATCGAAGCGGTGGCGGGCCAATGCGAGCTGGAAGCGCAAAAGTGTGTCAGTCTGGCCGACGGCGTGGAGTTGACCTGGGACCAGTGGCGGGCCGAGTTGGAGAGGGCTGATTACTTCCACGATACGAGCACGATCAGGTCAGACTCCAGGGTTCGCATCGTCCGGGATATTATCGAGATCACCGGAACGGGGCTGGCAGTGGATATAGAGAGTGGCGTGGCCCGGATACGAAATGATGTCCACGCGACCATCGGAGGTAGACCCAATTGAAGCGGTTCTTCATAGCTATCCTGCTCATGACACTTGGCGCGACCTCCACATTGGGGGCCGAAGCGACGCTCGAAAAGATATCGAAAGAGGGCGTCCCCATCGAGATCGATTCCGATTCGATGGAGCTGAGGAGCAGGGATAATCTGGTCATTTTCACCGGCTCGGTCTCAGCGGTGCGCGGCGACATGACGATTCAATCCGACCGGCTTGAGGTCTATACAGCTGCCGAGGGCGAGGATATCGACAAGATAATCGCCCTGGGCAAGGTGAGGGTAAAGCGCGGCACCACGCTCGCCTCGGGTGAAAAGGGCGTCTTCCTCCTCTCTGAGGAGACTGTCACGCTCACCGGCGACCCGAAGATATGGGACGGTCGCAACGCTGTGGCCGGCAAGGTGATCAAGTTCTTCCTGGCCGAAGAGCGCTACGTGATTGAAGAGGGCGTACACGGCCAATTCTATCCCAAAAAGGAAAAGGAATAATAGCTGCCATGGATTCGCGCATCCTCGAAGCCAAAGGGCTAACCAAGAGCTACGGCGGCAAAAAGGTCGTCTCGGGGGTTGACCTCGATGTGGAGATGGGCGAGGTCGTGGGGCTGCTTGGACCCAATGGCGCCGGCAAGACCACCTCTTTCTATATGATGGTTGGCCTCATCGTAGCTGACGAGGGGGAGATATTCATCTGTGGAGAGGACGTGACCGATGTGCCGATGTACATGCGTTCGCGCAAGGGGCTGGGCTATCTGCCCCAGGAGTCTAGCGTTTTCAGGCGTCTAAGCGTTTTTGATAATATCTTCTCGGTGCTGGAAGCCCTCGGCGTGGAGGATGACGAGGCCAGGGCCCGCACCCAGCAGGCTCTCGAAGAGCTGGGGTTGACCCATATCGCCGAGAGGAAGGCCCATCTTCTCTCTGGCGGCGAGCGCAGAAGGGTAGAGATAGCGCGGGCTTTAGCCACCCGTCCCAAGTTTATTTTACTCGACGAGCCCTTTGCAGGTGTGGATCCGATAGCCGTTGCCGAGATTCGGGAACGGATTTTGCAGTTGAAAGAATTGGGTATCGGAATTATACTAAGCGACCATAATGTGAGAGAGACGTTAGGGGTTTGCGATCGTGCCTACATCATCAACGAAGGCAGTGTGCTGCTACAGGGAACGCCCGAAAAAATCGTAGAAAGCCCCATAGCGAGATCCGTTTATCTGGGCGATGATTTCCGACTTGAATAACTCATAAATGGTCCTTGGAATACAACAAAACCTGACCCAGGACCTGCGTCTGACGCAGGAACTGGTTATGACGCCGCAGCTCCAGCAGGCGATCAAGCTCCTTCAGATGACCAGGATGGAGCTTGTGGAACGCGTGCAGGAGGAGATGGTGGAGAACCCTCTGCTCGAAGAGGAGTCCACCGACGGGGGCGAAGAAGAGGCGCAGCCTCCCCAGCCCGAAGAACCAGCTGACCAGGGCAAGGAGAGCGCCGCAGAACAGCAGATAGACTGGGACCAGTACTTAAATCACTACGATTCGCCCCCCCCCTCCGACCGACCCCTTGAAATTCCCGAAGACAACCAATCCTACGAGAATATCGTCTCCCCCGACGCCACCCTGCAGGATCATCTGTTGTGGCAGCTGCGCGTCTGTCCGCTCGATGAGAACGAGATGCTGGTGGGCGAGGCGATCATCGGCAATATCGACGAGAACGGTTACCTGAAGGCTACTACTGAGGAGCTGTTCCAGCTGAGCGGCGCCCCGGCAGAGGTCATCAAGGACGTGCTTGATGTCGTCCAGCAGTTTGAGCCCACCGGCGTCGGCGCGCGTGACCTGAAAGAATGTCTGCTCTGTCAGGCGGTGGAGGCGCAGGACAGCCCGGTCGTGTTGGCGGTGATCGAGCATGGGCTGGATTTGCTTGAGACCAAGAGCTACAAGAAGCTGGCGCGAAGGCTGGACATCACCTTCGATCAGGTTGTGGAGGCCGCCCAGAGGGTGTCCACCTTCGAGCCCAGACCGGGCAGGGGGTTTTCCTCGCTCAGGGTCGACTACGTCCTGCCCGACGTCTTCGTGGAGCGCCGGGGGGATGAGTTCATCGTCACCTTGAACGACGAAGGGCTGCCCCGCTTGCGGGTTTCGCCCTACTACCGTTCACTTTTGTCCAACGATACCGAAGATGGCAAGGAAGCCAAGGGCTATATTCAGGAGAGGATGCAGGCCGCGATCTGGCTGATCAAGTCGATCAACCAGCGCCAGCAGACACTGTTGAAGACGGCGAAGTCGATTGTGCATTTTCAGAGGGATTTTTTCCTCAACGGTGAGAACCATCTGCGGCCCCTGATACTGAAAGACGTGGCAGAGGAAATAGAAATGCATGAATCTACCGTTAGCCGCGTGACCACCGCAAAGTATATGCACACCCCGCAGGGCATCTTCGAGCTGAAATATTTCTTCTCCAGCGCCATCAGGCGTGCGGATGGCTCCGATCTGGCGAGCCGTAGCGTCAAGGCTCGCATAAAAGAGGTCGTCTCAAAGGAAGATCCCCAAAAACCCATGAGCGACATACAGATTGCGAAAGTTTTGGCCGAAGAATTTTCCTTGAAGATCGCCCGGCGCACGGTGAGCAAGTATCGTGAACAGCTCGGAATATTACCTTCTTCAAGCAGAAAGTCGTTTTTTTAGTAAAGTTGAGGCATACTCTTGGTAGGGCCGATTGACACACATCGGACCCTTTGATAGCTTCGCCGTTTCGTTTTGGAGCCGGTAACTTACG
This sequence comes from Deltaproteobacteria bacterium, assembly GCA_030591565.1. GTDB lineage: Bacteria > Desulfobacterota > Deferrisomatia > Deferrisomatales > BM512 > JAUVAU01. Next base: position 25,646 of record JAUVAU010000022.1, on the reverse strand, counting down.
GTTACCGGGTTAACTGATAGGAGGTACTAAATGCACATTGACATCACCTTTCGTCACGTGGATCCGTCCGACTCACTCAAAGACTACTTTTTCGAGAAAGCCAACCGCCTCAATAAGTACTTTGACGGCGCGGTTGAGGGCCATGCCGTTTTGCTACAGGAAAAGGAAAACGTACGATACATGGCCGAACTCACCCTTTCCGCCAATGGTCTGAGAATGAACGCCAAATACGAGGGCGGCGATTTCCACAGTTGCATAGACGCGGTGGTCTCCAAGATCGAGCGCCAGCTGGGCAGGCACAAGGAAAAGGTCAAGCGTCACAAACCCAAGAACAACCGTGAGCGCCGCTCCCTCAAAGAACAGGTCTACGCTTACGAAAGCTTCACAGAGGAAAAATCTCCCCTGATCCTCCAAACCGAGCACTACACGGCCCACCACAAGTCCATCGACGAGGCCGTTATGGAGATAGACCTCACCCACAAGGATTTCCTCGTCTTCACCGATGAGGATGACAAGGTGAAGGTTGTATACAAACGCGAAGACGGCAACTATGGCCTGATCGAACCTGAATAACCACTGCCCCCCTGGGGCCGGTCCTGTTGAACCCAAACAAGCATCGGCCCGCCGGGGCCGGGCTCTGCGAGTGAATCTATGAAGGTTGTTGACTTCCTGAAAAGGGAATGGATGGTCTCCGAGTTGAGGTCGGTCGAGAAGTCCGACGCCTTGGCGGAGATGACTGAAGTCCTTGAAAAGAATGGTATTATCACCGACTCCAAGAAGGCCGTCGATGTCCTCCTGGAGCGCGAACGGCTCGGCTCGACCGGAATAGGGGAGGGCATAGCCATTCCCCACGGCAAATTGGCCGAACTCGATACGGTGGTAGCCGTATTTGGCCGAAGCAAAGCGGGCGTCAGCTTCGACTCCATGGACGGCGCGCCGGTCCACATCTTCTTTCTTTTACTCGCCCCCGAAAATTCGGCAAGCACCCATCTCAAGGTGTTGGCGCGCATCTCGCGACTCTTGAAGGCGCGAGCGTTCCGAGGGGAACTGCTTCAGTGCGCCTCAGCCGATGAACTCTTCGACAAGATCACCGCCGAAGATGAAAAGTATTAGTAGGCAGGTGATACTTTGAGCCAGGAATTCTCCTGCAAAGAGCTGCTTGAGGCGACCGGTTTCAGGTTGGATCTCAAGCTGTGTGCGGGTTCGGCTGGCCTGGACAACCTCATCAGCTCTCACCGCATCCAGAAACCCGGTCTCTCCCTGGCCGGATACACCGGTCAGGTTCAAAAGCGGCGTGTCCAGGTGCTTGGCTCCTCCGAGCTGGAGTTCCTCGACAGTTTGCCCGAGGACAAGCGCGAGGAGCCCCTGCGGAAACTCTTCTCCCTTGGGCTGGCGTGCTTTATCGTCACCAAGGGGTTGGATGTCCCGGAGATAATCCTTGCGGAGGCCGAACGCACAGACACACCCGTCTTCTCCACACCGCTCAGGACGACCATGCTTATCGAGCGGGTCGAGCGCTTTATGGAGAACAAGCTTGCAATCTACACCCACTTACACGGCGTGCTGGTGGATATTATGGGCGTTGGCGTGCTTATGCGCGGCCCAAGCGGGGTGGGCAAGAGTGAGTGCGCAATGGACCTGGTGCTGCGCGGCTACCGCCTGGTCGCCGACGATGTGGTGCGGGTGTGGCTAAAGCCGCCCTTCAGGCTGATCGGGAGCGGTTGTGGAATCATCCGATATAACATGGAGATACGCGGCCTTGGGGTGATTGATATTCAGGAGCTTTTTGGCCTGAACGCCATCCGCGCCGAGAAGGCGGTTGATCTGGTGGTCGATCTCGTCCTCTGGGAAGAGGGTGAGAGCTATGACAGGCTGGGGCTGGATGACCAGATGTACTCGATCATGGATGTCGAGGTCCCCTACCTGAGGATTCCCGTGGCGCCCGGCCGTAACATAGCTGCCGTGGTGGAGGTGGCTGCGCGAAATCATATGCTCAAGATGATGGGCCACAACTCTGCAATAAAGATGGCTCAAAAGCTTGAATCGGCGTTATTGAAGGAGGGGAAAGATAAATAGGGTGCGCCTGGTCGTGGTCACCGGCCTTTCGGGGTCCGGGAAGACCGCTGCCCTCAAGGTCCTTGAGGATATAGGGTTTTTCTGCGTGGACAATCTGCCGGTGGTGTTGCTGCCTAAATTCGTCCAGCTCTCCGTGCTTTCCGGCGAGATGGTGAACAAGGTGGGCATCGGGATGGATTCGCGTGAGCGAAAGTTTGCCGAGCAGTCCAAAAGCGCCTTTGAGGAGGTCGAGAGGCTGGGCATCCACACGGAGGTGATCTTTTTCGAGGCTGACGACGAGGTGCTGCTGCGCCGCTTTAGCGAGACGCGGCGAAAGCATCCCCTGGCCGACAAGGGGATGAGCGTCGCCGAGGGGATCGCCTGCGAGATCACGATGATGGCTGAGGTCAAGGATCGCGCCGATCTGGTCATCGACACCTCCAAGATGAGCGTGCACGATCTTAAAAAAACCCTCTGGAGCTACTTTTCCAAGGACACAGGTGAGGCCAATCTACAGATAAACCTGGTGAGCTTCGGCTATCGCAACGGGTTGCCCAATGAGGCTGATCTGGTCATGGATGTCCGCTTTCTTCCAAATCCCTACTTTGTTCCCGAGTTGAAAAAGGGGGTGGGGACCGATAGGGAGGTGGCCGAGTTTGTGCTGGCTTCCGAGGAGGCGCGTGAAGTGCTGGACCGGTTGGCGAGTCTGCTTGAGTATCTCGTGCCGATGTACCGCAGGGAGGGCAAGCGCTATCTGACGATCGCCATCGGTTGTACCGGGGGCAGACACCGCTCGGTGGTGATAGTGGAGGAGCTGGGCCGCAGGCTGGCCAGTGTAACGGATAATCTGAGTGTCCTGCACAGGGACATGGACAAGTGAGAGGTCGGTCGTAGATGATAGGAATCGTAGTGGCTGCTCACAGGGAGCTGGGACCGGCCCTTATACGCGCAGCAGAGGGCATCGTTGGGCCGATGGAGGGGGTCGTAAGCGTGGAGTTCAATTACGAGGATGTTCCCGACGACATCCGGCGCGCGATGGTGGAGGCGATAGCATCCGTTGAAGATGGCGATGGGGTCTTGATCCTCACCGATATGTTTGGCGGGACCCCCACCAACATGAGCCTTGAGTTGATGCGCGATGGTGGAGTGGAGATAGTCGCGGGAGTAAACCTGCCCCTCCTCATAAAGGCGCAAGCCGCGCGCTGGGAGAGGCCGATGGGTGAGCTTACCGAGTTTCTAAAAGATTACGGCGCTAAAACCATAATGGTCGCCAGCGATTATTTTACTTGCGCCATCAAATGAAGCTGAAATGGAAGGTTTGACGCATAAGATGCCACCGGTTCTCTACAGGGTCGATAACAGATTGGTACATGGTCAGGTGTTGGAAGGGTGGGTTCCCAGGCTGGGCGCCGACGCGATCCTCGTCGTCGATGACGACATGGCTACCGATTCCTTCAAGCGCTGCATCATCGAAGGGATGAGCTATGGCGAAGCCCTTCTGATAAAGATCGTCGAGACCGACAAGGCGCTCGAAGCGCTGCGTGGAGAGTTCGCGTCGAAAAAGACCATAGTGCTCTTCCACAATATTGAAGCGGTGAAGCTCGCTTGTGACGCCGGGTTGAGTCCCAAGAGTCTAAATCTTGGTAACCTGCACCCCAAGCCCGAGAGCGCATCGCTCACCAATAGCGTGAACCTTAGCGATGGAGAGATGGATATTCTCCTTGAACTCGCCGCTCGGGCGATAGCGCTGGAGGCACGGGCGGTGCCCTCCGATGTCAGCCCCGATGTGGTGGCTTTTTGCAAAAAGGGCAGGGAGGCGCGAGCTTGATCGATTGGGGACTGGTTGTGACCATAGCATTGTTGGGGGGAGTCCTCGCGCTTGACCGCGGGCCCTTTCTCCAGTCCATGGTTTCGCGCCCGATCTGCGCCGCCCCCATTGCCGGTTGGCTGGTCGGCGATTTTAACACCGGCCTGATCTGCGGCATGTATGTGGAGTTGATCTGGCTCGCACGCTTGCCGGTGGGTGGTTCGGTGCCCCCCGACGATACGGCGGCGGCGCTTGCTGCGCTCGTCGCCGCGATGGCCACACCCTCGGGGTGGGCTGTGGAGGCAAGGGCGAGCTTCGGGGTGATGATGGGGTTGCCCTGGGGCTGGCTTGGACGGCATCTCGAAATCAGGGTCAAGGAGAAGAATGGAGAGCTCTTTTCCCAGGCTAAATATGGTCTTAAAAATGGAAACATATCAACACTATGGCATACACAATTAAAGGGATTGTTTAGGTGTTTTGCCACTGGAATCATGGTCGCGGCAGCGGCGGCAGTGCTCAATGCGTCGCTTGGCAATGCCATCGTCAAGTCGGCTCCCGGTGCGATGGAGGGCGCAATGGAGCTATTGTCCGTGCTCATCCCCGTGATCGGAGCCGCTTCGTTGCTATGCGGGTATCCGGGCCGGAAGAGCAAGCTGGCGGTGGGCGCGGGAGTGTTCGCATGGCCGGTTTTGGGCTTTTTGACACCGCTTTTAGGTTGCGCGCCGCCCAAGGTCAAGGGCTCGTGAAGAGGTTGGCCTTAAAGATAAGGCTTACGGTCTTTTTGAGAAGCCTTTTTCTGCAATCCGCCTGGAGCTTTGATGGAATGCAGTCACTGGGCCATGCCCACGCAATAGAGCCTGTGCTGAGAGACAGCTTCCCCGATGACGGGGAGCGCGCCACCCAGTTGTCCCGGAGGATGGAGTTCTTCAACACCAACCCCTTCCTGGCCTCGGCGGTGCTCGGTTCATCGGCGCATTATGAGTTGGAGGACGATCACGAGGCGGCCACCGAGGCAGTGCAGCTGTTGATGGGGCCCTTTGGCGGCATAGGCGACAGCTTTTACTGGGGTTCGCTAAAGCCCCTGCTGATCCTCGTGGCGATGGCCGCTGTGTTGGAGGGTTACTGGGCCGCGCCCTTTGTTTTCGCCTTCACCTTTTGCCTGATTGGAATGGCCTCCAGACTCTATTTCTTCAACCTGGGGCTTAAAAACGGCAAACGCGTGGTCGTGTCGGTTCAACACGCGGGGCTGCTGCTCTGGTCCAAACGGCTAAAGGTGGTCGGAGCCTTCATCCTCGGCTGGGTCGCTTTCAGGATGTGCTCCACAGGCGTGCTGGCAGCGTGGCAAGTGCCCCAGCTGTTGACCGCAGCAGTTGTGCTGCCCTCGATTTTGCTTCTGGGGCAAGTGATAAAACGTGAACTGGACCCGATCTGGCTGGTGGAGGCATCGGCCCTAACCTGCATATTGCTTGCAGCAATTTAGGTGTAGAGACAAGTCGACTATGGAAAAAGACTTCGAAATAGTAAATACGCTGGGACTACACGCCCGGGCCGCTGCGATGCTTGTGCAGGCCGCACAAAAGTTCAAGGCGGATGTCTTTGTCTCGAAGGAGGGGCTTGAGGTAAACGCCAAGTCGATCATGGGAATATTAATGCTGGCTGCGGCCAAGGGGACGGTCTTGTCCATTAGCACTACCGGAGAAGATGAGGAAGCGGCGATGGAGTCAATTGGCGAGCTGATCAGAAACGGATTTTGGGAGAAGGACTAATTATACGATGAGAGTGGTCAAGCCCCATAACGAATTGACAGGTATTGCAGTAAGCCCCGGTATCGTCATCGGTCGGGCCTATCTGGTTGACCGGCGCAAGGTGCGCCCGCTGGAGAGGTACATCGACCCCGAGACGGTCGAGGATGAGATCAAGCGCTTCCACGACGCCTTGGAAAAGAGCCGGGAGCAGCTCCTTGATGTCAAAAAGCACTATGAGGTCAATAACCTCGGGGAGTACGGCTATCTGGTTGACGTCCATCTGCTCATGCTAAACGATCAGATGATCGTGCGTGACACCGAGCGCATGGTGCGAGATGAGCTGCACAACGCCGACTGGGCGCTGTGGCAGGTCATGCATAAGATCAAGGAGGTCTTCTCCGGGCTCGACGACGAATATTTTAGAGACCGCCAGAATGATATCGAACACCTTGGCGACCGCATCCTGCAAAATCTCGTGGGGCTGCGCCTCAAAAAAATTTCGGACGTCAGGGAAGACGTCATAATCATCGCCCACGACCTCTCCCCGATGGACACGGCCCAGATGGATGTCAAGCTGGTCAAGGGGTTCGTGACCGATCTGGGTGGCCGCACCTCCCACACGGCAATTTTGGCGCGTGCGCTTGGCATACCGGCGGTTGTGGGTCTGGAAAAAGTCACCGATGTCGCCAACGGCGGCGACCTCATCATCGTCGACGGCGTTTCGGGCCAGGTCACGATCAACCCCTCGGAGGAAGAGATTGAGCGTTGTTACAGGCGCAGGGAGAAGTACTTCCAGTTCCACCGGGAGCTGGAATCCTATGTGTCGCTGCCGGCAGCTACCACTGACGATGTCAAGGTGACCGTCAGGGCCAATATCGAGCTGCTCGATGAGTTGGCGAACCTCGAACACTATGGCGCTGAAGGTATAGGCCTCTACCGTACCGAGTTCATGTACATAAATCAGGATAAGCTGCCCACCGAAGAGGAACATTACCAGACCTACATAAAGGTCGCCGAGGCGGTGAGTCCTCTGGAGTTGACCATAAGGACCCTGGACCTTGGCGGCGACAAGGTGGCCCATACGGTGCCAATGGAGCCGGAGATGAACCCCGCGCTGGGGCTGCGTTCCATCAGGCTGTGCCTGCATGAGCGCGATATCTTCAAGGAACAGCTAAAAGGGATACTGAGGGCCTCGGTCGTGGGCAACATAAAGATGATGTTCCCCATGGTTTCAGGCGTATGGGAGCTTGAAAAGGCTCTTGCGCTGGTGGAGGAGTGCAAGGCGGAGCTTGATGCGCGCGGTGTGGCGTACAGCGACGATATGCCGATTGGCGCGATGATCGAAGTGCCCTCGGCTGCGCTGATAGCCGACCGGCTTGCCAAGAAGCTCGACTTTCTCTCCATCGGCACCAACGACCTCATCCAGTACGCACTGGCGATCGACCGGGTCAACGAGCATGTGGCCTATCTCTACGAGCCGCTGCACCCGGCTGTATTGCAACTGATCGAAATGACCGTCAAGGCGGGCGAGAGGGCGGGCATCCCGGTCTCGGTCTGCGGTGAAATGGCGGGCGACGAGCTCTACACCCTGGTGCTCCTTGGCCTCGGCGTGCGCGAGTTGAGTATGCATGCGGCGTCGATCCCCGTGATCAAGCGGGTGGTGAGCCACGCCTCGACCGATGAGGCCAAAAAATTGGCCCGCAAAGCGATAGGAATGTCCACTGCCGTGGAAGTTCACGAATATGTTGAGCAATACGTGAGGGCAAAGTATCCGGGGCTCCTCGATCCCCTTGGGGACGAGACCCCAAACGGCGAGGAAAAATTGGTGTGAGCACTTGACCTTTCGGCTCTAAACCTGTACTGAATAGGTCCGATTTTCAAAAAAAATATCTGGAGGAATTTTAATAATGACTGAATACCTTTTTACATCCGAGAGCGTGACGGAAGGGCATCCGGATAAAGTTGCCGACCAGATATCCGATTCGGTCCTGGACGCCATCCTTGAAAATGACACCAAGGCAAGGGTCGCGTGTGAAACCATGGTCACCACCGGCATGGCTATCATCGCAGGCGAAATAACCACCGATTGCTACGTGGACATGGCCAGCAGGGTTCGCGAGACGATCCGCGAGATCGGCTACACCGACCCCGCGATGGGTTTTGACTGGGAAGCCTGCGCGGTGCTGGTCTCCCTGGACAAGCAGTCTCCCGACATCGCCATGGGCGTGGATGAATTCTCCAACCACGAGCAGGGCGCCGGCGACCAGGGTCTGATGTTCGGCTACGCTACCAACGAGACCCCCGAGTTGATGCCGATGCCCATTCACTATGCCCATCTGCTCACCGCGAAACTTGCTGCGGTGAGAAAAAGCGGCGAGCTTGACTTTGTACGCCCCGACGGCAAGAGTCAGGTGACGGTACGCTATGAAAATGGCATGCCCGTTTCGGTTGACGCGGTGGTAATATCCACCCAGCACACCCCGAACGCGACCCAGGAGCAGATCAGGGAAGGCATCATGGAGACGGTCATCAAGCCGATCATCCCCGCCAGCCTGCTCACTGCCGACACCAAATACTACATCAACCCCACAGGACGCTTCGTAGTCGGCGGCCCCATGGGTGACTGCGGGCTGACCGGTCGCAAGATCATCGTCGACACCTACGGCGGCCACGGCAGCCACGGCGGCGGCGCATTTTCGGGCAAGGACCCCTCAAAGGTTGACCGCTCGGCCTCCTACATGGCCCGCTATGTGGCTAAAAACATCGTCGCGGCAGAGCTTGCCGACAAGTGCGAAGTGCAGCTCGCCTACGCCATCGGCGTGGCCGACCCGGTTTCAGTGATGATCGACACCTTCGGCACCGGCAAGGTGGAACAGGCGCTCATCTCCAAGGCGGTGCAAGAGATCTTCCCCCTCAAGCCCAAGGAGATCATCGCGTCGCTCGATCTGCTTCGTCCGATCTACCAGAAGACGGCTGCCTACGGCCACTTTGGACGCAATGATCCCGATTTTACCTGGGAGCGCACTGACAAGATTGACGCACTACGCGAAATAGTCGGCGTCTAGACCCAAAGCGCCCGCTCGCCGGGTCACAATTTGAAGTCACCAGCGGGACGCTTTGGAATCCAAATGCGTCTCGCTTTCTTTCTACCCCTTTTCATCAGGGTATCGAACAATCTATTGGGAGAGCACGAAATGTCCGAAAAGATCGAATACAAGCTGCCCGAGAGCGGCACAAAGATAACCAGAGGCGATGACGGCAAGCTGGTAATCCCCAAGGATCCGATCATCCCCTTTATCGAAGGCGACGGCATCGGCCCCTGCATCTGGCGCTCATCGGTCAAGGTCTTCGACGAGGCCGTGAAGCTTTGCGGCGGCGACCGCAAGATCAACTGGTATGAGGTCTACGCCGGTGAAAAGGCCTATGAGGAGTTCGGCCAGTGGATGCCCAGGGAGACTCTCGACGCGATAAGGGAGTACAGGGTCGCAATCAAGGGTCCCCTCACCACGCCCATTGGCGGCGGCATCCGCAGCCTGAACGTGGCGCTTCGCCAGGAGCTGGACCTCTACGCCTGCGTGCGCCCCGTGCGCTACGTGCCGGGCGTGCCCTCTCCGGTAAAAGAGCCGCACCTGGTCGATGTGATCATCTTCCGTGAAAACACCGAGGATGTTTACGCAGGGCTGGAGGTGTCTGCGGATTCGCCCGAGGCCAAGGAGCTTATCGCGTATATCGCTGAGAAGTGGGGTAAGACGATCCGCCCGGACAGCGGGATCGGCATCAAGCCGATGAGCCGCACGGGTACCCGTCGTCTGGTACGCAAGGCTATCGAACACGCCGTCGCACATGGCGAGGATTCGGTGACCCTGGTTCACAAGGGCAATATCATGAAGTTCACCGAGGGCGCCTTCAAGGATTGGGGTTACGAGCTGGCCGCCGAGGAATTTGGAGATGTCACCATCACCGAGGATGAACTCTGGGACAAATTCGACGGCAAGCGGCCCGAGGGGAAGATCATAATCAAGGACCGCATCGCCGATGCGATGTTCCAGCAGCTGCTCCTTTGCCCCTCCGAGTACTCTGTGCTGGCGATGCCCAACCTCAACGGCGACTATATGTCCGACGCCGCCGCTGCACAGGTGGGTGGTCTGGGAATGGCCCCCGGCGCAAATATCGGTGACGATTATGCTGTGTTTGAAGCAACTCACGGCACCGCACCCAAGTATGCAGGTATGGACAAGGTGAACCCCGGCTCCGTGATCCTTTCGGGCGTCATGATGTTCGAGTTCATGGGTTGGGACGACGTGGCCGAGCTGATACGTAAGGGGATCGCGAAGGCCGTGGCCAACAAAGAGGTCACCTACGACCTTGAGCGCCAGATGGATGGCGCGAGCTGTCTGCTCTGCTCCGAGTTTGGCGAAGCGATCTGCCGCTACATGGCCGAAGCCGCCGCTTGACTGGACTGGGGTTGATTTTGGAGTAGCCTTGGGGTTACGGGGTCTTGACAGTGAATAATGGAAAAACTTGGAGGAGATGAGATGAGCAAAAAGGATTTTGTCTACCTGGCTGGAATTTTCGTCGTTTCGGCGCTTTTGATCCTTAACCTCTTCAAACCCACTGCCCCGCACGCCTATACGCTGCCACAGGGTAGCGGATCGAGCGTGCCGGTGGATATTTCGGCTTCCGGCGACTCGGCATGGGCGATAATAGGCGACAAGGTCTATTATCTCAGCATGCGCAGCCGCTCGGAGCTGCCCAGTGGCCAGACGCGCATCAACGTGATCGACTCAAAGAACCTTGATTGAGGGGTAGCACCATGAAAAGGTTTGTGACGATAGCCGCCCTGGTGGCGCTGACGCTCGTGTTCGCCGGTGGCTCGTGGGCCGATGAGATACCCTCGGGCGCGACCGAGGGCACCAAATTGCCGATACTTGAGGGTATCGACCTCAGCGAAAAGCCGATGGACCTCTCCGCCATCATGGGCAAGAAGACGGTCGTGCTCTCTTTCTGGTCGATATACTGCTCCGACTGCATCCGCGAGCTGGATGACTTGCGCTCCATCCGGGCCGAGTTCCCGATTGAAGAGGTTGAGGTGGTCGCGGTAAACACCGACAGCGCAATGCCCGTGGCGCGCATAGCGAGCTTCGTCAGGCGCTATGAGGATGCGCGGGGAACTCCGCTGAACGTAATCCACCTGCTCGACCGCTCCGACAAGATCGTGGACCAGCTGGGCATACAGTACATCCCGCTCATGATCACCGTGGATAGCGCCGGGACGGTTTCGAGCGTGGTCAGTGGCTACGACCATGAAGAGGATCGCGGAAGGCTCTTCCAGGTCCTTGAGCAGGGCAGGTTGTCGGTGGGCACCTGGGGTCAAAGGCTGCGCGGCAAGGTGCGCTCCATCCTGCGCGGCGCGGGACCGGGTGGACAGCCGGTGGAGTGGGGAAGCTTCAGGGTCGAAGAGGGGATGAGCCTCTTTGGCCTCCACGATGGGGATGAGTGGCTTCTCGACGCGACGATGGGCTCAAACAGGGAGGCGGAAACCAACCGCGTGGTCGATGTGGTCGATCAAAAGCTGAAAGTGCTGCTCATGAAGAACGCCTTGACCAGCATCGGCGTAAAACTGCCCCTGATCCAGTCCGCGTCCTTTGGCCAAAAGGGCATCGTAATACCCGAGGGACCCTTCGATTCCGAGAACAACCTCGGCAAGCTCTATGAGAAGATCGGCTTCTCCAACCTCTACCAGGTTGAAGCGCGCACCGGACACTGGTTTGGTGACGAGTACTGGGGCGCCCTGGTGGGCGATGTGGACCTGGGTCACCTGAGAGCCGTGTTGAAAGAGCTGGGTTTCCCGCGTGAACCCCTGAAGATTCGCATAATTACCGTAAGCGACTACGACTACAAGCCCAGGGCTTTTTTGCGCGAATTCAAAAAGCGCTCATACAGGGTGCATAATTTCGACAACTCCACAGTGGAGTACTACGGCACGGTGGATATGCTGGTTGAAGAGCTGCAAAAGATCACCCTGGACAGAGTTGGCGTCTTTGTGGAGAAGGAAGAAGCGGCCGACACGGTGAGGGTGGAGTTTTTCTAGACCACAAAGAGTGACGAGCAAGCAATGGTTTAAAGGCGTAAAGCTACTTTGCGAAGAGATTCGTTAAAAGGCTTTGCGCCTTTTTTGTTTTCAGCGGCGAGGTTGTTCCCGCTTATTCACCCGGTATTCTTTTACAGACTGGTGCAGCGGCTGGACAAGGGTTGAAATGGTTGAGACCAACCCCTTGGCGGGGTTTGGTTTCAGGGCGAGCGCGCCATCGAACTGGTCGCAGAAATCCTCGAATAACAGTTCATTGTAAAAATAGCTATTAGGCTTTAAGTACTCTGAATAACGAGCTTTACCAGCGTCGGCAATTTTTGCCGATCCGGTCGTGTCGTCAAGTAGCGCTGCCACCGTGTCGGCGAAGCCTTCGAGGCTGCGCGGTATGTCAACGTAATGGATCCCCGGCTCCAACCCTCCATCCATCCACCGTATCTCTCCCAGCCCCGAAGAGAGGCAAAGGGTCCCCGCTGCCAGACATTCGATGTGCCGAAAGGTAAGCGGGCTGTTGCCGGGGAGCGACAACCCGATCGCCGAGGCTGCGAGCAGGTCCAGGTGGCTGTATCTGCCGATCTTCGCTGCTTTCAGCCGCTCGGGCACTCTGAGTCCGGGGTTGTCGAGATTTTCGAAGATGCCGCCCACGAACTGCTCTCCAAAGCGTTCTTTGAGAATCCCCGTGGCCTTGAATCTTGTGTTCTCCCCGGGGTCGGAGCTGCCGGTGGCGGCTCCGAAGAAGACGATCCTCGACCCACGCGACGCATAGGGTATTTCCCTGGTTTTGTGGTGCAGGGTGGCTGGGATGAAAGGGGGCAGGAACACTTCCTTTCCGGTGGCCGGGGCTTTCCATTCATCATGAAACGCCCGCTGTAGCCAAAAATCAACTTTGCCCAGTAATTCCGGTGAGAAGCGGTCGATAAAGAGGTCTATCGCGTCGTCGGACTGAAAGCAGATGAGCACGCCCTTGAACTTGTCGATTATCTCCTCTTCAGCTGGCGTGAAGGGCCTTCGCACATGGTTGTCGAAGGAGCCGAGAAACCAGACGTCGCTATCGAGCACGCGCTTGTCTATTTTTGGGTAGCTTTTGCAGGTGCAGCTTTTGTAGCAGTGGAATGAGCGGCTTACATATCTGGCCCAGTGGAGGTCTCTGCGGGAATCGGAGGTGAAGGCTATTTTCATCTTAACCCCGCTCAAATACTGACGAAGGTCAGGCCGAGCATCGCGGCGTTTCCGACGGAATGTATGACCACGGGAGCCACGAGGCTTGAAGAGCGCTCATGGGCGATGCAGAAGACCAACGCGCCCGCCATCTGGACCAAAGGCAGGGGTTGGGAGGGGAGGTGGGCCAGCCCGAAGAGCAGCACGTTGAGGATGATCGCCGGTGGTGCGGCCATCTGTCTTCTGAGCGCCGCGTAGAGGACGCCCCTGAAGACCAACTCCTCGACAAAGGGGCCGACTATGACCATGGCGAAGGCAAGCTTTAACGGCCAACGGGTGGTAGAAACCACCTTCATCATGCCCAAAAAGCTGTCATCCATCAACAGCCGCGTCCCCACCTCCAGGAGAATGGCGATCACCCCAAGGAGAACACAGCCGATCAGGCCTACTTTCAAGCCTTTTTTGAGCTTGTCGGGAGCGAGGCCTATGGCTTTCGCCCCAAAGCCTCTTCGCTTCATCCAGAGGACTATCAGCCCCAACTGGAGGAAACGCAAAATAATGAGCGAATTCAAGCCTCTTAGATCCGGGGGGAGCAGCATGGTCGCCGCCAACTCCATGCAGGCGATGGTGACGACGATACCCAGCGCCTCAAGCGTACCGGGGCCATTTCCGGCGGCTTTTAAGTAGCTCATTTCCCAACTTCCCAGGGGGTGGGCCTCCAACCGGCGTTGAGCAGCGCCCAGTAGGCCAGGTTCTTCACATACCACTCATCGTCGCTGTGGATGAGCGCAATGAGCGCTTCGCGGGCTCTTTCGCTCCTGCTGTCGGCATTGATTCGGCCCAGCGCCCTGGCGGCAGTGTAGCGCACGTTGACCACCTCGTCGTCCAGCGCGGCCACGATCTCATCCAGAAATTTCATTCCCCGCGAACCAGCGGCCTTGACGCCGTACATCCGCCTAATCCTGTCCTCCGAGCTCAACGCGACCGCGATCTCCCCAGGGGAGGGGTTGCCATTGATGAGCAGATCGTTGTGCGCGCTCCACTGCGTCGGAAAGGCGGGCAGGGTGGTCGCCCCCGCGATGACAAGCGCCATGGCAAGGGCTGCGTGGGTTCTTTTGGCCGGCAGGATTGAAGAGGCCAGCTGGATGGAGATGAGCAAAACCATCAAAATCGCCAACGGTCCGCCATACCAGAAGCTGTAAAAGGTCGCCCGCCTCAGCACCTTGTTCCTGTCCGCAGCGCGTGAAAAAGCCCTGAACCCCTCCAACCTCTTCGACCCTCCGGGACCCGGCCAGAGGAATGATCGGCTGCCATCGGTGATTTCCAGTTCTGGAGTGTCGAGGAGGAGGAGGTCATAGCCGCCCCCATCCCCCCCATCCGAAAGGGGAACGCAGAGCAGGTTGATCTTGGCCGCGTCATAGCAAAAACGCGAATATTTGATGGTATCGGATACCGCCACGACGGGCTGCGTCAGGTTGTGCAGCGGTTTGATCGTTTCGGCGGGATAGAGCGTCCAGCGGTAGTAGGCATCGCTCACCGGCTTGCCCATATCGGTCCCCAGCAGGAGTCGGTCCCTCACCAGCACAGCGGTGTTGGCGGAAAACCAGGGGACGAAGCCGGTGAAGAGGATTACGGCAATTACCAGCGCGGTCGCCAACCCCCTTGGGGTCGATTTCCCAGGGGAGAGGCCGCATATGGCCGCTCCCAGGGGAATGATCCCGGTTATCAGTGCGGCAAGCAGATCACCCCTGAAGAGCGCCCAGCAGGGAAAGATGAAGAGCGGCGCCAGCAATACACCCCAGCCGATTCGCGGCAGATGTGCGACCACTCTGGCCCAGAGGAAGGCCAGCGTTGCGAGGCCGACTCCCAGCGAGAGGGCAAAAAACACCGCCCCGGCAAGTTGCGGGGAGGTGGTCGCCATCTCCTCCCAGTAGATGGCGCCGGGAAGATGGGGCAGGCCTGCGCCCGCGAGGAGGACCCCCTTGGCGCCAAGGTGTTTGGCAACTTTTCCCGTTTCGATCCAGCCAAAGAAGCCGGCCACGAACGCCCCCCACAGTAGCGCCAGCAAAAAACTCGCACCGGTGCGAAGGGCAGTGGCGGGAGTGCCGGACCCGGACAGTTGGCAGCTTTCGTTTGTGGATAGTTGGTCGATGATGGGCGGGCTCTCCATCAAAATGATATTAGAGCGTCGAAGCGATATCGTCGCCCAGCTCCTTGGCTCGGGAGATGAACTTCGGTTTATTCTCGGCATCTCCCGGTGTCTCCATGCCGAAGCCCACCATCACCTTGGGGACAAAGCCGTAGGCGGTGAAGATGCGTTCAAGATCGGCGACCAACTTCTCATAAGCGGTTTTGTCCGGGTGACCATGGGAGAGGATGAGGAGCAGGGGACGCCCGGAGGGGAGTCTCAACTCCCGCTCCCTGTCGCGATATGCGTACCAGCGGTCGAGAAAGGACTTGAATATCCCCGAGACCTGGCCGTAGTAGACCGGAGCCGAGAGGATGAGTGCGTCCGCTTGGGCGACCTCTGCCAGGATTGGAGTGAGATCGTCCTTTAGCACGCACTTGTCCGAGCCGTTTCTGCACGAACCGCACCCCGTGCACCCCTTGAAGGTCAGGGTCGCGAGACCATGGATGACAAGGGTGGACTCCCTTGCGGCCTCCTCGGCGGCGGCACTTAGCAAACGGGAAGAGTTGGAGTGCGTTCTTCCGCTTGAGGTTATTGCCAGGACTTTTTTAGCTGTTTTAGTCATATCGATTAATAAGCTGCGCCATCCAAAAGGCCCAGCTGAACTCCCATGACCGCTGCCTGTGTGCGGTTTCGCACCCCAAGGCGGTTGAATATGGTGACAAATTCCTTCTTTACGGTTTGCTCGGAGACGCAAAGTTTCTCCGCTATCTCATTGTTGTTGAGGCCTCGCACCAGCAGCCTCAAGACCTCCACCTCGCGCTCGGTCAGTTTGTAGATGGCTATTCCCTTCTCCTCATTGATTCGCTGATCGACGAGGAAAGGCGAGTTGATCGCTTCGCCCTTGTGAACCGCGCGTATGATGCGTACCAGCTCCTCGAAGTCCACGTCCTTGGAGATGAAGCCTTTGACGCCCATGCGCATGGCGCCGGATACTTTCATGGACTCGTCGTGCAGGGATAGAATGAGGGTCTTGCTGTTGCCGAGCCTTTCCTGGATGATTTTGGAGGCGCTGACACCATCGAGGTTGGGCATCGCCAGGTCCATGAGGATGATGTCGGGCTTGTGGCGCTCGGCGGCGAGGACCGCTTCTCGTCCGTCGGCGGCGGTTGCCACGACGTTGATATCGCTTTCGGATTCCAACGCATCTTTGAAGCATTGGCGGAGCAGTCGCTGGTCTTCGGCGATTAATATTTTTATCGGCATGACTGGCGTGGTTCCCAAAAGCTATAATGCAAAAGGTGAACAGTAATTGTGCACTGGAAGCTGCTATGCAATAGATAGCATAATTGGCGGCCCGTGAAAACCATTACAAGGATAGAATCGTTGACGAATTCAGACACCGCAAGGTGTGACTTGACAAAAAAGCCCTACAGGGATTTTGATTATCCGCGCATAACGACCGCTGAGAGGAGCGGGGTCTGGTCTGATTCAACCGACAATTTCGTTGTCGAGGAGATCGGGCTGTATCCCTTTTGCGGCGAAGGCGAGCACGCCGCCCTTATCGTGAAGAAGAGCGGACTCGCCACCAGGGAGTTGGCTGTCGCGGCCGCCAAATTGCTGGGGGTCGGACCGGCAGCCGTTGGCTACGCGGGGATGAAGGACAAGAACGCGGTGACCACCCAGGCGTTCACCGTCACCGGGGTTGAGACCGACAAAGCAAGGCTGGCCTTTGAAAAAGCGGGAGGCGAGGTGTGCAACGCTACCCGCCACAAGAACAAGTTGCGGCTGGGTCACCTGGCGGGCAACCGTTTCAGTGTGTTTCTCGCTGGCGGTGACGCGCAAATGCTGGAGACCGGGCTTGCCCAGCTGACCAAGAGCGGCATCCCCAACTACTACGGGCCACAGCGTTTCGGCTCCAAGGGCGACAACGCCCAGCAGGGGCTAAGGGTTATCGAGGGCAAATACAAGACAGGGCGCTGGAAACGCGACCTGCTCGTCTCGGCGCTTCAATCCTTTATTTTCAACGAGGTGCTCGCGCTACGGATCGAGCAGGGGGCTTTTGCCACCGTGCTGGCTGGAGACGTGATGCAGAAGCTCAGCTCGGGCGGCATTTTCGTCTGTGAGGATACTGCGGAAGATGGGGTGAGGCTGGCGGGTTTCGAGATATCGCCGACCGGGCCGATGTTTGGCAAGAACAAAGTCGAACCCACCGGGGAGGTCGCAGCGTTGGAGGCCGATGTGCTCTGCGCCCTGAGGATTGAGCGCACCGCCTTTTCGGGCCAGACCGGGTCCAGGAGGGCGATGAGGATACCCCTGTCCGCACAAGCGGTTGAAGCGGCCCAGGGCGGAGCCTGGGTCTCCTTTTCCCTGCCTCCGGGCGTCTACGCCACGTCGGTCATAAGGGAGTTGGCGCAGCCCGGCGGGTCGAAAGTTTGACAAGGGGCTGGACCGTTTGCCCCCAACTGGCTATATTTTCATGGATGTTCGGGAAGTTAGCCGTAACACTTTTGGTTTTGCCGGGTAAGATATCCAGGAATGAAGCCGTTGTGCTCTTCCCTTGAAAAAATTTCCAGGGAAATGAATGCTAGAGACCATGCGAGGCGGTACCGATAAATGATAGTGACTTGTGGAAATTGCAAAAAGAAATACAAGATCAATCCTGAGAAGCTCACCGCCGCCAAGGTGAAGATCAAGTGCAAGGCCTGCTCCCACCACATCATCGTGGAGAAGCCCCGGGAGCCCCCTGAAGAAGTTGCCCCAACCCCCGAGATGTCCGAGCCGAAGGAGGGGTTCTGGGTCGAAGAGGAGTTGGGGGCCGTGACGCCGCAGAGTTCACTGACGGAGGAAGAGGCAGGGGATGGCGGTGACGGCGAAGGGTCGGATGACGATGAGGAGTCGGCCCCGGCTGGCGCAATGACTCAAATTGTCGAGGAAGAGGCACCCCCCGCCACCGCTGATGAAGAGGGTGACGAAGAGGAATCGCCGGAAGGTTACTCGGTAACCAGTGGCGACGATGCGGCAGCCGTCGCCTATGATCGCAGCGGGTCGGAGGACAAACCACGCTATCGCAATGAATTCGACAGGGCTGGCGTGGACCTGAGCCCGCCCCAAAAACGGTCGGCTTTTGGCTTGTCCTCCAAGATCGTCTCCATAATGACGCTGGTCAGCGTGGTGCCGCTGACCCTCCTTGGCTACCTCGTCTACACGCAGGTGGAGCAGCAGCTGCGCGGAGCAACTGAAAAGACCGTGACAGCCACCGCCTCCGCCATGGCGGCCAGCGCCACCAGTCTCTATGAACGCTCGACCGGGATGCTGGAGACCATCGCAGCGCTTCCCCAGTTTCAAGCCGACAAGAGAAAGCAGCAAGAGCCCATTTTGAGGGGTTTTGCGGCCTCCAACCCCTGGGTGCAGGAGCTTTTCACCCTCAACACCAAGGGGATGAATATCGCCCGCAGCGACGAGGGGAAGCTGATCGACTACTCCGGTTCCGGCTTCTACCAAGAGGTGATGGCAGGCGGGAAGCTCGTTGAGTGGAAGAACCCGGAAGCGACCCTTGACGATCAGTCGCTGGTGTTGGCGCTGCCGCTAATGAAAAAGGGCAAGCCCACAGGAGCCGTCGTCTGCGCGATCACGACCTCCGGGCTAAAAGAGCAACTCTCCGCCTGGGATGGCGGCAAGTCGGGCGCGGCCTTCGTGGTGAACGGCAGCGGCCATATCGTGACTGGCGCGGGGAATCTCACGGGGATCGACTCTTCCCATCCGCTTATCGCAAAGTTCATGGAGGGCGGCTCGGGGCTGGTCTATTTCAACTGGAGGGGCGTCAAGAATATCGGCGTGATAGAGAAGGGCAACGGCCCCTGGGGGCTCATTCTCCTCCAAAGCGACCGGGAGGCCTTTGCAGCCCTGGAGGAGGTCAAGGTTGTGGGGTTGATGATCTTGGCGATAACACTGCTGGTGGCGTTTGTCCTGGCGGTGATAACGGGCGTCCGTATAACCAGACCGCTTAAAACCCTCGCCGATGCGGCCTACAGGATAAGCGTGGGTGAGCTGGACGCCGAGATCAACATCAGGCGGAGCGATGAGATCGGGGCGCTTGCCGTGGCGGTCTCAAGGATGCGCGATAGCATCAGGCTGTCCATAGAAAGAATGAGACGGCGTCGCTAAAAAGCCTTATAGTCCCTTGTGTAACGCATTTTCATTAACACTTTTATCGGGGTATCGGGTTATCAATGCTACTGGTTCCAAAGAGCAGGGCCGCGCTTAGCGGCCTCAACAGCTACTACCTCAAGATCGAGCGGCTTGTCGAGCACATGATAGGGGAGTATGGCTGCGGCCTCATCCACTTCACCTTCGGGCAGACCGACATCACCATGGTTTTCGACCTGGGCACCGAGTTGAACTGGATATACAGAAACGGCGACAGGGCGATTGAGGGGGATATAGCCAAGGCGAGGGCTTTTTCGGAGCTGGAGTCGGGGAACTTCATCGTTTCGGTTTATGAGCTTGAGGATACGGTGCTGGACCTCTTCGCGAACGCCGTGCATGCCATCGAGGTGTTCAGCAACCTTGACGCCGAGTTCACCGATTTCACCGGCCTGCTGATAAAAATGGTGGAGGAAGGGCTCACCGGCTACGTTGAAGTGAAGCTCACCCATGGCGGCAGCGCGTACTTCATGATGATAAGCGGCGAGCAGGTCGCGGCGTATTTCAACTTCCGGGGCGCGCTGGAAGATGATGAGGAAGCGAATCTGGAGCTTTTGAGCGAGCGGATAAGCGACAATGGCGCGACCTTCAATGTCTACAAGATCGATGTGGAAGCGGCCATAAACCAGGAATTGGAGGAAAAAGAGGCGGCAGAGGGTGGTGAGGGCGTCCGCGCCGCCAACGTGATGGAGCTTTTCGACAACGATTACGACCCCTCCAAAATAGCGACCCCAGCCCCAGCCAAAGAAGAAGAGATCGACCTCGAACCGGATACCGTCGCCGCCATTGGCGAGCTTTTCCGCTATCTGGAAGACATGGCGCTGCCCCAAACCGGCGGTGTCGACGGCTTCAAGATGATTATGAACAGGACATTTCTTGCGCTCTCCGAGGAGTTCCCCTTCCTGGACCCCTTCATTGACGAATTCTCCTACGTGGATCGAACGGTGGGGTACGCAGGGGATGAACGCCCCAAAGTCCTTTTTGAGGGCGCCCTGGCGGCTCTGGGGGGCATAGCCGAGGAGTTCGGCGTCTTCGATGTCTTCCAGAAACAGCTGAAGGCGTGGAAGAAGAAGCGCTCCGGGCTATTGAAGAAAGCCGGTTGCACGGTGGTGTAGGGGGGACGCTCGCCGCTCGGCTTTTTGTTTGGTGGGCCTCCTCACGGAGGCCTTTTCTGTTTTGGAGGGTTCCGACTGGGTTGTTTCGCTCGCCCTCTACGAGGGCTTTAGCGACGGAGGGGAGGTTCTTGTCAACCTCCCCTCGACCCCTGGACACCCCGCAAGCTGCGCTGATCGTTCACCTCTCCGGGGAGGTCATAAAGCCGCTCGCTCGCGCTCGCTATAAAGTATGACCTCCTGATCCTGCGAGCTGAACTGCTCCGCTTGGACGGGGAGTTTAGGGTCAAGGTCAAAAACGTGGTCAAGGGTATCTGGCCCCCAGCGCTGCCCCCTAAGCCTTGTCGTCCGGTTCAAAGAATACCCAGCGTATCTGGGGGAAGGCTCTCTTCAGTTCCGCTTCGCACCGGTTGATCTCGGCGATCATCTTTTTGGCTGAATTTTCTTCCGTCATCCGCGCTTTTACCGCCACCATCACGTCCGCCCCCATTTGCAATGTCTTCAGGTTCAGCAGCTCGGCCACAGCGGGATGTTCAGCGAGAAAGGCAGTGATGGCTTCTTCGACCTCGCGTTCGGCGCTTTCTCCTATGAGCAGGCTCTTGATCTCTATCCCCACGACTATGGCGACGACTATGAGCAGCAGCCCCACGGCGACGCTGCCCAGCGCGTCGTAGATGAGGTTGCCGGTGAGCGCCGTCAATGTCACCGCTATCAAGGCGAACGACAGCCCCAGCAGCGCCGCGATGTCTTCCCCTATCACCACAAGGTAGATGGACTCGCGGCTCTCCTTGAACCACTGCCAGAGGCTCTTGCCCCGTCTGCTCTCGCGGCTCTCCCGAAGCGCCCCCATCAGCGACAGACCCTCCAGAACTATTCCCAGCAGGAGAATGGCTATGGCAAGCCAGGGTTTTTCAAGGGGGTGGGCGGAGCCATCCAGGACAGCCGAGAACTTGTGCACGCCCTCGTAGACGGAGAAGAGCCCGCCCATGCTGAAGAGCATGAGGGCGACGATGAAGGACCAGAAATATATCGTCTTTCCGTAGCCCAGCGGGTGTTTTGCATCGGGCGGTCTTTTGGCTCGGGACAAACCGATGAAGAGCAACCCCTGATTGGCGCAGTCGGCATAGGAGTGGATCGCCTCGGCGAGCATGGACCCGGAGTGGGTGATGACCGCGCCCGCCGTCTTGGCGATGGCGATGCCGAAATTGGCGCCAAAGGCGTATATAATCGCCTTGGTCGAACCGTGGGAGTTGTCTGCGCTCATCCGTTTACACCTATCTGTGACTATAAATAACTTTAATTAATTTTGATAACATATTGTAACAAGGGCTATTTTCTGCCTTTTTTCTTTTTGCTTTTACGTTTGATGCCCACGTTCCTGTCGTCAATAACCGCCATCCCGTACTTTTCAAGGGAATGGACCTCATCGCGGCAGCGGGCGGCTTCCTCGAATTCAAGGGATGCGGCGGCGTCCAGCATCTTTTTCTTCAGCCGCTTGATCTCCTTGTCGATCTCTGCGGGGCTCAGTTCGGGCAGGTCGTCGGATATGGGTATGGTCACGTAGTCCATCTCGTAGACTGAGCCGAGGAGGTTGTCGATCTTCTTGGTCACCGATTCCGGCGTTATATCGTGGACCCGGTTGTATTCGACCTGAAGCTCGCGCCTGCGGCTGCACTCGTACATGGCGCGCTCCATCGAGCCGGTGATCTTGTCGGCGTAGAGGATCACCTTGCCCCTCACGTTCCGCGCCGCACGGCCCGAGGTCTGTATCAGGCTCGTTTCGCTCCTGAGGAAGCCCTCCTTGTCGGCGTCGAGGATCGCGACCAGGGAGACTTCGGGGATGTCCAGCCCCTCCCGCAAGAGATTGATCCCGACCAACACGTCATGCTCGCCCCGGCGTAACTCCCTAATTATCTTGATTCTTTCCAGAGTATCTATGTCCGAGTGGAGGTAGCAGGCCTTGACCCCAAGGTCGGTGTAGTAGCGCGTCAGGTCCTCGGACATTCTCTTGGTCAGCGTGGTGACCAGGACGCGCTCGCCCCTCGCGACGTTCGCTCGAATCTCGGCCAGCAGGTCATCCACCTGGCTCTCGGCGGGGCGCACTATCATCTCCGGGTCGGTCAGCCCGGTGGGACGGATTATCTGCTCCACCACCTTGTCTCCGGCGCTTTCCCGCTCATACCCGGCGGGGGTGGCGGAGACGTAGATGGTCTGCTTTATGCGCTGCTCGAATTCGTCAAACCTGAGCGGTCGGTTGTCCAGCGCCGAGGGGAGGCGGAAGCCGAAGTCAACCAGGGTCGTCTTGCGCGAACGGTCGCCCTTGTACATGCCGCCCACCTGGGGGATGGAGATATGGCTTTCGTCTACCACCAGAAGGAAATCGTCGGGAAAGTAGTCGAGCAGGGTGGGGGGCGGCTCACCTTCCTGCTGTCCCGTGAGATGGCGTGAATAGTTCTCGATGCCGGTGCAGAACCCCATCTCCTCCATCATCTCTATATCGAACATCGTGCGCTGCTCAAGCCTCTGGGCCTCCACAAGCTTGTTTTGACCATTCAGCTCGGTCAGACGCAGCTGAAGCTCGTCCTGTATCGTCTTTATCGCCCGGTCCATGACATCCCTCGACGTCACGTAATGGCTGGCCGGCGGGACCAGTACGGACTTCATGGTGCCCAGCCTCAGGCCACGCAGCGGGTCCACGAGGGTTATCTGTTCGATCTCGTCGCCGAAGAACTCCACACGGATCGCGTGCTCGTCTTCGTAAGCGGGGAATATCTCCACCACGTCGCCCCTGACGCGGAAGGTGCCGCGATGAAAGTCGATGTCGTTGCGCGTGTACTGGAGGTCGACGAGCTTTCGCAGCACCTTGTCGCGGTCCACTTCAAAGCCCGTCTCAAGGTAGAGGATCATCTTCTCGTAGGCTTCGGGGTCGCCCAGCCCGTAAATACAGGAGACGCTCGCCACGATGAGAGTATCGCGCCGGGTCAGGAGCGCGTGGGTGGCGGAGTGGCGCAGCCGGTCGATGCGGTCGTTTATCGACGAATCCTTCTCGATGTAGAGGTCCTGATGGGGCAGATAGGCTTCAGGCTGGTAGTAGTCGTAGTAGCTGACGAAATACTCCACCGCGTTGTCGGGAAAAAGCGAGTGGAACTCGGCGTAGAGCTGCGCGGCCAGCGTCTTGTTGGGTGCGAGGACGAGGGTAGGGCGCTGGATGCGCTCCACCAGATTGGCTATGGTGAAGGTCTTGCCCGATCCCGTGACCCCGAGAAGAATTTGAGCGGGGGTTCCCGCCAGGGTCTCCCGCGCAAGGGTGTCCACCGCCTGACTCTGGGCCTGGCTGAGGGTGAAATCGGTTACCAGTTTGAAGGGTTGGGACATCTCTCTCGCGGTCAGTCCGCCTTTGCTTTCCAGGTGGTGCCTTCCGGGCCATCCTCAAGGACGATGCTCATCGCTACGAGCTTATCCCTTATCTCGTCGGCCAGCGCCCAATCCTTGGCTGCGCGGGCCTCAATGCGCTGCTTTACAAGCACATCTATTTCGGCTGCGTCGATCTCCAGCTCGGCCACCACTTCGGCCTGCTGCTTGGAAAAGTACTCGACCGCCGGGTGTTCGAGGATTCCCAGGACGGAGCCGATCTTCTTGAAACTGGTGAGTACGTAGCAGAGGAGCGCCAGCGTCGTCTCATCCCTTTCGAAGCCCTCGTGGAGGAAGGAACCCACCACGCGGGCGCATTTGTGCATGTGGCCCAGCGCCTTGGCGGTGTTGAAGTCATCGTTCATGGCGGTCTCAAACTTGTTGAACATCGCCAGGACCGCTTCGTGGACCTTCACCCCCTCTGCGGAGAGTTTTTTGGTGTCCACACCCACCGACTGGTCGCACCCGGCCACCACTTCCTCAAGCCTGCCCACCAGCCCGTAGAGCCTGTCCATCGCCACCCGGGCGTCGCGCAGCGCCGTGTCCGTGTAGTCCAGCGGGCTGCGGTAGTGGTGGGAGAGGAGAAAGAAGCGCAGCACCTCGGGGTGGACCGCTTTCAGCACGTCGCGGATGGTGAAGAAGTTGCCAAGGGACTTGGACATCTTCTCCTGGTCGATATTTACGAAGCCGTTATGGAGCCAGTAGTTGACGAAGGGCTTGCCGGTGAGCGCCTCGGCCTGGGCCACCTCGTTCTCATGGTGGGGAAAGACCAGGTCCTTGCCGCCGCCGTGGATGTCCAGGGTTTCACCCAGGTATTTCTGGCCCATGACGCTGCACTCGATATGCCAACCGGGCCTGCCATCGCCCCAGGGGCTCGTCCAGAAGGGCTCACCGGGCTTTGTGGCCTTCCATAGGGCAAAGTCCAGGGGATTGCGCTTGCGCTCGTCCACCTCGACCCTGGCCCCGGCCATGAGGTCATCAAGGTTCCTGCCGCTCAGCTTGCCGTAGCCGTCAAAAGCGTTGACCGAGAAGTAGACATCTCCATCCACGTTGTAGGCCACACCTTTTTCAATCAGCTTTTCGATGTGGGCCACCATCTCTTCCACATGCTCGGTGGCTCTGGGCTCGATGGTGGGACGCGCAATGCCCAGCGCGTCCATGTCTTCGTAGAAGGCTTCGATATTGCGCTCGGTCAGCTCTTTGGTCGAGATGCCTTCCTCATTGGCGCGCTTGATTATCTTGTCGTCAACGTCGGTGAAGTTCCGCACGTAGGTGACGTCATAGGTGGCGTATTGCAGGTAGCGGTAGATCACGTCGAAGACCACGACAGAGCGCGCATGGCCGATATGGCAGAGGTCGTAGACGGTGACGCCGCAGACGTACATCCCGATCTTGCCGGGCTCGACCGTCTTTAGCAGCTCCTTCTTGCCGCTGATTGTATTGAATACGCGAAGCGCCATTTATCTAATTCCTCCGGGTGCGTTCATTTCAAGGTCGTAAAAAGTACCACAAAAGGGGGGGGACGCTCAAGCCGCTTGGCTTTTTTTTGATTTGGATTGGAAGGCCCACTTGAAAAAGTGGGCCTTTTCTACTGGTATTTAAAGGCGTTCCGCTCTCCCTCTTCGAGGGCTGGAGCGGTAAAGGGGGATTCTTGTCAATCCCCCTTTAATCCCCAGACACCCCGCAAGCTCTGCTCCGCTACGCGGACCGCTCACTGCTCCGGGAACCTTCCGAAGCCGCTCACATCCGTTCGCTTCCGCGTAAGGTTCTAATCCTCCGCCACTCGCTTCAACCGCTTGAAGGGGGATGGTAGATCAAAACATTGGAACGGGTCATGAACTCGGCTCGGCTAACGCCGCGCCTCAAACAGCCCGACCCTACCATAATGGAATGAATAGGAAATTAGGTAGACTGCCCCAAATCATTCTCTTAATTT
>JAUVAU010000009.1 GCA_030591565.1 Deltaproteobacteria bacterium | reverse complement strand
CGATTGCCACGGCAGCGACCACACCACCGCCGAGAACTTCAAGAGCGTCTCCTTCCCGGATGAAGCGCTCTGTTCCGAATGTCATGAAGAGCAGTTTGAGCAGTTCTCCAAAGGAAAGCACAACTATGGCTGGTCGGCCCTCAATGCCATGCCCATCACCCATGTCGAGCCTGACGAGTTGATGGAAGGCGGCAGGGGTTGCGGCGGCTGTCACAATATGGGGATAAAGAGCGAGGCGCAGAAGAAGGAGCAGTTGGCGAAAGGCTATCGCTATCAGACCAACTCCTGTGACGAGTGCCACACCCGCCACTCCTTCTCGAAGAAAGAGGCGCTGAACCCCCGCGCCTGCCAGCAGTGCCACATGGGTTATGACCACCCGCAGTGGGAGATGTGGTCCTCTTCCAAACACGGCAGCCGCTACCTCTCCAAGGAGGTCGGCGACCTCCCCGAGGGCGCAGCCGCACCCAAATGCCAGGACTGCCACATGCCCGACGGCAACCATGAGAACCACACCGCCTGGGGTTTTCTCGGGGTAAGGCTCCCCCTCCCCGAAGATCCGCAGTGGAAGGCAGACCAGATAACCATCCTGAAGGCGCTGGGCGTACTCAATCCCGAAACCGGTGAGCCCACTGCGCGGCTGGACGCAATAACGTCCGTGGACATGGTTCGAGTGGACAAGGAATCTTTCGACAAGTACCGCAATCAGATGCTAAAGGTCTGCACCAACTGCCACTCGGAGAATTACGCCAAAGAGCAGTTCGCCATGGGTGACTCCATCTTACAAAAGGCGGACAGGTTGATGGCCGACGCTATCGAGATCGTGGCGGCGCTCTACAAGGACGGCATAATTGAAAAGCCGGCCGATTACTCCTTCGCATACCCTGACTTCCTCTTTTTCATGCGCACCGGAGGGGGTGACAAGCCCACGGGCACCTACATCGAGCAGGTCCTCTTCCAGATGTACATGAAAAACCGCATGCGCACTTACCAGGGCTTTTTCCATGTCAACCCGGATTACTCCTACTGGTATGGCTGGGCGATGATGACCAAAGACCTGGGACACATCAAGGAACTTGCCGAGACCATGCGCGCCACCCACGGTGGTTCACATTAGTCAGTTTTTAGACGGATAAGAATGGAAGAGGCTCCCTGTTCAAAATGGGGAGCCTCTTTTTTTTACGGCGATTCCTCTTCCTGTTCAGAATTTGCCCCGTGGCTTTTGCGCTGATCCAACACCCTTGAAATATAATAAATATATGCAAGACTGTAGCTATCGTTACTGGCTTCACACTCAAAAAGGAGACAGACATGGCTGGAAAATTTGTACTCAAAAAGGCATCAAATGGGGAATTTCACTTCAACCTCAAAGCCGCCAACGGTGAGGTAATCCTGACGAGTGAACTGTACAAAGCCAAGGCAGGTGCTAAAAACGGAATTGCATCCGTCAAGACACACGCGCCAGATGATGACAACTACGAGCGGAAAACATCCAAGAGCGATGAGCCATATTTTGTATTAAAAGCTAAGAACCACGAAGTCATTGGAACCAGCGAAATGTACTCATCGACATCGGCCAGGGAGACTGGAATCGCCTCAGTTAAGAAAAATGCACCAACTGCCACGATAGTGGATATCAGCGATTAGCTTAACTCGGTTCGATATCTGTTTTCTAAAAGGCCCTTGGTTAGTTCAAGGGCTTTTTTCTTCCCACTCATCCCACCAGTCGGGCAGCGGTGTCAACTCGCCCTCTTCAGCGCCATATATCTCCGCAAGGCTTTCTTCCAGATAGCTGACGCGCTTGTGGGGGGCCGGGTGTGAGGAGAGATATTTGGGTGGGTGCTTGTACTCCTCATTGTCATTTATTCGGCTGAAGAACTCCGTGGCGCCGCCGCCGTGGCCGTAGGTGGCGACCAGCGTCTCCAGCCCGTGGCGGTCGGCCAGCTCTTCCCTTTTGCGCGAATGGGAGAGGTGCCCCAGGGTGATCGAGGGTCCGATGAAGTATTCAACCGCGTCGTCGGAGTTGATCAGGAAGGAGGCGAGCAGCGCCATCGTCAGCCCCCTGCCGATGGAACGCAGGTGGTCGCGGTTGGCGCAGTGGCCCATCTCGTGGGCGAGGATCATCGCCAGCTCGTTTTCGCTCCCCACGTTTTCCAGCAGCCTACGTGTGAAGTAGATGCGCCCTCCGGGCAAGGCAAAGGCGTTCTCCTCACCCATCTCCATGACGCCAAGGGTCACCGAACCGGCGTCATTGGGGGCGTTCTCGGCCAAGGATTCAGCCAATTGCTGGAGATATTCGGCGTGGCGCTTGTGCTTGGTGGGAGGCATCGGAATCTTAGCCGCGATCTTCTCCTCAAGCTCCTGGGGTACGTAGGGGACGATCCAGTCCACGGCAAACCCCAACGCCAGATATGCAGCCAACACGAGCCCCAGCACGCCGCCGCAGAGGAGGAGCAGCTCCTTCAAGGGGTGGGTGCGGCTTACGTTGACATTGCCCTCAAGGGGTTTGGGGACGTATTTCATCAAACCAGACCGCAGTGCCGTAGGCCAGCGCTTCAACCGCGCCGAGGCCCTTGTTTTTGCCTTTCCTGTTGCTGGAGCCGATGTTGCTCGTCTCGATACGCATCCCCAATATGATCTTGGCGCCGACCGCCTCTTGCTTCATGCGGATTATCGCCTCACGCCGTGCGCGGTCCAGCAGGCTCTCATAGGACTTAACCCGCCCGCCGAAGAAGAAGCGCAAGCTCGCCAGGAACCGCTTGAAGTAATCGGTGGAGATCACCGCGCTGCCGGTGACCATCTTCGCCTTTCTCACGCGCTTGCCTTCCGGCGTCTCCATATCCTCGTAGGTGACGATGGGTTGGCGCAGCATGGCGGCCTCACGACGCTCAATGGATTTATAGTGCTTACGCTCGGCCATCGTGCCCGCTATATAGCCAAGGGCCATCAGCACAACGAATATTACCAGTCCTGAAATATCCATGATTACGCCTCCGGCTTGACCACAACAGCGGTGCCGTAGGCGAAAAGCTCCGCAGCCCCCTGGGCGACCGAACTGGTGGCGTAGCGCACGTTTATGACAGCGTTGGCCCCAAACTGCTCGGCCTGCTTGCACATGCGGTCAGTGGCCTCCGCGCGCGACTCGGTCATTAACTCGGTGTAACCCTTAAGCTCACCGCCTATGAGGTTTTTCAGACTGGCGGCGATATCACGCCCGATATGCTTGGCGCGAATGGTGGAACCCTGAACAAGCCCGAAGTGCTCCACAATCTTCATGCCCGGAATGTATTGAATCGAAGTAGTAATCAAGGTCTAGTCCTTCCTGAAACGAGTTAAAAAATAGAACTATTCATTCTTAGCTACGAAAGCAAAGTCTTCTCCAGCCAACTCATGGTTAATATCTTTGATTATTTTGTCTAATTCATTGAGGTGCTCAATCAGCACAATTCGGTCTTCACTCTCGACAAGACTCCATTCTATAAATGACTTCAAAGCTATTATGACCACCAATGGGACAGAAGTATATTGACCAACGTGGGTAGGATCGCCATGATCCCGCGCCACATAATCACCTTCTTCTGTACGCGTAAGATAGTGGAGTATTAAACTCGACCAATTACCATGAACATGATGTGACCCCATGCTTTGGAAACAATCATAAAAACGTCTATCTACGTCTCCCAGTTCATTGGTCATGGTAAACAGATTTTGAAGCTTTGGGGTTTTCAAAACTTCTTGTTCTGACAGGCCAGAGTCATTTATGTAATTTTCTATTGACCGCAGCATCCTGTCTTCAATTGCCTGCACTTGCCCATCATTTCGCTCAATATTTTTGGTAATCACTTTTTTCAGTTTAAGATCAGTTTTTAGTGATTCAGCGATGAAACGTTGAAATCCATCTGTGTGTCCAGCGGAAGTTAACCAAGTAAGTTTAACTGCTGATTCCAAAATACATCGGTCTAAAATGCATGTTGTTTCGCCGAAAAATCCTTCTTGTGACAGCTTAACATTTGAAAGCATTAAACGAGCCATCCGGTTTAACAATCCAATTGTTATCCAATAATGCATTTTATCGGCTACAATCACTGACGGAGAGCAATGACGGATTGCCGCCAAATTACAGGAACATAAACCCGTATATTTGTACCACTCAAACAAAATAGGAACCCAATCACCAGAGTCTCTGCAAGATTCTGTTAATTCAGGTGAAATATGTGGAGGTTCAGAAAACAGCATTTATTTTCCCCTCTATTTCGTGAGTAGCATTATTTTATGTAATTACACACTCCCCTTCAGCCCTATCGCTTCCGCTACTTCCTTCATGCCTTCCAGCGTGTCTTCGATCAGTTCTCCCCGTTCGATCCCCAGCATGTCCGCGCCTTTCTGGATCACTTCGCGGTCTACTCTGGCGGCGAAGGCTTTGTCTTTCCATTTCTTCTTGATGGATTTGGGCTTCATGTCCAGGACCGACTTTGTGGGGCGGACCAGCGCGGCGGCGGCTACGAGGCCGGTGAGTTCGTCGATGGCGTAGAGGTACTTTTCCATCATCGTCTGCGGTTCCACGTCGCAACAGAGCCCCCAGCCGTGGGAGAGGACCGCCCGGATCAGCTCTTCAGGCCACCCTGCCCCTTCCAGTATCCCTCTGGCGTGGGCCAGATGTTCGTCGGGGTGTTCTTCGTAGTCCACGTCATGGATGAGGCCGACGACTCCCCAAACCTCTTCATCCTCGCCGTGTTTGCGGGCCAGGTAGCGCATGACGCCCTCGACGGCCAGCGCGTGGCGGAGGAGGTTGGGGGTTTTCGTGTGTTTATTCAGCAGCTCCCACGTCTCTTCTCTGGTCGG
Organism: Deltaproteobacteria bacterium; assembly: GCA_030591565.1. GTDB lineage: Bacteria > Desulfobacterota > Deferrisomatia > Deferrisomatales > BM512 > JAUVAU01. The sequence goes on along the minus strand of JAUVAU010000009.1, from coordinate 47,124 downwards.
CCCTGCTTTGACAGAATCAGGCATTCTCAGTTCTCCCTATACCCCTGCGCAGCCTCTCCCAATCAAAAAGCTCGCCGGGGTCTTCTTTTCGTCCCGGAGCCACATCCTCGTGACCCACGATGTTGTCAATGCTTATAGATGGGTGGACTCGCATAAGCTCACGTACAAGCCCAGCCAGCGCTCCATATTGCTCGTCGGTGAAGGGTACGTCCTTCGCGCCTTCAAGCTCGATCCCTATGGAAAAGTCATTGACCTCTTCTCTACCCCGCCAGCGACTCTTGCCCGCATGATACGCGACCAGTCCAGTATCCACAAACTGCACCAGCGCGCCGTCGCGCAGGAGGAGGAAGTGGGCGGATACTTCAAACCCTTCAATCTCCTTGAAGTAGGGGTGCTCCTTCCAGTCAAGCGTGTTGGTGAAGAACCTCTCCACGCAGCCGGTCCCGAATTGGCCCGGCGGCAGGCTGATGTAGTGGAGGACGATGCAATCAACCTCTACCCCCTCACCCTTGCTCTCACCCTTACGTGGGCGGCAGTTGGGGCTTTCCACATATCTCGCGCCGGAGAGGATCATCCCCGCCTCCTTGCTTCCACCGGGTCAAACCGCTCCCTGAGGTCGTCGCCAAGGGTGTTGATCGCCAACACCGTTATCATGATCGCCAAGCCGGGGAAGAGCGCCAGATGGGGGGCGAAGATCAGGTAGTCCACCCCCTCGCTGAGGATCGCCCCCCAGGTGGGTACGTTCTGGGGGCCGAGGCCGAGAAATGAGAGGCTCGACTCCGCCAGTACCGTAGCCGCCACCGAGAAGGTGGCCTGTACCGCCAGGGGGCCGACGAGGTTGGGGAAGACGTGCTTCAGGGCGATGCGGGTCGGGCTGGCGCCGATGACCTTCGCCGAGGTTATGTAGGGGCGTTCCTTGATGCTCAGGACCTCGCCCCGGACAAGGCGCGCAAACCCCACCCAGCCGAGGATGCAGAGCGCAAATATGACGTTCTTGAGGCTTGGCCCCAGTACGCCAGTCAACGCTATGGCGAGGAGAATCCCCGGAAACGCCAGCAGGATGTCCACTATCCGCATTATCAGCTCGTCAACCCAGCCCCCCATCCAGCCTGAGATAAAGCCGATGGCGCTGCCGATGAGGAGGCTTATCCCGACCACCAGCACGCCCACGGTGAGGCTCACCCTGCCCCCGTGGAGGATGCCCGAGAGGACATCGCGTCCAAGTTTGTCCTGCCCAAGGGGATGAGAACGGCTGGGGCCTTCCAGCCCGCCTTCGAGGTGCAATTCTGACGGGTCATAGGGGCTGAGGAGCGGCGCGGCAATTGCGCCAAAGGCCATGACCGCCAATATCGCCAACACAGCTATACGGAAGAATTTACCCTCTCCGCGGCCCGTCATTTTCTCACCCTCGGGTCGGCCCACCGGTAGGCGAGATCGGCGAGAAGGTTTGCGGCCACGTAACCAAGGCTGATAACAAGCACGCACCCCTGCACCAGCGGATAGTCCCGCGATTGTATGGCGGTCAAGAGCAGCGTCCCGATCCCCGGCCACGCAAACACCGCCTCGGTTATTATTGCCCCCGAGAAGAGGCTGCCCAGCTGTAAACCCAGTATGGTTATCACGGGCAGCGCGGCGTTTCTCAGCGCATGGACCCATATCACCCTGGCTTCGCTCACTCCCCGCGCCCTGGCGGCTTGCAGGTATTGCGCTCCCATCACGTCGAGAAGGCTTGAGCGGAGCATCCTGGAGAGAATAGCCGCCAATCCCGTACCCAGTGTAATTGCGGGAAGGATTAACGAGGCAAAGCCATCGCGGCCCGAGACGGGCAGCACCCCGAGCTTGATCGAAAAAAACATTATGAGCAGCGGCCCAAGCCAGAAGTTGGGCATGGAGACGCCCACCATGCTCACCGTAAGCCCCACCCTGTCGGTCAGCGTCCCCTTCTTCACCGCCGTCACCACCCCGATGGGGACGGCCACCAGCAATGCTATGACAAGCGACAACCCCGCCAGCTCCAGCGTCGCGGGCAGTCTGGCTACGATCAGTTCAGCCACCGGTTTGCGGTAGGCGAAGCTCCTGCCCATATCACCTGTGGTCAATCCTGAAATATAGGCTGCGTACTGGGCAGGCACAGTGCGGTCAAGGCCAAGCTCCGTGCGCAGCGCCGCCTTGTCGGAAACGTTGGCGGTCTCACCCAGCATCACATCCACCGGATCGCCGGGGACCAGATGGATGAAGGCGAAGACCAGCGTGACCACACCCAGCACGGTGGGGATCAGCATCAGGAGGCGTCGGCGGATCATCGGTTAACCCTGCCCCGCATGGTCTGCACCATTATCTACATTATGCCTGGGGGGTTCCTTGACGAAGGCCAGGATGATGCCGCCAGCCGCAAACAGCACCAGAATAGGCAGTATGGCAGCCCTGGGGCTGCCGCTCACCGTTGCCGCTATCCCCATCATCGCGGGGCCAAGCACAGCGGCAAATTTGCCCATCATATTATAAAAGCCGAAGAACTCGGCGGAGCGCTCGGGGGGTATCAGTCTCACGTAGAAGGAGCGGCTGAGCGACTGCACGCCGCCCTGTACCATGCCTATCACGACCGCCAGCACATAGAACTGGTCCACGGTTTCCATCCGGTAGCCCCAGAAGACCACCCCAACGTAGACGACCAACCCGAAATACAGCGCTTTTTTGGGTCCGACCTTCTCACCCGCCCAGCCATAGATAAGCGCCGAGGGGAAGCCCACGAACTGGGTTATCAGGAACGCCTTCATCAGGTCCCCGGTGGAGAACCCAAGGCTCATGCCGTAGTCCACCGCCATGCGGATGACCGTATCCACCCCGTCGATGTAGAGCCAGTAGGCAGCCAGGAAGAGGAAGACCTGCTTGTGCGCCTTGATCTCCCTGACCGTGGCGAACAGTTCCCGTATCCCCTTCCCTATTTCACTGGCATTCAGCTCTTTCCCGTCACCCTTCGGTTCATCCACGAAGAGAAATACCGGAATGGAGAAGACTCCCCACCAGAGCGCGACGGAGAGGAAACTCCACTTGACCGCCACTCCGGCGTCGGCGAAGCCAAACAGCTCGGGCTTGCTCACCATCAGCACGTTTACCGCAAAGAGTATCCCGCCGCCCAGATAGCCCATGGAGAAGCCCAGGGCGGAGACGATGTCGAACCGCTCCCTGCGAACCACGCCCACTATGAGCGCGTCGTAGAAGACGTTGCCCCCGGCAAACCCCACCGAGGCGAAGAGGTAGAGTCCCGCCGCAAAGAGCCATTGTCCTTTGGCCGCCAGGAACAGCCCCCCCGTCATCACGATGCCCATCAAGGCGAAGAAGAAGAGGAACTTCTTGCGGGAGCTTCCCCGGTCGGCTATGACCCCTATCACCGGGGCCAGCGCAGCGACCACTATTGACGCAGCCGAGTTGATGAAACCCAGCCTGAAGGTGGACTCGGCCGCCCCAACCCCTGCGCACCAGTAATCCTTGAACATTATCGGGAAAAAGACGCCCATCACCGTCGTGGCGAAGGCCGAATTCCCCCAATCGTACATCGCCCACGCCCAAGCCGGGCGGCCCAGCCCCCTGATCGACTTCATCCATACCTCCATTTACGAAAGACCAACTCTAACTTCTAGGCGCGGCGATGGCAACAAGAGCATAAATGAAAGCAACAGTTTGCAAGGCTGGTATAATATCGACATACTTCCATAGCAATATTTACACAAATCACGCGAGAGAAAGACAAATCAAATGAACAGCTTCTCCAAGGATGTTATAGGCGCCATCGGCAAGCCGCTCAGCGCAAAAAAAATAACGACCATACAGGTGAACGTGGGCCTCAGGTGCAACCTGGACTGCAAACATTGCCACCTTGAGGCTGGCCCGTCGAGGACCGAAGAGATGAGCTGGGCCACCATGGAGACGATAATCGAGAAGACCGAAGGGGTCGCGGGCCTCACCTTCGACATAACCGGCGGCAGCCCCGAGCTGAACCCCCACCTCAAGCGCTTTATCGAGACTTTGCACAAACGCGGCAACCATATAATGGTGCGGACCAACCTCGCCATTCTCGACTCAAAGGGCGCTGCCGATTTTATCGACTTTTATCGTGAGAATTCAGTTGAGCTTGTAGCCTCAATGCCCTGTTATCTCGAAGAAAACGTAGATACTCAACGTGGTGACGGCACCTATGGAAAGTCCATCCGAACCCTGAAGAAGCTAAACTCTATTGGCTATGGGATAAAACCCGGCCTGCCGCTCTCACTCGTCTTCAACCCCGGTGGCCCTGCCCTGCCCCCCGACCAGGAGATGCTGGAAGAAGCCTACCGGCAAAAGCTCGCCGAAGAGCACTCAATCGTCTTCACCCGGCTGCTCACCATCACGAATATGCCGATCGGGCGCTTTTTCACCGACCTTGAGCGCGCCGACAAATCTAAGGGCTATATGGCCCTCTTGCGGGGCGGATTCAACCCCGCCACGGTTCCAGGATTGATGTGCGTTCACCAGATAAACATACGCTGGGACGGGCAGCTTTTCGATTGCGACTTCAATCAGGCCCTCGACCTGCCAGTGAGTTCGCAAGACCCTTCAACACAAGACCCCTTAACAGTGGAACAGCTGGACCTGGAGGCGCTTGAAAACAGGCAAATCGTGGTCGGCCCCCACTGCTACGGCTGCACCGCAGGCGCAGGCTCCTCCTGCGGCGGAGCGCTGCTGGAAGATGAAGATCAGAGGGAAATTGCCTAGCTGAGTCGCGCAGCTTGCACGCGTTTTTTTTGATTGGATGGGCCTTCTCGCGAAGGCCTTTTCTATTGGTATTTAAAGGCGTTTCGCTCTCCCTCTTCGAGGGTTGGAGCGACGAAGGGGAGGTTCTTGTCAACCTCCCCTTGACCCCTGGACACCCCACAAGCTGCGCTGATCGTTCATCTCTCCGGGGAGGTCTCGGAGCCGTTCGCGTTGCTCACTTCCGCAAGACCTCCTGATCCTGCGAGCTGAACTGCTCCGCTTGGACGGGGATTGAACTTCAAAAGCATGGGAACGGGTCATGAACTCGGCTTCGCCTCAGACAACATGACCCTGAAGTGATAAATAGGTATACTGCCCCAAATCACCCAATTACAGCGCAACAGGAAAGATTGCTAGTCATCCAAATCCAAAAAGAATTTTGGGGGTTCTCGGCCCAAAATACTTCCTCCGGTATAAACCAGACGCTTGTTCGCCTCTTCAAAACTAAGGTTCCCGATTAAGGCAGACTCTGCAATCACTGCGTTTTCACGGTGTAGGGGTAGGTAGTTTTTCTTGGTCCAAGCCTGAACATCTTTAGCCAAAGAGTATGAAATATCACCCATAGTAGTTCCCCTTGGCGCTAATTCGAGTCCCAAAGTATTCAGACAAAACCCTAAAATTTTTGACCCCTGAAAGTTTGGGTAAGTCAAAAGTCTGTTGATTTCATCAAGCAAGAGGTAGCTAACTTTGGAGCAAACTATTTCCCATGCATCTTTATCGCTATATGGCCCAGCGAATAAATTGCTCCAAATTGAACTGTAGTGGATACCCCAGCAGACATCAGGGGGCGATTTTACGTATGAAGCTGATAGAATTACGTCGTATATGAAATTTGCTAATTGGTCGTAAATATCTATAGGATAGTTGGCTTTGCTGCCGATATCGTTAAGAGGTTTGGGAAGAATTTCCTGCTCATCTATAGCTTTCAATGTTTCCATAATAAAATCGACAATCACACCAAGTTGTTGATGTGTATCCGAATAATATGTCTCTGAACCCCCATCCAGTTTATACAAATCCCCGTACGCCAATTTCATCGTATCTATGGCAAAAGTCAGGGTTATAACGTTATCTGTTCCTCGCCCATTTTTTAATAAATCGTTAATGGTTATAAGGACAGCTCGGCAATACGCTTTCCACTGCTCTGGAGCCCACGATTGGGCTTCTTTATAGTCAATATTAAAAGGAGATGGATAAATTTTGGCCAGATTTTCCATTAACAAATGGTTTCCATATGACGCTTTGCTTACCGGCTTGAGATCACCTAGAAGGCCAGAGGAGAAACCATCTTCCTCGCTGTAGAGAAATGAATCATTTTGAGCTACTGCTTCAGCCAATATGTTTTTTGCAAACTGTCCGATAGGAATATTGTATTTGGTCAGGTCTGTCATATCTTCGAAAAAATATTGAGCGGTCACCGGGGAAGAGGCCACGACGTTTTTGCAAAACTTACGATTTGCTATGAGCAATAAAATATCGCTTGCGTAATCCCCGGCATTTGGTTTGCGAGGCTTCACCTTGGCCTCTGAAGCCTCTCCTTGGCTTTCTCTGCGCTGTATGGGTCTACAATGAGAAATAAGTTGCTTTGATGATCTTGCCAATTCTGTTGCGATAATTTTCAATTCGTCGTCGTTACCGTGCAGGATGTAACTATATAGTTCTTGTGCGTAACGGAGGGCATTTTGGGGTCCAAAAACAGGTGGGCGGATGAAAGCGTAGTACATCCAAGTCATAAATGTGGTTAGGAACAGCAGACCAAAGATTCCCTGCCATATCGGGTATGTTATGTATATATCTTTTGGTACCCACCAACCCTCCATTATCCAGATTTCGGTGAGCAATGCTTGTATACCGATGATGGTGATAAGGCCAAACGTGTTGCGGTAAAGTTTTCCGGGTGTCACTGCGATTCTAAATTTGTAGCGAACATCGGAAATTGTGTAAATCACAGCAAAGAGAGCAATGGCAGTTAAAAATTCCGAGAAACCAAAAATTTTATCTACAGAGGACGCCACTATGGGTTCAAAGTGAAGCAGCCAAAAGCTGGGCTCAGTCATGGGGTTGGCTCCATAATTAAAAAAGCGATCAGTTGGTTGACCAGCTCTTCCCATAGGTTACGAAAAACTATACTACTCAGCACAAAATACACTGTGACAAAAACATTTAGCAAACCATAGAAAGTACTGGACTCTTAAATCTGTGGACGTTTCGCCATCGCTGCACTGAAGTTTAGCAGGATGGAGAGTAGCTCGGGGTAGTTCGGGGATGCAATACCTAATCAGGGTCATGCTGCCTGAGGCGAAGCCGAGTTCATGACCCGTTCCCATTGCTTTTGACTTACCCTTCCCCGTCCAAGCGGTTGAAGCGAGGGGCGAAGGATAAGAACCTTACGCGGAAGCGAACGGAGTGAGCGGCTTCGGAAGGTTCCCGGAGCAGTGAGTGGTCCGCGCAGCGGATCAGAGCTTGTGGGGCGTCTGGGGGTCAAGGGGGATTGGACGAGCAATCCCCCTTAGCCGCCAAAGCTAGCGTAGCTAGCGGGCGGAACAAATACAATAAACCCCATTCCATACTGGGGTACGGGGCGAGCAGCCCCGTCTACTATAAAGCCAAACCTTACAAAAGCCATGCGGCTAGAGCTAACAGCCCAGCGGCGAGCGTCCTCTATACCCCCCTTAAATATGTGTGAATTTGCCTCCTTAAACGGGCAGTAGTTCAATTTTTTTAGCCAGCCTGAAATTAATTCATGTGCAATTTAGCACAAACAAACCGCTGTTTAATTTTGCCCTCAAACCAAACAGCAATATCCACCGCCAAACAGTTTTCGAACCATGTTACGCGAAGTTATGGCGCGACACAGGGTTTTACCAAAAATCATGAGTATTTTGGTCTTTTAACCTCCCTGCCCTGTTTTTCATAGAGCATATCGTGCACCGCGCAGCAGGTCTGCAATATCTACGCAACCTGCGGGTTGACAGTGTCGGACAGCTTGGCATATTGTCCCGGCGATTCGAGACCCCGTACCAACCACTCAATGCAGGTCGGATGCGATGAACGAACAATGGATTCTTGATCACGCATATGTCCTAATCTTCGCTGCAGTCGGCGTTTTGGCGGCTCTGTTGCCTTTTGCCGTCTCCGCCCTGCTGGCTCCCCGTCACATATTCAAACAAAGCCTCGACACCTACGAATGCGGCATGGACCCGATCGGTCCCGCCTGGATACGCTACGGTGTGCTCTACTACTTATATGCTTTGATGTTCCTTGCTTTTGACGTCGACGTTCTCTACCTCTTCCCCGTGGCGCTGGCTTATAAGGATGTTCCCGGCTTCGGGGTTGCTCTTGAGGTGGTTCTGTTCGTTTCGATCCTCGCGTTGGCGATTGTATTCGCCTGGCGCAAGGGAGTTTTTACGTGGACACGAAGAATACAAAACTGATCTTGAAAGACGACTGCGCCTCGTGCCCGTCGTTTGAACCCGGCCCAAGCTATGAGCACGAGGGTCCGGGTCCCCGTGTGGAAGCGGTGCAGGCGCTGGTTAATTTTTGCAGAGCCAACTCGATCTGGCCGCTGACCTTCGGCTTGGCTTGCTGCGCGCTTGAGATGAGGGCCGCCGGCATGGCCCGTGTGGATATCTCGCGTTTTGGTTCCGAGGTCTTTCGCCCCTCGCCCCGCCAGTGCGACCTTATGATAGTAGCGGGAACGGTCAACAAGAAGATGGCTCCCGCCGTCGTGCAGCTCTACGAGCAGATGCCCGCTCCCAAGTGGGTCATCGCCATGGGCAACTGCGCAATATCGGGCGGCCCCTTCGCCATTGAAGAGAACTACAACGTTATTGAAGGTGTTGACCGCCTCATCCCTGTAGACGTCTATATTCCCGGTTGCCCGCCCCGCCCCGAAGCGCTGCTCGAAGGCATCTTCAAGCTCCAGGAACTGATCTCGGGCAAGCGTCACCCGCTGCCCCAGATGCGCGGCATGTTGGCTCCCAAACGGGACCACCCCACGGGGACCTCCTGAGATGTTCGATAAAGTCTTTGACACCCTGGCCGCCATCGAAGGCGTTGTGATCGAGCGCGGCGACGTGAAAACGACTGGCGTCTCTTTCGACGCGGTGATGGACGCGGCCAGCTTGCGCGAGTTCGTCATGGCTGTCTACAAGGCGGAGTTCATGGTGGAATCGGTCACGGCTGTGGACGCCACGCCAAAGATGATGGTGATCCACCACTTTTCCCACCCCGACCGCTTTTGCCGTATCGCTTCCCGCGTGCTGGTCAGCCGCGAGAACCCGGAGTGCCCCTCCATCTGCGACATCTTCCAGGGCGCAAACTGGCATGAGCGTGAGACCCACGATTTTTACGGCATCAAGTTCGCCGGACATCCCGACCTCAGCCCGCTCATCCTCCCCGATGACGCCGGGGACCTGAATCCGATGCTGAAATCGGAAAAGGGGTTGAAGGAACTTGGCGCTGTACTGCCCCGCTTCGCCCCTCCGGCTCCTCCGACCCCTCCGATTGGGGAAGTGGCTGCTACTGAAGAGAACAAAGACGGTGAGGTGACGAAGTGATCCCCCATCCGGATCCGACCCAGGAGACCCTGGTCCTCAATATGGGGCCGCAGCACCCGTCAACCCACGGCGTGCTCAGGGTTCTGCTGAAGATGGACGGTGAATATGTGATAGAAGCCGAGCCGGTGCTTGGTTACGGCCACCGCATGCACGAGAAGATGGGCGAGGTCCGCAGCCACAACGGCTTCTACGCCAACGTGGGCCGCATGGATTACGGCGGCGCCCTCTCCTTTGCCCACGGCCATGTGCTGGCGGTCGAGCGCCTTAGCGACATCCAGGTGCCCGAACGTGCCGAATACATCCGCGTCATCACCACTGAGCTGAACCGCGTCGCCAGCCACCTGTTGTGGATCGGCGCGTTCCTGCTGGACCTCGGGGCGTTCACCCCGATCCTCTACTCCTTCGATGATCGTGAAATTGCGCTGGACTTGCTCGAACACGTCACCGGCGCTCGCATTACCTTCAGCTACTTTCGCGTTGGCGGCGTGTGTAATGACATCGACGAGCAGTTCATCGAAGGCACCAAGAAGTTCATCAAGAGGATGCGCGAGCGTATCCCCATGTTCCACAAGCTCGTGACCGGCAACATCATCTTCAGAAAGCGCGTCGAGGGTATCGGCATCATCGACCGCGATATGGCGCTGCGCTACGGGGTCACAGGCCCGATGATTCGCGGCAGCGGCATTCCCTACGACATTCGCAAGGTAGAGCCCTACTCCGTCTATCCCGAGTTCGATTTCGACATCCCCACCTACGACGAGGGCGACTGCATGGCTCGCCACAAGGTCCGTATGGATGAGATCGAGCAGTCACTGCGCATCATCGAACAGGGGCTTGAAAAGCTCCCCGATGGCCCGGTGATGATGGAGAAGGTGCCCAAGAAGGTCAAAAGCGGCCCGGGAGACACCTTTATGTCCGTTGAAGCCGCTCGCGGCGAGCTTTGTTACTATCTGGCAACCGACGGGACCGATACTCCCTACCGCATGAAGATACGTTCGCCCTCCTATTCCAACCTGAGCATCTTGAAAGAGGTGACCAGTGGAATACTGCTGTCGGACCTTGTCGCGGTGATGGGAAGTATGGACCTCGTTATTCCTGAAATTGATCGCTGAGGATGTAATTGACGATGAGTGACGCGTTGATTCAACTTATTATCATTCTCGCACTGGCCCTGGTCGTGGTGGCGTACGCCTTTGGCAACTCGGCGATACTCGTGTGGGTGGAGCGCAAGCTCTGCGGCCACATCCAGCGCAGGCCCGGCCCCTGCGAGGTCGGCCCCTTCGGGCTGTTTCAAACTGCCATTGACGGCATCAAGTTGATGGGCAAGCAGATAATCATCCCCAGAAATGCCGACAAGAGACTCTTCATGGTGGCCCCGGTGCTGAGCTTCGTGCCGCCGATTATCGCACTGATGGTCATCCCCTTTTCCAAACACGTGCAGGTGCGTGACCTGGATATCGGGCTGTTATTTGTACTGTCCCTTGCTGCCATGAACGTGCTGGCGATCCTGATTGCAGGCTGGTCCAGCGCAAACAAATACTCACTTTTCGGCGCTGTGCGTGCGGTTGCGCAGAACGTCGCTTATGAAATACCTCTTCTTATTTGCCTTATCACTGCCGTCATGTGGACCGGGAGCTTGAGCCTCGGCGATATCGTGAACGCGCAGGGGGGCACCTGGTTCATTTTCTACCCCTGGGGTTTTGTAGCATTCCTTGTCTACTTCATCACCGGCATGGCGGAGACCAACCGCGCTCCTTTTGACATGCCGGAAGCCGAGAGCGAGTTGACCGCCGGTTTCCATACCGAGTACGCGGGTATGGGCTTTGGTCTCTTCTTCCTCGGCGAGTACACGAACATGCTGCTGATGGCTTCCCTGGCCACTGCGCTCTTTCTCGGCGGCTACAACCTGCCCTTTATTGAATTGACCGGCGATGGCGTCATGACGGAGCTGTTGCGGGTGTTTATCTTCCTGGCCAAGGCCTACGGCATGATCATAGTCATGATCTGGATACGCTGGACCTTCCCCCGTGTGCGCTTTGACCAGCTGATGAACTTTTGCTGGAAGATACTGATCCCCGTTTCCATGGCGAATCTTGCCATCACCGCCCTGGTCATGAAGCTTGGGGAGTTATAGACGATGATTGCGACGATTAAAGAGATCATCGGCGGCGCAAAGAGCCTGCTTGTTGGAATGAGCATCACGGCCAAGTATGGCATGAGCAAGACGGTCACCGCGCACTACCCCTTTGAAACACTGGATATAACGCCCAACTTCAGGGGCCACATCGATCTGGTGGTCAACACGAAGACGGGCAAGCATAAATGCATAAGCTGCATGATGTGCCAGCGCACCTGCCCTTCTGGCTGCATCGAGATCAAGGCCGAAAAGCCCGAGGGCGCCAAGAAGAAGCAGCTGGTCGAGTATCATCTGGACTTTACCAAGTGCAGCCTGTGCGGAAACTGCGTGGAAGTCTGCCCGACCAAGGCGCTGGAGTACTCCAACGAGTACAATCTGGTCGGCACCTCACGCCATGATTTCCATTTCGAGCTGGTTGAAAGAGTGGTCAAACGCGCCGATGCAATGGGCATCGTCGTGGTAGAAGAAAAAGCAGAAGAGCCCAAGCCGGAAAAAGCAGCAGCAGAAGCTCCGGTCGGGGATGATAATAGTGAATAGCTGGTGGAGCTAATGGACTTTACATTCGCTACTGAACAAAAATTTCTTGTGCTGATCGCTGATATAGCGTTCGTGGGCTTTATCGTCGCGACGCTTTTTGGCGGCATCGTCGCAGTGGGCGCGCGTCAGCTTATCCACGCCGTGCTGGGGCTGATAATGTCGCTCATGGGCGTGGCTGGACTCTACGTATATCTGGGCAACCACTTCATCGCGGCGATGCAGATACTCATCTACGTCGGGGCGGTCTCCATCTCCATGGTCTTCGCCGTCATGCTGGCCCGTCCGCCCGAGGACGCCAAAGCCAAACCCCTGATGTTCGCCACAAAAATCGGCTCCGGCGCGGTTATCGCTCTCTTCGCCGCTTTCGTGGTTGGCCGCGCGGTTATCGCCCACCCCTGGGTGAAGGCCGCCACGGTGGTCAAGGAAGGCACGATCAGGCAGATCGGCGAAAACCTGCTCACCACCAACGTATTCGTCTTTGAGTTGATCTCGCTCGTGCTGCTGGTGGCGATTACCGGCTCGGTGATAATAGCCAAACGCGGTCGCGACAATACCGATCAGCAGGGAGGTGGCGTCTGATGGTCCACCCCATGCTTTTCGGCAATATGGAAATATATCTGATCGTGGCGCTCTGTCTGTTTGCGCTGGGTCTCTATGGCCTGATAAGCCGCCCCGGTTTCATTTCAATGCTCATCTCGGTTGAATTGATCCTCAACGGAGCGGGGCTGAACTTCATGGCCTTCAATACTTTCCTGGCGCCCGACAAAACGGTCGGCGCGACTTTTACGTTATTTGTTATGGGGCTTGCGGCAGCGGAGGCGGCGATATGTCTATCGATTGCCGTGGCTGTCTACAGGCGTTTCAGGTCGATAATCGCCGATGACATTTCCGGCTTGAAAGATTAGGCACTGATCCGAGATGAATGACATCCAGACCGCCTACATACTGATTCCGCTCCTCCTGCCGCTCTTGACGGCGGTGGCGAACCTCGTCTTCGACAAGAATGAGAATCTTCGCGATTCCTGCTCATCCATAGGCGCGGCAGCCACCTTCCTGGCGGTGGCCTACATGGTGCCCCACATCATCAACGGCGGCACCTACTCGCTCCAAATGTTCGAACTTTATGAAGGCATCAACATAACCCTGAAGGTGGACGGGATGAGCATGCTCTTCGCTCTCACCTCCTCCTTTCTCTGGATTCTGGCGACCTTCTACTGCGTCGGCTACATGCGGGGCCTCAACGAGCACGCGCAGACGCGCTTCTACGTCTGCTACTCCGCCACTATCTTCGGCGCGATGGGTGTGGCCTTCTCCTCAACGCTCCTCACCCTCTACCTCTTCTACGAGCTGGTCTCCATCTTCACCTACCCGCTCGTCATGCACCACCAGGATGACGAGGCGTATGACGGCAGCCGCAAGTACATCACTTACTTGATGTTCACCTCCAAGGTGTTCCTCCTGCCCGCGCTGGTGTTGACCTATGTGCTGACCGGGACCCTGGATTTTGCGCCCGACATCGTCAACGGCATCTTCGGCACCGACCCTGGACCCAAGTGGCTGATAGCGGCGATATACTTCATGGGCTTCTTCGGCTACGCCAAGGCCGCGCTCATGCCGCTGCACAACTGGCTACCCTCGGCGATGGTGGCCCCCACTCCGGTCAGCGCGCTCTTACATGCGGTCGCGGTCGTCAAAGTGGGCGTCTTCTCGGTGTGTCGCGTCATGCTCTACGTCTTTGGCATCGACCTGTTGGAACGCTATGGACTTGGGCTCATAAGCGCCTACATCGCCTCCTTTACCATCCTGGTGGCCTCAATGATTGCGCTGACGAAGACCAACCTCAAAGCACGGCTCGCATATTCAACTATCAGTCAGCTCGCCTATATAGTGCTGGGAGTGGCGATGCTCACCCCGAACTCCATAACGGGCGGGCTCATCCACATACCAAACCATGCGTTTTCCAAGATCACGCTCTTCTTCTGTGCCGGGGCGATCTACGTGGCCCACCGCAAGAAAGAGATCGCCGAGCTGGACGGCATCGGCTACAAGATGCCCTACACGATGGCGGCATTTGGTCTGGCGTCGCTCTCAATGATCGGCGCCCCGCCGGTGGCCGGTTTCGTCTCCAAGTGGTACCTGGCGCTGGGCGCGATGGAGCTCTCCTCCATCGGGCTGCTCGTGGTGCTCCTGGTCAGTTCGCTATTGAACGCGGCTTACTTTTTGCCGATCTTCATCCGCGCGTTTTTCCCGAAAAACAAGGCCGCCTTTGCAGGCGGAGTTGCTGCCATACAGCGCGAGGAGGCGTCGCCCTTCATGGTGATTCCCCTGTGCCTAACGGCGGTGCTTTCGGTTCTATTCGGCCTATATCCTGATCTGTGGCTGAAATTGATCGAGGTCGTGAAATGAGCAGGCTTATCGTCACCCTAATTGATTATCTGCGCACCAGGCCCATGATGCTGCGCGGCGTGTGCATAACGCTCCTGGGCCTCATCGTCCTCTACGACTTCATGGCTGTGCGCCACGGCGACCACTTCGTCGGCGACCGCATCCGTGGCTTCTGGGCGCTCTTCGGCTTCATAGGCTGCGTCGGGATGACCAAATTCATGAAGGGCCTCGGGTATGCGTTCCTCATGCAGCCTTTGGACTTCTACACATCAAAAGAACGCGGGGAGGACTAGTTAGATGGAATTCATGCACCCCGCAATCATAATGATCATCGGCGCTGTGCTGGCCGCCGCGCTAAAGGGAACGCCCCGCAAGCTGGTCGTGCTGGCCGCCCCGTTGGCCGCCTTCCTGGTCGTCGCCTTTGGGATGGAGCCGGGCACCTACGGGGTCATCAACTACTGCGGCTTCGAGCTTGTCACTGCCAAGGTGGACACCCTCTCCCTGGTCTTCCTCCATGTATTCACCCTGATGGCGTTTATCGGCGCGGTCTTCTCTCTCCATATTGAAGATGGCTCGCAACACGCCGCAGGCTTTCTCTATGTAGCTGGTTCGCTCGGCACCACTTTGGCCGGCGACTATCTCACCCTCTTCATTTTCTGGGAGTTGATGGCGTTTGCCTCCACCTTCCTCGTGTGGGCGAGGCGTGAACCCAAGGCGATCAAGGCCGGGTACCGCTACCTGCTCATGCACACCGCCGGCGGACTGGTCCTCCTGGGAGGCATCTTCCTGCGCTACAAGTCTGTCGGCCACCTTGAGTTCGGACCGCTTAATCCGGCCGAGGCTGACCTCTCTATTTATCTGATCATGATCGGCTTTGCGCTAAACGCCGCTGTGGTGCCGCTGCACGCCTGGCTGCCCGACGCATACCCGGAGGCCACCGTCACTGGCGCAGTCTTCATGTGCGCGTTTACGACCAAGACCGCCATATATGTCCTGGCGCGCGGCTTCGCCGGTTTCGAGATTCTCGCAATCATGGGCGCGATCATGACCCTTTACGGCGTCGGCTACGCTGTGATCGAGAATGACGGGCGGCGCATCCTGGCCTACCACATCGTCAGCCAGGTGGGCTACATGGTCTGCGGTATCGGCATCGGCACGGAGCTGGCGCTAAATGGCGCGGTGGCCCATGCCTACGCTCACATCCTCTACAAGGCGCTGCTCTTCATGGGCGTCGGCTCGGTCCTCTACATGACCGGCACCGCCAAGCTCAATGAACTTGGCGGACTATACAAACGAATGCCGCTGACAGCGGTGTTTACGATAATTGGTGGTATTGCCATATCCGGCTTCCCGCTCACCAGCGGCTTTGTCTCCAAGTCGATGATAATCGCGGGCGCGGGCGACAACCACCAGCTGTTGCTGATGCTGATGTTGATCCTGGCCTCGGTCGGCACCTTCCTCTCGGTGGGTATCAAGCTCCCCTACTTCATCTTTTTTGGTGAGGACAAGGGCGTCGAGGCCAATGACCCGCCGCTCAACATGCTCATCGGTATGGGCATCGCGGCCTTCTTCTGCTTCTTCATCGGCATTTATCCCGACTGGCTCTACGACAAGCTGCCCTTCGCGGTGACTTACCACCCCTACAGCCAGTATCACCTCTCGGAGACGATGCAGCTCCTCGGCTTCACCGCGCTGGGCTTCTATGTATTGCGCAAGCTGATGCAGCCCAAGGACAAGCTCAATCTGGATCTGGACTGGTTCTACCGCAAGGCTATCGACAAGGTGATGGCGCTGCTCAGGAATCCTCTGGAGCCGATCAACGAGTGGGTCGGAGATCTTTACAAGATAGTTGGTTACCGTTTCGCGCTTGGCGTCGCAGCAACCTCCTCGGTCTTTGACCGCGTGGTTATCGATGGAATAGTGGACGGATTGGCATACAAAATACTGGGCGTTGGCGAAAAGGTTCGTCACACCCAGACCGGCAAACTGCAACAGTACATAGCCATGGCGACAGCCGCCTTTTTCATGGTGGTCGCGCTAATGGCTGCATTCTAGGACGGATAGAGAAAACGACATGGGTTCGTTCTTCGCTGAAAATATCCTCGGTTTCCCGATACTGAGTGTCCTCATCTTCCTGCCGCTGGCAGGAGCCGGTGTGGCTATGCTCCTTCGGGGCGACAAGCTGCTCAAGGGCTGGACACTCGGCATAATGTTTGTCGAGGCGCTGCTCTCCATCCCGTTGTGGGTGAATTTCGATCCCAACACGGCGCTCTTTCAGTTTGGTGAGAACCACCACTGGATAAACGCCCTGCACATCAACTATGCGCTGGGGATCGACGGAATCAGCCTGCTGCTGGTGCTTTTGACCACCTTTGTCATGCCGCTGTGCATCCTCTGCTCCTGGAAATATATCGACAAACGGGTAAAAGAGTTCGTCATCACCATGCTGATCATGGAGACGGCGATGGTCGGTGTCTTCATGGCGCTGGACTTGGTGCTCTTCTACGTCTTCTGGGAGGCGATGCTGATACCGATGTATCTGCTGATCGCTGTGTGGGGCGGCGATAACAAGGCCTATGCCTCGGTCAAGTTCTTCCTCTACACCCTGGCGGGCTCAGTGCTGTTGCTGGTGGCGATAATCGCTCTCTACCTCAGTCAGGGCACCTTCTTCATTCCCGAGTTGATGGGCCAGAGCTACTCCTTCGCCTTCCAGTTCTGGGTGTTCCTGGCCTTTGCGCTGGCCTTTGCGATCAAAGTACCGATGTTCCCCTTCCACACATGGCTGCCCGCCGCCCACGTCGAAGCTCCGACCCCCGGCAGCGTGATTCTGGCCTCGGTGTTGTTGAAGATGGGCACCTACGGCTTCCTGCGCTTCTGTCTGCCCATAACACCCGCTGCGATGTTCTATCTGGCTCCCGTCTTCCTCTGGGTGTCGATTATTTCGATCCTCTATGGCGGCTTCGTGGCGCTGGGCCAAAAGGACATGAAGAAGCTGATCGCCTACTCTTCGGTGGGTCACATGGGCTTTGTCACCCTCGGCATCTTCCTGATAAATCTGGAGGGCATCCAGGGTTCGATAATTCAGATGGTCAACCACGGCATCACGACCGGCGCGCTCTTTATCTGTGTCGGCATACTATACGAGCGCAGCCATTCGCGCATGATCTCCGACAACTCGGCCATTGGCAGCTTCATGCCGGTCTACGTGGCGTTTTTGGGACTCTTTTCACTCTCATCCCTGGCGTTCCCCGGCACCAACTCCTTTGTGGGCGAGCTGTATATTCTCATCGGCGCCTTCAAGCAGGATAAAGTCATCGCCTTCCTGGCCATTCCCGGAGCGCTCCTCGCGGCTACCTATATGCTGCGCCTCTTGCAAAAAATCATCTGGGACAAGTCCGACGGACACGCACATCACGAGGAGGCGCACGCGGACGAAGGCGGGCATGCGAACCACTTCTTCGACATAAACATCAGGGAGTTCGCCACGCTGGCGTTCCTGTCGGTCTTCGTGGTCTGGATCGGTCTGATGCCCAAGCCTTTTGTAAACAAAATAACCACGTCGGTCACCAACGTGATAGCGAACGCCACGGCCAGCAGCAACGCCGCCACCACGCCCCAGGGGCTTGACGGGCTGTGGAGTGAGTTGACTGGCGGTTCATCGCATGGCGATGGGCATGGGTCTTCCGATCAGCCCGGGGACAATACCGGACATGATGCTGCCCCTGCCCACGGCAATCCAACTGAAGGCGGTCACTAAATGGCTTTCACACACGAAATATATATGTCGCTCGCGGCGCTGGTCCTCTTCTGTACGACCCTGACCGACGCCAAGAGTGGAACTCCGCGGCTGATCGCCCTGGCGCTGGCCACGGGAGCGATTATCTCTTCACTCATCGCTTTTGGCGCACATGGCGACCTCTTCAACGGTTCCTACCGGGTGGACACCTTCTCCCAGTCCTTCAAGGTGTTGATCGCCATCGGCTTCTTTCTGGTCGTGGCTTTTGGCGAAGGGTTGCGCGGCATTGAGCGCGAAAATGTGGCGGATTACTTCTTCTTCCTCTCGCTGAGCGTCCTCGGGTTGACCTTCCTCGTCTCCGGCGTGGAGCTTTTGACTATCTACATCGCCCTGGAGTTGAGCTCCTACTCCCTCTACATAATGGTGCCGCTAAGGTCCAACAGGTTCGATCGCCAGGTGGAGGCCGGGATAAAATACGTACTCTTCGGGGCGGTGGCTTCGGGCATCAGTCTGTTTGGGATGAGCTATGTCTTCGGGCTGGCGCATACCACAAAGCTGGATGCGCTGCTGGAGATATACCCGGCAATCGCAGCCACGCCCATGGGGCTCATTGCGCTCGCCATGATGTTCGCGGGCTTCTTCTTCAAGCTGGCCGTCTTCCCCTTCCATCTATGGACGCCTGACATTTACGAAGGCGCGGCCAACGAGACCAGCGGCGTTATCGCGACGCTGCCCAAAATCGGCGCAGTCGCGGTGCTCATCAGGCTCTCGGGCATGGGCGTGGACTCCGGGAACTTCGCCGGGCTGATGGTTCTGCTGGCGATCTTCTCCATGACCTACGGCAACCTCGCCGCGCTGGTGCAGACCGATATCAAGCGCCTTCTGGCGTTCTCGTCAATCTCCCATGCAGGCTACATGCTGGCGGGCATATTGACCGGTACGATCAATGGCTACGCCGGAGCGATCTACTATGTGGGCGGCTACCTGCTCATGAACTTGGCGCTCTTCCACGTCATCTACTCGCTCAGCCGGGACGGCTCCAACGTCTCGCTGGACGATCTGAAGGGGCTGCATCGCAAAGCTCCGATACTCGCGCTGACCCTCGCGGTGGGCGCATTCGGTCTGGCCGGCATCCCCCCCACGGCAGGTTTCGCCGGGAAGTTCTTCGTGCTGACCGCTGCGTTCGATGCGGGGTACATGTGGCTCGTCATCATCGCCGCGCTCAACACCGCTATAGCGGCCTTCTACTACCTCAAGCTGGTTCGCGCCGCATACAGCCTGGAGGAGGCCCCCGTCGCCGAGGGAGCCCCCCTGGCCACGCTGCCCTTCTCCGTGACCGGCAAAGTCCTCGGCGTGATCTTCACCGTCTTCATACTGGCTGTCGGGATATTCCCCGACGCCCTGTTAGACCTATTCAGAGCTGCAGTTCACTAAGTTGCTTCACTTTCATTAAAAAAGGGAGTCCGATAGGACTCCCCTTTTTTTGCCTGCTGCCGTCGTGCCCGGCGCCATCCTGTTGAATGTACGACAACCCCTCCCCCTCCCGTAGAAAACAAAAAGCCGCACCAGTTTGGCCCATTTAGGAGCTAAACCGATACGGCTTGCAGCTTTGGTCTCTTTATAGCTTAGACCAGCTCCAGCCCGCTGAAGAAGAATGCTTTTTCCTCGGCGGCGGTCTCGGGGGCATCGGAGCCATGAGTTGAGTTCTTCTCAAGGTCGAGGGCATAGAGCTTGCGAAGGGTGCCCTCGTCGGCCTGCTCGGGGTTGGTCGCGCCCATGGTCTCGCGCCATTTGGCGATCGCGCCTTCACGCTCCAACAGGAGCGCCACGATGGGGCCGCTGGACATGAAGTCGGTGAGGTCGCCATAGAAGGGACGCTCGCGGTGAACGAAGTAGAAACACTCTGCGGCGGCTTTGGAGAGTCTGAGCTTTTTCATCGCTACGATATTGAAGCCCTCCTCCTCGATGCGGGAGATTATCTTGCCCTCCAGGTTGCGCGCGGTGGCGTCGGGCTTGATCATTGCCAGTGTCTGTTCTACAGCCATTTTGTTCCCTTTCCGTGTAAGCGCACTCCGCGCCCCTCCCCTTTTCTTATTGGAAGGCGGCGGAGACTATAAACAGTTTCTTGTCTAACCCTTGCCCCATGAAGCAAGAAGCGCGGGGCCATTGTATTGTGCTGCGTCATCCAGATATTCCTCAATGCGCAGGAGTTGATTGTACTTGGCGACCCTGTCGGAGCGGCAGGGCGCGCCGGTCTTGATCTGACCGGAGTTGACCGCCACGCTGATGTCGGCGATCGTGTAGTCCTCTGTTTCACCCGAGCGGTGCGAGATAACCGTCGTGTACCCTGCGCGGTGCGCCATCTCGATGGCGTCCAGCGTCTCGGTGAGGGTTCCGATCTGGTTGACCTTCACGAGGATCGAGTTGGCGATGCCGGTGTCTATGCCTTTTTTGAGCTTCTCGGTGTTGGTGACGAAGAGGTCGTCGCCCACGATCTGGATTTTGGAGCCGAGCACATCGGTCATCCGCTTCCAGCCATCCCAGTCGTTCTCGTCCAGGCCATCTTCGATGGAGTAGATCGGGTATTTGTCCACCAGCTGTTCATAGTAGGCAACGAGCTGCTCCGGGGTCTTCTCCGGGTCGGCCTCGGCGCCGAGGATATACTTTCCATCCTTGTAGAACTCGCTGGCAGCGCAATCGAGCGAGATAAGGAGGTCTTCGCCGGGCTTGTACCCTGCGCGTTTGATCGCCTCCATGATGATCTCAAGGGCCTCTTCATTGGAGGCGAGGTCAGGGGCGAAGCCGCCCTCGTCGCCCACCGCCGTGCGGTGACCCTTCTCTTTCAGCGTCGCCTTCAAGCTGTGGTAGACCTCGGTGCCCATGCGCAGCGCCTCGGCAAAGGTCTCGGCGCCAACCGGGGCCACCATGAACTCCTGGATGTCCACGTTGTTGTCCGCGTGCTGTCCGCCGTTCAAGATGTTCATCATCGGCACGGGAAGCACGCAGGCCCGTGTGCCGCCTATGTAGCGGTACAGCGGCATCTCGCTGATGGCGGCGGCCGCCTTGGCGCAGGCCAGGCTGACGCCCAGCATGGCGTTGGCGCCCATATTGCCCTTGTTCTCGGTGTCGTCGATATCCAGCAGAGCGTCGTCGATGTGTATCTGCTCACGCACGTCGTAACCGATAAGCTGGGGAGCGATGATGGAGTTGACGTTATCGACCGCCTTTGTCACACCTTTGCCAAGGTAGCGGTCCTTGTCGCCATCGCGCAGCTCGACCGCCTCATGCTCGCCGGTCGAAGCCCCGGAGGGCACGGCGGCACGGCCCATTGCGCCTGAGGTCAGGAAGACATCAACCTCGACGGTGGGGTTACCCCTTGAGTCGAGAATCTCGCGAGCGACGATGTCGGTTATCGTGTACATGAACGCCTCCTTGAAGTTACGCTAATCCACAGACAGCCCGGAACGTGGGTCCGGGAGGTGATTATCGGCAATCAGGTTTTCTACTCGACACCCGGTGCGAAGTCAAGAAAAAGCCGATTAATTGCGCCGTTTTCAACCACTTTGCCCTGTGTTAATCTGCTTGGCGGATGCAAGGTTTGGATCACTGCGTAGCTGGGACAAAAACCGATGAAGACTTTCAAGCTCTCCACCCGTTCACGCGAATGCTTCTCGGACATAACCCGCGAGGTGGGGGACGCGGTGGCCTCGGCATCCGTCGATGAGGGGCTGGTGACCGTCTTTGTCCCCCACACCACCGCCGGGGTGACGATAAACGAGAACGCCGACCCGGACGTGACCCGCGACATGGTTGGCTTTCTCCGGAAAAATGTACCGCGCTCACCCGAGTTCCGCCACATGGAGGGCAACTCGGATGCCCACATCAAGGCGTCGCTTATGGGATCGAGCGTGCAGATTCCGATCTCAGGCGGCAGGATGGCGCTGGGGACCTGGCAGGGAATATATTTCGCCGAGT
This sequence comes from Deltaproteobacteria bacterium, assembly GCA_030591565.1. GTDB lineage: Bacteria > Desulfobacterota > Deferrisomatia > Deferrisomatales > BM512 > JAUVAU01. The sequence goes on along the minus strand of JAUVAU010000009.1, from coordinate 25,004 downwards.
TCGATGGCCCCAGGTCACGTTCATTCCACGTTACGATACACAAATGCGAGGCAGAGGATGTGTGACAACTTCCCTAAACCATTGGTGAAAGCAATCAGAGGCGGCTTTGTCGAGTCGATACACCGGGGCCATCTCGTGGTCTGCGCTCCCGACGGGATAATCTTGGCCGCGATGGGCGACAAGGATTTCCCCACCTTCATGCGCTCTGCGGCAAAGCCCTTCCAGGCGATCCCGGTGATCTCCGAGGGGATAGCCGACAAATACGACTTCTCCGACTCTGAGCTGGCATTGATGTGCGGCAGCGTCTCGGGCCAGGATTTCCACGTGGCCGGGGTCCGCTCAATCCTTGAAAAGCTGAATATGGATGAAGCGGTCCTGGAATGCGGAGTACACCGCCCAAGCCACCGCCCCACCGCCATAGCAATGGCTAAACGCGGCGAGAAGCCTTTGGCGGTCCACAACAACTGCGCCGGAAAACACGCGGCGATGCTGGCGCTTTGTACACATCACGGCTGGGAGGTCACCGGCTATTCACAGCCCGGACACCCGGTTCAGGAGCACATACGGACCGCCGTGGCCTACTGCTGCGGCCTGAACGCGGGACAGATGGACGTGGGGATCGACGGCTGCGGCGTGCCGGTCTTTCGGGCACCGCTGCGCGCTATAGCGAGGGGCTACGCCCGTCTGGCCGACCCCGATGGCGACGCCACCCTTTTCCCCGGAATAGCCGAGGCGATGAAGCGGTTGGTCCAGGCGGTCGTCCAATATCCCGAGATGATCGCCGGGGATGGCCGTATCTGCACCGAAGTGATGAGAAAGGCTCCTGGGAGGGTCCTGGCGAAGACGGGAGCGGAGGGCTCCTACGGCTTGTCTCTGCTGGAAAAATCCCAGGGGATCGCCTTCAAAGTAGAAGATGGCTCCATGCGCGCCCTACCCCCAGCGGTTATTCAAATACTTTGTGATACTGGCATCTTATCGGATAAAGACAAGGAATCGCTTCAAGTTTTTGCGAGGCCGCCGGTTAAAAATCACAAGAAGGAACTTGTCGGGTATCTGGAGGGCGTAGCCGGCTTAATTGAGTGAATTTCATGGTGGGGGTGAAGTGGCCGCCTACTCCCAAAGCTCTGGAAAATAGCAGGCGTGGGGGGAACATTCGCAACCAAACCGTTCAAGGTACGCTTGCTTGCCGTCACTTCTCTCCGGCGAATCGACGAACCCTTTTACCAACTTGATATTGGCGACCTTCCCCTTTGTCGGACCGCCGCGCCCCACCAGCTTGACGATCTTCACGCCTATCTCGGCCAGCCGCCCAATGGCGCAAATCCCGCATCCCTTCCGGCGATCGGCCTCGTTCCACCCCTCATTCCAGTGGACGAAGGGATGGTCCTTGTCCAGCTCCTTGCCCCCTTCATCGTACAACCTGTAGGGTATCTCGCAGGGCCAGCGCTTTTGGGGGCTGGTGTGCTGAAAGGTGCAGTAGCTCTCCTCATTTGGGCATTTGCCCACCAGCACGAAGGCCTCAAACTCCAGCTCCGGCGCGTACGCTACCATCTCCCCCATCTCTTTGAGTGTCAGGTGGCGGGGCAGCACCACCCGCCCTACCCCAAGCCTGCGGAAGAGGTCCAGCGAATGGGTGTTCAACGCTCCGGCCATCGTAGAGAGGGTAATCTCCAGCGGAAGCCCGACATCCTTCAGGCGCAATATCAGCCCCAGATCGCCCACTATCAGTGAAGACAAACCCCACGTGGCCGCGCGGGAGGCCAACTCTATAAGCTCATCGTAAGCGGTTGGAGGATAGAGGGGAGCGTTTAGCGTGAGATGGAATTTGACGCCACGGGCAGCGGCCTCGGTAACGGCCTTCGCGAAGGAGTCCTCGCTGGAGAACTGCGCATTGGCGAAGGTACGCTGGTTGGGGCCGACGCCGCCGTGGGTCCAGCTGTCAGGCACGACCCCGCCGTAAAGCTCGTCGGCGCCTGCGTCAATGAGCAGCCCGACCTCTTCAAACCTGTCTATCGGTGAGAGAATCTTCATCATATAGTTTGTTCATCCTGCTCTATTTGTACTGCTTGTACTGCAAAAAGCTACAGTACAAGGGAGGAAATTATGCGGTGATGGCTTTCAACCCCTTTAACCTACCAATGGGGCTGGTTGCCTATCCTTTGCCCCATGACTTCAAGGGTTTCACTCACCACCAGAAACGCGGTGGGGTCCAGGTGCCGGACCTCGTGTTTAAGCCTCGTCAGTTCGGAAAAAGTGATGACAGTATAGAGCACTTTATCGTCTCGTTCATTGTAACCGCCATGTGCTTCCAGGACCGTAACCCCTCGCTCAATATCTTCCAAGATAAACCGCTTAATATCTTCCCACCTCTCGGAGACGATCATCACCGATTTACGCTGGCTCAGACCCGTTACAACCAGGTCCACCGTTTTTGAGGTAACAAAGATGAAGATAAGGGTGTAAATAGCCACGTCCAGCCCAAACAGATAGGCACCGCAGGCAACGACAAAGGCGTTGAAGGCAAGCACCGTGGTGCCCAACTTTACTGAAAACTTCTTGAAAACGATCACCGACAGGACCGCAAGCCCTCCGGGCGAGCCAAAGGACCGTAGCGTTATCCCCGCGCCAATACCATTGATGATTCCCGCAAGTAGCACAGCTACAATCGCGTCATGGACGGGAACCTGCACCTGAACAAACTCGATGGCGGCGGTAAAGGTCAGTGCTCCAACCAGGGAGTAGAAGAAAAAACGTCTCCCCACGAAGGCCCAGCCAGCGACAAATACCGGCACATTGAAAAACAGCAAAAGCAGACTTACGGGAAGGTATGGGAAATGGTAGTGGATAAACAGCGCCAGCCCGGTAAATCCACCCGCCAGAAAATTATGGGGGATAAGGATGCCGTTGATCGCCACGGCGCAAAAGGCTGCACCGATAACGAGGAGGAACAGGTTGTAAGCTACCTCGACCGCCTTGGCTGAAGCAGTAATCCTTTTGGTTGTTTCCATAGTAATTGTTCCGAAAACGCTCAGGGCGAACTGTCAAACATTAAGAAATAGACCCGAATGGCTAATTTATCACATAAATTATACCGCAACTTGGCATATATCTTTGAAGGGAATGATCAGGCGAGGAAAGTGTCACGAGAAAATTCATGCCACCAACCTATACATTACCGATGCCCCAAGGTGGGTAGCGCGATGAGTTTAGGGTGAGATGAAATTTGACACCACCGGCAGCGGCTTCTTCGGCAGCCGTTGCAAAGGAATCTTCATTTTATAGCTTGTTCGCCTTGGCTGCACCCGCATTCAAAAAACGACCGTACAAGCAAGGTTGTCCCCCATTACTCAAGCAGGAGGTGACAAGAGGTTTTCTTCGCTTATCCCAAGGCACTCCAGGGCTTTGTCCCGTTCCCTAAAAACAGAAACAGTGACGTATTCATCCATCAATTGTGCAACCTCGTTTGCGGCCTTGAGCGCCCCCTCATATTTTACGAAGATGATCCAGCGCCGCACGGTTTCACGCTTTTTGAGCGTCTCGAAAAACCACCCAAACTCCTCTGTAAACTTGGTAGTGTCAAAATTGAATGAAATGTCACCCATGTCGAAGAAGGTGTCAAAGGTCCCGCTAAACCCAGGCTCCGCATATAGCGCAACAACTTCATCGACAATCTGATTGAAGTGAAGTTCCCCTTCGCCCTTGAACCAGACCAACTTCAGTTCCTGGAGAACTATTACTTCGACATTGTCCGACATTAATCCCCTCGTCCATAAGCCTATACCCTCTGGTTACACTCATAGGAGGCTCTTGCGGAAAACTCTCCCGAAGCGGGGGGGTAACACTAAACAGGGCTAAACCGGAGATTTTAGCCGATGTCGGGTAAACCTCCAGTTGAGCCGACGATAAACTGGAAACTCCGAAGATCCTTCGAGGAGTAGAAAGGGAAGAAAAATGACCGCAGGCATACCAATAAGTATTTCGAGGATCATTTTTCGCCCCTGACAACGTCAATCGGAGGATATCCGGGGGTTTTTAACAAACCCCTAGCGCATGCCGCGCGGGTGCCAGACTTTGTGGTAGCGATGATCCCACCAGTGTGGGGCCTCATCAACCCCGATGCTCTCGCCCACCACGACCAGCGCCAGCGCCGGTTCCTTGCTGGTCGTGCCCACCATAAAGGGGTCACGGTCGCCAATCTTGTCTACGATATCGGCAAGGGGCGCAACCGTCGCGTTCTGCTCGGGCAACCCGATCCGCTCGACTATCGCCATGGGGGTGGCGGGCGTGTAGCACTTTAGCAGCTCTGTCACCAAATCCGGCAGGGGAAGATCGTTCATGTAGAGGACAAGGGTCTTGCCCTCGCCGCCCAGCTCGGAGATGGAGGCTTTGCCTGCGTCGCGCCTATACGCCTTGGGGCTGCTCACCACGGTCGCGTGGGCCACGCCGGGTACATCGTAGGAGTGGGTCAGGATCGCCGCAGCAGCCGAATGTGCCCCTACTCCGGGGATGACGACAGCGCGGTCCCGGTATTGCCCAGCGAAGGACTGGAAGGGGTTGAAGGTGGTGAAGTCGCCGGGAACCATGATGCCGACCGACCCACGCACAAGGCGCTCGTCGATCCACGAGGTCAGCTCACCCCTCTCCATGATGAAGGGGGTCTCAACTTCCTTGCCGGTGAGGTATGGGGAAAAAATATCGGCATAATGATCGGGGGCCAGCACGCTATCACAGCGCTCAAGCGCTTTAAGCCCCGCAAGCGTTATAAGATCGGGATCTCCCGGGCCGCAGGAGATGAAATAGAGCAGGTGGTTGTTATCCTCCACCGAAAAGTCTCGACATGAAGCTCTTCTTTTCCGCCGGAGCGTTACCTTTTTCGTCACCGCCATCGGATGGGGCCTTGGTGGTCAATTCGCCCACTTCCACCTTCCCTGCGCTCTTGGTCGAATAGGTTATCTTGACGTTGACCTCGACTTTGACGTTCTCGACGTTCTCCGCCACGTCCAGGGTGAGCGGCAGGGTGATAGCCGTCTCCATCTTGCCGGCGCTCGAAACGGCGATCTCGGTTGATCTCTCGGCGGTCTCCACCTTGTCTACAGCAGGAGCGGCAGCAGGGGCGGCGACTGGCGCAGCAACGGGTGTGGCTGCCGCCTTGGCCAGTTGGGCAACAGGCTTGGCGGCAGGTTTAGCAGCAGCCTTGGCAGCGCCTGAGGGATGGGGAACCTTGCCCTGGGCAGCGCTCTGCTTGTTGCGCAGGTCTTCGAGGACCGTCTTGCAGGTGGCCTTCATCGCTTCCATGATGCCTTCGCCGCTGACGGCGTTGGTCTCGAAATCCGGGACCCCACGGGTATTGATGTCGCGGCGCATCACCGCGACAGGCATGGCGCCGGGGATATCCCTTTTATTGAACTGTATAACGAAGGGAATGGTCTCCGGGTCAAGGCCGTGAATCCGAAGGTTCTCCTTCAGGTTCTCAAGGCTCTCGAAGTTCTGCTCCTTCATGCCTTCCTGGGAATCGGCCACGAAGACGACGCCGTCGGCGCCCTTGAGGACCAATTTTCTGGTGGTGTTGTAGAACACCTGGCCTGGAACGGTGTAGAAGTTGAACTTGACCCTGAAGCCCCCGATCTTTCCGAAATCCACCGGGAAGAAATCAAAAAAGAGGGTTCGATCCGTCTCAGTGGCCAGACTAACCAGCTTGCCCTTGTTGCTGGGGCTGATCTTGGTGTGAATGTACTGGATGCTGGTTGTTTTACCGGAGAGGCCGGGGCCATAGTAGACGATCTTCGCCGTCATTTCCCTTGCAGCGTAGTTGATAATCGCCATGTATTTGTCTTCCTTTTATTTAACTCTCAAATGTAAAAGATACTCGACGTTGCCCTTCTTGGCGCCCTTGATAGGTGAATCGATATGGTCAACAACATCGAATCCGACCATTTTAGCTGCTTGAGAAACTTTATCAAGTGCTGATTGACGCAATCGCTCCTCGCGGACGACTCCACCCTTGGAAACCTGCCCCTTTTCGACCTCAAATTGGGGCTTGACCAGTGCAATCGCTTCGCCATTATTTTTCAACACAGAGTGGATCGGCCCCAGGAGCATTTCAAGGGAAATGAACGAGGCGTCCACCACGGCGAGGTCGATGGATTCTGGAATGTCGGAGGGCTTTAAGTGCCTGACATTACAGCGTTCCATATTGATTACCCTGGGGTCCTGCACCAGCTTCCACGCCAACTGTCCATGCCCCACATCTATTGCATATACCTTGGCTGCGCCATGCTGCAAAAGGCAATCGGTGAAGCCGCCGGTGGACGCGCCGACGTCGACGCAGACCTTGCCGGTGGGATCGACCAAAAAACTGTCCAGTCCTGCCTCAAGTTTCAGCCCTCCCCTGCCCACATAGGGGTTGACCTCCCCCTTTAGCCTCACGGGGGTATCGGGCGCGACGAGCTGTCCCGCTTTTTGCGCACCATGTTCGCCCACGACGACGTTGCCCGCCATTATCAGGGCCTGGGCCCTGGCCCTGGTGGGGGCCAGCCCCACATCGACCAGCAGCACGTCCAGACGTACTTTGGCGGCCAATATCAGGCTTCCCCTTTGGCAGCCTCTTTAATGGCTTCAAAGATCGCATTGGCGTCCAGTCCAATATCACAAAGGAGTTGCGACTGGGTCCCCTGTTCGATGAACCGGTCGGGAACGCCAAGGGTTTTTACCGGCTTCGCTATCGTCCCCTTTGCGGCCAATAGCTCCAGCACCGCCGAGCCAAAGCCACCCTGACAAGCGTTTTCCTCCACCGTCACGATCCCGCAGGAGTCGGCAAACAGCTTGAGGATCGCTTTCTCGTCCAGGGGCTTTATGAAGCGTGCGTCGAAGACCGTCACCGAAATCGACTCTTCTTTAGCCATTTTGGCCGCCAGGGTGGCAGCCTCGACCATCGTTCCAACGCAAAGCAGCGCCACCCCTCCCTTCTTGCCCTTGAGGACCGTCCTGCCCCTGCCCACTTTCCACAACTCGGCTTCCTGGCTGATATCCACACCCGTACCGCAGCCTCGGGGATACCTGAGAGCGGCGGGAGCGCCAAGCGACAAAGCGGTGGCAAAGGCGCTGCGTAGCTCATTTTCATCCGAGGGGGCCATTACGGTCATGTTTGGAATATGACGCATGAAGCTGATATCGAAGACGCCGTGGTGGGTCGGCCCGTCGGCTCCGACAAGCCCGGCGCGGTCCATCGCGAAGACCACGGGGAGGTTCTGGAGCGCCACGTCGTGGATGACCTGGTCATAGGCGCGCTGCATGAAAGTGGAGTAAACGGCGACCACCGGCTTGAACCCCTGGGTCGCCAACCCGGCTGCGAAGGTGACCGCATGACCCTCGGCTATGCCCACGTCGAAAAACCTCTCGGGGAAAACCTCCGCAAAGGGCGACAGCCCCGTCCCCTCGGGCATGGCAGCCGAGATGGCGACTATCTTCGGGTCGCGCTTGGCTGCCTCGATAAGCGCTTCGCCAAAGACGGCGGTATAGCTCGGAGGGGCTTTGTCCTTCGCCCTGGTCTCACCGTTTTCCGGATCGAAGGGGCCGATACCGTGAAAGGTGGTCGGCTTCGCCTCAGCCGGTTTGAACCCCTTGCCCTTCTTGGTGATGACATGTACCAGGGTGGGTTTCTTGAACTTCTTGATATTGTTAAAAGCCGTGAGCAGGTGGGCGATGTTATGGCCGTCGATGGGGCCGACGTAGGTGAAACCCAGCTCCTCGAAAAGCATCCCGGGCGTTATAAACCCCTTGGCGTGCTCCTCCACCTTCTTGGCGAACTTGGCCATCTGGTCGCCAAGGGGCACCGCCCTTAAGAACTCCTGGAAGTCTTTTCGCACGCGTGAGTAGAAATCGCCGGTCATGACGCGGGAGAGATACGAAGAGAGCGCGCCCACGTTTGGCGAGATGCTCATCTCATTGTCATTGAGGACTACGACTAGGTCCCGGTGCTCATGGCCCGCGTGGTTCAGCCCCTCGAAGGCGAGCCCCGCGTTCATGGAGCCGTCCCCTATCACTGCTATCACCTTGTTGTGCTTCTCAGCCAGGTCCCTGGCCACCGCCATGCCCAGCGCTGCCGAAATCGACGTGGAGGCGTGACCGGCGCCAAAAACGTCGTGCTCGCTCTCCCCTATCTTGGGAAAGCCCGAGAGGCCGCCCTGCTGCCTGATCGTGTCGAACCTCTCTTTGCGACCCGTGAGTATCTTGTGGGGGTAACATTGGTGGCCCACATCCCAGATGATCTTGTCCTCGGGGGATTGAAAGACCGCGTGAAGCGCGATGGTCAACTCGACGACACCCAGGCTTGAGGCGAGGTGCCCGCCGATGGGCGAGAGCTTTTCGAGGATGAACACCCTGACCTCAATCGCCAGCGTCTCCATCTCGACTCTGTTGAGTTTCCTGATATCTTCCGGACCTGTAATTTTCTCTAGCAGACTCAACTTGGGTAACGCCCTTCTATCTGTCTCGGCCGGCGACGTAAAAGGCCAACGCCTTCAAAGCCTCGCCCTTTTCACCGAAGATTGCCAACTGCTCCACCGCCTGATCGATAAGCTCGGCGAGAAGCTCTTTGGATTCCTGCATGCCCAGCCGCGAGGGGTATGTGGCGGCGTTTCTTTCCTCGTCGCTGCCCACCGGCTTGCCCAGCGTCTCGGTGTCGCCCTCGACATCAAGGATATCGTCGGCGATCTGGAAAGCAAGGCCCAGTCTGGAAGCGTAGGATTTTAGCGCCGTCAACTGCTCTTCATTGGCTATCCCCGCGCTATAGGCTCCGGTGAGCACCGAGGCCCTTATCAACGCGCCGGTCTTGCAGATGTGAAGAAACTCCAACGTCGGCAGATCGAGCTGGCACCCCTCGCTGAGTACATCCATCGCCTGGCCCGCCACCATGCCGGTGGAGCCAGCCGCCTTGGCGATCTCGTTTATGCACCTGGTAATGGTCAAGCCATCGTAGACACTGACTATTTTGGGGTCGGTAAGCAGCGTGAAGGCATCGGAGAGGAGCGCGTCACCGGCGAGGATGGCTATCGCTTCGCCATACTTCACATGGTTGGTGGGCATGCCACGCCTTAGCTCATCGTCATCCATGGCGGGCAGATCGTCGTGGATGAGGCTATAGGTGTGGATCATCTCTATCGCCGTGGCGAAGGGAAGCGCAGGCTCTACGCGACCGCACACCGCCTCGGCGGCGGCGAACGCCAGCGCGGGGCGAAACCGCTTGCCCCCGGCGAAAAAGCTGTAGCGCATGGAAGCGCCGAGAACACCGGGGAGCTTGTGATCCGAGGGCAACACGCCGTCGGCGTAGCTCTCAACGGTTTCCTTGGAGCGGTCGAGGAATGACTCGAGATCGAAATCAGCGGACATTAGCACTCTTCCCCGCCATCAGCGTCGAAGGGCTCGGCCTTAACAGTACCGTTGGGCCTGGTCCGCAAAATCTCCACCTTGCGCTCGGCTTGATCCAGTCGCTTGTGGCACTCGCGGCTGAGCTCCATTCCGCGCTCGAAGGTGGCAATCGCGTCCTCAAGGTCCAGCTTGTCCTTTTCAAGGGTCTCGACGAGCTGCTCCAGCTCGCCCATCATCTGCTCGAAACGCTTTTCCTTTACTTGTTTTGCCAATGGAACCTTCTCCGGAAATATCAGTATTGATGCAACCTTTAACAGAGCCAAAGCACATTAGAATCGGGGACCGGCCAAGTCAAGGGGTTTCGCCCCCTCCCGTGCCCGCATTGGTGAGGTTTACCAGCCCTGCGGGGTCGGTTTTGATGGTGCTGACATAGACCGACCAGTGCAGATGTGGCCCGGTAGACCTGCCGGTGGAGCCCACGAGCCCCACCACGGTGTCGGGTCCGACCTCGTCGCCCTCGGCCACGAGCACCTTGTCCAGATGATAATACCCGGTTATAAGGCCATAGCCATGATCAATAAAAACCGAGTTGCCCGTGTAGAAGTAGTCGCCTACCAGCTTGATTCTACCAGCGGATGAGGTCCTGACCTCAGTCCCCCTGGGCGCGGCCAGGTCAAGCCCGCTGTGGTAGCTGCCCGGTTTGCCGTTGTATATGCGCCGCACCCCGAATTCTCCGGACACACGGCCTTTCAGAGGCAGGGAGAACCCCTTGGTCCAGAGCTTTTTCGGCGATTTGGTCTGTAACGCACCCACTATTTCCACACGCTCAATGGTCGCCCGCTCAAGGTCTTCGGGCGAAAGCTCCACGGTCCTGTTGTCCACGTTTAGCCTCTGAACCTTGAAGTCGTAGGCGAGGATCTCAGTCTCGATCCGCACCAACTCGCCGCCGCCGACCCCATCGACCCCATCGAAGAAAACGACCACGACCTTGCCCGGTCTTGCGTCCCGATCTATCGCCACGATCCCCTTCCAGCCGCCCGAATCATCCCTCCACAGGGGAAAGTAGGTCCCGCCGATGGAGACTTTAGGGGCGGTGACACCCGGCGTCGCTTCCAGCGTAACCAACGCGGGTTGCCCCTGCCGGGGCTTGGCGGGGTCGATGCTTGCCTGGGCGCAAAAGCCCGTCTGTACGCCCCATACCAAAAGAGTCAAAAGGGCCAAAAGCGCCCCGGTTACCGTTTTCATCAACTTATACCCTCCTCATAAGGTAAATCGTTGTAAGTATTAGATTCCGTTTGAGTATTCAACTATGCCGGCACAGATGGAATCGGCCACCGTGTCCTGATAGGCGTTGCTCTTCAAGCGCTTGGCCTCCGCCTTGTTGGTAATGAATCCGGTCTCCACCAGCACCGAGGGCATGATCGCGCCGGTGAGCACGTAGAAGGGAGCGCGTTTGACCCCCAGGTCGCGCACCGCTCCATGTTTTTTCGCCACATGCTTGGTCAGCGCCTTCTGCACGTTATCCGCAAGCCGTTTCGATTCAGGCAATTTCATGTTGAGCAGCACATCGGCGAGGATCTGTTCGGTCTCCCTCACCCCGGCTTCGCTGGTCTTGTTCTCCAGCGCAGCCACCCTGCGAGCGGAGCGGTCCGAGGAGCGATCGAGGTAGTAAGTCTCTATTCCCCTTGCGCTTTTTGAACGGCTCGCGTTGGCGTGGATGGAGATGAAGATGTCTGCGCCAAAGGCGTTGGCCATCGCTGTGCGCCGCGAAAGCGATAGATAGGTGTCGGTGCTGCGCGTCAGCTTCACTTCGCAGTCGAGCCTGTTTTTCAGCTTTACCGCCAATTTGCGCGCAATGGCGAGGGTGAGGTCTTTTTCCTTGAGCCGTCCCACACCCACCGCGCCGGGGTCTTTGCCGCCATGTCCGGCATCGATGACTATCCGCAGCTTGCCGGTGAGCAGCTCCCCGGCGCTCGCTCCAGTCGTGGATTTGGGGGTCGTTCTGGATGCCCTCGCTTCCCTCAACACCTCTTTGCGGTTGCGGTTTATTATCTGGGCTACCAGATCGTTCTTGGTCGGGGAGTGGCTGCGGGAAGGCGTTTCGGCCTTGTAGATGTCTATGACCATCCGCGCAGGAGCGAGGAGCGGAAAGACCCTGTAATCCGCATCGAAGCTGAGGTCCAGCACCACCCTGACGGTGTCGGGATCGAATTGTCCCATGCGCACACGGGAAACGGCGCCATCCCCCACCGCGGTCTCCTTGGGCATTGTTTTGGGCAGCGTGGTGTTTTGCAGGTCCACATAGACGCGAGGCGGTTTACCTGCGGCCCCGTTTGCGGGGAGCGCCTTGGCTTGATAGGGGCTGAGGCCATCCAGATCGACCACGAACCGGGTGTAGTTGGGGCCGGAAAAATGTCGGACCCCCATTATCTGCACCTTGCGACCAAGCTGGCCCAACCGTCCCCTGGCAAGCTCCAGCATGTCTCCTGACTTGTAACTCCTTAAAATTATTTTGTATTTCTTCTTGGCTAAAGACACATTCCCACGGCTCTCAGCTATCCTGGCCGAGCGGAAGAGGCCATCGTCGGCCAGCGGGGAGCCCGGGTAGGCGGTGTAGAGCTTGTCATAGTAAGCAAGGGATTCGGGGATGTAGCCGTCTTCCCCGTGGAGGCGATGGGCGCGCTCATAACAGAGCCCCGCCATATAAAGCGCATCGTCGGCGCGCGCGCCGGTGGGGGCTTTTTTCTGGGCCTGTGAAAAGAGCTGTGCGACCCGCCGCCACTGGTCGTGGTCGCGGTTGCGGGTTGAGTCGTCGAGCAGCGCGTAGTACTTGATTTTGGCGGGTTCGTAGGGGTCGGGAACGGCCAGCGCTACGGAGGGGCTCGCCACCACCGCCAGTGTCAGAATCGTCATGAACAGCCGCGCGAGGCGGTGAAAGGCTACCATTTGAGCGACCCCGCGCTCCCCAACCCCGTGAGGTTGAAGGTGACCAACACTTTGTGCTCGTACTCATCCAAATCGTCCCGGTAGGTTCTGAGATATTTGGAGACGATGGTCCAGCAGGAGTGTTGATAGGTGCCGGTTACCGACTCCTCAAGGATCCGCTCATCTTCCCTGCTGTAATGGTTTGAGTAGGTCGCCGACAGGGCGCTGCTCAGCTGCACCCCTACGGTGGCCTCCAGATAGCGCGCCTGCTCCTTTATGTACTGATAGCCGATGCTCAGGCTGTCTCCCCGGGAATCGGTCAGGGTGGATTCACCCGCCCACCTCAGCCAGCCCTCGCCACCGTCGGTGTCAAGTTCGCCATCACCGATAATTTCAAGGAAACTCCAGGGTCGCAGCTCCACCTCGCCCCGCCACGGGTCTACGTACTCGGTCTGCCAACCCCTTCGGGATATTTTACCCACGTCAAACACCTTTTCTATATCCAGCAGGATCACATTGGTGCCGGTAACAGGGTCGTAGAGCCGTGTCTCGATACCTGGCGAGAGGGTGGACTGGTGGCCGAACTCGTCGTCCTCGTCATATGAGGGCAGCGCCTCGTCGCCCTCCCCTGCGTCCTCCCAGTGGTAGACAATCCTTGGCTCGATGATGTGGTAATAGCCGCCGGAGAAGTTGCGGGAGATTCCGACCCATGCCCTCGCCTCTCCCCAGGCAGCGCCATGGGCCAGATCACTGTCACCGCTGTAGTCCTCATCGTTTGTCATATCGTAGAGGTTCTGCCGATAGCCGGAAGCGACGCTCATCCCCAGCGGGCCCAGATCGGCATCCAGGGCAAAGGATTGATCGACCGTGAGCCTTGAACCCCTGTCCTCCAGCTCCCTCTCAAAGTAGGTCACCTCGCTGTCATTCTTCCAGTAGAGCGGCCCCCACAGCTGGGTCGTCGCTCCCATGAAACCGGCGCGTGGAGCTACCTGGAGTACCTCGTCGTCCACCTGGTCGAAGGGCTGGGTGTAACGGGCAAAGCCGTAGGCGGTGCCCGCCGCCATTGTGTGACCCGTGTAGAGGTGGCTCTCGGTACGGCTCACCCCCCTCGCCACCAGATTGTCGGCGTAGTCGATACGGGTGGTGGTGTTCTCCGAGTAGTCGCCATAGATGTCAAGAATGGTGTCGGGTGAAAAGACGCTGAGGTGGTCCGCCTCGATGTCGAAGGAATCCTCCGTGTCGTCCCTGGCGTTGTAGTAGCTCACCGAGAGTGAACCCTCCTGCTCGTCTGCCAGGACGTAACGAAAGCGCGCCTTCTGCTTTATCCCTTTGCGACTCCTGTAATCCAGTGTGTAGAGGAGATCGGCGCTCTCGTTTATTGCCCAGAAGAATTTATTGACCACTATGTAGCCGTTGGTGTCTGAATAACCCAGCCGTGGCGGAAGGAAACCGCTCTGACGCCTCACCTTGGCGGGCAGGATGAAGTAGGGCAGATAGACCAGCGGCAGCTGCTCCATCCATAAAAAGCCGTTGCCGCCATATATGTAGCCATCTATCTCCACTTCAACCCAGGAAACCTCGATATACCAGGAGGGCCACTGGCCGTCGCAGGTGGTCATCACCGCTTCCTCCGCCTCAAACTGCCTCGGCCCCGTCCAGCGGAAATCCTTCGCCTTTATCCTGTAGCCCGACTCGGGGAGGTAAAAAGACGCCCCCTCTGCATTGCCGGTCATATCGTCGAGCTTCATCGAAAGGGAATCGCAGGTAAGCTCGTTGCCGCTCTCATCTATCAGCGCCACCCCACCCGAAGCGGTGATGATCTGCTCTTCCCGGTCGAAGGTGACCTCGTCTGCCGAGAGCGTCCAAGTGCCCCACTTGGCATTGACCCCGCCACTGGCCGTGACGATATTGTCGCCCCTGTTTCCGAGAGTCTCCGCCTGGATCTCAAGGGGAATGTCCTTGCCCGCCGCGTCGGGGAGTCCAATTTGCTCGAAACCCGCCGCCGCAAAGGCCTGCCCTCCCAAGAGAAGGATAGACAGGAAGGCCAGGAGGAGTGCGAGAAGCCTTTTCACTCGCCACACCCCTGCCCGCCGCCACACCCAAGACCACGCCACCCCCGGTCCAGCAGCGTGCGCCGTGCTTCACCCACTATGGTGAGTGAGCCGGTGATCAGCACTATGTCGTCAGGTCCAGCCATCTCAAGAGCCTTGTCCATTCCCTCCGGCAGCGTCTCGGCGACGAAGGGGGTCGATTTAAAGTTTTCCGCGATCTCGGCCAACTCACCCGGTTCCAATGCGCGCTTGGAGGTGGAACGGGTGAAAACCACTTCGTCCGCCACCGGCGCAAGCTGCGCGACGATGGCGGTCGCGTCCTTATCATCCAACACACCGAGCAGAAGAATCAAACGATTGCGCCCAAATCCCTCGTCCAGCGATTGACGCAGCCTCTTGGCAGCGTGGGGATTATGCGCGCCATCCAGAAGAACCCTGGCCCCTCGGTCGCACGCTTCCCCCGATTCCAACAGCTCCAGCCTTCCCGGCCACCTTACACCCGAAACGCCCTCAAGAATCGCTTTATCGCTTATTTCACGCCCTGCACCCTGCAAAACCTCCACAACTCGCAGTGCAAGCGCCATATTGTCCGCCTGATGGGTCCCCAGCAGTCCCGGGACCAGCCCGCTCAATGTAAAATCGGCTCCCCGGTAGGTAAATGCGCCATCGGGCTGCTTTTCCACCCTGAAGTCGCGGTTCAATACGCTCGCGGGTGCCGAAATCTCCGAGCAGATCTCTTCAACTGCCGCCAGCGCCTCTCCCTCGGCTCCCGTCACCAGCGCGACTCCCGGCTTTGCTATCCCCGCCTTCTCCCGTGCGATGAGGTCGATCCTTGTACCCAGATGCTCCGTGTGGTCCATCCCCACGTTGGTTATGACCGTCACCAGCGGCTTCAATACATTGGTGGAGTCCAGCCTGCCCCCCATGCCCACCTCTATGACGGCGAAATCCACCCCTTCCCCGGCAAAATATAAAAGCGCCATCGCGGTGACGAGCTCAAATTGGGTCATCCCCGCCCCTGTGGGGGTACGGTGCGAGGCCGCTAAAACGTCCTTATATAGGCCAGGCAGCTTTTCCTCATTTATCAGCGCCCCATCTATACGCATCCTTTCCCCGAATTCCATCAACTGGGGGGAGGTATATAAACCGGTTTTGTATCCGGCTTCGCTCAAAACCGAGCTGATCATAGCGGAGGTGGAGCCCTTCCCGTTGGTCCCGGCCACATGTATTGAGGGGAAGTCAAGTTGCGGATTTCCAAGGGCTTTCATACACGCAGCTATCCTCTCCAACCCAAGGATTATCCCAAACTTATCCAACGATTCTATGGCAGCCAGCGTCTCACGGGGAGTCATCTATGTTGATGCCTTTCCAATTGAACAAATGGAAGTAAACTCTGGTTGTTACCAGAACACTTTCCCCTTTGTCCAGAGCGCTCGCAGTACAAAGTGGTTAAAATATTTACCAATTGTTGTTTTTGGGTTGACAAGAACCCCGCGATTTTTAACAATCCGCGGCTTTTACACATAACGGGTAAGTGTTTTTGTCAAACGCCCCGCCCGTAAAATAGTTTGAGCTAAAAAACGCCCCGTTGGGGCAGACGGGAAATAGAAATGATCGAAGAAATTTCCAAAATCCGAAATATAGGCATCTCGGCCCATATTGATTCGGGTAAGACGACCCTGACCGAGCGCATCCTCTTCTACACCGCGCGCATCCATGCCATCCACGAGGTCAAGGGCAAGGATGGCGCGGGCGCGACGATGGACTTCATGGAGCTGGAGAAGGAACGCGGCATCACCATCGCCTCCGCTGCGACCCACTGCGAGTGGGACGGCCACTTCGTCAACATCATCGACACCCCCGGACACGTTGACTTCACCATTGAAGTCGAGCGCGCCCTTCGCGTGCTCGATGGCGCGGTGCTGGTCCTGTGCGCCGTCGGTGGCGTCCAGTCCCAGTCGATCACCGTTGACAGGCAGATGAACCGCTATAATGTCCCGCGCATCGCCTTCATCAATAAATGCGACCGCACCGGCGCCAACCCCGAGCGCGTCACCGAGCAGCTTCGCGACAAGCTCAATCAGAATGCCGTGATGATGCAGATACCCATCGGGCTTGAAGCCGACCTGGAAGGCGTAATCGATCTGGTGAAGATGCAGGCGATCTATTTCGATGGCGAAAATGGCGAGGAGCTTCGTTACGAAGATATCCCGGCCCATCTGGCCGACGAGGCCGCTCTTCGCCGTGAAGAGCTTCTCGACGCCGCCTCCATGTTCTCCGATGAACTGATGGAGGCAATACTTGAAGAGAGTGTCACCGAGGAGCTTATCTTCGACGCCGTCCGCAAGGGCACCCTGGCGCTGGGCCTCACCCCGGTCTTCATTGGTTCCGCCTACAAGAACAAGGGCGTGCAGCCCCTCCTGGATGCGGTGGTCAGCTATCTGCCCACTCCCCACGACATCGAAAACATCGCGCTCGACATGGAGAACGAGGAAGCCGAGGTCAAGTTGGTATCCGATCCCGACGCCGACATGACCGCGCTGGCCTTCAAGCTTGAAGATGGCCGCTACGGTCAGCTCACCTATGTTCGCGTTTACCAGGGCCAGATCGGCAAGGGCGACTCCATGGTCAACTCGCGCACCGGCAAGAAACACAAGGTTGGCAGGCTCGTGAGAATGCATGCGGACGAGATGGAAGAGATCGCCCGCGCGGCATGCGGCGACATCGTCGCGCTTTTCGGTATCGACTGCGCTTCAGGCGACACTTTTTGCGGCGGCAATAACGCCTACTCCATGACCACGATGCATGTGCCCGAGCCGGTCATCAGCCTGGCGGTCACTCCCAAAGACAATAAATCCCAGGTCAACATGAGCAAGGCGCTAAACCGCTTCACCAAGGAAGACCCCACTTTCCGCACCCATGTCGATGCCGAGAGCGGCGAGACGATCATCCAGGGAATGGGCGAACTTCACCTTGAGGTTTACGTGGAGCGCATGAAGCGTGAATATGAATCGATTGTGGCAGTGGGCCAGCCCCAGGTCGCCTACCGCGAGACGATCACGCAGCGCACTGAGTTCAACTACACCCACAAGAAGCAAACGGGTGGTTCGGGTCAGTATGGTCGTGTGGCCGGCTTCATGGAGCCGATGGATGAGGGTGATTACGAATTCGTCGACAAGATCGTTGGCGGCTCCATTCCCCGCGAGTACATCTCTTCTTGCGACAAGGGCTTCCAGTCCTGCCTGAAGAAGGGCAACCTCATTGGCGCTCCCATCGCCGGCGTCAGGGTCGAGATCAACGATGGTAGTTCACACGCGGTTGACTCCTCGGACATGGCCTACCAGCAGGCAGCCATCGGCGCCTTCAAGCAGGCCTACTCAAAATCCTCTCCCCAGATACTGGAGCCGATAATGAAGGTCGTCGTGGAGACGCCCTCCGAGTACCAGGGCCAGGTGCTTGCCACCATAAACCAGCGTCGCGGTTTGATCCTCGGCACCAACGAAGATGGAGTCTACTCGGAAATCGAGTCCGAAGTGCCGCTCTCCGAGATGTTCGGCTACTCCACCGTTCTTCGCTCTTCCACCCAGGGCAAGGCCGAGTTCACCATGGAGTTCGCCCGCTACCGCCCGGTGCCCAAGCAGCTTAGCGAAGATCTGATCAAGAAGTATCAGGAAGAACTGAAGAACAAATCGGCAGCATAAACTGATGGGTTTTGCATGTAGAGTAATTCGTCTTAGCGATAGGAGTTGGACGATGTTAAAAAGTGAAATGGTTGCTAAAAATCCCCTGAGGGCATTTGACCAGAACCGCGATGGCGGCCTGGAGCCGGGACAGTCGGGCATGATCGCAGCGCGCGCGGGAACGGGCAAGACCGCCCTCCTGATTCAGCTCTCGCTCGATAACCTCTTCAGGGGCAATTCTGTGCTGCACGTCTCCATTGGCGAGACCGTGACCCATGTGCAGGCTTGGTATGAAGAGATATTTCGCGACCTTTCTCTGGGCTATGACCTGGAGCAGTCGCGCACAGTGTGGGACGAAGCCGTTGCGGGGAGGTTGATCCTGACTTTCCGCAAGGATTTGTTTAGCATCCCCACCCTCAAAGAGCGTCTGACCGATCTCGTGGAACAGGTTATCTTCAAGCCCCGCGTCGTGGTGATTGACGGGCTTGACCTGAACAGCGCGAACCACGAGCTTTTCGAGGAGGTTAAGAACTTCGCACGCGAGTCGGGACTCAAGGTATGGTCAGCCACCCGCACCCACCGCGACGATGGTGAGATAGGCGCCCTGCTGGAACCGTTGAATGATGTCTTTGACGTGGTGCTGGCGATAGCCCCCTCCAAGGATGCCCTCAAGCTCACCGCGTATAAAAATCCCCGTAAACCCGACGAGCAGATAACGGTCGATCTCGACCCGAAAACCATGCTCCTCGTCTCAACTTAGGTGCCACCGATTCATTGACATAGTCGGCGCTTAGGTGTTAAAAAGGTCGTCTTTCCGGATGTATACGGAAAAAATAAAAACTTGTGGGAGGAGGTGTATCTGTTTTGGCCAGAGAATATGGCGATGAGCGTAAACGCGATAGCCGTGATAGTCGCGACAGCCGTGGAAGCGATCCGCGTCGCGATTTTGAGCGCCAGGTAAGAAAGCTCAAAAAGGACTTCCAAAAGAATGTCCTACCAGCGGTGAAGCGCCACTCGTTTTACGTGAGTAAAAGCGAGATGAAGCGCATCAAGGAACGTAAAGCGGCGAGAAGGCGTAGACGCCAACTCAGAAAAACCAACACGTAAGTAGTCACCTCCTGCCACCACTCCCAAGCTTGGGAGTGGTGGCCTTTCGTTTTTGACGAATCGTTCCCCTCGCCAGGAGCGTGAGGGTTTCAATGCCGAAAATCACCCTGGGAATTCAGATAAGCAGTTCAAGCATAGGATTGGTGCGCCTAAAAGGCGGGCTAAGCCGCGTCAGCCTGTCAGGCGTGGCCAAAATGCCATGCGATGCGGGCGTCGTGGACGCTTTGAAGAGCCTCAAACAGTGGGCGGGAGACACCGTGGTGTCTTCTGTTTCGGCTGACAATACATTCAATCGCATCGTCAGCGTCCCCTTCACGGAACGCAAGAAAGTGGAACAGTCGGCCCCGCTGGAGGCCGAGGATACACTGCCCCTTTCGCTCGAACAGCTCACCTACAACATCCAGACCCTGAAAAAGGACTCGGGAAAATCCAGGGTCCTCTTCATCGGCGCTCCCTCGCACAATATCGACGAGAGGCTGGAGTTGTTCAGGCAAGCCAACCTCCCCATCAACGTCATGGATACCGACCAGATGGCTTTGGTGACGGTGGCCGCAGCAGCACTCTCCTCCACCAGCGACGTATGCGTGCTGGACCTGGGAGAGGATCTGGCCCAGGCGGTGTTGTTCGATGGCGACGGTAACCCGGTGGACTTTTTCAGCACCGACAGCTCTTCGGGCTTACAGCTGGTAAAGATAGAGTTTGAGCGGTTCATTTCGCTCGCAAGAGAGCGAGACAACGCCGTGACGTCGATCATGGTGACAGGCGCGGCGGCCGGCGAAATAGAGATGGCGCAGTGGAGCAATGATTTTGGCGTAACTGTCGCAAAGATGCCCTACCCCTCGTCATTGCAAAACGGCTCGGCCCAGGCGTCAGCCTCTTGGCCTGAGTGGGCGATTCCGCTGGGGCTGGCCCTGAGAGAGTTGCTCCCCAAGAGTTCGAGCAGGATCAACCTCCTGCGCGATCGCCTGGACCAGTCCTCGGGATCGGTGGCGTATCGCTCGATAGGGATCAAGGCGGCTGTGTACTGCTTTATCCTGATCGTCCTGTGGGGAATTGGAGTCGGCATTGAGGGCTCCAACAAGGCCAAACAGGTGGATGACCTGAAAGGGAAGGTCAGGTCCACCTTTACCAGTGTGCTGCCCCATGTGAGCGTCATCCACGATGAGCTTGAGCAGCTAAAGGCCGAGACGCTGGAGTTGGAAGAGCGCGCGAGCAGCCTTGGCAGCCTCCTCAACCGCGAAGTGTCGCCGTTGAGGGTATTGCGCGAGATGAGCCGTCGCATACCAGCCGGTCTCAAGATGGAGTTCAGGGAGTTCGACGCCCGGGAGAATCGGGTGAAGATTGAGGGTGAGACGACCAGCTTTGATTCGATTGACAAGATCAAGGCGGCGCTGGCCGAGTACCCCTGGTTCAGCAGCGTCACGGTGAGCGACGCCAAATCGGGTGTGGCCCGCGACAAGGTCCTCTTCAAGATGTCGATTGATCTCGGCAAAGAGGAAGGGGGCAGCCAATGAGACTCTCGACCCGTGAAATAACCGTGCTCCTCGGCGGCGGGGCCGCGCTCCTGGTTATGTCGATATGGTTCTTTGCCATTGAGCCGATGAATGAGAAGCTCGCAATACTGGACCGCCAGCTTGAATATTACGGACAGAACCTGGAAGGCATACAAAAGCTGGCCGTACGGTTTGAGGACTTGAAGGGTAGGATCACCGCCACCGAGGCCAGGCTGAAGCGGAGCCGGGACTTCTCCACCCTCTCGCACATGGAGAACCAGGCACAGCGGCTTAACGTTAAAAAACACATCGTCCAGATGAAGCCAAGGTCGGGTCAATCCACCCGCTTTTACAAGGAAAGCGTGGTTGAGATCAAGATGGAGAAGATACCGCTGAACCTGCTGGTCAGATATCTCTATCAGGTTGAAAACTCGCCCGAGCTCCTGCGTATCAAGCAGTTGAAGTTAAAGCCAAGATTTGACAACCCCGACCTGATGGACGCCACCTTCCAGGTCTCGGCATACGAATTGTCGGAGTCATCCTAGCAAATGATCGCCAAGGCAAAGCCCAAGAATCACCCATTTTTAAAACCCGCAGGCTACGGTTTATTGGCGCTCCTGGTCTTCTCCCTGACGCTGTGGCAAACCCTCCCCTATCGGGACTTCGCCAATATGATCGAAGGCCGGTTGGCGGCGCATGGGGTCATCGCCGAAATATCGGGGCTGGAACCCGTCTCGGTACTGACCTACAGCGTCGAAAAACTGGTGATAACAAGCGCCAGGGGATTTGACGGGGAAGTGGAACTCAGGGATATCACCCTCACCTTGCCCCTTGGCGACCTCGTGAGCATGAGTCCGCGACTGGTCGTCGATGGCGAGCTTTTTGGTGGAAGGATCAAGGGCGACGCCGCCCTTTTGAATCCCGACTCGGCCCAGGTGAGCTGGCAGGGAGTCAAGCTCGCGGAGCTTGAGCCCTTCTCTGCGATACGGCTGCCCAAGGTACGCGGCACGACGAGCGGCAATATCAGGGTTAAATTGCCCCTCCAGTCCGCCCAGAGGGCCAGCGGGCTTCTGGCTGCGACGATAAGCGGCGCCGGAGTCGGACCGGGAGAGCTCAAGGGCTTCACCATCCCCTCCCTGGAACTTGGCGACGGATCCCTGGATATCGAGGTCGATGGGGGGCGGATAAATTTTGGCAAGGTCAACTTTGCCGGCGGCGACGTGGGACTGGGGGTTGACGGCTCGATAACCATTGCCAACCAGTTTAAACGCTCTGCGCTGGACCTCTCGGCGACTATTCGTCCCACCAGGGAAGCGGAGAGAAAGCTGTCCATACCCTTCAGTATGCTCGCGCAGTACAAGAAGCCCGACGGCACGGTAGCGTTCAGGGTCACCGGGACGCCGGCTTCGCCCCATATGAAGAGTTTTTGAAGTATCTTAAAGAATTCCATTGAACAATAACTATTCACGAGGTTGGAGATGATTACACCGGATTTTGAAAAAGGCGGCGGCTTGATGCCCGCCATCGCACAGGACGCCGACACCGGCGAGGTGTTGATGTTGGCCTACATGAACGAAGAATCCCTCAGACGCACGCTGCGCGACGGCAAGGCCTGGTACTACAGCCGCTCACGCGACAAGTTCTGGATGAAGGGCGAAACCAGCGGCAATATCCAGCTGGTCAGCGAAGTCCGTCTCGATTGCGACGGCGACGCGCTGGTGGTGAAGATAAAGCAAATAGGCGACGCGGCCTGCCATACGGGGCACCGCAGCTGCTTTTTTATGAGATGGAACGATAACGAATGGGTCGAAGAAGGCGAAAAGGTCTTCGATCCCGAGGAGGTATACGGAAAATGAACACGCTAAAAGTAGGCATCCCCAAGGGAAGCCTTGAGGACGCCACTATCGATCTGTTTAAACGCGCGGGCTGGAGAATCAGGCGTAGCTCGCGCAACTACTTCCCCTCGGTGGATGACGACGAGATGAAGCTATCGCTGGTGCGCGCCCAGGAGATGAGTCGCCACGTTGAAGGCGGAGTCCTCGATATCGGGCTCACCGGCAAGGACTGGATACTGGAGAATGACTCGGACGTGATTGAAGTATGCGACCTGGTCTACTCCAAGGTCTCCTCCAAGCCCGCCCACTGGGTGCTGGCCGTGCCCGGCGACAGCGAGATCAAGACCCTTGAGGACCTTGAGGGCAAGATAATTTCTACAGAACTCGTGGAATTCACCCGCCGCTACTTCGCCGAGCGCAACATCAATGTTGAAGTGGAGTTCTCCTGGGGAGCCACTGAAGCCAAGGTGGTCGAAGGGCTTTGCGACGCTATCGTCGAGGTCACCGAGACCGGCTCCACCATCAAGGCCCACGGCCTTCGCATCATGGAGACACTGCTCGTCACCAACACCAAGATGATCGCCAACAAGGACGCCTGGAATGATCCCTGGAAGCGAAAGAAGATTGAACAGCTCTCCCAACTCGTGCAGGCGGCGCTAAAGGCCGAGGGAATGGTCGGGCTCAAGATGAACGTCCCCGGCGACAAAATCGAAGATGTCATTGATGCATTGCCCAGCCTCCAGGCCCCCACCGTGTCCAACCTCTTCAAATCCGATTGGCTGAGCGTGGAGACCGTGGTGCTTGAATCGGTAGTGCGCGAGATCGTCCCCAAACTGATGGACAAAGGCGCAACGGGAATCGTGGAGTATCCGCTAAACAAGATTCTCTAAAGCAAGTTACAGCACAGTAAAAGCCAGGGGCTGCTCCGTAACAGGGGCAGCCCTTTTTTTGTGGCATAAGCCATAAAAGCCACCCTGACTGTCCCATATTTTCGTGGTAAAGCTTCCTTCCAGATAGTATCTTGGCGAAGTGCAGTTTTTTTCAATTGAGGTCCACAATTTATCGGAGGGTAAACATGCGAAAGCTTTTCACGTTCTTTTTTCTCCTTCTTTTTGCACTCACAATAGTTGGCTGCGGTGGTAGCGATTCGTCAACACCGGTAGTTGAGCCTATCGTAGTTGCGGCCACCGATGACGCATACCAGACGTTGAGCGATACCGCGCTTACGATTGACGCGCCGGGGGTGCTCTCCAACGACACCGGGGTTGGGCTTACAGTGTCAGCTTACGACGCAGCCTCCGTTGAGGGCGGCACGGTCGCGATGGCGACCGACGGGGGCTTTACTTACACTCCCCCAGCGATATATACCGGCACCGACTCTTTTACCTACACGGCGACCGATGGGGCGACTCAAGATACTGGCACTGTCCTCGTGACCATCGAACCGATCCCGACCTTTAGCGAACTCCAAAAGCGACTTGCCTCCGACGGTGAGGCTACTGACTATTTTGGTCAGTCCGTCTCCATAAGTGGCGACTATGCAATCGTCGGGGCAGATGGTGAAGCCAGCGGCGGCGGTTATGCTGCCGGAGCGGCCTATCTCTTTAACCGTGACGAGGGGGGCGACGACAACTGGGGCCAGGTGGTTAAGCTCATCGCCTCCGACGCCGGGGCTGGTGACCGTTTCGGCATTTCCGTCTCGATCAGCGGCGACTACGCAATCGTCGGGGCATATGAATTCACCAGCGCTACTGCTGTCGGAGCGGCGTACATCTTTCACCGCAATCAGGGCGGCACAGACAACTGGGGCGAGGTTGCCATCCTCACCGCCTCCGACGCTGGGCTAGGTGACCAGTTCGGCAAGTCCGTCTCGATCAGCGGCGACTACGCCATCGTCGGGGCCTATGGTGAAGATTATGGCGACAATGGTACCGGAACGGCGTACATATTCCACCGCAACCAGGGCGGCGCGGACAACTGGGGCGAGGTGACCAAGCTCACCGCCTTCAACACTACGGCAGGTTGGTTTGGCATTTCCGTCTCGATCAGCGGCGACTACGCCATCGTCGGGACAGGCTACGGAGCGGCGTACATCTTTCACCGCGACCAGGGGGGCGTTGACAGCTGGGGAGGGGTGACCCCCCTCACCGCCTCCAACGATGAGGCTGGTGACTATTTCGGTCGGTCCGTCGCCATAAGCGGCGGACATGCAATCGTCGGGGCATATCGTGAAGACAGCGGCGGCAGTAATGCCGGAGCGGCGTACACATTTTTCCGCGACCAAGGGGGTATAGACAGTTGGGGCGAGGTGGCTATCCTCCTCGCCTCCGACCCCGGTGATAATGACTATTTCGGCAAATACGTCTCAATCAGCGGCGACTACGCCATCGTCGGGGCATATCAGGAAGACACCGGCGGCATTAATAATGCTGGAGCGGCCTACCTCTTTCACCGCAACGAGGGCGGCGCGGACAGCTGGGGAGAGGTGGACAAGCTCACCGCCTCCGACGCCCTGGCAAATGACTGGTTTGTCTCTTCCGTCTCTAT
>JAUVAU010000047.1 GCA_030591565.1 Deltaproteobacteria bacterium | reverse complement strand
GTATCGGCTAAAATCCTTTTCGTACAGGCTAAAAGGTGGTAAAAAGCCCCGTCCGACACGATGGTTCGGCCACGGTATGCAAATTCAATTTTGATTATGGGAGTTAAAATAAATTGTCTGAAGTCAGAGTTCGTTTCCCCCCCAGTCCCACCGGTTATCTCCACATAGGTAGCGCCAGAACGGCACTCTACAATTGGCTGTTCGCACGCAAACACGGCGGCAAGCTGATCTTGAGAATTGAGGACACCGACATCGAGCGCTCGACCCAGGCCTCCATCGACGGAATCCTCGATGGCATGAAGTGGCTTGGCATCGACTGGGACGAGGGTCCCTACTACCAGTCCCAGTTCAAGGATGAGCACGTCGCCGCAGCCAATAAGTTGCTTGAAGAGGGTAATGCGTACAAGTGCTTTTGCACCAAAGAGGAGCTGGACGCCAAGCGCGAGGCTGCGCGGGTGGCCAAGAGCGACTATGGCTACGACGGCACCTGCCGCGCCCTCACCCCAGACGAGGTAGCCGAGAAGGAAAACGCGGGCCTCCCCTACGTGGTCAGGTTCAAGGTTCCCGAGGGCGATGGCGTTGCTTCTTTTGAAGACAGCGTATATGGCAAAGTGGAAAAACCCCTTCGCGACCTGGAAGACTTTGTCATCGTGCGCTCGGATGGAAGCCCGCTGTATATGCTCAGTAACGTGGTGGACGACATCCGCGACAGGATAACCCACGTGATTCGCGGGGCCGACGGGCTGGGCAACACTCCGCGCCAGACGCTGCTATACCATGCTCTCGGCGCCAAGCAGCCGATCTTCGCGCACATGCCGCTCACCCTGGACCACCAGAAGGCCAAGATCAGCAAGCGCAAACATGGCGAGATAGTCGCAGTCCACTTCTACAAGGAACATGGCTTCATCCCCTGGGCGCTGTGCAACTTCCTGGTGCTCTTGGGCTGGTCTCCCGGGGACGACACCGAGATTTTCTCCCGCGAGGAGCTGATAGAGGCGTTTTCGTTGGAGCGTATCAACCGCTCCAACTCGATCTTCAACTACAAAAAAGATGACCCCAAGTTCTTCACCGATCCCAAGGCGCTCTCCATCAACGCCCACTATCTGCGCACGATGGATATTGAAGTGATTGCGGAGATGGCCGCCGAGGTGCTGAAGGGCGAGGGGATTTGGGACGAAGCCTACGCCGGTGAGAAGCGCCAGTGGTACCTGGACACGGTGGAGCTGATCCGTACGCGTTTCCATACGCTCACTGATTTCGCCGGGGCGGGCCGCGCCTACTTCGCCGAGGATTACGAGGTTGAGGAGCGGGCGATAAAGAAGAATATCGCCAAGCACCCCGACCTGGAAAAGTACCTTCCCCAGTTGGCGGATAAGCTGGCTGAGTTGCCCGACTTTGAGCATGACACGGTCGAAGAGGCGCTACGGACATTTTGCGAAGCCCTTGGGGTAAAGTCGGGCATCGTCATCAACGGCATGCGCACCTGCGTCACCGGTCGGCTGGCCGGACCGTCGATGTTCGAGGCGCTGGGCTTTCTTGGGCAGGATAGGGTGGTCGCCCGCCTCAGGGGTAGCGGCAAACTCTTTAGCTAGCCCACCTATCAAAGCAAACAAAAAGTCCGGCCACAGCTATGCTGTACCGGACTTTTTTTGTGTAGTCGGCATGGCGGTTACTTGTTGAGCGTTTCCACCACCAGCTTTTCCAGCGCAGTAATGAAGTCGGGCCGGACGTTCAGCGCCGGGGCGCGTCTGAAGCGCGGGATGCCCAGCTTTTCTGCGAACTCCCGGAACTGTTCGTCGATCTCGATCAAGGTTTCGATGTGATCGGAGACAAAGCTGATGGCGACCACCGTTACGTCCTCCACGCCTTCCTTTGCCAATGTTTCCAACATTTGCTCCACCGAGGGCTCCAGCCATTTCACCGGTCCTGCGCGGCTCTGGAACGCCAGCCGGTGGTCCACGCCGGTAAACCGCTCCATCACGGCGGCCACCGTGGCCTTTATGTGATCCAGATAGGGGTCTCCCTTTTCGATCAAGCTCACCGGCAGCCCGTGGGCGCTAAAGAGCAGCGTGGTTTTGTCGGTGACCGCTATCGTCTCCCTGATTGAAGTAACTATAGCTTCGATATAGGGATTGAAGTCTTGCCAGGAGTTCACAATCTCAATTGGCAAGTGGCCCAGGCCGCCCCTGTCCAGCGACACCTTCAGGTCCGTAATGCTTGTTCCCGTAGTGGCGCGGCTGTAATGGGGGTAGAGGGGCAGAACTATAATACGCTCAGGGTTGAGCTTCGCCGCTTCGGCCACCGCTTCATCCGCCCTGGGGTTCCAGTAGCGCATCGCCACGTGAACGGAGAACCCGTCGCCAAGGCGCTCGGCCAGCTTTTCAGCCTGGGCCAGCGTCGTCTCCACCAGAGGGCTCTTGCCCCCCATCGCCTCGTAGTGGGACTTGACCTTTTCGCTGCGCCGTGAGGCGATCATCTTCGCCAGCGGTTTTTGCAGGATGGAGGAGAGGGGGAATTTCAATATCTCAGGATCGGAGAAGAGATTCTCCAGAAAAGGCCTGATCGCGTCGAGCGAATCGGGGCCGCCCATGTTTAGCAGGAACACCGCTGTTTTGACTGAAGATGCCATTAACGCTCCGTATCTCCGCCCGTCATCCCGCCCATGAGCCCGCCCATAAGCCCGCCCATGAGGAATACCAGGGGCAAGCCGCTCGCCATGAACCTGAGTGATTCCTCTTCGCTCAGCCCCAGAGTCCCCGCGCCCCGTTTGCGAAGCTCGATGACTCCCCAGCGCCAACCGCTGAAACCCCCTTTTAGCATGGACCTGAGTGATCGATAAACCTCTTTCGAGCCTGAGAGGCGGTGGCCGTAAGGGGGGTTCGCTACCAGTATGCCGCTCTCGCTTGGTGGTTCAAGCTCGGCCATATCGCAAACCGCCACCGACACCAGCTCCCCCATGCCGCTCCTGTTGGCTGAGCGGGCCGCCAGGGCCACCGCGTCGGGGTCGATGTCAGAGGCATAGATTGGTGCGATATCGGTTGTCTTCACCTGCGACTGCGCCACCTTTTTCACCTTCTCCCAGACCCCGGGGTCGAACCCTTTGAATCGCTCGAAAGCGAAATGACGCAAGCTGCCGGGCGGGGTGTTCGTTGCGATCAGCGCCGCCTCCACCGCGAAGGTGCCCGACCCGGTGCAGGGGTCCAGCAACGTCTGCGAGCCATCGTAGCCAAGGGCCAGCAGGCAGGCTGCGGCCAGGTTCTCTCTTATGGGTGCGCTGCCCGTGTGGGAGCGGTATCCGCGCATATGCAAGTGGTCACCGGTGGAGTCGATACTGACCGTGACCCGGTTGTCCTCGATGCGCACGAAGAGGTCCTGGGGAGTTTCGTCTTGTGTGTCCGCCCCCGTACAACCCGAGGCGGACAATAAGATGTCGCCGACCCTGCCGGAATGGATCATCCTGGTCTTGCGGCAGGCGACGTGGGGTTTGAGCGGGATGGAGCGGTTTAGCCATGCCCCCCAGTCCAGCGCCTTCAACTTATTTTCCAGGCTGCGATAGCCCGAAGCCTGAAATGTGGCGAGGCGCACCAGAATGCGCCCCGCCGTTCGACTCATGAGATTCAGCTTGTAGATGTCGTACAGGTTCCCGACCAGCTCCACGCCGCCCACGGTACGAGAGGCTGAGGCGAAGCCGAGGCCCTTCAGCTCGGCCTCGACTATGTGGCTCGTGCCGGGTGTCGATACGGCGAAGAGGTCAAATTCGGACACTTATGCCGATTGCTTTTTGGCTATGTGAGCCATCAGCCCACCGTCTCTGAGCAGCTCCTGCATGAACTCGGGGATGGGCGCGACCTTGAACTCTTTGCCTGAGGCGAGATCTCTCACCACGCCGGCGTCGGCGTCCACTTCCACCTCGGCGCCTTCTGCTATTGCGTCATAGGCGTCGGCGCTCTCGAAGATCGGCAGCCCCATGTTGAAGGAGTTGCGATAGAAGATGCGGGCGAAGCTCTTGGCGATAATGCAGGATATTTTGGCCTCTTTTATCGCTATGGGGGCGTGCTCGCGGCTTGAGCCGCAGCCGAAGTTCTTGTCGGCCAGGATGATGTCTCCGGCGCTTATCTTGTTGATGAATTCCGGGTCGGCGTCTTCCATGCAGTACTTCGCCAGCTCCTTTGGGTCGCTGGTATTCAGACGGCGAGCCGGGATGATCGCGTCGGTATCAATGTCGGCCCCGAACTTCCATACTCTTCCTGTGAACTTCATTTATGCAACCTCCTCGGGGCAAGCGATCCGTCCCTTGATGGCGGTCGCCGCCGCCACGGTCGGACCAGCAAGATACACTTCACTCTCGGGTGAACCCATGCGGCCCACGAAATTCCTGTTTGTCGTGGCAAGCGCACGCTCGCCCTTTGCCAGTATGCCCATGTGACCGCCCAGGCAGGGGCCGCAGGTGGGGGTGGAGACAGCTGCTCCGGCTTCGACGAAGATGTCGAGCAGTCCCTCCTTCATCGCCTGGCGGTAGATATGCTGGGTCGCCGGGATGACGATGCAGCGAAGGTAGGGAGCGACCTTCTTGCCCTTCATCAGCTGCGCTGCTTTTCTCAGATCATCCATGCGCCCGTTGGTGCACGAACCGATGACCACCTGATCGATTACCACCGAGGTGGCCTCGTCCACCGGCCTGGTGTTGGAGGGCAGATGGGGAAAGGCGATCTGCGGGCGGATATTGGTGCAGTCGATCTCTATCTTCTCGCAGTAGTTGGCGTCGCTGTCCGAGGTGTAGTAGATGGGGGTGCGCTTGAAGCGGCCCTCCACGTAGGCTTTGGTGACTTCGTCGGGGACGATGATGCCGTTCTTGCCGCCCGCCTCGATAGCCATATTCGCCATCGTCAACCGGTCATCCATACCCAGCCCGCTGATGATGGGACCGGTGAACTCCATCGACTTGTAGAGCGCGCCGTCAACGCCGACCTGTCCGATCGTGTAGAGGATCAGGTCCTTGCCGTCCACCCAGTTACCCAGCTTCCCAGTGTAGTTGAAGAGGATCGCCTCGGGCACCTTGAACCAGACCTCGCCGGTTATCATGGCGGCCGCCAGGTCGGTGGAGCCCACGCCGGTGGAGAACGCGCCCAGCGCGCCGTAGGTGCAGGTGTGGCTGTCGGCGCCGATGACCACGTCGCCCGGCCCGACAATACCCTGCTCGGGCAGCAGCGCGTGCTCGACACCCATCTCACCAAGCTCGAAGTAATGCTCAAGGTCCTGCTGGCGGGCAAAGTCCCTTAGAATCTTGCACTGCTCGGCGCTGGCGATGTCTTTGTTGGGTGAAAAATGATCGGGGACCAGGGCGACTTTGCCCTTGTCCCAGACCTTATCGGCACCAGCTTTTTTGAATTCGCTGATGGCGATCGGTGCGGTGATGTCGTTGCCCAGCGCGATATCCACCTTGGCGTTGATGATCTGGCCCGGCTCGACCTTATCGAGCCCCGAGTGGGCGGCCAGGATTTTTTCTGTGATGTTCATACCCATGGCGTAAATTCCTGATGAAGTTTGAGAGAGTCGCCTGCCGGACGAACTCGCCTGGAGTCCGCCCGGCAAGCGGGCAGTTATTTTAATTCGCTACACTGACGGGGTGAAAACCTTCTTGCCCCGGTGTTCCAGTTTATTAAACGCCCTGACGAACGCCTTGGCCGACGCGACTATGATGTCGGTGTCGGCGGCTTGCCCGTTTGCCCGAAGGCCGCCGTCTTCAATGCGCACGCTGACCTCCGCCTGGGCGTCGGTGCCGCCGGTGATCGCGCTCATGGAGAATTTCTCCAGGTTGGGAGAGCGCCCGATGAGCTTTTTGATGACACTGAAGGTCGCGTCGACCGGTCCGTCGCCAAAGGCTGCCTCCTGTTGCACGATGCCGTCAATTTCCATCTGGACGGTGGCGGTGGGCACCGTGACCGTGCCGGCGGTGACGTTGAGATAGACGAGCCGGTAGCGGTCGGGGATGCGCATTACGTGCTCCGCTATGAGCGCCTCGATGTCCTCGTCGTAGATCACCTTTTTCTTGTCGGCCAGCTTCTTGAAGGCGCTGAACGCCGTCTCGGTCTGCTTTTTGTCAAGCGCGTAGCCAAGCTCCTTGACGCGTTCGGTAAACGCGTGGCGTCCCGAGTGTTTGCCCAGCACCAGCTCATTGGTGGGCACGCCCACCGATTCCGGGGTCATTATCTCGTAGGTGGTCTTCTCTTTGAGAATCCCGTCCTGGTGAATGCCCGATTCGTGGGCAAAGGCGTTGGCCCCGACTATGGCCTTGTTGGCCTGGACCGCAAGGCCGGTGACCTGGCTGACGAGCCTTGAGGTGTTGTAGATATGCTCGGCGACGATATTGGTCTCGTAGTCGAGCAGGTCGGGCCGCACCTTGAAGCCCATGACCACCTCTTCCATTGAGGTGTTGCCTGCGCGCTCGCCGATGCCGTTAACAGTGCACTCCACCTGCCTCGCCCCGGCCTGAACCGCTGCAAGGGAGTTGGCGACCGCGAGCCCCAGGTCGTTATGACAGTGGACCGAGACGACCGCCTTGTCGATGTTCGGCACGCGCCCGATGAGCTGCCCGACCATCTCCCCAAACTGGCTGGGTATTGCGTAACCCACGGTGTCGGGGATGTTGACCGTGGTGGCGCCGGCGTCGATGACCGCTTCGACCACCTTGCAGAGGAAATCCAGGTCGCTACGCACCGCGTCCTCGGCGGAGAACTCGATGTTGGAGGTGTACTTCGCGGCGTGTTTCACCGCATCCACCGCCTGGGCGAGAACCTCGTCGGGCGTTTTGCGCAGCTTGTGCTCCATGTGGATCGCGGAGGTCGCGAGGAAGGTGTGAATCCTCGGGTCGGACCCTCCCTTTATCGCTTCCCAGGCGCGGTCGATATCGCCGTGGGTGGCACGCGCGAGCCCCGTAATCTGGGACTCTTTGATCCTCTCGGCGATCAGCTTTACCGCCTCGAAGTCGCCGGGGGAGGCTATCGGGAACCCGGCTTCGATGACGTCCACGCCCATTTTTTCAAGGGCGAGGGCTATGCGGAGTTTTTCCTCCACGTTCATCGATGCGCCGGGACTCTGTTCTCCGTCGCGAAGCGTTGTATCAAATATTATTATTCGTTCCATAATGTTCTCTCCAAATAAGTCGGATAAGGAGACGGAACCTCTAGGAGGCTTCTTCAAAAACCCTCCAAAGAGATGCTTTCTTTTGAAGAAGTGATTCCCCGCCAACATCAGGCAACCTCCAACGAAGCCGAAGATATAGCGGAAACATTAGCCTCCTAGTTTTTGGCCTTGTCCACGAGCTTACCCTCACTAAGCCAGGGCATCATGCCCCTTAAGCGCGCACCGACTTTTTCGATGTCGTGCGCCTCACCCTGGCGGCGAAGCGCCTTGAACTTGGGCGCGTTCGCTTTATTTTCGAGCATCCATTCCAAGGCAAAATCGCCGTTCTGGATCTCGGTGAGGATGCGCTTCATCTCAGCCTTCGTCTCATCATTCACCACGCGGGGGCCGCGGGTGAGGTCGCCGTACTCGGCGGTGTTGGAGACTGAGTAGCGCATGTTGGCTATGCCGCCCTCGTAGAGGAGGTCGACGATGAGCTTCATCTCGTGCAAGCACTCGAAGTACGCCATTTCGGGGGCGTATCCGGCTTCCACAAGGGTCTCGAAGCCCGCTGTGATCAAGGCGGTGGCGCCGCCGCAAAGGACGGCCTGCTCGCCGAAGAGGTCTGTTTCCGTCTCTTCCTTAAAAGTGGTTTCAATGATTCCCGCGCGTCCGCCGCCGACACCGGTGGCGTAGGCGAGGGCGATTTCGCGGGTGTCGCCCACAGGGTCCGAATCGATTGCGATCAGGCAGGGAACGCCGCGACCACGGTTGTATTCGGCACGGACCAGGTGTCCGGGGCCCTTGGGCGCGCACATGAAGACGTTTACGTCTGCAGGGGCTTCGATCTGCCCGAAGTGGATGTTGAAACCGTGTGCGAAGGCCAGGGTGTCGCCGGAATTAAGACCACCGGCAATTTCCTCCCTGTAAACGTCGCCCTGAATCTCGTCGGGCAACAAAATCATTATCACTTCGGCTTTTTTAGCCGCTTCGGCCACGGTGAGGACTTCAAAGCCTGCTTCTTCAGCCTTTTTCCAGGAGCCGCCGCTGGGCTTGAGGCCGACGACTACGTTGAAACCGGAATCGCGAAGGTTGTTGGCATGGGCGTGGCCCTGGCTGCCGTAACCGACGATGGCGATGGTTCTGGATTTGAGCACGCCCACATCGGCGTCTTTTTCGTAGAAGACTTTCATTGTTTCTCCT
Organism: Deltaproteobacteria bacterium; assembly: GCA_030591565.1. Taxonomy (GTDB): domain Bacteria; phylum Desulfobacterota; class Deferrisomatia; order Deferrisomatales; family BM512; genus JAUVAU01. Next base: position 10,649 of record JAUVAU010000047.1, on the reverse strand, counting down.
CGTCACCCGACACTGCTTGCCGGGGATATAATTTTTGGCCCTGAGCCTGTTATTTACCTGTAAGTTCTGTCATTTGGCCGCTATTCATAAACCGCCTGTTAAGCGTTTCCGTTGGATTGGCCGACGCCACGCTGCATGGCCACCTTGCCGGTGCGCACCATGTCGCGTATGCCAATTGGACGCAAAAGCTCAAGCGCTGCGCGTAGTTTGCCCTCGTCCCCGGTGAGCTCAAGGGTGTAGGACTTTGTCGACACGTCCACTATCTTGGCGCGGAATATGTCAACCAGCCGCAGTAGCTCCGGCTTGGTCTGCTCGGTGGCGTGCATCTTCACTATCAACATCTCGCGGTCGAGAAACTCGCCGTCGTGAAAATCGGTTACCTTGATGACGTTAATGAGCTTGTTGAGCTGCTTTATAATCTGCTCGATTATCTGCTCGTCGCCGTGGGTGACGATGGTCATGCGGCTCACGGAGGGGTCCAGCGTCTCGGCGACCGAGAGGCTGTCGATGTTGAACCCACGTCCGCTAAAGAGGCCCACCACGCGGGCGAGCACTCCGAATTCGTTCTCGACGATGATCGAAATTGTATGTCTCATATTTATATCCCCTCCCTTAAGCCAGTAACATATTGGAGATGGAGGCTCCGGCGGGCACCATCGGGTAGACGCCTTCTTCCCTCGCCACCCAAAAGTCCATCACCACCGGCCCGGGGTGCGCCAATGCTTGTTTGATTACCTTTTTTACGTCGCTGGGCTTCTCGGCGCGAAGACCAAGTGCGCCGTAAGCTTCGGCCAATTTGACGAAGTCGGGGGCGTGGTCCATCACCGTGTGGGAGTAGCGCTTGCCGTAGAAAAGCTCCTGCCACTGGCGAACCATTCCAAGAAAACGGTTATTCAAAATTGCGATCTTTACCGGCAGACCATACTGGACCACCGTGGCCAGCTCCTGGCTGTTCATCTGGATCGAGCCATCTCCCGCGATGTCGATGACGACCCTGTCGGGGAACGCCGCCTGCGCGCCGATAGCCGCCGGGAAGCCGTAGCCCATCGTCCCCAATCCGCCCGAGGTGAGCCAGCAGTGGGGTTTGTCCAGGGTGAAGTACTGGGCGGCCCACATCTGGTTCTGGCCGACCTCGGTGGCGATGATGCAGTCGCCGCCGGTGATCTCACGGAGCTGCTCGACCACGTACTGGGGCTTGATCTCATCCTTGCCCTGTCCATAGTCCATCTTGTGCTCGCCCTCCCACACTTTTACCTGCTTGTGCCAGGGGGCAAGATGTTTTTTCCTCTCCTTACCGTCCACGTCGCCCATGAGTCCAAGGAACTGGTCCAGGACCGCTGAGACGTCGCCCACGATGGGGATGTCCACCTTGACGTTCTTGGAGATGGAGGTCGGGTCGATATCGATATGGATTATTTTTGCACCGGGAGCGAACTCGTCCACCTTGCCCGTCACGCGGTCATCGAAGCGCGAACCTATCGCGATAAGCACGTCGCTCTCGGTAACCGCCAGGTTGGCGCGATAGGTGCCGTGCATGCCGAGCATCCCCAAGCTGAGCTTGTGGGAGCCGGGAAAGCAGCCCAGCCCCATGAGCGTCATGGTCACAGGGATATCCAAGGCCTTGGCAAACTTCGTGAGCTTGTCCGCTGCCTTGGAGAGGATGACGCCTCCGCCCGCGTAGATGACCGGACGCTCTGCCGCCAGGATCGCTTTGAGCGCTTTTTTGATCTGGCCCAGATGCCCCTCGTAGGTGGGGTTGTAACCCACCATCGTGATTTTCTCCGGGTACTTGAAGGGGGCCTTGCTCACGACCACGTCCTTGGGCAGATCGACCAGCACCGGGCCGGGCCTGCCTGAACGGGCGAGGAAGAACGCCTTCTTGATGATCCCGGGCAATTCGGCGGCATTTTTCACCAAAAAGTTGTGCTTGGTGCAGGGGCGCGTGATGCCGACGATGTCCGCTTCCTGAAAGGCGTCGTTACCGATCAGCCCCGTGGGCACCTGGCCGGAAAAGACCACCATCGGAATGGAGTCCATATAGGCGGTCGCCAGACCGGTGACGGTGTTGGTGGCCCCGGGGCCGCTTGTCACCAGCGCGACGCCCACCTTGCCCGACGCTCTCGCGAAGCCGTCGGCGGCGTGCACGGCGGCCTGCTCGTGGCGCACCAGGATATGATGGATGTCGGAGCTGTATAAAGCGTCGTAGATGTTGAGCACTACGCCTCCGGGATAACCGAAGATTGTTTCCACGCCTTCGAGCTTGAGACATTCAATGAGCATTTCTGCTCCGGTAAGTTGTTTCACTTTACATGCCCTCCGAAATTGTCATTACGTTTGCTGCTTATTTCCCCCCGCTTGACTGCTTTGTCGCTGAGCGGGGGTTCATAAAGGCCTGTACCCATTACTGAAGCGGCCGACTCCGCAAAAACGGGTCGGCCGCCGCTGCAGGTCTATTTATACAAGTCAACCTTCCAGGACGGCTCCCGTGTCTGCGGAAGTGACCAGCTTGGCGTAGCGGGCTAGCCAGCCGGATAGCTTTCTGGCTTCGGGTACGGATAACCGAGCGCGTCGCTCGGCTAGTTCCTCCTGGCTCACCTTCAACGTAAGGGAGCGCGCCGGAATGTCCAGTTCTATCTTGTCGCCATCTTCTATCAAGGCTATGGGACCGCCCGCTGCGGCTTCGGGGCTCACGTGTCCGATGCAGGGGCCGCGCGTGCCGCCGCTGAACCTCCCGTCGGTAATGAGCGCCACCGAGTCGCCAAGGCCCATACCCATTAACGCGGCGGTGGGGGCCAACATCTCGGGCATGCCGGGGCCGCCCTTGGGGCCTTCGTAACGGATGACCACGACCTGTCCGGCGTGGATATCGCCGTCCATAATCGCCTTCATGGCGTCGTCTTCGCCCTCGAAGCAGACAGCCGTGCCGGTGAACTGCATCATCTCTTCGCTCACGCCCGATTGTTTGACCACCGCGCCGTCGGGGGCGAGGTTGCCCTTGAGGATGGCGATGCCTCCCTCTTTGCGTACCGGGTCGGTCACGGGACGTATCACTTCCTCGTCGAGCCACTGGACCTTCGCTGCCGTGTCGGCCACGGAGAGCTTGCCCACCGAGGGGGACTGTTCCAGCGATTCAACGAGCCGCCTCATCACGGCTTTCACGCCTCCTGCCGCGTCGAGGTCTTCCATGAAGTGGTCGCCTGCGGGGCGGAGGTAACAGAGCTGCGGGGTGGTCCGGCTAAGCTCGTCGAAGCGCTCCATCGCAAGCTCGTAGCCCGTCTCTCTGGCGATGGCGCAGAGGTGCAGAATAGTATTGGACGAGCCGCCCAGCGCGAGGTCGAGTCTGATAGCATTATCGAACGCCTGGGGCGTCAAAATTTTGCGGGGGGTGATCTCTTCGCGCACGAGGTCAACCACGCGCATGCCGCTCTCGTAGGCGATGTGACGCTTCTTGGAGGCAACCGCCAAGGTGGTGCCGCAGTCGGTGAGGCTCATGCCCAGCGCCTCGGTCAGACACGCCATTGTGTTGGCGGTGTAGAGGCCCTGGCACGAGCCGCAGCTGGGGCACGCTTCCGATTCGCAGTCGGTCATATCCTCCAGACTCATGTCGCCGGCCTGGGTATGGGCCATCGCCTCGAAGGTGTCGCGCACGAAGCTCAGCTTCCTGCCCTTGAGGTTGCCCGACATCATCGGCCCGGCGGTGACGACTATGGCCGGGATGTCCAGACGCGCAGCAGCCATGAGCATTCCCGGGGTGATCTTGTCGCAGTTGGTGATGAGCACCAGGCCGTCAAGGGCGTGGGCTCTGGCGGTTGACTCCACCATGTCCGCGATAAGCTCGCGGCTGGGCAGGCTGTAGCGCATGCCGAAGTGGCCCATGGCGATGCCGTCGCAGATGCCGGGCACACCGAAGATGAAGGGGTAGCCCCCGCCAGCGTGCACGCCCTTTTCCACGTAGCGTTCAAGGTCGCGCATGCCCACGTGGCCTGCAATAAGGTCGGTAAAACTCGACGCGACGCCGATCATCGGCTTGCCAAACTGGCTGCGCGGCATACCCGAGCCCATGAGCAGCGCTCGCGTTGGGGCGCGTTCGAGTCCTTCTATGATTTTGGTGCTGTTCACGTTATCTTCCAGTCGCTATATACTGTAATCAAGTAAGCTCTCCATGCTAGACCAAGCAAAGGGTAGTGTCAATCGTTGGCGGGTGGTGTTTTTGCCAATATATTTGCTAAGGTAACAGGCTGTTGACAAAGGTAGACAAAAGGAAGTTGGCTGGAAAATTATCCACTCGCAACTGTCTGTCTACTTATGCAGCTTGCTCAGCCTGGCTGATTGCTGACAAGGGTTGGATTTTCTTCGAGAACGAGGAAGGTGACAAGAAATGACCGGAGGAATACTTGACGTATTTCGAGGATCATTTCTTTAGCCTGACGAAGTCAATCGGAGAAAAGACAGGCTTTGTCCACTCCGGTTTGGTGGATTGGACAAGAAGGTGCAGAGTGGGGGAGAATCCCCGCTTGTGCTGATTGGTGACAGTGTTTTTTACGGGAGAGGTTTAAGCGTGCCAAAGTTTGATTTTCTTGTTCTTGGAAGCGGTATGGCGGGGTTGAGTTTCGCCCTTGAAGCGGCCTCGAAGGGGACCGTCGCGGTGGTCACCAAGAAGAACCGCATCGAGTCGGCGACCAACTACGCCCAGGGCGGCATCGCCAGCGTTTTGGGCGACGACGACAGTTTTGATGAACACATAAAGGACACCCTGACCGCCGGAGCGGGACTTTGCCGCGAAAATGTGGTGCGCTTCGTGGTGGAGCACGGCCCCGAGTCGATAGCCAAGTTGGTGGAGTGGGGGGCGAATTTCACATGGGAGTCCGACGGCAAGGGTTTCGATCTGGGTAGGGAAGGGGGGCACCGCCACCGGCGCATCGTCCACGCCAAGGATTTTACCGGCAGGGAGGTGGAGCGCGCGATGGTGGAGGCGGCAAGGCGCTCGCCCAATATCACTTTCTTCGAGGACCACTACGCGGTTGACCTGCTGGTCAAGTCGGTCGCCGCAGGGGTCCAGTGCCTCGGCGCTTACGTGCTTGGGAAAAATGGAAAGATCGAGCCTTTCTCCGCTCCGGTTACCTGCATGGCTACCGGCGGCGCGGGCAAGGTCTACCTCTACACGTCCAACCCGGACATCGCCTCGGGTGACGGCCTCGCCATGGCGTTTCGCGCCGGGGCGCGGCTGGCAAATCTGGAGTTCATGCAGTTCCACCCCACCTGCCTCTATCACCCCTACGCCAAGAGCTTCCTCATAAGCGAGGCGGTCAGAGGTGAGGGCGCGGTGTTGAAGCTCCCCGGCGATGGCGAGTTCATGGAGAACTACCACGAGCTTGGTTGCCTTGCTCCTCGCGATATAGTCGCCCGCGCCATCGACTCGGAGATGAAGCGGCTGGGGGTCGATTCGGTTCTATTGGATATAACCTCGCGCACGCCCGAGTTCATACGCGAAAGGTTCCCCGGCATCTATGAAAAATGTCTGGAGTTCGGCATCGACATGACCAAGGAGCCGATTCCCGTCGTGCCCGCCGCCCACTACATGTGTGGCGGGGTGCGCACCGATCTCAATGGCCGCACCTCGGTCGACGGGCTCTACGCCGTGGGCGAGGTGGCGTGTACCGGACTGCATGGGGCCAACCGGCTGGCCAGCAACAGTCTGCTCGAAGCGGTGGTGATGAGTCAGGCCGCCTCCCATGACGCGGTGGGGAGGCTGGACGAGCTGGCCGCTTCGGTGGAGGGGTTCAGCCCCGACCGGTGGGATGAAACAGGGGTGGTCGATAGCGACGAAGAGGTTGTCATTACCCAGAACTGGGACGAGATACGCCGCTTCATGTGGAACTACGTGGGTATCGTGCGCTCGGACAAGCGCCTTGAGCGCGCACGCAAGAGGATAAAGCTTTTAAACGAGGAGATCGGCGAGTTTTACAACAACTTCAAGGTCACGCCGCCGCTGGTGGAACTGAGGAACCTGGCGCTGGTGGCCGAGCTGATAATAAGCTGCGCCACGGCCCGCAAAGAGAGCCGGGGGCTCCACTACAACATCGACCACCCGGAGCGTAATGATGGGATGTGGATGCGAGATACTATCGTTAGAAAGATGGTTTTTTAACAGCGGCGCGTCTTTTTCCGCCTGACTGCGTCGCGTGCTCGCTCACAACCTTCGGCGTAGTAGGGCTACTGCCTCGGCTGTTCGCTTGCGCGGCTCCTTATCAGCCGAAAAAATACTTTGCCTAAAAGGCAAAAAGCTAAAAGCTAAGACCCCCAAGGTAGCAAGAAAGGGCACAGGATGGAATTCAACTATCACGCCAGATTTACGCCTGACGAAGAGGACGGGGGCTATGTCGTGACGTTCCGGGAGTTGCCGGAAGCGATCACCCAGGGCGACAGTCTTGAGGAGTCAAGAAAAGCGGCTGCCGATTGTCTGGCAACGGCCATCGCCCATCGAATCAAAGATGTCGAGGATATCCCCGCACCTGCAAAGCGCAAGCACGCAGATGAAGAGGTCGTCTCACTTGATCCGCAAATTGCAATAAAAGCTGCGGTCTATATGGCCTGGAAGGAATCAAAAATCACTCGCGTTGACTTTGCCAGGCGTTTGGGAACTGACGAGAAAGAGGCTCGGCGCATCCTGGACCCGCGCCATGGAACAAAGCTTGCCTCAATGCAGAGAGCATTGGATATCTTCGGTAAGCACATAGAAGTTAAAGTCACGTAAAATAATATGGTGGGCAGCAGGAGTGGGAAGTCTGGGCGACTGCGCCTCCTGCACGGAACCATACGTCACCACCGGCGCTCAATCGCTAGCCGTATTGTTCATACTGTCGTCGCTCAATCGTTTGGTGGGTTCCTTGGTTTCGCACAGGATGCTGTGTCGCGCGGCTTCGCCTGAAAAACGCTAAAAGTAAAGGCCTGATCCCCAATGTGCATTCGATAGTCAGGAAGACGATGTTTTAGGCAGGATGGATTGGGTTAAGCAAGTGAAAATGTTAATGTCCTAGTTATCTAACGAATTGTCTAAATCATTACCCTAAGCGAAGGAGGTCGTGATGGCGCAAGTTGATATTGAAGAGATTATTGAAAGTTTAGACTATGATATGAAAAGAGCGCTTGAGGCTGCTGTTCATGATGTGTTGCCAGATGCAACGTTTGACAGGAATAAGCTTTTTCGTGCCTTTGTTAGGGCCGTACGTCGTAAATGTTCAACTTGGGAAAATGTCCCAGATCAATACGTTGACACTCGTTGACAGGTGTTTGTTTGGGTAGCGTTTGTGGGGTGTGACCCATGATTTTTCTGTAAAAACCGTCCAGGATTCGAACCTAGGGCCACCTATTTTACGAACTTGGGGCAAACTTGGGGGTCAGGCCTTTACTTTTAGCGTTTTAGCTTGCCCCTGCTCACCCACGAGTTTTCTTAGAAAACGCTAAAAATAAAGGCATGACCCCAGCTGCGCATGACCCCCACATGGTGTGCGATTGCCAGCTGATGAAATGGTCAAAATTATCGAGAGGTAAAGGATGCTTTGCACCAAAGAAGCACAGCGTGAACTAAGTATAAAAAGAGGTGATTCGTCGATTGAGTTCGTAAGCGAGTATATCGGTGACAATGGCAAGCATGAAGTTCGTTGCAAAAAGTGCTATCACGAATGGGAGACGACACCCAACACATTAAAACGTAAAGGCAGTATTGGATGCCCTCAGTGTGGTCAGAGAAAGAAACTACCTGCAAAACAAATAAAGACAGAGAAATACAGACAATATATTGAAAAAATTTTTAATTTCAAAAAAGATATTAAAAAAGCAAATCAAAACAAAAACAAATATTCTCCGTCATCACAAGTTAAAGCATGGTCAAATAAATTAATTGCGATCCAGAAGGAAAGGATTGAAAAAGAAAAAGTTTTTATGCAATTTAAAAATGAAATGCAGATGATGGAAAAAGAATTAGTAGAAAGAAGGCGACTTGTACCAAATCTAACTGTAAGGATTTTAACTAAAAGCGGTAGAGAAAAAAATGATTCATATGAATCATTAAAAAGAGACCTATACATGAAAAGGTACACCCTCAGTAATGAAAGCTCTCTTTTAGATAAAATTAAAAATTCAGAAATTAAATTAGAGGAAAAACTAAAGAGCCGATCCAGCATTGAGAAAATAAGGAAACGTTTCAACCTTAAATATGGTGGAAAAACTAAGCTTTATTATATTCGGCTTAAGATGGGCGGTAAGTATTATTACAAAATAGGAATAACTACAAATTCTGTAGATTCAAGATTTTGCAACAGCGAAGGGAAGCTTTCGAGAGCTGTTGATAAAATATTTTTTGAAGAAAAGCTAAAAAATGCAGAAGAGATAGAGACCATAATTCTCAAGGCACACCGTGCCGAGTTGGCAAATGATCCTAATCTGTTGAGGAATTATGGCGGGTATTCAGAAATATTCAATACAGATGTTCTTGATTTAGAGTAAAAAAATGGGGGGGAGATGGTATAGGTCCTCACGTGGGGGTCAGGCCTTTACTTTTAGCGTTTTTCCGGCGACAGCCGCCCGACACAGCAACCTGTGCTAAACCAAGGAGCCCACCAAGCGATTGAGCGACGACAGTATGAACAATACGGCTAGCGATTGAGCGCCGGTGGTGACGCAGGTTTCGTGCAGGAGGCGCAGTCGCAAAAACTAGGTTTTCTCACACAACCCATAAAGCAGTATCGACGTCACTTCATCCACTAGTTGCCCGATGGATAGTTCCCCGTCGGGGCGGTACCAGTGGTAGAGCCAGTTGATCTGGCCGATGATTGAGAACGCCGCCGTGGCTTTGTGCAGTTTGCGTATCTGCCCTTTCGCCATGCACTCCTCAAGGACATTTTCATAGAGCTTTAGAATTTCGCCCTGGACTATCTTGGTCTTCTTGGCCAGTTCGGGGCCAAGGCTCTTCTGCTCTTCCACCAGCACCCTGATGCGTTCAAGGTTGCCTTCCATGTAACCGAGCTGAAAGCGCACCATCGCCTCCAGCCTCTTCATCGGGTCGTCCGAGCTTTTGTTGGCTTCAATGAGTCCGCCAAGAAGGCTCTGGCCTACCAGGTCGAGGATGTGGAAGAGGATCTCTTCCTTGGAGTCGAAGTAATGGTAGATGGTGGCCTTGTTGATGCCGACGTTGCGCGCCAGGTCGCGAAGGCTCGCGCCCTCATACCCGATCGTGTAGAAAAGCTGCACTGCGGTGTCGATTATCTGTTGACGCCGCACGTGGGGCGGCATCCGTTGACGCTCTTTCATTTTATTCCCTCCCAACCGTTTGGTTGACGTTACCGAACAAGGGTCGCATTGTCAATCACGACATTTTACGCAAAACGTGCATGTTTTGATTTGGCTCAAGGATTCCCTCGTCGCGAATGTATATCTTCCGGGTCATCAATTAGGGCACAGTTTTTTCACTGACGTTATTCAATTGAGCAATAACGTGGAAAGGGAGTTTAAATGTTTTGCAATCAGTGTGAACAGACAGTTAAGGGCAAGGGGTGCACCCTGGTGGGTGTATGTGGCAAGAAGCCGGATGTGGCGGCTCTGCAGGATCTTCTCGCTTACTCCATGAGGGGCCTCTCGGTCGTCGCCCTTGAGGCGCGTGCGGTGTCTATTATCGACTCCGAGATCGACCATTTCGTAGCCAAGGCCCATTTCTCCACCCTCACCAACGTGAACTTCGACCCCGAATATTTCGCCGACATGGTGCGCAAGGGCGTCGCCTATCGCGAAGAACTCAAGGGCAGGGTCGTCCAGGCGGGCGGGGCCACCAAGTATGATGACCCCTCGGCCAACTACACCCCCGGCGACGACATTGCCGTACTGGTGGAGGACGGCGAGAAGTACGGCATGCCGATCAACCGTGACGCCGACGCCGATATACAGAGCTTGCAGGAGATCACCCTCTACGGTATTCGCGGTGTCGCAGCCTACGCCGACCACGCCGCGCTGCTGGGCAGGGAAGACTCCGCCGTCTACGGTTACATCCACAGCGCGGTCGCCAAGATGACCGACACCTCGCTGGGTCTTGACGATTGGGTGGGCATCACGCTGGAATGCGGCAAGACCAACCTGCGCGTCATGGAGATACTGGATGAGGCCAATACCACCACCTACGGCCACCCCGATCCCAGCGAAGTCAACCTGGGCCAGAAGGCCGGCAAGGCGATCCTGATTAGCGGCCACGATCTGAAAGACCTGAAAGAGCTGCTCGAACAGACCGAAGGTACCGGCGTCAACATCTACACCCACGGCGAGATGCTGCCCGCCCACGGTTACCCCGAACTGAAGAAGTATGACCACCTAGTGGGCAACTACGGGACCGCCTGGCAGAACCAGAAGAAGGAATTTGCGGCCTTCCCCGGCGCGATCCTCATGACCACCAACTGCCTCATGCCCCCCGATGACTCCTACAAGGACAAGGTCTTCACCACCGGCAACGTGGGCTTCCCCGGTCTGAGCTACGTCACCCCCGGCAACTTCGCCTCGGTGATCGCGAAGGCCCAGGAGCTTGACGGCTTCGCAGCCGACGTGGAAGTTGACACGATCCTCACCGGTTTCGCACGCAACGCAGTACTGGGCGTAGCCGACAAGAT
>JAUVAU010000017.1 GCA_030591565.1 Deltaproteobacteria bacterium | reverse complement strand
TGTGGTGCTTCGCCATCGCCTCCATGTCAAACCAACCCCAAACGCCCCCCGACGAAGAACGGTTCTCGGCCCTCTCGGCCCCCATGCCGGGTGGACTGAAGTACTACAACCCCGCCCTGCACGCGGCGGCGTTCGCCCTCCCAAATTTTCTACTGAAAGTACTGGGCAAGCTGTAAAGGTCTATCTGCAAAGGTCTGGCGGTAAAGTTCTAACCGCTGTCTTCCTGCGGCTTCTTCCACCAGATTGGCGAGACCATGTAGGCGAGCGACGCCACCATGAGTATCCCTACGGCGGGGACGTAGTAATCATTGCGTATCGAGTAGGCCACCACGATCATGTAGACCGTCAGCCCGACCACCTTTACCAGCATGGGTATCCTGGGCATGATCGCCCTGCCAAAGTGGGCGTAGGGCACCCTGGACACCATCAGAAAGACACTCAGGAGCACCACCAGCGCCTTTAGCCACTCGGGGCCGACAAAGAGGCACACGCTGCCCGTAACCAGCGCCCCGCCGGGGCTCGGCAGCCCTGAGAACCACTCGACTCCGCCCTCCTGCCCCGCTTTCCTCTTCTCAATTACAAACCTGATCAGCCTGTAGATGGTGGAACCGAGATGGGCAATAGCCAGGAGGACTCCATAGCGGATGTCGGTGAATGAGGTGGCGATTATCAGCGCCACGGTCCCGCCAAAGCTGGTGCCGTCGGCGACATCGTCGAAGATCTCCCCCTTTGGGGTGGACCCCCACCGTTCGGCTGCGCGCCCGTCAAAGAGATCAAGGAACTGGCCCAGAAAGACCAGTCCAAAGGCGTAGATGGGGGGATGGCCCATCAGGATCACGACTATCCCCGTCAAGCCGCACACCAGGTTCATCAAGCTCAATACGTTGGCGTACCAGTAGTTGGGGATGATCTTCAGCGCTGCGGAAAAGAGCGCGAGCGCCGCACAGATAGCCAGCAGCGGATTCAATATGCGCGCATGGGGCAGCGGCCCGTAGATCAGCTCCATCATCGTTAACATCAACAACATCACCACGAGGAAGGTCTTCGCCTTGCCAAAGAGGTTGGCCGCTTTTTGCTGTACGAAGAATCTGGAGAGCTGCCCGACGATGTCGAAGAAGATGAACGCCCCCACAAACCAGGGGTTCAAGAGTCCCTGGAAGGCCATGTAGAGCAGCGGCGGCATGTACATCAGCTTGTCGGAGAGCGGATCGAGCGTCTCCCCCGCCTTGGTGGAGAGGTCGCAACGCCTCGCGATGTCGCCGTCGGTGAGGTCGGTAATCATCCAGAAAGAAAAGAACCACCCGGCCGCAATATCCCAGCCAAAATGGAGCATCGCCACGGAGATAAAACCCATGGGGTAACGGTAACTTGTGATTGCGTTGGGGTGGAGCCATTTCTTGGAGCGCACGTATTCGCGCTGCGCCTTGGTCCGAATGAAGCGGGTGACGATGAACCGCTCAGTGAGGAACACCAGCAGCGGAAACCAGAGAAATTCCAAGAAGATGACAGGGTATTGGCCCATTAAATTATTCCGTGAGTCGGGGTGCCTGCGTTGTTTCCGGTATGATACGCACTCCGCGTCAATTTATCAGCAATTTTCGCTTAGGAGGATTTCGACCTCTTCCTCATCCGGACGCCACCCCAGCCCCGAACCCCACATGGACCGGGATTCCATGCAAAGATAGACCGGCACCACACCACCGCCAGTCGCCTTTATGCAATCACTCACGAACTTATAGGCTTCGCGCCTCATGGGCCAGAAGTAGCGCAGCTTGCCGTCGGGCCCCAGGACGAACTCGTTGAAGTACGCCGGGTTCTTCCTGAGGCGGGTGCCCCATTTATCAAGAAACCGCTTGGGAAAGCGCAGGGTGCCAAGGCTTATCCATGCGACCATTTCCGGGGCCACGTGATCGAAAATAGCCTCCACCACCTCGCCGTAATCTTTTTGCCAGTCGCCTTCGATAAAAATAGGGTCGAAATGAAAAGCCACCTTCATCCCCGCGTCGGCAGCGCTCTTTGCCGCCTGGAGACGCGCCGAAAGGCTGGCGGTGAGCAGCTCGTCGCTGTCGATTCTGGACTGTGGATTGACCGACCACGCCACCAGCAGGTTGGGCGGCGGATCGACGGCCAGCACCGGCTCGATCAGGGCGCTCTTGGTCTTTAGCTCCATCAGCGCGTTGGGGTACTTTCTTATGAGGTTGGCAATGAACCCGGCGTGACCGGTCCAGGGTTCGAGCGCGAGCGAATCGGTGAACTCCCCGGTACCCACCCTCACCGGCTTTTGCCATGTACGCGCCTCGGTTTCAAACTCCTTGGCCCCATCTTCCAGATTGGCGTAAAGGGTCAGCGGCTCGTCCGGAGCGTAGAAGCGCAGGAAGCAGTAGGTGCAGCCAAAGGGGCACTGGAAGCCAAGGGTGAAGACGCGGTAGCCACACCGGAGCACTCCCGGCGTGCAGGGGCATTTTTTTAAAAAGGAGCCGGACTCGCGGGTAATGTGCAGGGTGGTGCGCCCCTTGGGCAGGGGGTCACCGCTGACGCGGCTGTGTACCGCCATCTCGGTGGGAATTCTCCCCAGGAGGTTCAGGGTAAAAGGAGCCGAGGAGACCTCCTCGTCAACGACTACCCTGTCGAAAGGGGGCGTGGGAAGCGTCATCCCAGGTACTTCTCCAGCGGGGAGAGGTCGCCTGCCTCGGCGGACTCTGCTATATCCTCCAGCGTTTCCCTCAGTTCATCCACCGACTCGAAGCTGGTGGTCAACCGGAGCTTTCCCCCCTCAAACCCCTTGGAGTGGGAGATGGACACGTTGCCGGGTAATTTAAGCGAGGTCACGTCAGCAGCGAACTCATCGGTCCACCGGGAGAGCTGGGGAAAGCGCAACCGCCAGATCGCCTTGCGGAAGGTTTCGCCTTCTGCGATATCATTGAGGTCGTTAGCTTTCAACCATGCGGCGACATCCAGCTTTTCACGCCACGCCCCCTCCATCGCCCATCTCGCGGTCTCGATAAACTTATTCCTGCCAAGCGTCATACCGGCGGTGACATTCAGGATGGTAAGGGCATCCGCCCTGGGGGCTTCAGTGAGCAGGCGCAACCCCGCTTCGGGCAGTTCGCCTTCAACGAAGCGGCGTTGGTGCGCGAGTTCAAGCCCTGCGACCCAGAGCGGCTCCCTGGCAGCGCCCTCTTTTGGGGAAAGCCCCAACCGCTGGAAAAACCCCTTGGCGCCGTCGGCCAGACTCTCTCCCGTCTCGGCCAGTCTCTTCGATATATAAAGACCCACCTCGACGATGTTCATCGCCCCCTCCGCCAGCTGATCTTCGAGGAGAAGCTCCCACAGTCCAGTGGCATCCGAACCATCCACCACCCTGGCCCATATCTCGTCAATACCATGGGCGCGACAATGGGCCACCCGCGCACACCCCGCCACCAGCTCCACCCCGCCCCCGGTCTCAATCACCAGCACCGGGCGCATCACGCCAAACCGGACCAGGCTGTGGGAGGTCTCTTCCGCCCGTTCACGTGGGGGGAAGGAGAAGGACCACTTGCCCGCGTCTACGTATAGCTCGCTTAGCTTGACTGGTTTCATTCCCGGATCGACTCCCTTAGCGTCCTGGCGGCGGCGGCGGAGTGGTTGAAGATCGCGGCCCGCTCACCATGCCCCCGCTTGACTGCACCGCCAGCCACCACTGCGGCTTTTTTCTCAATCCACTCCAATGCTCGCACTCTTTTATCCGCTTCAACCCCCTGATCCAAGGAAATTTTCCAGAGCGCCCTGATCCTGAAGCGGTCCAGCCCCCAGTGGAGTTGGGAGAGTTGCCCCTCGTGGCCGTTCTCCTTGACGATCAGCTTCTCCTCGACGAGGTGTACCGGATACCGGGCGCTAAGGCGCAGCCAGAGGTCGTAATCCTCGCAGGCGGGCAGGGTCTCGTCAAACCCGCCAAGCACATCGAAGACCTCTCGGGCCATCATCACCGAGGAGGGGCTGATGATGCAGAGCGGGAGGCACTGGTCGAATATCCACCCCGAGTGCTTCGCGTGGACTTTTTTGGGGTTCGCCCATTTGCCGCGCCTGAACCAAACTTCCTCGGTGTAGCTGGCGACGCAATCGGGTATTCGAAGGGTGGCGGCCAGCTGCGTCTGGAGCTTTTCCGGCTTCCAGTAGTCATCGGAGTCGAGAAAGGCCAGCCATTGGCCGCTCGTGTGGCGCACGCCGAGATTCCTCGCCGCCGAGACACCGCTATTGGGCTGGGAGATGACTTTGAGGCGTGGGTCACCACTATCTCCCCCAAACTTATTCTGAATGAGTTCAAGGGTGGAGTCGGTGGAGCCATCGTCTACGACGATAAGCTCAAAGTCTTCAAAGGTCTGGTCAAGCACGGATTGGATCGCGCGCACGACAAACCCCCGCCTGTTGTACGTGGGAATTACAACCGAAACGACGGGGGCGGCTTTATCCTGCTGCTCTGCTAAAACTTCTCGCTCTTCTAAAATAACCCTGGCCTTTGCTACTTCTGGCAGCGCCCGCAGTTACTGCAACCGCTGCAGTTTTCCAGCACAACCCTGCACCGGGGGCACACGAGCCACGAACCATCGGTCACCGGCATACCGCAGCCGCTGCAATTGCGCCCGCCATTTTGGGGCGCCTTATCTTTTTTGGCCTTCTTGAAGCCGATCATAGGACTATCCTCGCCAGAACGCCACCCACCGAGAAGGCGAAAATCCAGGAGCCTACCCAGATGGCGGTGGCTTCTTTAGCGCCACGCTCCTTGAAAAGTATCATGAGGCTGGCGATACAGGGAACGAAAAGGGTTATGACCACCAGCGACACCACGACCTGCCAGGGGTCGAGCGGCAGTGCGGTAAGGCCGGCTGCGCCAAAGTCGCGGCGTACCATACCCATTATAAACGCGGTGGAGGCCTCACCGGGGAGCCTGAGTATGCCCTCGGTGAACGGCGACATGAAGGACTGCCAGGCGTCCAGCCCGCCGGTGATTTGCAATACCGACACACCAAGCGCACCGGCAAAGAACCAGATGTAGGCTTCCTTCATGAAGAAGTAGGAGCGCACAGCGGTCTTTCTCAACACGTTGGCGGGCCGGGGAAACCGCATGGGGGGCAGGTCGATCAGCAGCGAGGTGGATTTACCCGGCATCACCCTGTCCATGACGGTCCCCACCGCCACAAGGCAGATCAGGATCACCAACCCGTAGGAGAGCGTGTACAGGCCGCCAAGCGCGGCGAGCATACCGGCAATAACGCCGATCTGCGCCGAGCAGGGGACGACCAGGTTCAACACCGTGGTGGCTATCGTGCGCTCACGGTTGGAGCCGAGGATTCTGGTGGTGATGGTGCCAAGCTGCACGCAGCCGAAACCTAGTATGACCGGTATCACGGCGCGTCCGTTAAGCCCCATGGCGGTCATCATCCTGTCAGCCAGCGTAGCCAGCCTTGGCAGGTAGCCAGAGTCTTCCAGGATCGCCATCGCAATATAAAAGCCCGTTACCAGCGGCAACAATAGCCCCAGCAGATAGGTGACGGTCATCGTCAGGACGCCGAATTCGCCGATGAGAATCTGGCCCAGCACGCTTTCGGCCTCGGTCCAGTTGGTTACGACCCCTTTTATCCAGGGTTCGTAATAGCCCTGCATCACAGTCTCTTCGGTGAAGCCGACCACGTCGCCCGCGACGACTACGCCAACCAGCTGGTAACAGGCCCAGAGGACCATCGCCACCACGCCAACTCCCCAGATGGGGTGGAGGCATAGCCCGCCAACTATGTCGCGAAGATGGTTCCCGCGGTCCGGGCGAACGACTATACGATCGGTCAGCGCATTTACCTGCTGCCTTCTCAGTGTATATATCTCTTCGCGCAACTCCAGGGGTTCCACCCCGTGGCGCGCGCTGACGGCCTCGTCGCCCTCGGCCACCATGAGCGCCTCGGGCTTGGTGCCCACACGGTCGATGAGGTGACCCAACTCCTTCGCTACCTGGGGATGGGGCTTGCCGGGTCTGGCGCTTCCTATGGCTTCGCGCACATCGTCGAGACCCTGGCCCAGCACTGCGGCGCATTTGACGACCTCGACCCCAAGGGCTTCGCCCAGCGCCTCAACGTCGATCTCGATTCCCAGCATCTCGGCTTCGTCGCAAAAATTCAGCGCCACCACCGTGGGTATCTCCATGTCCATCAGCTGCAGGGTCAGGAAGAGGTCGCGCTCAAGGTGGGTGGCGTCAACTATATTGACCACCACATCGGAGGAGAGGATCACGTCTCTTGCGACCGTCTCCTCATCGTTAAAGGAGCCCACGCCATACACGCCCGGGGTGTCGTAGAGCGCATCCTCGCCTACCCTGCCCGCGGTTATATCGACCGTGGTGCCGGGAAAGTTGGATACGTCCACATATATCCCGCTCCAGGCGTTGAAAAATACCGATTTACCCACATTGGGGTTGCCCACAAGGACAACCTTTTTGCGGTCGGTATCCAACACCGGCGCCATTGAATGACAGTGACTCATGACATACCTCACTCAAAGCAACCGCCAAAGACCTCGGCGGATGCGTAATAGTTTAAAGCTTTATTGTTTAGATGTTGATTAAGTGTGTCGGGTTTCAGCGCTCCACGAGCACATCCCCGAAGACGGGCTATCTGACCATCACGCTGCGGGCGATATCACGGCCAAGGGCTATCTCCTGGCCCGCCAGACCTACCACTACGGGGCCAAAGGGTATGCGGCAGCGGCAGCTGATCGAGGTGCCGGGCGCGATACCGAAACGCAACAGCTGGTGGCGCAGGATGCCCTCTGGAACTTCCACAATGGTTGCCATCTCTCCACGCTTCATTTCACTGATACACATCTTCTCTGGTCTCTCTTTCCGGGGAGTTGCTCCCACGTCCTTATTGATAATGAGTCTCATTTATAACATACCACTCAATTCGTCAAGAGGTAATATTTTTTTCAGGCTGTTGCCAAAGGTAGACAATAGGAAACTGGCTGGAAAATCTGCTATTCGTAGCTGTCTGCCTGTCTACTTACCCAGCCTGACTGATCGTTGACAAGCACTGAATTTTATTCGAGGCAAGTTTTCAAAACCGAAAACTTGGATGCGCGTCAGCGCACCTTTAGGCGAGGCCCCAGAGAGGGGGCCGAGTCCAGGAGGAAGGATATAAAAAATGACCGGAGGAATACTCAGCGTATTTCGAGGATCATTTTTTAGCCTGACGAAGTCAATCGGAGAAAAGGCGGAGGTTGTCAGCGATCTGTTATTTTTCACTCTTTTTCTCATGCATTGACTCTGGTCAAAGCCAAAGCGCTCCCTGGTGAGTAATTTATGGGGCGTAAGCTAAAAAAATAGAACGTGGCGGGTCCCGGAGGCCCAAACCAGGAGGATATGAAGATGAAGAGAAACATAATCATAATCGACGAAGAAAAGTGCACCGGCTGTGGCGATTGCATAGTCAACTGCGCCGAAGGCAGCCTTGAGATAATCAACGGCAAGGCCGTGCTGGTAAAAGAATCCCTCTGCGACGGCCTGGGCGCCTGCATTGGACACTGTCCTGAAGGCGCTCTCCATTTAGAGGTACGCGAAGTCGACGCCTACGACGAGGAACAGGTGGAAGAGCGCCTCAAGGAGATTGGCCGCCCCGCCCTCAAGGAGCACGCCCCCGCGGCCGTCCCCGTATTTGGCGGCTGCCCCTCGGCCAACGCCTCGACAAGGGTTGCCGAGCCCATGGGCTCCTGCTGCGACGCCAGCCCCTCACAGCTGGGCCAATGGCCCGTACAGCTCACCCTGGTCAGACCCGACGCGGCCTACTTCAAGGACTCCGACCTCATGATGGCTGCCGACTGCGTACCCTTTGCCTACCCGGACTTCCACAAGGACTTCCTTGCGGGCAACACAGTAGTGGTGGCGTGTCCCAAGCTGGACGACGCCGAAGCGCACTACGCCAAGATGGTGGAGGTGTTCAAACACTCGGAGATCAAGAGCGTGACCGTGCTGCGCATGGAAGTACCCTGCTGCGGCGGTCTGGCGGGGATGACAAAAAAGGCGATAGAACAAAGCGGGGCCGACATCAAGTTTTTTGAGGTGATGATAGGCCGCGACGGAACGATACTGGAGGACTCCAGGGCCGCCTGAGTAGCAGTCTCGCGGTAACCGCAGGACGGTTACCCTGAGGCAGCTGGAATACAGCGCTCCCTTCGCTCCCCATAGAAGGTTTGACTGTTTGTCCGATGAGCTGTAGCATCGCATTTGGATTTAAATTGGTCACTTGGAGGAGCGAATGGAGCGTTTTTCGGTCAGGACGGAATTTGACGTCAGATGGCGTGACACCGATGCCCTTGGGCATGTCAACAACGCCGTCTATTTCACCTACATGGAGATGGGGCGTATCGCATTCATGCGCGACGTCTTCGGCCAGACCAACACCGACAAGATCGACTTCATCCTCGCCTCGGCAGCCTGTGACTTCCACGCATCGCTCTATTGCGGCGACCATGTAGAAGTGGGCCTTCGGGTCACCGGGCTTGGCCGCACCAGCTTCGACTTCGACTATGAGATCAGAAGATTGGCCGATGGCGTGGTGGCGGCCAAAGGGCGCTCCACCCAGGTGATGTTCGACTACGAGAACAACTGCAAGATTCCGATTCCCGACACCTGGGTAAAACGGGTCGAACTGGCGCAGGGTGAAACGCTGCCGCGCAGTGACGAGGCTGACTCTTTTTAATTGCTTTAACTGGAACAGATAGCGGAGGCGACCATGCCGGTCGATGCAAAACGCGACATGACTAACGGCGCCGTCAAGGCGACCGTCACCGGATCATTCGAGCCGGAAGAATTCTTCGATGCGCTAAAGCCCTTCTATGAAAAGGCGCCCAGGGGCTCCCATATCTTTCTCATGGTGGATTTGCACGGTCTTTCAGAAGACCCCGATCAGGCAACCTTCACCGACGCCCTCTACCACATGAGCGTAGAATTCTCCACCGCGCCGGTGCTGGCCGCCGTAGTAGCCAATGGCGACCTTGGCTACGCCAAAGGCCGGCTGGTACACGGATTTGCCTGCGAAGTCCCAGTCAAGTTTATGGTCTTCAATGACGAGAAATCGGCGATAACGTGGTTGATGTCAGGGTTGGAATAGGGACGCTCGCCGCTCGGCTTTTCTTTATCTTGATTGGTGGGCCTCCCTTGGGAGGCCTTTTTTATTGTATGCGGGGACTGCTCGTCCCCTGCACCCCGAGGGTACTTTCTCTGCGCGGAGCCCATTTACCGTTAACAGAGTACTTTCGTAGCGCAAAGAGGAGCGGCATTTGATTGGATTTATGATATGCGGGGACTACTCGTCCCCTGCACCCCGAGGGTACTTTCTCTGCGCGGAGAAAGTACCGCAAAGACGCGCCCCTTCGAGCACGTGTGCTCGCCTGCGGCGACCGTTCGCGTCTGAGGGAGGGTCATAAACTCGCTCGACTTACGTCTCACTCAGACAGTATGACCCTCAAAAACTCCTCATCCGCTCACTGCACAGCTCGGTGGGGTGGGAGATCAAAGGCAATTAAGCATTACGTCCCCCGAACTATTTTACGTCCCCCGAACTATTTTACGTCCCCCGAACTATTTGAACTATTGTCCCCTGAACTATTGTCTTGGCTCTGCAAACCTCTAATTTCCTGGACGTTTAACCATTGACTTAGTGCTACCAACTCAATAGCATCAAAAGCGGTGACATGGTTTGCAACGGAGGGTGTATTCATGTTGTTCACCCTCAGAATTCAAAGGAGTTACTGTAGCTATATTTACTCCACTTTTAAAACCCGAGGGTTCTTTATCGGAACCAGCCAAAGGAGAAAACATCTTGAAAAAATCATTGTTTATTTTGTTGGTAATTGCATGTTCAACGATTCTTGTCGTGGGGTGTGGTGGCGGAAGTAGCAGTAGCACGACGACCGATACGACCACGGTCTACGGTTGCATGGATGCGACTGCGACAAACTACAACAGCGCCGCAACCGTTAGTGATGGCAGCTGCACCTATCCCACCACCTTAGATGCTGAAGGTATCAGCAATACGGTTCTCTACGACATAACAACTGACGGGAAATTATGGGGAAGTATACTCTTTAACAGTGATGGCACTGCAGTCAGGGAAATGGCTCTTACAGCTACCCCCACAGACGATATTGTTGGCTCCTGGTCATTCGACAGCTCAGGGTACCTGAACTATGATACAGGACATGGTGAAACCTGGAATTGGAAGCTAATTTCAACTACCTCGGAACGTTTCGAAGTTTGCTTCAGCCTCAATGACACTGCGCCACTGGACACATGTGACACCGCCGATGAATATCTCTTCTTTGATCTGGCGGCAGCACAAGCCTTTTACGACCTGTAAACGATCAAGTCACCGCACAAACCTAAAAGCCGCACCTCTTAACCGGGGTGCGGCTTTTTTTATTTGGGAGGGGGACGCTCGCCGCTCGGCTTTTGCGCTGGGCGCTAGGCCTTGGGCATTTGATCGGGCTTAGGAGAGTTCGGGGGACGCAATACTTAATTCGAGATAGGGCTGAATTTAACAGAGTAAAGGTAGCGCTTTCATCGTAACGCCTTGAATGGATCTTCTTGACCTAAAATCCGCACAATCAGAATGTATTCGGGTTTGATACGATAATAGATCGAATGTGAACCGCACACGCTGCGCCTGTAGCCTTTGCGGATATGGTCAATGGTTGCGTAAAGTTGCGGCTGCTCGGCCAATTCGTCAAAACGCTGCTTAATGCCATTTTGATATTTTATCGCTTGATCAAAGCCGAATGTATCAATGCCGAAAACAAAGATATTTTCAAAATCTTCATCGGCGGCCCTAGTTAACCTATAACGCGCCATTTTTACGTTTTCGTTTGATCACTGCATCTATTATTTCGTCAGGTGTCCGGGCGCTGATCCCGCTTTTTTCACCCTCAGTGAGTGCGGCGCGGAGTGCCTCGATTTCAATGGCTCGGTTTTGTTTCTCGCGCAACGCTTCGCGGATAAGTTCGCTATCAGTGCCATAATTGCCTGTTGCCATTTGCGACTGTATCCATCTGTCCTGCCCTTCTGTAACGGTAATACTCTTTTTCACCATCGCCATGACTTGCCCTCCACGGGTAGGAATTTATACTACTTTATACTACTGCCACTCCTTCGATTTTCCTACCCTCTTTTTCGTTTCATTATTCAATTTGGAGACATCGCGGATAGTGGTGGGGATTATTTGGAATTAAAAGAGAAAATGGTATCAGCTGGTGACCAGAGATATTGAGTCGGCAAATTCTTTTCTGGTGGGTTCAGCCATGCAAGGCGCGGGGTCTTTGGCTAGTTTCTCCCCTGTTTTCTCGCAAATCACGCACTCCCCCACTCCATCTTTGCAGCCGTAGATTTTTGAGATGAGTTTTACTTTTGCGCCGTAGGGGCTGTTATAGAGGGCGGTGGGGCCGTAGATAGCTACGGTGGGCTGGTCCAGCGCGGCTGAGAGGTGGAGCAGGTCGTTGTCCGCGCCGGTGACTACTTTTGCCAGTTTCAGCAGATGCAGTTTTCTCTTGAGGCTGCTGACATACAAGACCCGAATTCGTTCTCTTTCGTCTCCGGTCAGTTTTTCAAAGTATGGCCCAGACTTGCTTTGCCGCTTGGTTTCGAGGACTACTACGTCGAAGCCCTTCTCCAGATATATGTCTACCATGTTTTTAAATACGTTAAATGGCAATTCCTTCGAGGGGGAGTCTGCGTCTACTATTATAAATGCGAAGTTCTTGTCATCTACATCAATGTCTCTCAGTATGAACTTGGCTTTTTCAAGTTCATAGGGGTCCATGTTAATAGCGGGTGAGCACAGGTCTCTCAACTCGTTTATATTGAGATACTTTGCAAACTCCAGCTGATACCTTAAAAATATCGCGGGGACTCCATTTACCTTGCCATATTTATCGTAGTTTACGTTGCTATCCATCTCGGTTATATGTCTGGGCCAGAGAAACTTCCTTATTGAGTCGAAGCCGTAGCAACCATCATTGGTTGTGGCTAAATATATTTCGTCATATTTACGCAACGCCTTCAAGTTAGCATAGGCCGCTATTTTCTTCGCCACCGCTCCATCAATTTTTTCGAAGGCGCTTATCAAACGGACAGCCCCATCGTAGCAGTCGGATTGGTCAAGAAGCTCCTTTTGCCCGTCGTTGTAATAGGCGATGTGTATCTCGCGCCGGTTCCCGATGCGCTCCTTCGCCATGGACAACAGCGCCATCACCTGCACCATCTCCCTGATCCCCGAGCCGGGTATGAACAGAAGTTTCTTCATCTTCCCCGCATCCTAACCTTCCGTCAGTTTCTTCAAAACAGCTTTGACGTCACGCTCCTTGAACCAGTACATGCAGGCCGCAGGGTGTGCGCCGTCGTCAACATAGTCCTTGTGCGCGCACCGGGTACACCATTCCGCGTCCCCCTTGGCAGTGCATCCGGCGGATTTCTGAACGATGATGAACTTCTCCCCTTCGGGGCCGTAACCGAGGTTTCCGGGGCCATAGAGCATTATCAGGGGGACAGCCAGCGCGGCGGCGAGGTGCGCGTTGAAGCCCTCGGGGGCGACCATCAGGGCAGCGGCGGCGGTGACCTTCGCCATGGTCCTGAGATCATTGGGGATGAAAACCGGGAACTCCTCCTGAACCACCGCGCCGGCATGGGACCCCGGCAACTTCGACCCATCCACCAGCACGGGCGAGTAGCCCTCTTCCCCAAGCGCACGGCAGACCATCAGCGCCTCCCCGGCGGGGAGGTGGCCGAGTATGCCCCCGTTCCCCAGGGAGACCAGCGCCACTGGGCCATCGCCCGCGACAAGGGTGCGCAGCGCCTCCTTGCCTTCGAGGCGTTCCGCATCGGAGAGATAAACCCGCTGCGTCGTCCGGCGATCCTCAATTTTCAGCTTTTCGGAGAGAAAACTCCTGACGTTGGCGGCGTAGGACTGGCTTGCTTCCGGCTTATTAATTTTGAATTTAGTACCACCGTAGGACTTAAGCGAACCTGCAAGAATAGTTTTATGCAATTTATCGCCACGGTCGATGATGATATGGCTATAGATATTCAGCGACTTCGCCATCTCCTTTGTATTCATATCGGAATCTTCAATACTTACAAATTCGTCAATATAAGGATCGAGACGCAACAACTCCTTTTGCGCCTCAGAAACACAGGCGACATGCAACTCATTGTCAGGCATAACCGTCTTGAGCATATGGAATACCCCGGTCAACAACAAAACCGGGCTCAATCCATCCCTAATTATAAATAATGTTTTAGCCAGTGCCATAACCGATTCCAAACATATCTAAAATATCACTACAAACACACAAACAAAAAAGCTATTGCAGGTAGACAAAAGGAAGTTGGCTGGAAAATTGTCTATTCGCAACTGTTTGTCTATCTACCTATCCAGCCTGGATGATTGCTGACAAGGGTTGGATTTTCTTCGAGAATGAGGAAGGTGATAAGAAACGACCGGAGGAATACTTGTCGTATTTCGAGGATCATTTCTTAGCCTGACGAAGTCAATCGGAGAAAAGACATGCTTTGTCAGCGATCTGGGGTTACTTACTACTTTCCGGGCTTACCGCTCTCTTCTTTTTCCTTTTTCTGCTTCTCTATCTCAGTGTTGAGCTGATCGATCTCGCTCTTGGCTTCGTGTATGACGCTGAAAACCTTTTTCCAGAGATTGCACTTTCCGCTGTCATAGTAGGAGTAGCCGCGGCACAGGAAGAAGAAGGGGCACTCCATGCACTCGTCGCTGAGCTGGGGAAGATTGGCGGCAAACTCCTTCCACTTCAGAAATGGTTCGGATTTTTCCCAGACCTCCGGCCCATCGTCGAGCGCGCCCAGAAACTCGCCCTTCTCCAGCGCGTCCAGCGATATCGCCACGTTGCCCTCGTCGTCCACAGCGAGGAACTGGTCGGGGTTAAGCATCGCCATATCGAACAGCGTCATCTTGGTGGAATGGAGCATCGTCCCCAAAATGGTATGGAAGGGCTCGAACGGCGCTTTTAGCGAGGTGTAGTGCAGGTAGTACTCAAGAAGCTCGCCCACCTCTTGCCCGTACTCATCCTTGATGCAGTCGAGGATGTCGATGGGTATTTCGGTGGTGGAGATAAACTTTGCGAGGCCCGCAAAATCCTCACCGGGCAGTATCTTCGCGAGGACGTGGACCCCTTTTAGCTTGTGCAGATTCTTGATGAGATTGTTCTTGTCCTTGATAACCAGGCCGACGGTGATCTCTTTCAAATCATCGCGGCGGGGAAGGTCTTCGACGCCGCCTCCGTAGCTGACGCCGACGATCTTTTCGCGATGATCGGCGAGGACCTTCAGCAGCTCTTCGCCCGAGTCGGTGCGCACAATAGCCCTGGTGGTTATCTTCCCCAACAGCACGGTGTTGGCGGGGACCAGAAAAATTCTCTCAATCGAAGGTTGCATAGGATGAAACTCCTTTTACTATCGCCTCGGTGGCATTATCTTTTCTGGGTTCGCCAAAAATAGTCTCGAAAAAATGACGTCGGCCCGCGCACCATCTGGTTTTGTGGAAGATGTTGTCATAACTGATTTCCGAATCGATGTAGCAGCCGCCGTGGCAATAGGTCCACCAGTCGCAACCGGCGCAATCGGTGTCCTGCAGGAACACCCGGCGGTTCTCTATCTGGCGTCGGTGGGTTGAATCCAGAATCCTGGAGAGCGGCTCCTCCATCAGATTACCGTAGGGACGGGTTCCCCTGTCGATGCCGCGACCGCAGCTATAAACAGTGCCGTCCGTGTCGATGCCAAGGTGGTTTATCGCGCACCGCGATTCGGCCTCGCAACACAGCTCATGGACGCCCCTGTAGTGGTAATTCTCCCACTCCATCAGGGGTTCCATCTTCTCCTTCTTGCCGCCGGCCTCCCACAAACGATAGAGGTTTACCATGAACTCGCCCCACTCCATCGAGGTGATATGGTAGGACTCCTCTTCGGTGGCCCTGCCCTCTTCATAAATGGGATTGTAGCGCGTTCCCTTGCCGGGGCACTTCTCGGCCAGATAGTTGAAGATGAACTCTTCCTTGCCCAGCGACATCTTGTGTACGACGCAGATGACGCCATAGGGGATGCTATGCTTTTCCAGCAGCTCAAGCGCCCTGAACCAGAGCGACTCGTACTCGCCCGACTTCATCATCCTGACCTCGGGTATCGGGTCGAAGCTCGTGCCCACGCCGCTCATGGTGCCGTCGGCCTTCATGAGCAACTTGGTGAGCATCTTCGCCTTCTCTTCATCGAGCGCGAGAAGGTTGGTCTGGATCGAGTTCTCCACCTCGACGCCCCTGGATTTCAGCAGCTTCTCCTGGAGGTCCATGACTTTGAAGTAGAACTCGTTGCCCACCAGCAGCGGCTCGCCGCCATGCCAGGTGAAATTGATCTTTTTGGGCATGCCCGCGCTCACGACGCTCTCTTCAAGACGCTCCATGAGCGTTTTCAGAGTCTCATCGGTCATCCAGGAGGAGTTGGCCCCCTCTTTCCAGGCAGAACAGTAGATGCACTTTGCGTTGCAGGCGGTGGTCGGCTTTATTATGAGATTGACGTTTTGCACCGCTACTCTACCCTTTAGCCTTACCGGGCTTTGACTTTTTTGGGGCCGGGGCCGACACCCTGTAATGGGCCATGCAGCCGCCCATACACAAGCCGCGTTTGAGGTACTTGCAATCCGCGCACTCCTCGTACACGCCCATTGTCTTCAGCTCGGTTTCATAGCGCTTCATGAATTCTTCGTGGAGTTGCTGCAGATTATCGTAGTCCTTGAGGTAGAGGGTCTCCTCGTCCACCAGGGGAAAACAGTTCCAGACGCTGAGGTCGGGGCCGATGTCGATCGCCGGGCCACAGCCGAACGAGAGGCCGGTGGAGTTGCGAAAGAGTCTGCCAAGCTGCTCGTCGGTGAGCTTGCACATGACAAAGCCGCAATCAAAACCCAGCTTCACGTCGGACTCGTCGCACTCATCGGAAAAATCGGTCAGGCGGGTGAGCACATTCTCATAATCCTTTGGGCTCATGGACTCGGTATCGGCGCCAACCACTGGAGCGGCCAACCCAAGCCTCACCTGTTTGAAGAGGCCATACTCGTTAATAATGTCGAGGATGAAGCTGTAATCGTGATCGACCCTGAAGATATTGAAGCTGATCATCGCCATGTCGCCCAGGGCCTTCCAGGCGCGGCGCTGCATCATATTCTCTTCCTCGGTCCTTATCTCCGCCTCATTGGTGTTCACCACGAAACGCAGCATACCTTCGGCGATGTCGAAGTCCTCCCTGATCTTGAGGATCTCCTCAAGTACAGGCTCTTCGATCATGCCGTTGGTAAATACCGTGATCCTGAAATCCCTCGACAGCGTATAGCGGAGGATGTCGGCAAACTGGGGGTGCAAGGTCGGCTCGCCGCCCAGGTAGCTGATTACCTTTTCGTTGGTCTTATCCAGAAAATCAAGGATGTAGACGACATCGTCGAACTCGATGTTCTTGGGAGGAAGCCCGTCCATGATCAGCTTCTTGCGAGCGAAGCAGTAGGGGCAATTTCTGTTGCAGGTCTGGTTCAAGAGTACGTTTGGCATCTGGTATCCATAAAAGTCGGCCCACCGCGCAATTGCAGGGGCCGTATAGTGAGATTACAATCCGATCTGAATATTACCCAAAAAAATTACTCGAAGCGCAACGTCTCGTTACTTACCAGCTGCCCCTCTTCTTCGCCGTCCATGAATTCCAAGTACAGCTCGCTCTCCCCCAGCCCGCCAAGCGGGTAAACAACCCCCTCTGCATCATGCGCACCCGTCAACTGCGGTGGGGCGACCTCATGGAACCAGAAGAAGGCATGCTGTCCACTCTGGGCGTTGATCGAGTAGCTATCGCCAGGGCCGATGCCGGTCCATTCGGTGGGCGGCGCTTCGGTGTCGGAGACTCCGATCAGCAGCTCATGGTTGGTATCGTTCCAGGCCGCATACACAACCGGGCCTACCCTGGCCGCTCTTTTCTCCGGGACTACCTCCTGGCAGAACGCGAAACCGGTGATTGCGACCATCGCAAAGGCGATAAACAGGATAAGGGCGTTACGCCTGTATCGTTCCATTTGACTCATCCTCTAATAAAATAAGCGGTTGGATAATACATTCTCAATGTGACCAGATCGAGCTATTTAATAAACAAGCCTCGCCACAAACGCGAAAAAAACAATCTTACTATCTAACATGAAGCTGTGAAAAAAGTCAACGCAACCCCCCATGCCAGCCAAATTATTCATCACCACCACCCACACTATTTCCAGACCACGGCATACTATTGAACTATTTTTACGTGGCTTTCAACCATCTGAAATATATAGCCTTTTCTTTCTCCAATGCCGGATTCCACCTCTCATACATGCAATTAATTTGGGTTTTCATGTAACTTATTTCACTTATTTCTATCTGACAATCCATAGCCTGCGTTTAATGTTTGAAGTGGAACGACAACGGGTCTGGCTTATGCGCCGTGGCCCGCACTTAAACTTGGAGGAGAATCATGTCTGGAAAACTCATCAAATTGCTCACCATCGCCCTGGCCCTGACGGCTGCCACGGCACTGGCCGGCGAGGACCACACCGAGCACATCACCGGTCCCTTTGCCAGCGGCCCCGAGGTAACCAAAGAATGCCTTGAGTGCCACGAGGATGCCGCCGCCGACATCATGAAGACCAGCCACTGGACCTGGACATCCGAACAGGATTGTCCCAAAAGAGGGAAAGTGGACAGGGGCAAGAAAAACGCCCTGAACAATTTCTGCGTGTCCGTGGTGGGCAACTGGCCCCGCTGCACCAGCTGCCACATCGGCTACGGCTGGAAAGACGACACCTTCGACTTTACAGACCAGAGCAAAGTTGACTGCCTCGTCTGCCACGACACCACCGGAACCTATAAGAAGAACCCCAAAGGCGCCGGCGCACCCAATAAAGACGTCGATCTCCTCTATGTGGCCCAGAGCGTAGGCATGCCCAACCGCCATACCTGCGGCAGCTGCCATTTCTTCGGCGGCGGCGGCGACAAGGTCAAACACGGCGACCTCGACACCTCGCTCTTTAACCCCACCCCATCAATCGACGTCCACATGTCAAAAGATGGCGGCGACATGCTCTGCCAGGATTGCCACAAGACCAAGGATCACTCCATAGAGGGCCACGCACTCGTCGTCTCGCCCCGGGGCAGAAAACACGCAGGACACACACTGGAATGCAACAGCTGCCACGAAGGCGAACCCCACAGCGAGCCGCGTCTCAATAAACACATGGAAAGGATCGCTTGCCAGACCTGCCACATCCCCACCTTCGCCAAGGCGCTGCCGACCAAAATCCACTGGGACTGGTCCACCGCAGGCGACTTGGACCGCGAAGCGGTCTCCGATGAGTATGGGATGTCCGACTATAACCACAAAAAAGGCTCCTTCAAATTTGGCAAGGATATCGTCCCGGCCTACAAGTGGTTCGACACCACCGGCCACGCGCACCTGATGGGCGACAAGCTCGACCCCACGAAGGTGACGGAGCTAAACTGGCCCACCGGCAGCAAAGAAGACCCGACCTCCAAAATCTCCCCCTTCAAAATCCACACGGGCCGCCAGATCTACGACACGAAAAACAACTACCTCATCACCCCCAAGCTCTTCGGCAAGGGTGGCTACTGGAAAACCTATGACTGGAACAAAGCCTCCGAACTGGGGATGAAAGCCTCCGGCCTGGAATACAGCGGCGAATACGGCTTTACCGACACCATCATGTACTGGAGCATCAACCACATGGTGGTCCCCGCCGAACAAGCGCTCAACTGCCTTGACTGCCACGGCTCAAAAAGCCGCATGGACTGGGCAGCCTTAGGCTACGAAAAAGACCCAATGGACATGTAAACCGGTCCACACGCCAAACAAAAAAGCCGCATCCCTTTGGGGTGCGGCTTTTTACATTTCTGTCACATGCTCTCTTAATAGAACTCGCCCACTGGCACATATTCCATGGAGAAAGTATCGGCAACCGACTTATACGTCACCGCGCCGTTGACCACGTTGGCTCCCTTTTCGATCTCAACATTTTCCTTCATCGCCCGCTTCCAACCCTTGTTGGCGATTTCAAGCGCGTAGGGCAATGTCGCGTTGGTGAGCGCCAGGGTCGAGGTCTTTGCCAATGCTCCCGGCATGTTGGAGACGCAGTAGTGGACGATGCCATCCACCATGTAGATCGGGTCCGAATGGGTGGTTGGCCGCGAGGTCTCGAAGCAGCCGCCCTGGTCTATCGCCACGTCAACCAGCACGGTGCCCTTGCGGAGCGTCTTCAACATCTCGCGGGTTATCAGCTTTGGGGCCCTGGCTCCGGGGATGAGCACCGCGCCCACTATCACGTCGGCGCGCACCGCCAGCTCGCGTATCGTCGCGGGGGAGGACATCATGAGGAAGCAGTTGGCGGGCATCACGTCGGAGAGGTAGCGCAACCGGTCCAGGTTCATGTCGAGGAGGTATACCTTCGCCCCCAAGCCGCACGCCATCTTGGCCGCGTTGGTCCCAACGACCCCGCCGCCTATGACCAGCACCATGCCGGGGTCCACACCGGGTACGCCGCCCAGGAGCACGCCGTGGCCGCCGTGGGCCATTTCAAGATACTTGGCTCCCTCCTGTATCGCCATGCGCCCGGCGACCTCGCTCATGGGTGTGAGGAGCGGCAATGTGCCGTCCGCCCTCTGTATCGTTTCGTAGGCGATGCAGACCGCCTTGGAATCAATCAGCGCACGGGTCAGCTCCCCGGCTGCGGCCAGGTGCAGATAGGTGAAGACGATCTGGCCCTCGCGGATCATTCCATACTCGACGGGCTGGGGCTCCTTGACGTGCATCACCATCTCCGCCCGGGCGTAAACCGCCGCCGCGCTGTCAATGATGGTGGCACCCTGGGCTGCGTAGTCCGCGTCCAAAAAGCCGCTCCCCTCGCCTGCCCCAGCCTCCACCAGCACCCGGTGGCCCGCATTGCACAATACCTCCACCCCGGCGGGCGTCATGGAGACCCGGTTCTCCTCGACTTTTATTTCTCTCAACACGCCAACTATCATAACCCGATCTCCCGTGATTACAGCCGGTTAAGCCAGCAGATACAGTTCAAGAATATAACGCCAAAAAAGTTTGTCAAACGGTGCGCCTGTGGTAAACATTACCTATCGGAAAGAGAACAATTAACCGGGCAGGAGGGCAACAATGCCAAAGCTGAAGGGAACACAGACCGAACAGAACCTGTTAAAAGCGTTCGCGGGCGAATCACAAGCGCGCAACCGCTACACCTACTTCGCCTCGCAGGCCAAGAAGGAAGGACTGGTGCAGATATCGGCGATCTTCCAGGAGACCGCCGACCAGGAGAAGGAACACGCCAAGCGGTTCTTCAAATTCCTCGAAGGCGGCGACCTCGAGATCACCGCCACCTTCCCCGCCGGAAAAATCGGCACCACACTGGAGAACCTGAAAGTCGCCGCCGGAGGCGAACACTACGAGTGGAGCGACATGTACCCCGCCTTCGCCGCCACCGCACGGGAAGAAGGGTTTGAAGCGATCGCAGCGGCGTTGGACGCGATATCCATCGCCGAAAAACAACACGAAAAACGCTACAACGACCTTGCGAAAAATATCGAAGAAGGCAAAGTCTTCAACCGCGACGGACTAGTCGTCTGGCGCTGCCGCAACTGCGGCTACCTCCACGAAGGAACCGAAGCACCCGACCTCTGCCCCGCCTGCGTGCACAAGCAGGAGCATTTTGAATTGCTAGGCGAGAATTACTAGATAACCAGCCGATCACATAAGAAGGGCGTGACCAAAAAGTCACGCCCTTTTTTGTTCCGTTCCGCCCCCCATTCCCCCTTTCCTCTGGAGAAGGTACACTTCCAGATAGATCGCAAATGACTGCTCGCCACACATCCCGCAAAGGATAAACTGCAATGACCGATTACGTTACCGAGACTTATAACGACCTCTTGGTCAAAAAAGATGGGGCATCACTCTGGATCACCCTGAACAGGCCCGAATATTCCAACGCCTTCTCAGATGAAATGATCACCAATCTCTGCCATGTGCTCAGAGAAGCCGACTGGGATAACAAAATACGCGTCATCATCCTCACCGGCGAGGGCAAATCTTTTTGCGCAGGCGGCGACGTAAAAGCGATGGAAGACCAGACGGGGATGTTCGCTGGCGATCCCGAAGAGCTGCGGCGGCGCTACACCAGAGGCATACAGCAGATACCAATCACCATGGAAGTGATCCAGACCCCCATTGTGGCGATGGTAAACGGACCGGCCATAGGTGCCGGTTGCGACCTGGCGTGCATGTGCGACATCCGCATCGGCTGCCAATACTCACGCTTTGGCGAAACCTTCGCCAAACTCGCCCTGGTACCCGGCGACGGGGGCACCTTCTTCCTCCAAAGAGTAGTCGGCTACGCCAAGGCGATGGAGCTATCCCTCACCGGCCGCATAGTGGACCCTGAAGAAGCCCTGAGCCTCGGTCTGTTGGGTCAGCTAGTGGACACCACCGAACTGCGCAGCAAAACCGAAGAACTGGTGAACACCATCGCCGCCAACAGCCCCGTGGCCGTCTCCATGATCAAAAAAGCGATACGCCAAGCAAGAACAGCGGAGATAAACGCCCACCTCGACCTCTTGGCCGCATACCAGGGGATCACCCAACGCACCGACGATCACTTTGAAGGAGTGAGGGCCTTGAAGGAGAAGAGGAAACCGGAGTTTAAAGGGAATTAGGACGCTCTAAGCCGCTTGGCTTTTTACGCTGGGCGCGAGGCCTTTTGTTTCGATTGGAAAGCCCACTCATCCGAGTGGGCTTTTTGTGACTGGTATTTAAGTGCTTCCGCTCTCCCTCTTCGAGGGTTGGAGCGGTAAAAGGGGTGGCTCGTCCCACCCCCTTTAATCCCCGGACGCCCCACAAGCTCTGATCCGCTACGCGGACCGCTCACCGCTCCGGGAACCTTCCGAAGCCGCTCGAAACATCCCTCGCTTCCGCAGAAGGTTCTGATCCTCCGCCTGCTCGCTTCAACCGCTTGGACGGGGAGGTTTAAGGTCAAAGGCTTTTGAACGGGTCATGAACTCGGCTTCACCTCGAACAGCATGACCCCCTATTACTTCTTAACTTCCTATACCCATTCTTGAAAGTTCCGAACTTTCGATATCAGCAAGTGCCAGATATGTCTATTCAATTTCCAGCAAACATTTCTTGGCCACCCATCCTATTTTCACCTTGCCTGTATCAGGGTCGCGGTAACTGACGTAACGCCAATGTCTTTCCTTTTGCAGCGCAGTTACCACCTGCCCCATTGACAATTTGTCGATGACGGCAGACTCAGTTGAATTGCTCTCACGTACATGTGAAATTGAGACGTTGATAACATATTGTGTAGTTTGTACATTTACTTGCTGTTCAATTGCTATCTCGCCAAGTAAAAGTAAATTTTTTATTGGGTCAGGAACCGACTCGGGGTTGCTAAAGCAAGAAAGAACTATTAATAAAAACAAAATCTTTACATTTAATAGTTTGTCATAAATTAACTTAACAACACTCTTTACTACAAAAGGTAAATTGTTGTAGTAGCTTTCTATTTCAGCGTCTGTTTTTGTCAATCGTGCCTGAAAACCTTCCCACGCTATTCGTATTTCGTCACCTGTGGCAGACTCAGCCCCAATGCTGACGACGCCAGCTTCCGATACGTAGATGTCACTTTCCGAAAAATCTTTAAACTGAATACCTTCATCAAGCGGATAAGCATCGCTCAGTTCATCGAAATCAAATAAACCTGACTTTTGCACTGCAGCGAACTGTTCAAGCAGACCTGAATTGTCGATACTCTTTTGCAACTCAGTGATCAGCTCAAATAGGTCTGAATTGGCGATACTCTTTTGCACCTCAGTGGTCAACTCAAGCAGACCTGCATTGGCGATACTCTTTTGCACCTCAGTGGCCAGCTCAAGCAGACCTGAATTGGCGATACTCTTTTGCACCCCAGTGGCCAACTCAAGCAGACCTGAATTGGCGATACTCTTTTGCACCCCAGTAAACTGCCCAAGCAGGCTTGACGTGCCGAGACTCTGTTGTATTTCGGTCACGTGCTTTGTTTGCCTGTAGGTTGATTTCTTTATCTCGTCCATCTGTTTTGAAAAAGTTTTCAACTTAAGCCGTTGGTCTCGAACCTTATTATCGTTGTCAGAACTCGCCATAGCATCTCCCTTGAAGTCAGGTGTAGCTTTTTGGCCTTTTAATATTTCCGGACACTATAACAAACAACCCCGCTAAAAACGATGCACGACACACTAGCATTTGGTGGTCAGGCCTTTGAATTTAGCTTTCTCGGCGTAGCCGCCCGACACAGCATCCTGTGCGAACACAAGGAATCGCCAAGCGATTGAGCGACGACAGTATGAATAATACGGCTAGCGATTGAGCGCCGGGGATGACGCGGGATTCGTGCAGGAGGCGAAGTCGCTTACAACTCCACCAGATTATGCTTAATAGCAAACCTCGAAAGGTCCGCATTATTGCGAAGATTAAGTTTCTTCAGCACCCTCAACCTATATGTATCCACCGTCTTAATCGAAATATTATAGGCGTCGGCTATTTCGCGGTTGGTCTGCCCCATGGCGAGGCGGCGGAGCACTTGCAGTTCGCGGTTGGACAGCCCGTCAAGCAGGTCGCCGCCCCTTCCCTGTCCCACGGCGTGCAGGGCCAGCGCTTCGGCGGCGAATTCGGTCAGGTACAGTCCGCCGCTGTTGACTTTCCTGATGGCGTTGACTAGCTGCTCGGGGGCCGAGCGTTTGGAGATGTACCCTTTGGCGCCGTCTTTGATGGCGCGCACCACATATTGATCTTCTTCATGCATGGTGAGCACGATGACGGGCAGGTCGGGGGCTACGTCCTTTAGCTGCGAGAGGACTTCAAACCCGTCGTAGCCGGGCATGGAGAGGTCGATGACCGCCAGGTCGGGCTTGACGTCGCGAATCTTCTCAAGCGCCTGCTTACCATCTTCAGCCTCGGCGGCCACTTCGATGTCTTCGCATTCGTCAATGATGCGGCAAAGCCCTGCGCGCACCAGCGCGTGGTCTTCTGCTATGAGAACCCTTATCATCCGGTTACCTTCCTGTCCGGGGCGTTGCGCTCCTGCGTGTCGAGTTCCATGCGAAAGACCAGCTTCATTCCAGTGCCCACGTCCGAGTTCAACTCCACGGTGCCTCCGATGAGGCTGGCGCGTTCGCGAATGCCGCTTATGCCAAACCCTTCCGCCTCTTCCAGCCCCTTGATGTCCGCGCCCTTGCCGTCATCTTCGACGGTGAGCACTATTTCGTCTCCATGCAGCTCCAACATGACCTCGGCGCGGCTGGCGTCCGAGTGGCGCGCTACGTTGGTGAGCGCCTCTTGTGCGATGCGATAGATGGCGGTGGCTGCTGCGTCCACGACCTCGGGCACCTCATTATGCTTGAAAGTACAGGAGATGTCGTGGCGGCGCTCAAACTCGGTCGTCACCCACTCCAGCGCAGCTATCAGCCCCAGGTCGTCCAGCACGCCGGGGCGCAGCCGCGTGACGATATTGCGCAACTCCTCGATGGTGGAGTCGATCATGTCGCTCATGGCGCTGGCCCGTGCGGCCCCCTTGGCGTCCACCCCTCCAAGATGCTTCACCAACCAGGCGGCGTCCATCTTCATGGCGGTCATCACCTGGCCCAGCTCGTCGTGTAGCTCGCGGGAGATGGCGGCGCGTTCGCGCTCCTGGCTCTCCACTATCCGCTTGGAGAGCTGCCGGAGCTTCTCGGTGGCCTCCTTCAGCGCGGTGACATCGGTGGAGACCGAGCCGACCCCGGTCATCTCCCCATTTTCGTCAAAAAGTGGAAACCGCAGGGAGAGATACGTTAACGACTGGCCCTCCTTGGGGATCGTCTCCTCGGAGCTTATCGGCTCCCTTGCTTCAAGCACCGCCATGTCCCTTTCGTGCAGGGTCGCGGCAACCTTCTCGGGGAACATCTCCATATCGGTCTTGCCGCGCAGCTGCTCGATACCAACCCCGAAAAGCTCCTCGAAGCGCGAATTGACCACCAGATACCTGCCCTCGTTGTCCTTTAGCGAGACGACGGCGGGGGTGTACTTGAGGATGTTGGAGACCTCCTGGGCGCGCTCGCGCACCTGGCGTTCCAGGTCACGCGAATAGTTCTGGAGCATGTCCTGGGCGCTTTTCAGGGTGCGTTCAACCCTTTTCAGCTCGGTCACATCGACGAGCACCGAGAGCGAACGCTTGATGTTGCCTTCTACGTCCCGCTCGGCGATGGCCGAGAGGAGCACATCCACCACCTCGCCATTCTTCTTCTTCAGCTGGTAGGCGACATCCTTGCAAAAGCCGGTCTCCATGAAGGTGGGGATGACCAACTCCTCGGCGTATTTTCGCGACTCGTCGGTCATGAACTCGGTGACCCTGCGCCCCAGCACCTCTTCTCTTGTATACCCCAGCACCTCGGCCCAGTGGTCACTGACGCGCACCAGCGCACGCGTCTCGTCGATGGAGTGGAGCATTGCCGGGGTCTTATTGTAGAGGGAGCGGAACTGCTCCTCGGCGTGGCGCAGCGCCTCCTCGGCCCGTCGCCTCTTCACCACCTCGATATTTGCCGTCTTGTAGAGGACGATGACCGCGATGAAGATGGCGATGAGCAGCGGCACCACCAGCGAGCGGTTCTTGCTGAAGATCGGCTTGATGAAACTGAGGTAATCGTACTGAGCCTCAAAGAGCAGGGTCAACTTCCAGCCGGGGAACTTCGCCACCGGTTTTTCGATTATCAGATGGCCCACGCCGTCGCGGTCAACCGCACGCCCCTCTTCAAGGGTGGTTATTCCAGTCCACTGCCACGGCCCCTTGCCGAACTGGAGGGAGCCACGCACCCTCTCCTCTTCCGCCCTGGTCAGTGAGCGCAGGGATTTATTCAGCCAGGAAGGATCACTGGACACAAAAATGATCCCGTTGGGGTCCACCAGCAGCGCTACGCCATTTTCAATCTGGGCCAGCCGCTCCTCCATGGGTTCCACCGGAGCCTTGATCACCACCACCCCGTCGGGGTGCTCGGCGCCATCCTCGTAGATCGGGTGACTGTAGTAGATGCCGCGCCTGTTGGAGGTGGTGCCAAGCGCCATGTAGATGGCGGGCAGGAAATTTATCGCCTCGGTAAAGTAGGGCCTGAAGGCGAAGCTCTTGCCCATGAAGGAGTCGGGCTCGGCCCGGTTGCTCGACGCCAGGGTGACGCCGTTGAAATCCATTATGTAACAGACATCCACGCCCAGAGCTTGCTTGAAGTGGTCTAGAAAGCGGTTGGCCGCGTTGATCGTCTCAGCATTGGGGTTGGCCACCGCCGCCTTTATCTCCAAGATACCGGCCAGCGCACGGACGGGCTTTAGCTGTTCCACAAGGTAGGAGTCCAGCCGCCCGCCCAGCTGCGCGCTGAGCGATTGGGCGCGCTGCTCCACATCGTTGAGGAAATTATTCCTGAGCGAGGTGTAGTGAACATAGCCGCCGATGAGCGCCGAGAGCAGCGCAAGCAGCGCGAGCAGCAGGATGATTACCCGTAATTTCATTCCCGCATTATCCACCCGTTGAACCCGAGTCACAAAAACAAAATGACCGCAGGCATACTGATAGGTATTTCGAGGATCATTTTTCGCCCCTGACAACGTCAATCGGAGGATATCCGGGGTTTTTCGACGAAGCTCCTAGACCGCTTTCTTCCAGTAGAAGACCAGCTTCGCCCCCAAATGGCCCAGCACCACCACCATGGATACCATCGCAAAGAGCAGCGCCGCGTAGATAAGCGTGGGCTCTCCAGCTATATAACGCAGCGAGAGTGCGACAAAGCCGATGCTGGTAGTCAACGTGGCGATCACCAGCTTGGCCTTGAAAACCGGGAGGTTGCGCCCGGCGTAGCGGCGCTTCCAATCCCGGAAGCCGGAGACCAGGGAGACCGGCAGGGAGAACACCCCCACCGCCAGGACGTAGAAGGAAACCTTCTCCACCACTGCGTTACCGGTGAAATACCAGAGGATGAGAAAGAGCGCCGCCACCGGAATGAGCCCATTGGAAAAGTGCGCCGCGACCGGGTGGGGAGCGAAGGTGCTCAGGAGGTCCTTGGCGAAAGCCAGGGGAAAACCGCCCACCGGAGCGAACTGGTCACCCCCGCGCCGCAAGCCGGGCAGGTGTCGGGTGGCCCCTCACCAGTGGCGACGTAACCGCATACCAGGCATCTGAACCTCGACATATGAGCCATCGCATCCCTCCCCTCGGCAAAATCATCTCTCCATCCAAGTATACCCCTTTCAAATTTCCCATAAATTGAGGACGACGCTCCCAGTGGCCCAAAGCAATAATCATTAGTGATTTAGTAGTATTTCTGCTTTAGCTCATGGCCTGAACCAATGTTTTACCGACACTCCACACCCTGCTGTGATAATTTTAACCTTAAAATGACTTGTCTTTTGGAATTTCTGTGTTCAGAATTGACAACACGCAAAGATGAAGCATGGTTCATTCCAAACAAATGCAAACCACTGTTTTATACAAACACCCACGCAAGGAGGGTACGATGAAAAAGGAAACCAAGGTTCACCTGTCATTCATGGTCATCGCCTTAGTCGCGCTGACGCTCAGCCTTCTTCCCGGCTCTGTCCGGGCGGCGGACCCCATCAAACTCGGCGCGCCCCTCTCCACCGCATTCCTCTATGGCTGGGATGCTGAGCGAGGCATCAAGCTCGCCGTTGAAGAGATCAACGCAGCTGGCGGCGTGAGCGTCGGCGGCGAAAAGCGCCCCTTCTCCGTGGATGTCATCGACACCCGCGACCTTGAGCCCGGCGTCCCGGTGGACGACGCGATTAAAGCGGTGGAGAAGCTGATCCTGCAAAAAGAGGTGGACTTCCTGGTGGGCGGCCCCGTTCGCTCCGAAGCGGCGCTGGCGGTCCTCGACCTGCTGAGCAAGTACAAGAAGGTCTCCATCGTCTCCACCGGCGTGCTGAGTCCCGCCTACCACAAGACGATCGCCAAGGAGTACGACAAGTACAAGTACGGTTTCCGTATCTCCAACGAGATCGTCAACATCATCGTCAATGAGATGATGTCGGTCTTTGAAAAGCTCCGCACCGAGTTCGGGCTCGAACGGGTACACATCATGGTTCAGGACGTGGCCCATGCGCGTAAATCAGGCGAGGTGGTCGAAAAATTCCTCAAGAAGGCGGGCTTCACCGTCGTGGGACATGAGATCTACCCCACCGGCAACACCGACTTCGCCCCCGGCCTCTTGAAGTCCAGACGTGAAAACGCACAGATACTCTTCGTCTTCATGGACATGCCCGAGACTGCGATCCTCTTGAAGCAGTGGAAGAACTTCAAGCTGAAGAGCCTGCCCTACGGCTTCATGTCCGCAGCCGAGCAGCCCGGCTTCTGGGATGCCTCAAACGGCGACTGCGAATACGCCCTGGTGGACGTGATCAACGGCGGCAACTCGCCCTCCACCATCACCCCCTGGACGATGAAGTTCGTGGACGCCTACAAGAAAAAATGGGGACTAGAGCCGGAAGGCTACGGCACCTCATCGAGCTACATGGCGGTCTACGCGCTTAAAGACGCCATCGAGCGCGCCGGTACGCTGGATTCCGACAAGGTGGTCGCGGCACTTGAAACCATCGACCTCATGGGCGTCTACGGGCGCATCCGCTTCGATCCCAAGACCCATCAGGTCATCCCCTCCACCGATCCCAAAGAGGGCGCAGTCAGTGGCTTCTTTCAGTGGCAGGATGGAAAGAGGGTCACCTTCTGGCCCGAGGCTGGAGCAACCGGCAAGCTGATGCTCCCACCCTGGATGAAGTAATAATCGCTTAACCGGTGGGGGAGGTCGGCCATTGCGGTGCCGCCTCCCCTGCCATCCTATTGGACTCTTTATAGATGCATCTCGACATTCTCGTTTACGGCTTCATCCAATCCTGCGCGTTGCTTCTCATGGCGTTCGGCTTCTCTCTGGTCTACGGGGTCAGCCGTCTGCCCAACTTCGCACACGGCGCGCTCTACGTGCTGACCGGCTTTGTCGCCTGGGCGCTCTTCAAACAGGCTGGGCTGCCCTACCCCTTGGCCGCCGGGTTGTCGATTCTCATATCAGGACTGCTGGGAGTGGCGATCTACTATGTGGTCCTCAGACGGGTGCGCGGGATGGAAGTCTCGGAGGTCATCGCCACCTACGCCATAGGTCTGGCGGTGTTGGAAGGATTGCGCTACGCGGGCTTTAGGGGGGGTTCCTACTCCCTCCCGGCGCTCTCCGATGGCGTCGTCTTCATCTTCGACGTGCCGGTGGATCACCAGCGCGTATGGCTGGTGGCGCTGGGGCTCTTCATGGTGGTGGCGATATGGCTCTTCACCCGCTACACGCGGGTTGGCAGGTCGCTAAAAGGGATGGCGCAGGATGAACGGGCGGCGATGATGCTGGGCATCGATTCCGACCGCACCGCCGCGCTGGCCGTGGGCCTTGGCTCCATGATGGCGGGGATTGCCGCGCTGATAATCTTCCCCCTGGGTTCACTCGTGGTGGAAGAGGGGTACAAGGTGCTTATCTACGCCATCGCAGTGTGCGTTGTTGGCGGACTGGGCAGCTGGCCCGGTACGGTCGTCGCCTCATTTGTGCTCGGCTATTCACAGTACATCACAGTCTCCTACGGCAAACCCCACTACCAGATGGTGGTGATGCTCCTGGCGATAATCGTAACCCTCGTAATCCGGCCCTCCGGTTTTTTCGGCAAACAAAAGCAGTTGGAAGAGAGGGTCTGACATGGGTGCTCCCGTGATGGAACAAAAACGAAAAGAGCGGATCGACCGCGGCATCAAGGTGCGCAGCGAGACGCTCTACGCGCTCAGCTCCTGGGAAGAGATCGGCTACCTGATAACGCCACGCGTGCTCTTCATCGCGGCGTTCCTGCTGATGCCGATACTGCTGAGCCCCTGGCCCTACTGGAGCCGGGTAGGGCTCAGTATGTGCATCCTTGCGCTCCTGGCTATCTCCTTTGATTTCCTCGCCAACTACGTAGGGCTGGTCTGCCTTGGCGGAGCGTTCTTCTACGGCGTTGGCGGCTACACTTCGGCGCTCCTCAACACCCAGCTGGGCCTTCCCCCCATGCTCGCGATCCCCATCGCCACCCTGATCGGTGCGTTCCTGTGCACGGCGATGCTGGCCCCCTGCCTGCCCCTGCGAGGGATATATTTCGCCATCGTCACCCTTATGTATCCACTTTTAATGACGCGGCTGATCGAGGCGATGGACATCCTCGGCGGGACGGAAGGGTTCAGGGGTATCGAGGGCTTCTCCTCCCCCTGGACTGAGCAGTATGGCCTTATATTCGGGCTCTTCTTCTTCCTCTTCGGCCTGCGACGACTGGTGAACGAGGACCAGGGGCTGGTGATCCGGGCGGTGAAGGATAATGACCAGTCGGTGCGGGCCTCGGGTATCAGCGTCACCTGGACCAAGACCAAGGCGGTCTTCCTGGCATCCTTGCCCGGCTGCTTTGCCGGGGCGTACTACATCCACATGTACTCCAACGTCGGCATCTCCGCCTTTGCGCTGGACCTCTCCATCATGCCTATCGCC
Organism: Deltaproteobacteria bacterium; assembly: GCA_030591565.1. GTDB lineage: Bacteria > Desulfobacterota > Deferrisomatia > Deferrisomatales > BM512 > JAUVAU01. Next base: position 9,339 of record JAUVAU010000017.1, on the reverse strand, counting down.
GCCACGGTTATCGGCGGGGGCGGCACGCTCATAGGCCCGGTCATAGGCGCGGCGTTGCTGGTGCCCCTCTCCGAAGCGCTACGGGATTTCGGCAGCCTGAGGATCGTCGTCTACGCGCTGGTGCTCACCGGCTTCGTGGTCTTTAGAAGCGAAGGGATAATGAACGTGGTGAGCCGCAAATATCAGCAGTTCGAGCGTTGGGTGAAGGTATGAGCACGCATCGCACGCACGAACCCATTCTGGAGGTCCGGGGGCTCTCCAAACACTTTGGCGGCGTCAAGGCGGTGGACAACGTCAGCCTGACCGTCAATCAGGGCGACGTGGTGGGGATCATCGGTCCCAACGGCTCGGGCAAGACGACCCTCATAAATTGCATCACCGGATTTCTAAAGCCGACCCACGGCGAGGTGGCCTTCCGGGGCAAGAAGATCACCGGCATGAAGCCCCACAAGATCGCCGACATGGGCATCAACCGCACCTTCCAGATCATGCGCCCCTACTTCTCGCTCCCCGCCTACAAGAATCTGGTAATCCCCTTATCCAGTCCACGGGCCAAGAGGATCGGCGGCTGGCGTGGCGGCGGGCTCCACGGCGACCGCGACACGGTGGCGGTGGACATCCTGGAGGAGCTGGGGTTCGAGCGCGACTCACGCGTCCCCTACAAGCTGGCCGGCACCCTGCCCACCGGGTATCTGAAACGGCTGGAGCTTGGCCGCTGCCTCGCGCTGCGCCCCGAGTTGATTATCTGCGACGAGGTCTTCTCCGGCCTCTCGGCGAGCGAAATCTCCAGCCTCGTGCCGCTGATCGAGAAACTGAACGCCCAGGGGATTACCATTATCATGATCGAGCATCGCCTCGCCGAGCTGTTCAGGGTCGCCAACCGGGTCATGGCGCTCTCGTCGGGCGAAAAAATCACCGAAGGCGCGCCCGATGAGGTTATCAACCATCCCAAGGTGCGCGAAGCCTACCTCGGCGTAGAGGAGGCGCTCTAGATGCTGGAAGCACGTGAAGTGATGGTCTTCTACGAGAACATGCTGGCGCTGAACAACATCAGCATCACCTGCCCGGACAATGGCGTTATAGGAGTATTTGGAGCCAACAGCGCGGGCAAGTCCACGCTTATGTACGCGCTCTCCGGCATCATTCTCGACATCCAGCACAAGGAGAAGATGCGCGGAGGCGAGCGCATAACGCTCTTTGGTCAGGTCTTGCAAGATGGCGAAGATATAACCGACTTGAAAGCCCACCTCCGCGCACGCCGGGGGCTGGTGCTCTGCCCCGAGCGCAGGCGGCTCTTCCCCGAGTCCTCGGTGGCCGAGAACCTCGCCATCGGCGGACACCTCGCGACCAAGAGCCAGGCGAAAGAGACGACCGAGTTCGTCATGGAGATGTTCCCCGCGTTAAAGGCTTTGAGGAGCCGCGCAGCGGGTTTCTTGAGCGGCGGCGAGCAGCAGATGGTGGCGATAGGGCGGGCGCTCATGGCGCAGCCCACGATGCTGCTGCTGGACGAGCCGCTATTGGGCCTCGCTCCCTCGATCCAGCACATCGTGGTTGAGTCGATCCCCCAGATACGCAAGGAGCGCGGCATCTCGGTAATAGTCACCGAGCAGTACGCCCGCCCGGTCATCCCCTACGTGGACTACGCCTACATCATGGAGAACGGCTCGACGGTCATGGAGGGCACCCGCGAGGAGCTGCTGGACAACCCCGACATAAAAGCCGCCTACTTTGGATGCTGATGGATAATTCAGAAAAAAAATACACCCTTGAGGGGCTAAAACCGGACTGCCACAACACGGAGCTGACCTTCACCCGTTTCTTCGAGATGGCTGACGCCTACCCCGACGCGGTGGCGATAAGCTACCTGGGGCTGAAGATCACCTACAAGACCCTCGCAGCCGACATCAACCGCTTCGCCGCTGCGCTGTCCGGCCTGGGCGTGGGCCACGGCGACCGGGTGATGATCTACCTCGCCAACTGCCCCCAGTGGCTGATCGCCAACTTCGCCATACAAAAGCTGGGCGCGGCGGTGGTCCCCGTCTCCCCCATCTACACCGCCCACGAGCTGGAGTATCTCGTGCAGGACGCCGGGGTCGAGATAGTCATCTGTCAGGACACCAACTTCGGCTACGTACACGAGGTGCTGAACACCACCTGCCTTGAGCAGATCATCGTCACCACCCTTACTGAAATGCTCCCCGCCTGGAAGATATGGCTCGGCCACCTGCTGGATAAAATTCCCAAGGGCACCGTCCCCACGGGGCTGCACATCCACCCCTTCTCCACACTAATGAAGAACGCGCCGGCCCACCCACCGGAGGTGGAGATCGACCCCTACAACGACCTGGCCTACATCATGTACACCGGCGGCACCACCGGCTTTCCCAAGGGGGTCGCGGGCAACCACGCCACCGAGGTGGGCTACATTCGCGACGTGATGAATGAGGTGCTGGAAGGGAACATCAAGGAGGGTGGCGACTCCTTCCTCCTGATCAACCCCCTCTACCACATCATGGCGAAGGGGATGGCGATAGCCGCCGGGTTGAATTACGGCTCCAAGATCGTACTCATGCCCATGCCCCACATTGACGCGCTGCTGCGCGAGATAGAGCGCCACAAGGTGCGCTGGTTCCTCGGCGTCCCGGCGCTGTATCGCATGGTTTTGGAGAATGACCGGGTGGACCAGTATGACCTGACCTCGCTCACCTACTGCTACTGCGGCGGCGACGTGCTGCCCTCTGCGGTGTTCGACCGCTGGCGCGAGCTGACCGGCTCGCCCATCTACCAGGTCTACGGCTCCACCGAGGTGGGCCACGTTGCATACACGCGGCCCTCCGTGGAACCGAAACACGACGTCATCGGCCACATCCTCCCCTCCTTCCGGGCGCGCATCACCGATCCGGTAACGCTGGAGCCGGTGAAGGTCGGCGAAGTGGGCGAGCTGTGGATCACGTCGGACTTCAACATCAAGAGCTACTGGAACAAACCCGACGAGACCGCCCTCTCCTACGTCGAAGCGGACGGGGAGATTTACTACCGCATGGGTGATTTTGTGGCCGAGGATGAGACGGGGCAGATACGCTTCATGGAGCGCACCGCCGACGTCATCAAGTACAAGGGCTACCGGATCAGCGCCTCGGAGATCGAAGCGGTGTTACAGGACCACCCCACCGTCATCGGAGCCTGCGCCGTGGGGATAGAAGATGAGGCCGTGGGCGAGCGGATAAAAGCGATAGTCGTCCTCAAACACGACGCCAGAGGCGTATCGGGCGGCGATCTAAGGCGCTGGTGCAAAGAGCGGCTCGCACCCTATAAAGTGCCGCAGTACATAGAGTTTCGCGACATGCTGCCCAAATCGAAAGTGGGCAAACTGCTGCGCCGCTCAATCCGCGACGAAGAGCGCCGGAAAGTAGCAGACAGCAAATAGGCACAACAGGAGGCTGTTGAAAAACTCTCCCGAAGCGCGAAATAACGCTGAACTAGAAATTTTAGCTGATGCCGGACGAACCTCTAGCTAAGCCGACGATAAACTGGAAGCCCCGAAGATCATTCGAGAATGAGGAAGGGAAGAAAAATGACCGCAGGCATACCGATAAGTATTTCGAGGATCATTTTTCGCCCCCGACAACGTCAATCGGAGGATATCCGGGGGTTTTCAACAAACTCCCAGAGGAGCTAAATCATGGAACTGATGGACGCGATCCAGGCACGCCGCAGTTGCCGCGCCTTCACCGATGCGCCGGTTACCAGAGAAGTGCTGGACGAGATCATCGCCGCCGGGTGCGCCGCGCCCAGCGCGCTGAATCAGCAGCCCTGGACCTTCACCGTCGTCACCAACCGTGAAATGATCGACCAACTGGCCGCCGGATCGGTGGAATGTCGTAACAAACTGGCCGAAGCCTCGGGTAAAAGCTGGCTCGCCAAATATGACCTCAGCTTCGTGGGCAGCGCCCAAGCACTTATCGTAATCGCCGCCGACCCCAGCAAAATCGGCATGGGCAAATTCCTCGACGAAGAAGGCGCACACGTAAAAGCCGCCTCTGCCTGCATCCAGAACATGCTCCTGGCCATCACCGCCAAAAGCCTCGGCTCCCTCTGGTTCACCATGTACGACAAAGAATTCCTACACAAAACTTTGAACATCGCCCCCGAACTGGAAATAGTCGGAATGCTCCCCATCGGCGTCCCTGCCGGAGAAATGAAAGCCGTACCGCGCAAAGGTGTTGAAGAAGTCGCGGTTTACATCGACTGAGCAGCACTAAACTATATACCCAGACACGAAAGCCCCTGTGATCAATCACAGGGGCTTTTTGCGCTGTAGCAGAGTAATATGCAATGGAAGTTACAAACCGACTACTCGATTCCAGTCTTGTATATACATTTCAACACGGCGAAACTCTGTGGGCTGGAGTATCCTATTGTGTGCTATGAAATTGCGCACTTTCTCCAATTCCTCCATACGTTGTCTCAACCAGTGCTGGGAAGGTATTAGGTCAGAAAACTTCTCCCAGTTCATATTACTAGTGATAATGTCTGCTAGATGACCAAATTGGACGAAGCTAATAGGGTCCTTTCTTTGACCTTCTAACCATGAATTTTTTATTGCATCCTCTTGTCGACTTTCTGCGAACTTTTTGACTGATTTTTGCACTCTTTTTTCCCACCAATCAGCTCCATAAAGATCTTCCAACCTCTCCTTGATTAGTGAGCGTACTGAGTTTTCAAAGCAATAAAGCAAGGCATAAAGTCGGGACATTTGTCTAGCTTCGTTTCTCAGACCCAAACTAAATGGAGCCAACTCCTCTTCAAGAAGCATTTGCTCGGATTCAAACGCATCTGCTCCTACACGTATTCCTGCCTTCCTATACTCCTCAGCTTCAGCTTCAAAAAGGAGGCCTCTAAACATCCAGTCTCGAACATCTTTTCTATTAGCTATCAAGGAGGTGCTCCTTAAGAGATTTAAAGATGGAATTATAGACCTCAACATCCTTTGTCGCTGGTAAATGAATCTCAATATTGTACCTTAATCCAGAAAATTGACACTCACTCCCGTAACCCATTTTATTTTTTGGAACCGCAGCTTCCTTCGATGGCTCACTTACCCGTGGCTGTATCTTTACTTCGGCTGACTTTTCTGCCTCTGCAGCTGTCGGGAGTTCCGCCTTCTTTAAAAGTGCCAAAAAAGTCATAGCCTGCTTTTTAGCGACACCGTCTTTTACATTGTGAGTCGCCTTGAACTTACCCTCAAGCTCTTTCCTGTTTGCCTCAGTCGGCTTTTCATTCACATGGAATAAGTCTTCATAGGCTTCATGAAGTGCCTCGCCCAGTATCTTTCCTGCTTGTGAAGTATCTCTAAACTTATGATACCGAGGTGTAGGTGCGCCATCCGGTGTGAGGAATCCAAGATCCTTGAATAGCGGAATAATTCCCTGATCATTACTACTTTTGAAGCCGATACTTTTTAAATGAGCTATAGTGAAGCGATCCGGTGCCGTACCCTCGATAACTTTATCTAGGATAGCGTCGAGATTCTTGATACTTGTCATGTAACGTGATGTCAACAAAGTGCCCCTCCTGCTAAAAGTTACACGGTTTCAAGTTTAAGTCTTGTGATGATTTGACTACTAATCCCAACATCAAACTGAACACATTTTAGCACAAATATTTTGGATTAAAGAACCAAATCAAAATTAATAAAATAGAGCTTTCGTGGTCAAACCTTTTCTTTTTGCTTTTGGCCTTTGACCTTAAACTCCCCACCGAGCTGTGCAGTGAGCGGTCTCGGAGTCTTTGAGGGGCGGGTTGTCTGAGGTGAGGCGCTAGCCGAGCCGAGTTTCCGACCCTCCCGAGAATGCGAACGGTTCCCGTCAGGGAAGCACACGTGCTCGAAGGGGCGCGTCTTTCTGGAACTTTCTTCGCGCAGAGAAAGTAACCGCGGGGTGCAGGGGGCGCGCAGCCCCCGCATACAATCAACCCCATCCAATGCCCCACAAAAGGCCCAGCGCCCAGCGAAAAAGCCGAGCGGCGAGCGTCCCCCTCCGCGTGCTAGCTGCGCGAAACAGCGCCCCCAACATTGACTCCCCCCCAACCACGGCTAGACTTTCCCAATAACAAAAACACAATAACAAAACACACCCCACCCCCACCCGGAAGGGGCTGACCATGACGCAAACCTTCTCCACCCATGGGACTACTACCTCACCCACACTTCAACGCCGCCCCTGGCTACGGACTAAGGAAACCTCCCGCGCCGAGCAATGTTTCGGGGATATTCTCGCCCTTGCCGATGTGCGCATCGACGGGGACCGGCCTTGGGATATGCGTATGAATGACCGCCGCGTTGCCGAGCGTGTGCTGGGCGGGGGTTCTGTGGCTCTTGGGGAGTCGTACATGGAGGGGGGTTGGGATTGCGAGCAGCTTGACCAGTTCTTCTCCCGTGTCATCTCCGCGCAGATTGAGGAGAAGGTGGGTATATCGCTGTGCGCCTTGTGGCTGGCGGTTAAGTCCCGCGCATCCAACATGCAGAGTTGGCGGCACGCTTTCGAGGTGGGGCAGCGCCATTACGATTTGGGCAATGAGTTCTTCCAGCACATGCTGGATGGGCGGATGACTTACAGCTGCGGCTACTGGGAGGGGGCCGGGAATGTGGCAGAGGCGCAGGAGGCGAAGCTTGAGCTGATATGCCGCAAGATCGATCTGCAACCGGGCCAGCGGGTGCTGGATATCGGCTGCGGCTGGGGGAGTTTTGCCGGGTACGCCGCCCAGCGCTATGGGGCAGAGGTGGTGGGGATTACCGTGTCGGTTGAGCAGGCGCGGTTTGCCAACGAGCGCTACTCCCATCTTCCCGTGGAGGTGCGCGTGCAGGACTACCGGGAGGTGTCCGAGCGCTTCGACCACATCGTCTCCGTGGGGATGTTCGAGCATGTGGGCTACAAGAATTACCGCACCTACATGGAGGTGGCGAGCCGTTGCCTGCGCGATGAGGGCGCCTTCCTCCTCCACACGATAGGCCGCAACAGCTCGGCTAAAACGCTGGACCCCTGGACCGAGAAGTACATCTTCCCCAACGCCATGCTCCCGTCGGCGACGCAGGTAACGGCGGCGGCCGAGGGGCTGTTTGCGGTGCGCGACTGGCACTCTTTCGGCAGGTATTACGACCCCACCCTGATGGCCTGGCATGAGAACTTCGAGGGGAACTGGGACAAAGTAAAAGCGGGGCTGGACGAGCGGTTTCACCGGATGTGGCGCTACTACCTGCTCTCCTGCGCGGGGTCATTCAGAGTTGATAAATCCCAGGTCTGGCAGATACTCCTCTCCAAACCTCAAAAGGGACAGCTCCCCACTAATGTGAGATGAACGCCAAAGGCAAGCAAGCTCATGCCCCATTCCGATGCTCTTGAAGTTCACTCCCCCACCGAGCTGTGCAGTGAGCGATCGAGGAGTCTTTGAGGGTCATGCTGTCTGAGGCGAAGCCGAGTTCATGACCCTCCCGAGACGCGAACGGTCGCCGTAGGCGAGCACACGTGCTCGAAGGGGCGCGTCTTTGCGTTACTTTCTCCGCGCAGAGAAAGTAACCTCGGGGTGCAGGGCCACACAATGATTGGGCAGTCCCCGCATACCGTAAACCCGATCCAATGCCCAAGGCCCAGCGCGCCCCGATATGATATCATCACAAAATACCACCCCACCCCTCCCCCTCAAAGGATGGACCCACCAGTGCCAAAGCAGCTACCCGACGATATAAGAGCCGACCTGGACAGGGCGTGCGCGCTGCATGACCGCGCCGTGGCCGATTACGATAAGTGTCTTGAGTTCAACAAGCTGCTCTCCAACCTGCTGGTGAGGTTGGAGGATGAGGGCTACGACTCCACGGCGGGCAAGGTGATGACGCTGCTGTTGCAGTGCAACCCCAAGGCTGGGACGAAGTGCGATAAATCCACCCTTGTCGGTGAGAAGATAAAGAAGATATGAGGTCGCCGCAGCATCTTGACCCCGCCGTCAAGAGCCGCTCTCACTGCTCCTGTCCGACAGCGCTCACAGGGGTGTGTCGGTTATCTTGAGTGGACCATGAGCTTTATTCCGGTTTCAAAAAGTACCCTCATCTTGTTTGCGTCGAGGAGCTGCTGGACTTGCCCGATACCGAATTTCGGGTGATTTATCAGGTCGTTTTTCGCGAATGTAGTACTAATGTTGTATTTCTTGGCCTTTGCGCTGTCCCATTTGGGCGAAAGCTTTGTCCATACTGCCACGTCTGGATTCACCTTTGCCGCCCTCGGCGCTTTGGGTGCGCGGGGTTTGGCCGGAGCGCGAAATTTGTGGTCTCTCTCGCAGATGGTGCAACGCACTTGCGAAGGTTTTTCATCCACCAGAGCAAGGACTGTGTGCGCGGTCTCTTTTTTACATTTTCCACATTTGGCCTTCACTGCGCCACCGACTTCAATCTGTTCGGTTGTAACCTTTGAAGAAGTACCCAAAATATCTCCCTTCACCGACAACGAACCTCAACCCTGTTGAGGCACCGGTTCGGCACTAGATTTGAACCTGCAAGATGCTGTTATTTTTATTGAAAGTTGAAAAACCGCCGATATGGCAGCTCTTCTTATGGGCCCGACCTCAGGGGGGCAGTTCTCTCAAAACTTTTCAAACGTTCCCCAAATTCTCCGGCAAGAGAACTCTCCATCGCAAAGTGCACGATACGATGGACAGCGCTTGTCGCAGTGTCTCGCCCGGGCGCGATACCGCGTCCATATTACAGGAACTAGCTAATCTGCCCACTTTTTTCTTTTTAAATATCGCCCGAAGGGCCGACCAAGCTATTTCGGCTATAACGGGAGAGGCGCGCCAACGTGAGCGCGCTCGCTCATGTCTGCGTGGAGGGGGCTATCCGGCGGGTAGCCCTCGAAGCCCCACCCCGCGAACGGTCAGCTATAAAAGTCTTTGCTAAAACCTCAGTTTCATGTGCACCACCTCAGCCGCTGGGGAGCGTCCCGGATTGATTCGCGGCAACTGATTTTTTGCGGCTTGCCGCCTCGGCCAGGTTCCAAGATATACCCGACCACCAACCACCTTTGCCTCTCCGTAAGTTTACCCCCGTAAGCGAGCAGCGGTGGCCCATCAATACCATTTGCCACTATCCGGAATTTTTCTCCGGCGTGGCAAAAGCCTGCGAGATAGCTGGTTTTTCACGCATGATCGTTTTCACGCAAACCGGTCGCAAAAACTTAACACACATCCACTAATTTCTCTTCAAGCTTGATGAAGCAACCGACCGACTTGGCAAAGCCTACGAGACGGTTCTGAAGGCGGTTCGATAAAATTGAAGTAGCCCGGTGAGCCATC
>JAUVAU010000048.1 GCA_030591565.1 Deltaproteobacteria bacterium | reverse complement strand
TGACCAACTACTCCATGGATGAGGTGCTCGCCATAGCCGGGTTGGCATCGTGGGAGATCGTTGATAAACTCGGTTACAAGTTCTATGACGAAGTCATCCACAGGGACGACCTCGTCCTCTTGCAGCCGTAGGTTGGTTGCGGGGTCTCAAGTTATCAATAAGCAAGGGGAAAATAGATGAATTACGCCGAAATGATGTTGGCGATGGGTGTGCGCGCCAAGCGTGCCGCTCGTGGCATGGCAAAGATGCCGAGCGGAGACAAGGAGCGCGCCCTGCGCCTGATGGCCGACGCGATAGAGAACGCCCGTGGTGATCTCAAAGTCGCCAACGCAAAGGATCTGGAAGAAGCCGAGCGCACGGGTCTTAGCGCCTCAATGGTTGACCGGTTGACCCTCTCCGACGCTGTCATCGACTCGATGGCCCAGGGGCTCAGAGAAGTTGCCGCGCAGGCCGACCCTGTTGGTGAAGTGGTCAAGATGTGGAAGCGCCCCAATGGCTTGATGATCGGCAAAAAGCGCATCCCGCTGGGCGTGATCGGGATTATTTACGAATCCCGTCCCAACGTCACCGCCGACGCTGCGGCGCTGTGTCTGAAATCGGGCAACGCGGTAATCCTGCGTGGTGGCAAGGAGGCGATTCATTCCAACCGCGCCATCGCCAAGGTGCTCGTGGAAGCGGCCGCCAGGGGCGGCGTGCCCGAGGGCGCGTTGCAGGTGGTGGATGTGATCGAGCGCGATGCGGTTGTGGAGATGCTGAAGCTTGAAGAATATATCGACCTGATCATACCCAGGGGCGGCGAGGGACTGATACGCTTTGTGACCGCCAATTCGCGCGTCCCGGTGATAAAGCACTACAAGGGCGTGTGCCACGTCTTCATAGATGAATCGGCGGACCATGATATGGCCGAAGCGATAGCGGTCAACGCGAAGACCCACCGCACCGGCGTGTGCAACGCCATGGAGACTCTGCTGGTTCATGCGGGGGTCGCCGACGCTCTTTTGCCCCGTCTGGCCAATGCGCTGATGGACAAGGGTGTGGAGCTTCGCGGCTGCGAGCGCACCGTCGCGCTGGTGGACCAGGCGATACCGGCCACCGAGGAGGATTGGGACGCCGAGTACCTGGACCTGATCCTTGCGGTCAGGGTTGTTGATGACATCGACGCGGCGATCGACCACATCGACAGGTGGACCAGTCTGCACACCGAGTCGATCGTCACTTCGGACTATGCAAATTCCCAGCGTTTTTTAAATGAGGTGAACTCCTCGACGGTGATGGTCAACGCCTCCACTCGCTTTGCCGACGGCCAGCAGTTCGGCCTTGGCGCGGAGATTGGAATTTCCACCACCAAACTGCACAGCTACGGCCCCATGGGCGCCGAGGACCTGACAACGACCAAGTATATCGTCTACGGTCAGGGTCAGATAAGGGAGTAATCACCCAATTGAAGCTCGGCGTCTTCGGTGGAACCTTCAATCCAATCCACTTGGGCCATCTCAGGGTGGCCCAAGAGGTCTGCCAGACCCTCGCGCTGGACAAGGTGATCTTTGTTCCGGCAAAGCTGCCGCCCCACAAGACGGGTGGAGAGCTTGCCGCCGCCTCCGAGCGGTTGGCGATGGTTGAAAAGGCGATTGATGACAACCCCCTGTTTGAGTGCAGCCCGGTTGAACTGGAGCGAAGCGGCCCAAGCTACTCGGTCCACACCCTTGAGCACTTCAAAGAGAAGTATGGTACCGATACCCGGTTGAAGTTCATCATGGGGGCCGACGCCTTTGCCGAGCTTCACACCTGGTACCAATTTGAACGAATCATCGAGCTGGCCGATATGGTCGTGATGACGCGCCCCCCCCATACCCAGCTGCCGCCGCTTCCGCCCGCTCTGGCCGGGCGTTTTACCCCCCAGGCCAATGGTTACGCCCACGAGTGCGGTACGCGTGTCGAGCTGGTTGAGGTTACGTCGCTGGATATTTCTTCCACGGCCATAAGACGTGACTTGGAAGTTGGGCGGTCGATACGATATCTTGTACCTGAAGCGATACGCGAAACCCTTGAAAGAGGCAATTGAGATGACTGAGTCTGCCACATGAGCAGTACCGATCCGGTTTTGGACAGAGTGTTCCAGTGCGCGCAGGCTGCCGCCGACAAGCGCGGCAGCGATATAGTGATCCTTGGAGTCGAACAGCTGACCAGCTATACCGATTACGTGCTGCTGGTCAGTGCGTCGAGCGACAGGCGGGTGAAAACGATAGCCGAGTCGATCCGCGCTGAGATGAAGGATGAGGGTGTGATCCCGCTGGGTGTGGAGGGGCTCAACGAGAGCCAGTGGGTGCTGCTGGATTTCGGCCCCTGGATCATCCATGTCTTTTACGAGGAGATGCGGCCCGTCTTCGATCTTGAAGGGCTCTGGGCCGACGGTAAACGGATCACGCTCCCCGACGAAGTTGTGAAGGCTATGCAGGACAGCGCAGAGGATGAGTTTTGAGCAGACACGTCGCAGTGGTGGGAGCAGGCGCATGGGGAACCGCGCTCTGCCATGTCCTGGCCTCGGCCGGTAACACCGTGCGGCTCTGGGCTTTTGAGGAAGAGGTCGTCGCCTCCATAAACGAGGGGCGGGAAAACACCATCTACCTTCCGGGGCACCATGTCAATGAAGCGATAACCGCCTCCAATGACATCGCCTGGGTGGTCGGCGGCGCCGAGCTTATCGTCAGCGTCAGCCCTTCGCAGGTGGTTGGCCGCGTCATGGCCGCCGCCGCTCCCCATATGAGCCCCGACGCGATAGTGGTGAGCGCCTCCAAGGGCATTGAACTTCACACCCATCGCATGATGCACCAGGTCCTTGGCGAAGTCTTACCCGAAGCGGTGGCGTCCAGGATAGCCGTCATCTCCGGCCCCTCCTTCGCCGCCGAGGTGGCGAACTCGATGCCCACCGCGGTGAGCGTGGCCTGCGCCGATCATGGGGTGGCGGAGAAGATCCAGATCGCCTTTTCCTGCGAATTTTTCAGGGTCTACGCCATTGACGATGTGCCCGGCGCCGAGATAGGCGGCGCGCTGAAAAACGTCATAGCCCTTGCCGCAGGCATCTGCGATGGCATGGGTTTCGGCCACAACAGCCGCGCGGCGCTCATCACAAGGGGGCTGGCCGAGATAGGAAGGCTGGGCAACCGGCTTGGGGCCAGGACGATCACCTTCATGGGGCTCTCGGGGCTGGGTGACCTTGTGCTGACCTGCAACGGCGACCTCTCGCGCAACCGCACCGTGGGTATGCGGCTGGGCAAAGGCGAGGCTCTTGACGATATCATCAACTCCATGACCGCCGTGGCCGAAGGGGTCAAGACCTGCGAGGCGGCTGTCGAGCTGGCGCGTGAGTATGGTGTCGAGATGCCGATCTGCGAAAAAGTCTACGAGATTGTCCACGACGGCAAACCCGCCACCCAGGCGGTATCCGAATTGATGGGCCGCCCCATCCGGCGTGAATTCGCCGGGCTGGAAGGTGTGGACGATTGAGCTTGAACGGCATCTTCATAACCTTCGAGGGGGGCGAGGGCGTGGGCAAGACCACCCAGATAGAGCTGGTCGCTGCGCGCTTTGAAGCGCTGGGTCATACCGTCGTGAAGACGCTTGAACCCGGCGGCACCCCGCTGGGGGTGAAGATAAGGAAGAGCCTCGTCTCCATCAGCGAAGACCCCCCATCACCCACGGCTGAACTCCTGCTCTATGCCGCCGACCGCGCACACCACGTGGAGAAGGTAATCAAACCGGCGCTTGAGCGGGGCGAAGTGGTGCTCTGCGACCGCTTTGCCGACGCCACCGAGGCCTATCAGGGCTGGGGCAGGGGGCTGGATCTGGAGTTGATACGGGAGCTAAACCGCGTCGCCACCTCCGGGGTGACGCCGGTGCGGACGATCCTGATGGACTTTGACCCCTCCACAGGGGTACAGCGCTCGCTGGACCGCCAGAACCACCACTCCCACCCGGAGGAATCCCGCTTTGAAATGGAGAAGACCAGCTTCCACGAAAGGGTGAGGGAAGGCTATCTGTTCCTTGCCCGCCTCCACCCCGGGAGGATCAGGACAGTGGACGCCCAGGGGAGTGTTGAAGAGGTGCAGGAGCGGGTGTGGCGAGAGCTTCGCGACCTCGCTAATGTCCCCCCTGATGGCAGTGGGGGCGGTGGCGCGTGAGCGGCCTCGACGACGTAAAAGGCCACGAGAGACCGATCCGGGTACTGAAGCGCGCCCTTGAGAATGGCAGGACACCCCACGCATATCTCTTCTGGGGCCCCGAAGGGGTAGGAAAAGAGCTGGTCGCCTTTGCAGTGTCGAAGATACTGCTCTGCGCCTCACCCGACGCCATAAAAAACGCCCGCCCCTGCGGCGTTTGTCCCTCCTGCGCCAAGTGCGAGGCCCACGACCACCCCGATCTGCATCTCCTCGCGCCGGGTGCAAAAGCTATCTCGGTGGACGAAGTGCGCGGTTTGGGCAAGGCAATTGCATTTCAAGCTTACGAAAACGGGCGCAAGGTTGTTATAATCCGCGATTCATTCAGTATGAGCCGCGAAGCGGCCAATGCGCTCTTGAAAACGGTGGAAGAGCCGCCGCCGGACACCTTCATGTTCCTGCTGGCGAACCACCGCGAACAGCTTCTGGAGACGATAGTGTCGCGTTGCCAGGGTTTGCGCTTCGACCCCCTTGATATTTCAAGTGTCGAAGAGGTGCTCGCCGACAATGACGTGGACCCGGAGGCGATACACAGGCTTGCCGTAATGTCGGGGGGAAGCCCCGGCGTGGCGCTGACGTTGGAGCCCGGTCAGATGGAAGAGGTGGACCGGGAGACCGTGCGCATACGGGATGAACTGGAAAACATGGACCGTTTGGCGCGGTTCGAGCTTGCCGAGAGGTGGTCCAAGGACAAGGGAAATCTCAAGATCAGGCTCGACAGCCTCGAGAGAGGTTTCGCCCTCAAAGCGCATGGTGATCCCTTCAGCCTGCAAATGGTGGAGCGGATAGGCCGCGTGCGCGAATGGATAGAGAGAAATGCCAATGTCCAGCTGGCGCTGGACGGGCTTTTCGTGGCGGGTGACTCACCTGCCTGGGAAGAGATAAATTGAAATTAGTCGGAGTTCGGTTCAAACGCGCGGGCAAGATCTACACGTTCAGCGCCGATGAGATGGAGTGCAAGCCGGGCGACCAGGTTGTGGTCGAAACCGAGCGCGGAATGGCGATGGGACGCATCGCCACCGAGGTCACCAAGCCGCCCAAGAAGGAGCAGCAGATCAAGAAGGTCATTCGCGTGGCCGAAGATCGTGACATAGCGAGGCTTGAGAAAAACAAGGAGCAGGAGGAGGAAGCGCGCAGGGAGTGCGTTGCGCTCATTGCACAAAAAGAGCTCCCCATGAAACTGCTGGGGATTGAATGCCTCTTCGACCGCTCCAAAGTCATCTTCTACTTCGCCTCCGAAGGCCGGGTTGATTTCAGGGAGCTGGTTCGCGACCTGGCGCGCAAGTTTCACACCCGCATTGAGATGCGACAGGTGGGTGTGCGTGACGAAGCCAAGATCGTGGGAGGGTTGGGCTGCTGCGGACGCGAGCTGTGCTGCGCGACCTGGCTGAGCGAGTTTGCCCCCATAGGCGTACGGATGGCCAAGAGCCAGAATATTTCGCTCAACCCTGCTAAAATCTCCGGCATCTGCGGTAGATTGATGTGTTGCCTCGCCTACGAGCACTCCATGTACGAGGAGCTGAGCAGGGGGATGCCCAAGGTGGGCAAGAAGGTCGATACCCAGAAGGGTGAGGGCAAGGTTATACGACGCAACACCCTTGAATCCACCTTCTCGATCTACGGGCAGAACGGCGAGGTCGAGGTGGACCTTGAGGACTACAAACGGTTTCTGCGGGGCGAAAAGCCGTTGAAAACCGATGAGGAACCGGTCGAAGAGGCTGAGGGCGCCAAGGCAGTAGCTGAAAGAGGTGCGAGACCCCAGAGAAGCCAACGGCCCCAAAGACCTCAGCGCTCCCGGAAACCGGCAGGTGAAAAACCCAAGCGAGACGGGCAGCAGGCCGGAGCTGGTGACGGGCAGCAGGGTGGACAACAGCCCACCCCGCAAGAGGGACAACAGGCTGGGAACCAGCCCGGGCAACAAGAGGGACAGCAAGACGGGAAGCAGCCCACCCAGCAAGAAGGACAACAGGCTGGGAAGCAGCCCAACCAACAGGGTAACCAGCAGGCTGGGAAGCAGCCCAACCAACAGGGTAACCAGCAGGCTGGGAAGCAGCCCAACCAACAGGGTAACCAGCAGGCTGCAAAGCAGCCTGAAGGCGATAAGCCAAAACGATCATCCAGGAGGCGTCGCAGACGCCGTAAAAAGCAGTCCCCCACACGGGAGAGCGGCGATAATGGATAACACATATTACATAACGACCCCGATCTATTACGTAAATGACGTGCCCCACATCGGCCACGCCTACACGACCATCGCTTGCGATGCGGCGGCCAGATTCATGCGCGCCGAGGGCAAAGAGGTCTACTTCCTCACCGGCACCGATGAGCATGGGCAAAAAGTCGAGAAGGCCGCAGCCGAGCGCGGCGAAAAGCCCATTGACCTTGCCGACAGAGTCGTCGCCCGCTTTAGCAGCTTGTGGGACAAGCTCAATATCAGCAACGACCGTTTCGTCCGTACCACCGAGCCGGACCATCGCAAGGCGGTGGAGGCCATCTTCCGCAGGGTCAAGGAGAACGGAGACGTCTACCTGGGTGAATACGAGGATTGGTATTGCACGCCCTGCGAGACCTTCTGGACCGAGATGCAGTTGATGGACGGCAACTGCCCCGATTGCGGTCGCGCGACCGACAAGCTGGGCGAGCCGAGCTACTTCTTCCGCATGTCCAAGTATGGCGACCGGCTCCTCAAACACATTGAGGACAACCCCGAATTCATCCAGCCGGTGAGTCGCCGTAACGAGATAATCTCCTTCGTACGCGAAGGGCTTCGCGACCTGTCAATCTCCCGCACGACCTTCAGCTGGGGAATCCCGGTGCCCGACGACCCGGACCACGTCATATACGTCTGGTTCGACGCCCTGACCAACTACCTCACCGGCGTGGGCTACCCCGAAGAGACGGAGAATTACAAGAAATTCTGGCCCGCCGACGTCCATGTGGTGGGCAAGGATATCCTGCGCTTCCACACCGTCTACTGGCCCACCTTCCTGATGAGCGCGGGGCTGCCGCTGCCCAGGAAGATCTTCGCCCACGGCTGGTGGACCGTCGAAGGCCGGAAGATGAGCAAGAGCCTTGGAAACGTTGTCGATCCGGGCGAGATGGCCGAGGAGTATGGCGTGGACGCGATCAGGTACTTCGTCCTTCGCGAGGTCCCCTTTGGCCTGGATGGCGATTTTTCCCGTGAATCTCTGGTGCACAGGGTCAACTCCGACCTTGCCAACGACATCGGCAACCTTGTCTCCCGCGTCCTGGCGATGGTCGGCAAATATCGTGACGCTGTCGTGCCCACGGTGAGCGGCTACGGCGAAGAAGAGGTTGACGTGGAGCTTAGGCAGGCGCTGGAAAAGGCGCTGGCCGACGTCAGGTCGTCAATGAGCGAGCCGGCCTTCCATAAGGCGCTGATAGCCGTGTGGGGTTTTATCAGCGTGGTCAATAAATATGTGGACTCGACCGGGCCGTGGGCGCTTGCCAAGGACCCCGACGAGAGCGAGCGGCTCGACACCGTTCTCTACAACATGTGTGAGGCGTTGCGCGCCATAGGGTTGTTGGTCTTCCCCTTCATGCCCGCTACCGGCGATGAGATATGGGATCGGCTGGGACTTGAAAGAAAAGCTGAATCGGGCCGCATGAGCGAACTTGAGAGCTGGGGCGGGTTGGCCGGAGGCCTCAAGACCCGCAGGGGTGAGGCGCTCTTCCCCCGCATCGAACTGTCGTGATCGTCGATACACACGCGCATCTGACCTATAAGGGTCTGGTCGAAGACGTTGACGGTGTGGTGGCGAGGGCGCGCGGTGAGGGGGTGGGCGCTATCATCACCATCGGCATCGACGCCGCCGACAGCGTGAGGGCGGTTGAGATCGCCAAACGCTACGACGATGTATGGGCGGCGGTGGGGGTTCACCCCCATGACACTGAAAAAGTCACCCAGGGTGAATTGAACGAGCTGGCGAAGCTGGCCGAGGACCCCAAGGTCGTGGCGTGGGGCGAGACCGGGCTGGATTACTTCAGAGACCACAGCCCGCGCGACGTTCAGCGAAAGTGGTTCCGCATCCAGGCCGCCATGGCCCGCGAGCAGGGGTTGCCCCTGGTGGTCCACGACCGCGAGGCCCATGACGAAGTATTGAAAGTCTTGGAGCCCGAGACGAAAAAGGGGCTGCGCGGCGTGATGCACTGCTTCTCCGGCGATGTGGAGTTTGCCGGGAAGGTGCTGGACCTTGGTTTCAATATCTCCATCCCCGGCACGGTGACCTACCCCAAGAACACCATGCTCAAAGATGTGGTGAGGGCGGTCCCGTTGGAGCGGTGTATGCTGGAGACCGACTGCCCTTTCCTCTCGCCGCAAAAGTACAGGGGCAAGAAAAATGAACCTGCCTACATCATCCATACCGCCCGTGAGGTGGCCGAGCTCAAGGGGCTTGGCGTGGAGGATGTGGCGAGGATAACCACCCGCGCGGCTGCGGAGCTGTTCGGAGTGGGTGAGGTCGAGCGCCCCAGGTTGGCCTACGCCATAAGGAACTCGCTCTACCTCAACATCACCGATAAGTGCACCAACGCCTGCGTATTCTGTTCGAAGAATCGCGACCCGGTGGTGAAGGGGCACGATCTCAGCCTCGGTCGAGAGCCTGGTGCAGAGGAGCTTCTGGCGGCGGTGGAGGGTGAGGGCGGACCCGGCGCGTGGGAGGAGGTCGTCTTCTGCGGCTATGGTGAGCCGCTGCTGCGGCTGGAGCTGGTGGAGAAGCTGGCCGCTGAGCTGAAGAGGCGCGGGGCGAAGAAGATCAGGGTCAACACCGACGGTCTGGCCGACATGGTTCACGGTGAAAACGTGACGGCGCGGCTAAAAGGGCTGGTGGATGCCATATCGGTCAGCCTGAACGCCGCCGACTCCGAAACCTACGAGAAGCTTTGCCGCCCGCCCGGCGAAGGGGCGTTTGGCCATGTGGTCGAGTTTTTGAAGAGGGCGAAGGAGAACATCCCCGAGGTCACCGCCACGGCGGTAACTGTGCCGGGGTTGGATGTGAAAGCGGTTGAGAAGCTGGCCGCTTCCCTTGGTGTGGAGTTTCGCGCAAGACAATACAACGAAGTCGGGTAGCGAGTTCACGACACTCTACACGACACTCCGTTTTACCAGTCGTGGCAGTCGTGGAAAAGTTTTTCGGAGAATAGGTCAAATGGATAGTAGAGCACCGATAACACGTGAGGGGATGGAGAAATTGAGGACGGAGCTTTCCCAGCTCAAGAGGGTGGAGCGTCCCAAGATCATCCTGGAGATAAAGGCAGCGCGTGAGCACGGCGATCTTTCGGAGAACGCCGAGTATCACGCCGCCCGCGAAAAGCAGGGGATCATCGAAGCGAAGGTCCGCAACATCGACCACATGCTCGCCACCTGCGAAGTGATTGAGGCTGTCGAGGGTCCCAAGGAGAAGGTGCGTTTTGGCTGCACGGTCAAGATAGAGGATATGGACACTGACGAGGTTCATGTCTATCGCATCGTCGGCCCCTATGAGTCCGACATTGACAAGAACCTCCTCTCTGTCACCTCCCCTTTGGCTAGAGCGATGATCGGCAAGGAGGTTGATGACGACATAGTCGTCAAGGCTCCGGGAAATACCAAAGAGTATGCAATTCTTGAAATAACTTGAAACAGTGCGCCGGCCCGGGAGTGATTCAAGATGGTCCAGACAGTAATGAAAACCGAGTTTGAAGACTTAAAGCTGCTTGGCAGGGGCAAGGTCAGGGATATCTACGACCTTGGCGACACTCTGCTCATCGTGACCACCGACAGGCTCAGCGCCTTTGACGTGATCCTGCCCACGCCGATCCCCGGCAAGGGCACGTTGCTGACCCAGATGTCGCTCATGTGGTTCGAGAAGACCTCGCATATCGTACCCAACCATATCATCAGCGCCGACCCCTCCCAGTACCCCGAACCGGTGCGCAAATACGCCGACGTACTGGAGGGCCGCTCCATGCTGGTGAAGAAGGCCAAGCCCCTGCCGGTGGAGTGCATCGTGCGCGGCTACCTCTCCGGCTCCGGCTGGAAGGAATACAAGGCGAGCGGGACCGTGTGCGGTATCGGACTCCCCACCGGGCTGCAAGAGTCGCAGAAACTCCCCCAGGCGATCTACACCCCCTCGACCAAGGCTGAGATCGGCGACCACGACGAGAACATCACCTTTGAAAAGACGGTGGAGCTGCTTGGCGAAGCACGGGCTGAGAAGGTGCGCGAGTTGTCGCTTGCAGTCTACAAGTTTGGCGCCGACTACGCCGCCGAAAAGGGGATACTCATCGCGGATACCAAGATGGAGTTTGGCATCTACCGGGACGAGATAATCCTCATAGACGAAGTGATGACGCCCGACTCCTCGCGCTTCTGGCGCGCCGCCGATCATAGGGTGGGAAGCTCCCAGACAAGTCTGGACAAGCAATATATACGCGACTATCTCGAATCGCTCGATTGGGACAAGAGCGATCCAGGTCCCGCGCTCCCCGACGAAGTGGCGGTCGAGGCCGCAAGGCGTTACATGGAGATACTCGACATCCTTCGCGGCTAGCCGATTGTTGGCCGACTCACCCTTTTAAAGGGGGATTGACGTGAAAAGCATTATCGCTGCTGTCGATCTGTCCGAAATTTCATCCACGGTATTCAACGTCGCGTGTTGCATGGCGAAGCGCACCGAATCCGCCGTGAAGCTTCTCCACGTGCTGGAGCCGCTGGTGGATGACAAGAACATCCCGCTCATCCCGCCGCTCAAGAGGATGGTCGAGCGCGTGGAGAAGAAAGCGGAGCTGGAGTTCGAGCGGTTCACTACCCACAACCACCCGCCAGAGGGTGTGTACGTCAATAGCTTCCTTGAAAAAGGTAAAGCGTTCCTGCGCATCATCAAGGCCTCCCGCAAATTCGATACGCACCTGGTCGTTATGGGCGCACCGCACCCCCGCTCCCTGCTTGGTTCCACCCTTGGCCGGGTCGCCAGAAAATGTCCTTCGCCCCTCCTCGTCACCAGGAGCACCGGCAGCGAGGGTTACCGTCGGGTGGTTATCGGTGTGGATTTTTCCCCCGGGAGTGAGGCCGCAGCCAAGAAGGCGCTGGAGCTGGCCCGGCCCGATGCGAAGATTGAGCTCTGCCATGTCACACCCGATACCGGCAACGACGTAGACGTTGAAGACCGCGCCGATGCCATGACCAGAAAAGCCGAGCACCTTGAGCTTTGGGGCCGGGAGCATCTGGGCGACGCGGATTGGAGCAGCTTCACCATCGCGGGCGACCCGCGAAAGACCCTTGTGGAAGTCGCAGCGCAAAGGGGCGGTGACCTTCTCGCCGTGGGCAGCCACGGCTCATCGTCTTTGACCGAGATGCTGCTTGGCAGCGTTGCCGAGGCGGCGGCGAGAAACGCCAAGTGCGACGTGCTGATATGCAATCAGGACCGTGGAGGGTTTGAACTGCCGTGAGAATCGGGAGCGTTTTAAAGGCCATTAGATGGGTGGTCGCAGGTCTGGTTTTCCTGCCGGGGGCCTTTTTATTCGGGACCATCGCTTTACTGGGTGCAAGGGACCGGGCGATGTCGGCCTGGTCCAGGGTCGGCCTCTGGGGGCTTGGGGCCAAATGCAGGACGATAGGGACGATGCCCCCTGCGGGGTCGCTCATCGCCACAAATCACTTCACCTACATCGATATCCTCGCCCTGGGCGCGGTCGTGCCCTCCTCCTTCATCGCCAAGGGGGATATCTCCAAGTGGCCTGTCATCGGTTGGGCCACAGGCGCTTCCGGTAATATCTTCATCGACCGCGACAGCCTTCGCAACTCAAGCAGGCTCCTTGACAAGATCGCCGCACGGCTCACCGCAGGAGAGAGGATCATCCTCTTTGCCGAGGGAGGCATCGTGGCGAAAGATTGCGATGTTGCGCCATTCAGGCCGATGCTCTTCGAAGTCGCGCTGCGTTCGGGCAAACCCGTGATCCCCACCGCCATAAGGTACGTCACCCCTGCGGACCCGTCGCCGCTCTGCTGGGACAAGGGCGGCCTGGGCAGCCACCTTGTCGACAATGTGTTCAAGATAAAAGCGATCGAGATCGAAGTGGAGTTCGCCGAGCCGATCTATCCCACGGAGACCGACACCCGAAAGAGCTTGGCAGAAAGCGCCCACGGAGAGGTCTGCCGGATGATAGCCGATGGCAAGGCCGCAAGGGGTACAGGAGAGACCAATGGCTAAAACCATGGCAGACAAACTCGCGGGGGCAAAAACGCTCAATGAGGCGTTTGCCCAAAGAGTGGAGTTGAGCGCGGAGCGCGCCTGGCTGACCCTCTACAAGCGCGACCGGATTACCGACACCCTGACCTTCCGCGCCCTCCACGAGGGGGCGCTCTTGTGGGCCGGTTCGCTTAAAAGCTCAGGCGTGAAGCATGGCGACCGGGTGGTGATGGTGCTGCCCACCGAGCGCGCCTTCTACGAGGCTTACCTGGGTATCCTCTTCGCGGGGGCGGCGCCGGTCCCGGCATATCCCCCCGTGAGGATGAGCAGGCTGGAGGAATACCAACAGACGCTTGCGGGCCAAATTCACAATTGCGACGCGGCAGCCGTCATCACCAATGATCGGATCAGGCCGCTGGTGCGCCCTGCCGCCGACTCCGGCGAGAAGAAGGTTCCGCTGATCGTGGCTGATGGTATCTCGGGACCCGGCCTTGCGGCCCCCGAGGTTGTCGGACCCGATGCGCTGGGGCTCATTCAATACACTTCAGGCTCCACCGGCAATCAAAAGGGGGTCATGCTCTCCCACGCCAACCTGATCGCCAATGTGCGCGGGTTCGGTAGGGCCATTGACCTTGGTGAAGAGGATGTGGCCGTCACCTGGCTGCCGCTTTACCACGATATGGGGTTGATCGGGCTGATGCTGGGGTCGATCTATTGGGGTCTGCCGCTGGTCGCAACCTCTCCCATCGATTTTTTGCGTCGCCCGGTGCGCTGGCTCCGAATGATCAGCAAACATGGCGGCACCGTCTCCGCCGGTCCCAACTTCGCCTACAGTCTGGTGGCGAGGAAGGCCAAGGAGGAGGACCTGAAGGAACTGGACCTCTCCACCTGGCGCATCGCGCTCTGCGGCGCCGAGCCGATCCACCCCTCCACGCCCGAGCGCTTCAATGAGAGGTTCGCCAAGTATGGCTTGAACCCCACCACCTTTTTCCCCGCCTACGGTTTGGCGGAGAACACCCTGGCGGTTACCTTCTCAATACCCGGCGAGGCGGCGCGGATAACCTCCTTCGACCCGGATGCGCTGGAGATAGAGGGCAGGGCGATCCCGATGGAAGAGGCGCAAGGGGGCAAAAAGCTCGTCAGCGTCGGCGAACCCATCGACACCGTCGAAGTGGCGATCGTCAATAAGTCCGGGAAAAAACTTGAAGAGGGCATGCGCGGTGACGTGGTGGTCAAGGGCCCCTCGCTGATGTCGGGGTACTACAAGAACGAGAAGGCGACCAGGTCCACCATAAGCAAGGATGGCTGGCTCAGCACCGGCGACCTGGGTTTTTGCCTCGACGGCCACTACTATATTTGCGGTCGTAAAAAAGACATGGTCATAAAGGCGGGGCGCAACTACTTCGCCGAGGATATCGAAGCCGCAGCCGCCACGGTGGAGGGGGTGAGGCCCGGAGGGCTATGCGTCTTTTCCGTCGATGACCCTGAAAAGGGGGTCGAGCAGGTCGTCCTCGTGGCCGAGACCCCTGAAAAACGCGATGGGATGGCGGAGGAGATCATGAAATCGGTGAGCGCGGCCACAGGCTGTCGCCCCGACAAGGTGGTTATCGTCGAGCCGCGCACCGTACCCAAGACCTCGTCGGGCAAAATCCAGCGGTTCAAAGCCCGCCAATGGTATCTTGACGGCAGTTTGACGACGAGAGAGGGCGAGCGGCGCACCACCGGGTTGTGGGTCTACATAAAGGCGGCGGTCAAAGATTTTTTCGCCAAATAAGGCCAGTCGGCTCTCCGACACCTTGAACACAAGTACCCACTCGGATATCATCCCCGAGTGCGGTGTCCGATCACTAAAAGCAGATGGGAGAATGACCCCTGGAGATATGCGCGCTGGCGAGCGGTAGCAAGGGAAACGCGGTGTATGTCGGCTCGGCGGGCGGGGGTGTGCTCATCGACGCGGGATTGCCCGGTAAACGCATAGAAGAACGGCTTGAGGCTGTGGGCCTCGCTCCCTCCATGATCCAGGGGGTGGTGGTGACCCACGAGCACCGCGACCACAGCTCGGGCGTGGGGGTGTGGGCGCGGCGCTACAAGGTGCCGCTCTACGCCACCGACCAGACCCTGGGCCAGATTGAGCGCGTTATGGGGCCGGGAACGTTAAAAAATGTGGAGGTCAGACCCTTTGAAGTAGGTGGGAAGTTCACGGTGGGAGAGCTGGAGTTCACACCATTCTCAACCTCCCACGACGCCGCGTGTTCGGTTGGGTTTCGGATCGCCGACGGCTCGGCAATCCTGGGATTCGCCACCGACCTGGGGACTTTCTCCGGGGAAACGAGGGCGCAGCTCTCGGACTCCCGTATACTCTATCTGGAATCGAACCATGAAATGGAGATGCTCCTCGCTGGACCCTATCCCTGGTTTTTGAAGAACCGGATACGCTCCGAAAAAGGGCACCTTTCAAATGAAGAGTGCGCCGGTCTGGTTGGTGAGCTATTACATGACAAGCTGGAAACCGTAATATTGGCGCACCTTTCCGAGACCAACAACGAGCCGCGCCTTGCGTTTGACAGGATCAGCAAGGTGCTGGAGCGAAATGGCGCAGGTGAGGACGTAAAGCTCTTGGTCGCACGCCAGGACAGACCGGGCAGGATCGTCAGAGCGGCCTGAATATTTTTGTTTACCTCTCCTACTAAATGAGGAATTGAATAAATGGTACCCCGATATACCAAGCCCGAGATGGGGGCGATCTGGTCCGAGACCAACAAGTTCAAAAAATGGCTGGATGTCGAAGTCTACGCCTGCGAGGGGTGGAACGCGCTTGGCCGCGTGCCCGACGATGCCTTGAAAACCATTCAGGAGAAGGCCGACTTCGATACCGACCGCATTCTCGAAATCGAGGCTGAGGTCAAGCACGATGTTATCGCATTCCTGACCAACGTGGCCGAATACGTCGGCCCCGACTCACGCTTCATCCACATCGGGCTGACCTCCTCGGACGTGCTGGACACCGCCTTGGCGATACAGCTGGTGGAGGCTACCGACCTCATCACCCTGGAAGTTGAGAAGCTGTTAGAGGTGTTGGCTGATCGCGCGCAGGAATTCAAACACACGCCGCAGATGGGCCGTTCCCACGGCATCCACGCCGAGCCGATCACCTTCGGCATCAAGCTGGCCGGCTGGTATGAGGAGATGGGCCGCAACCTGGAACGGCTCCACACCGCCAGGCAAGCGATAGCCGTGGGGATGATCTCCGGGGCGGTGGGCACCTACGCCAATGTCGACCCCTCGATTGAGGAGCACGTTTGCCGCCGCGCCGGGCTGGTGCCCTCGGGCGTATCGAGCCAGGTGATAAGCCGCGACCGCCACGCCGAATACTTCAACACGCTGGCGCTGGTGGCGACCTCCATCGAGAAGTTCAGCGTCGAGATTCGCCACATGCAGCGCACCGAGGTGCGCGAGGCGGAAGAGTTCTTCTCCAAGGGCCAGAAGGGCTCCTCGGCGATGCCCCACAAGAGGAACCCCATCGCCACCGAGAACCTCACCGGCTGCGCCAGACTCATGCGCTCCTACGCCCAGGCGGCGATGGAGGACGTGGCGCTCTGGCACGAGCGTGACATCTCCCACTCCAGCGTCGAGCGGGTTATCGCCCCCGACGCCACCATCCTGCTCCATTACATGTTGGTGAGGTTCACCGGGGTGATGAAGAAGCTGCTGGTCTATCCCGAGAACATGATGAAGAATATCGAAATCACCGGCGGGCTGATAAACAGCCAGCGGGTCATGCTGGCGCTGGTGGACAAGGGGGTCAGCCGCGAGGACGCCTACGCCTTCGTGCAGCGCAACGCGATGAGGGTGTGGAACGAGGGCGTCGATTACCAGACGCTCTTGAATGGCGACCCCGATGTCTCCAAGTACCTTTCCCCCGGGGAGGTTGAACAAGTATTTGACCTCGAATATCACATCAAGCACGCAGACACTATTTTCGACCGCGTTTTCGAAGAGCAGGAAGACGAGGACCAATAAGATAATGGCGAACCGGGTTGAAGTGGCCTTTAGGCCCGAACTGACCGATGCGCGCGCGCTGGCCGGCGTGCGCGAGATAAACGAGTTCCTGCACATCCCCATCGGGGAGGCGCGCACCGTCGATGTCTTCACCGTCGATCTGGACCTTGGGCAAGATGAGCTGGAGATGGCGGCCACCGAGGCGCTGAGCGATCCGGTCGTCCAGCTATACGAGGTGGACAGCCCCATAGCCGTAAGGGTCTTCAATGACTTTCAGTGGGCGCTGGAGATCGGCTATTTACCGGGTGTGACCGATAATGAGGGGCGCACGGCCAAGGAAGCGCTTGAGATGCTCCTTGCCCGCACCTTCCCCCATCACATGCAGGTCTACACCTCGGTCCAGTACCTCTTCACCGGTGACGTCGGGCTGAAAGAGGTTGAACAGTTAGCTTCAGGGCTGCTCGCCAACCAGCTCATACAGCGGTGGAAGGTGCTCTCCCGCAAGGAGTTCGACGAGGTTGGCGGCTTCCCCGTGGAGGTGCCCAGGGTGGAGAGCGAGGCGGAGCCCAAGGTGGTAACCGTGAGCCTGGATATCCCCGACGATGAGCTTGTCACGCTGTCCAGGGAAGGGCTGCTGGCGCTGACCCTGGAAGAGATGAAGCTCATCCGCGACAACTACAAGGACCCCAAGGTCCAGGCGCAAAGAAGGGAGCTTGGCCTGCCGCCGGATATGCCCACCGATGTTGAGCTTGAGTGTCTGGCCCAGACCTGGTCGGAACACTGCAAGCATAAGATATTCAACGCCAACATTGATTATGAGGAAAACGGCGAGGTCTCCAGAATAGAGTCGATCTTCAAGACCTACATCGTCGGCTCCACCGAGCGCATCCGCGAACAGATGGGCGACGCGGACATCTGCCAATCGATCTTCGTGGACAACGCCGGAGTCATCGCCTATGACGATGAGTGGTCGCTCTGCTTCAAGGTGGAGACGCACAACTCACCCTCGGCGCTGGACCCCTACGGCGGCGCGCTCACCGGCATCGTCGGCGTGAACCGCGACCCCATGGGAACGGGCATGGGCGCGAGGTTGATCTTCA
>JAUVAU010000103.1 GCA_030591565.1 Deltaproteobacteria bacterium | reverse complement strand
GTTCATGCTCCCCGGCGAAGAGCGCCGCCTCAAGCGGGGAGCGCTGATCGTCGATGTGAGCTGCGACCTCAAGATGGGCTTCCCCTTCGCCCGGCCGACCTCCTTCGAGGAGCCGACCTTCCAAGTCGGCCAGATCACCTACTACGCTGTGGATCACACTCCGAGCTACAGTTGGCGCTCCGCGTCCTGGGAGATATCGCGGGTAGTGGTCGCCTACCTCAAAAAAGTGATGTCCGGCCCCGAAGCCTGGGACAAAGACGAGGCCCTGCGTCGCGCCCTGGAGATCAGGGAAGGCGTGATCCAGAACCCCAAAGTCCTGTCCTTTCAAAAACGCTCTGCGGAGTACCCCCACGTCCTGCGGGAATAGGTGCGCACAACACACTATTCGACCCCTGATGGCTCAGGGCGGCTAACCGGCGCAGGGGATCAAGAAAAACTAGGAATGGATGTTCAGATTGTCATTCTGTAGCCAACGCCGCGCATTGTTTGGATGTGGCGAGGGCTGGAGGGGTCGTCTTCCAGTTTTTGCCTGAGCTTGACAATGAGGTTGTCCACTGTGCGCGGTGTGCCTTCGTAGTCCCAGCCCCAGATCAAGTTGAGGATCTCGTCGCGGGAAAAAACCCTTCCCGGCCTGCGTGCCAGCATGAGTAGTAATTCAAATTCTCGGGTAGTCAAGACCACTGGCTTGCCGTGGCGAGTCACTCTATGCCGGCCAGGTTGAATAACTACTGTCGCGAAGTGTATTTCGGGCTCCTGGGCTTGTTCTTGTCGCCGGCGACGCAGCATGACATCGACTCTGGCGAGCAGCTCGGGCAGCTCAAAAGGTTTGGTAAGGTAATCGTCAGCCCCTTTTCGGAGACCCTGAACCTTGTCGTGGAGCGCATCTCGGGCGGACAAGATAAGCACCGGAATGCCCATATTCCTTTTGCGTAATTCTTCAAGCACCTGCATGCCGTCAATGACCGGGAGCATCAGGTCCAAAACGATCAGATCGGGTCGCAAATCAAAAGCCGCGGTCAGACCCGTCTCGCCACATACCGCTGTGTGTACTTCATGGCCACGATGGCGAAAGTTCAAGGCAAGGCCTTCTCGCAAAGAGCCATCGTCCTCGATGATCAGAATGGTGGCGGGATGCTCGTCGCTCATGAGTTCGTGCCGTCGTTTTTTTGTGACGGCAGGCGAATGATGAATATTGATCCGCCGCCTGGTTCATCTTCTACCGAGACACTGCCCATGTGGGATTTCGCCAGGTGTTTGACGATGGCCAAGCCTAAGCCCACACCTCCCTTGTGTTTTTGGTCTGCCTTGGTCGCCTGGTAGAAGGGAGCAAAGATCTTTTTGCGTTGGCTGTGGGGTACCCCCGAACCCTTGTCGTGAACGCTGATGCAAACTGTCTTTTCTTCATCTTCGACTCGCAGCAGAATCTGCCGTGGGGCCGGGCTGTACTTATAGGCGTTGATAAGCAAGTTGAGTACCCCCGTGATAAGCATTTTCGGCTCATATAAGACCAGTGCCTCGGTTTGAAACTGGGTCAAGAAGTGGGTGTCTTCCGGCTGAACCATGCGCCTAAAACGCTCGGCGGCTTCTTCCACGGCGGCCTGGACGGTAGCGAGCTCTTGCGCGAGCGAGGCGCGATCCTTCTCGGTGGATCGCCAAGTGAGCAGGCGCTCGATCATGACCTCCAGCCACCGGCTTTCACGGACGATGCTCTCTAGGCTTTCGCGGCTGCGCTCTGGATCGTCTTCCAGGGTGCCGGCTAGCAAGGTCTGGGCGTACATGCGCATGGCGCTCAGTGGGGTGCGCAGTTCGTGGGAGACGTTGGCAATCAGATCATCTTTAAGCCTTGCCTCCTTAGCGCGATTGCCTATCAGAATGGTTACGGTGACTGCCCCGCCCAAAGATGCGGCAGCAAAACAAAGGATCAGTACACCCACCACCAATAGGTTCGAGCTTTCCCCCAGGACCAAGGTGACAATGCCCACGGTGCTGGACAACAGCACGGGGAGCATGATCCCGACGCCAAGAAAAACAAATACCTTGTTCATGGACAAACCTCTTCTGGCGTTTCTATAGATTAAAGCTGGGACGCTTCTACAATTCGAGTTCGAGGTTGGCAAACCGGTAAAAACTCTTGTGCTGCAGTATGGCAGCTTTAGGACTCGGTAGTCCACCAAGCGGGGCCGGCCAAAGGACCTTCGAGGAGTCGCTGCATCAAGCGGAAGGGTTTTTTCGGCCAACGATGGCTGTGGCGGCTGTGCGTGGGTTGCATGCCGATGCCATGGGTCATACGAAGCCGAGTTAGGCGGAACATGGCCGGAATCAGGTGCGCCAGGCGTTGTTGCTTCTTGGTCATGGGGCCAATGAGGTCAGTGATCTCTTGTTGGAGCTCGGATAGCCAGTCTTGGCTGGCCAGGGGCGCGAAATAGCGGCTGCCGGCTAGGGCGGGCAGAGCTTGATGGCTATCTTCAGCGTAACGCTTGGCCTTGTCGCGAACCCGCGACTGAGGGTGGTCGCGCAGCGTGCGATAGCCATCGAGCCAGTTGGCCACCACCCGAAAGATGGAGGGACCCAGCCTGGCGAAAGCTTCGTGGTAGAGTTTTCTCTGGAGCATCTGAATTTGTTTGGCGCTGAAGTGCTCGTGCCGAAAGAGCAAGTTGAATCCATCCAATTTGTTCGGCTGGGACATGGCGACCTGGTCCAGGCGGTCTTCAGCCAGCATGCGGGCGTGTAGCGGGGTGCCGACACTGGGTCCGTAGATGAGGAACTGGGTTAGCGTAGGCTCAAGGCGGAGCAATTCCTCGAATTCCTGCTT
>JAUVAU010000025.1 GCA_030591565.1 Deltaproteobacteria bacterium | reverse complement strand
TGGCCCGGTCCCTCCATGCGCGCCCAACCGAGCGTGAGATGGATGTGCTCTTGAGCACCGGCGAGCAGGTGACGATCGCGCTCTTGTCCATCGCCCTGCACAACCTCGGCACCCCCGCTGTCTCCTTTACCGGTGGTCAGATCAAGCTGCTGACCGATTCGGCCCACATGCGCGCGCGCATAGCCGACGTGGAGACCGGGACGATCACCCAGGCGCTTGAGCAGGGTAAGGTCTGTGTGGTTGCCGGTTTCCAGGGTGTGGACCAGAAGGGCAACATAACCACCCTGGGGCGCGGCGGCTCGGACACCAGCGCGGTGGCTATCGCGGCGGCGCTGGAAGCTGATTCGTGCGAGATATACACGGACGTAGATGGAGTTTATACGACCGACCCCAACCTTTGCGCCAAGGCGCGAAAGCTCGATCGCATCTCGTATGATGAGATGTTGGAGCTGGCAAGTGTCGGGGCGAAGGTTCTCCAGATCCGGTCGGTCGAGTTCGCTAAAAAATATGGGGTCCCGATCCACGTGCGCTCTTCGTTCAACGAATCGGAGGGGACCTGGGTCGTCGAGGAGGATGAGAATATGGAACAGGTGATGGTTGCCGGTGTGGCCTACAACCGCAACGAGGCGAAGGTAAGTGTGCGCGACGTGCCGGATAAGCCGGGAATCGCGGCCAAAATTTTCGGCGCGCTCTCCACCCACGGCATCGTGGTTGATATGATAGTCCAGGATGTGGGCGCCGGAGGCAAGGCGTCCATGACCTTCACAGTGCCCAAGACCGAGCTGGACCGGGCGCTGGAAGTGATACGCCCCTGCGCCGTGGAGCTGGGCGGTGGCGAGGTGACGGCGGATTCCTCCATCGCCAAGATATCCATAGTCGGCGTCGGCATGCGAAGCCATGCCGGGGTGGCGGCCAAGATGTTTGAAGTGCTGGCTGCCGAAGGGGTAAACGTGTTGATGATCTCAACATCTGAAATCAAGGTTTCCTGCGTGATTGAGGAGAAATACACTGAGTTGGCGGTCCGCGTCCTCCACGACGCTTTCGGGTTGGACAAAGGCTAGGGACTCGGGTCTGGTTTATTAAGATGACGGTAAAATGACAGTACACATCTACGACACCACACTGCGCGACGGCACCCAGGCCGAGGATGTTTCCTTTTCGGCCGAGGACAAGGTGCGCGTGGCGTATGCGCTGGACGAGTTGGGAATCCACTACGTCGAGGGCGGATGGCCGGGCTCCAACGACAGGGATATGGAGTTTTTCAACCTTGTCGCCAAAAAGCCGCTGAAAAACGCCAAGCTGTGCGCCTTTGGGGCCACTGCGCGTGCGGATCTCGGGCCTGAAAAGGATGGGTCGATCCAGAAGCTGCTCGCGGCCAAGACGCCGGTGGTCACCATCTTTGGAAAGTCCTGGGATCTCCACGTCACCGAGGCGCTTCGTATTTCGCTTGATGAGAACCTCACGCTGATCCGCCGGACCCTTGAGTACGTCAAGGGCAGGGTTGACGAGGTGATCTATGACGCCGAGCATTTTTTCGATGGCTACAAGGCCAACCCCGACTATGCGCTGTCCACGTTAAAGGCTGCCGAGGAGGGCGGTGCCGATGTGCTGGTGCTTTGCGACACCAACGGCGGCGGCCTGCCCGATGAGATCGGCAAGATCGTCGCCGAGATCAAGGCGAAGACCTCGCTGCCTCTGGGAATCCACTGCCACAATGATGGCGAGCTGGCGGTTGCCAATAGCCTCGCCGCGGTGGCGATGGGCGCGACCCATGTGCAGGGGACGATGAACGGCTTTGGGGAGAGGTGCGGCAACGCCAACCTGGTCTCCATCATCCCCAATGTGATGCTGAAGCTCGGCGTGGGGGCGATCCCCGCAGACAACCTCAAGCTGTTGCGCAAGGTCTCGCGTTTTGTCGATGAGCTGGCAAACCGCAAACATGAAAAGCGCCAGGCTTTTGTGGGCGACTCCGCTTTTGCCCACAAGGGCGGGGTCCATGTCTCTGCCGTGCAGCGCAATCCGCTCACCTATGAGCATATCGATCCTTCGGTGGTGGGCAACCGGCAGCGCATCCTCATCTCCGATCTCTCCGGCCGGGCCAACGTGTTAGCCAAGGCCAAAGAATTTGGCATCGAGATAGATGAAAAAGACCCGGCTGCGCTTGAGGTGGTCAACGATCTGAAGCGGTTGGAAAACCAGGGCTTCCTCTACGAGGGGGCTGAGGCCAGTTTTGAGATTCTCCTGAAAAAAAGGCTTGGCAGACATCGCAAGTTTTTCGATCTTCTCGGCTTCAGGGTTATCGACGAGAAGCGCAGCGAGGGTGAAAGCCCCATCGCCGAGGCGACGATAATGCTCAGCGTCGACGGTGTGGTCGAGCACACTGCGGCGATCGGCAATGGCCCGGTCAATGCGCTGGACTCGGCACTACGAAAGGCGCTGGAGAAGTTCTATCCCGCCATAAATGATGTGCATCTCACCGATTTCAAGGTGCGCGTGCTTGCAAGCGGCGGCGGGACGGAAGCCAGGGTCAGGGTTTTAATCGAATCCAGCGATGGCGACGAGACCTGGGGGACGGTGGGTGTGAGCGAGAACATCATCCAGGCCTCCTATGCCGCCCTTGTGGACTCGATAGAATACAAACTGTTGCGAGATGAGGAAAAATAAGTGACCCTGCGCGAGGCCAAGGGGCTGATCCTGGTCGGCCTGGTCGCGCTGGGCGCGTATACCATCCCCTTTGAAGTCGGCAGCAGACCCGACGAATCCGTGGTGCTGAAGCGGGCAGGGGGGCTGGAGGGATGGCGCGGCCTCCTGGTGGGCAGTCCGCTGAACATCAACACCGCCACCACCGAGGATTTGACCGCTTTGCCCGGAGTCGGCGCACACACCGCGAAGATGATCGTCGCCACCCGCTCCCGGTTGGGCGGTTTTGGGGATTTACAGGAACTTCGCTTCGCCAGTGGCGTCGGCAAAGTGAAGATGAAGAGATTAACCGATTGGCTTGTGCTGGAGTAGATACGAAGTGAGTACCCAAAAAGCAGCGGAAATAGATGCCGCCCCCGAAGTCGGGATGGCTATCGGCAACACCCCCCTGGTGGAGCTTTCCAGATTCTGGGAGGGGAACCCCAGGGTGCGTATCTTCGCCAAGCTGGAGGGGTCCAACCCCGGAGGCTCGGTCAAGGACAGGCCCGCCTGCTATATGATCCGTGAGGCTGAAAAGTCGGGAGAGTTGACCAGGGATAAGGTAATCCTTGAGGCGACCAGCGGCAACACCGGCATCGCGCTCGCGATGATCGGCGTTTCGCGTGGCTACAAGGTTCGGCTAGTCATGCCCGGTTGCGTAAGCGTTGAAAGACGCGCGGTGCTCGAAGCCTACGGTGCAGAGCTGACCCTTTCGTCCGCCTGCGCGGCCACCGATGGGGCGATACGTCTGTGCCGCGAGATTTATGAAGAGTCCCCCGATATCTACTTCATGCCGGATCAGTTCAACAACCCCGCCAACATCCTCGCCCACTATGAAACAACCGGGCCGGAAATTTGGGAGCAGACCAGGGGGCAGATAAATGTCTTCGTCTCGGGGCTGGGCACCACCGGCACCGTCATGGGTACGGGGCGCTACCTCAAAGAGATGAACCCCGCTGTCCGGATAGTCGCGGTCGAGCCGACGATGGGCCACAAGATTCAGGGGCTGAAGAATATGAAGGAAGCGATCGTGCCCGGCATTTACAACCCCGATGAGCTGGACCGGGTGCTGGTGGTGGAGGATGAGGATGCCTTTGAAGCCGCCAGACGCCTTACGCAACGCGAAGGGTTGTTCGTCGGCATGTCCAGCGGCGCCGCCGTGTCGGCTGCCGTTGAGGTAGCCCGGGGGATGGAGGAGGGGAACATCGTCGTGATCCTCCCAGACAGGGGCGACCGGTACCTCAGCACCGCGCTCTTCAGATCCGTTTGCGGCGATTGCCCGCCGTAGGTTGACAACCCTGGAAGGGAAACCGTATTCCGTAGAATTGCTACTGAATCTTATGTAATTTCGGGAAGGGGCGAAGTGGTCGCGATGAGTC
Organism: Deltaproteobacteria bacterium; assembly: GCA_030591565.1. Classification (GTDB taxonomy): domain Bacteria; phylum Desulfobacterota; class Deferrisomatia; order Deferrisomatales; family BM512; genus JAUVAU01. The sequence goes on along the minus strand of JAUVAU010000025.1, from coordinate 28,244 downwards.
AAGTCGGAGTCTTGTTCACCATATGCGCCCTGTTGTTCCTGCTTTCCTCCGAAAAGACGGGGCGCGCGCGCCTGTTCGTGCGCCTTGGCTACACCTCCCACGACCATCACGCGCCGCCTTGTACAGCACGGCCCGGTTACCATGTGGCTCTGACTTGGTCGTCAAGGGGTGGGTTTTAGCTCATGCGCATCCCGATCTCACGCAAAATATTCATCGGTTTCACCCTGATGTTCCTCATGGTTTTGGCTCTTGGCGGGATAGTTTACACGGGTTTCAATGCCCTGAATACTTCCCACATCAACCTTGAGCTTCTCAACCAATTTCGCTACCGCGTGCAAAAGCTTGAAGCCCTCCAGTCCCAGACGGCAGTGTTTACCCCGGCGCAATCGGGGGTTATCGACATCGAGTTTGACAAGGCCAAGGAGCTGGTAAAGAAGGTCGGCGAGATGTCGCTCGGCGACGACCCCGACCTCGCCAAGCGCTTGTCCGGGTTGACCGAGCACCTTGATTATTATCGAACCGCTCTATACGAACTTGTGGAGATGCACTCGCTTGACAAGACTTTGCACGTGGGCAACCACAGAATCCTCTACGAGTTGTCCGGGCTCATCGATCAGGAAAAAGCCGACAAGTTCTCCATCCTCTACCGTTTGCTCGCCAGAATCCAGCTGGTGTGGAGCGACGCTTACCACGACAGGGATATTGATGCGCTCAACCGGATAAAGGACGATGTATCCAGGGCCAGAGCTGCGGGCGTAAACGAGGAGATCGTCAAGCGGCTGGATCAGTTCGAGCTGAAGGTCGAAAAGGGATTTTTCAATCATATTGCAATAAAAAATCACAAAGTTTCGCTCAGGAAAACGGCGGGACGTTTTAGCAGTGTCGCAGCCGATGTTCTCATGGTAATCGAAGCCAACCACATCAAAAATCTTACTTTTAACAGGGGTGTGATCGCCATAACTGTGTTGCTTGCGGCGGCTATCACTCTTTTGCTCTGGAAAATATCGACAAACTACCTGCAGCTGTTCGTGAGTTCCACGCGCAAAGCGATGGAGTCGATACGGGACGGTAATTACGAAGTGGAGCTCCTTCCCGTCGCCGACGACGAGCTGGGGGATCTCAGCCGGTTTCTCTCCTCGGTGGGGCACGATCTTGAGCTTGGCCGCGCCATGCTGCGCGATAGCGAGGCGAAGTTCAGAACCCTGGTGAACCAGGCGGCCGACGCGATGTTCCTTCACAACTTCGAGGGTCGGTTGCTGGATGTGAACGTTCAGGCGTGTGAGAGTCTGGGGTACTCGCGCCGCGAATTGCTGAAAATGAATGTGTGGGATGTGGATGCAGAGTTCGTGGAAAAGGAGCACAGGAAGAACTGCTGGACCAAGCTCAAGCCGGGCGTGCCGGTGACGCTGGAAGGCGTCCATAAGCGCAAGGATGGGACTACCTTCCTCGTAGAGGTGCGCTTGAGCAGTCTTGAGTTGGGCAATCAGAGAGCCATCATGGGCCAGGCGCGTGACCTGACTGAGAGAAGGCAAGCGGAAGAAAAACGCATAAGCCTTGAAAAGCAGGTGCTCCACGCCCAGAAGCTGGAGAGCCTGGGTGTTTTGGCAGGCGGTATCGCCCACGATTTCAATAACCTCCTGATGGGTGTGATGGGCAACGCCGATCTGGCGCTGATGCACCTCGAACCCGACCATCCGGTGAGTCAGCATGTGAAAATGATCCAGAAGGCCGCCATGCGAGCGGCCGACCTCACCGGGCAGATGCTCGCCTATTCGGGCAAGGGCAGATTCGTTATAGAGTCGGTAAAGCTCGAAAGGGTCGCCGAAGAGATGGTGCACCTGCTTGGGACGATCATATCCAAAAAAGCGAAGCTTGAGTTTCATTTTGGCGACGATGTCCCGGCGGTTGACGGCGACGCGACTCAGCTCAGACAGGTCTTCATGAATCTCGTTACCAACGCCTCCGAGGCGCTGGACGATAAACCCGGCACCATAATAGTACGCACTGGAGTGACGGAGCTGGACGGGGAGGCAATCGCTGCGCAAACGCTGGATGAGCAGGTCGACCCCGGCAGCTACGCCTACATCGAAGTGAGCGACGATGGCATGGGAATGGACGCTGAGACGAAGCGCAGAATCTTCGAGCCCTTTTTCACCACCAAATTTACCGGGCGTGGCCTGGGGCTGGCAGCGGTTCAGGGCATCGTGCGCGGCCACGGTGGGACGCTCTCACTCGTGAGCAACACAGGAGAGGGGACCACCTTCACCGTCTACCTGCCCTGTCCGGATGCTGTTGAAGAGGAAACGCCGTGCCCCGTTGTCACCGAGTTCAACCTCGCCACCTACCAGGGCAACGGGACTATTCTGGTTGTTGACGATGAAGATGCGGTCTTGACCGTCGCCAAGCTGGCGCTTGAAAAATTTGGCTTTAACGTAATCACCGCCGTGGATGGATTGGATGGCCTCGAAAAATTCAAAGAGAATCCGGGCAAAATATCCCTCGTACTCCTCGACATGACGATGCCCAACCTTGACGGTGTCGAAACCTTCAAAGAGCTTGTAAAGCTCGACCCCGCAGTCAAGGTAATCCTCTCAAGCGGCTATAACCGTAAGGAATCGGTGGAAGTATTCCAGGACACCCCACCTGCGGGCTTTCTTCACAAACCCTACAGAGCAGAAGAACTGCTAAGGGAAGTCGATAAACACCTGTAGCGCTGTTGAGCCGGGGTTACCACGAGATGACTGTTACCCAGATCGCCAGGGCGATTGAGATGACGCAGGGTGCTTACGATTCTTTTGTCGAATTATTTCAGGAGGTGCTCAAGTCCATTATAGGAGACAGGGAAGATGCAAAAGAATCCCAATGACATAGTGATCGTCAGCGGATGCCGTACAGCAATCGGTAAATTCGGCGGGAGCCTAAAGTCCCTTCGCGCTTATCAGCTGGCTGGCCTCGTGATGAACGAGGCAGTTGCGCGGGCAGGAATTGAGAAGGGCGCGGTGGATGAGATTGTGCTAGGTGACTGTATCCAGTGCGCCGACGAGGCCAACACCGCTCGTACCGCAGCCCTCGCAGCCGGTTTCCCGGCGGAGGTGCCCGCCTACACGATACAGAAACAGTGCTCCTCCTCCATGCAGGCGCTGCATTCTGCGCGCCACCAGCTCCTGGCCGGGGACGCCGAAGTCATGCTGGTGGCGGGGGTTGAGTCGATGTCCAATGGTCCCTACGTTTTACCCTGCGCGCGGTGGGGCCAGCGGTTGATGGATGGCGCTATGGTCGATTCGGTCTGGGAACTGCTCCATTCGGGCAGCCACTTTACCGGCGAGCGGATGATAATGGGGGAGACCGCCGAGAAGCTGGCTGGTATCCACGCCATCTCCCGCGAGGAGCAGGATGAGGTGGCGCTGCGCAGCCACGCCAACGCCGAAGCCGCCACCAAGTCGGGCAAGCTGAAGGATGAAATCATCCCGGTGACGGTCAGGGAGCGCAAGAAAGAGGTGGTCTTCGACGTCGACGAGCACACCCGCTTTGGTATGACCATCGGCGACCTCTCAAGATTGAAGCCCGCCTTCGCCAAGGATGGCAGCGTCACGGCGGGCAACGCCTCGGGCCTTAACGACGGAGCCGCTGCTGTGGTAGTGATGACCAGAGCCAAGGCCGACGAGGTGGGCGCGACTCCGCTGGCAAGGGTGGTGGCCCAGACCAGTGCAGGAGTCGATCCGTCGATTATGGGTTATGGCCCGGTGCCTGCCAGCGAGAAGCTTTTGAGCAAGGCTGGGCTGAAAATAACCGACATCGACCTTTGGGAAGTTAACGAGGCCTTTGCCGCTCAGTACCTGGCTTGCGAAAAGGGGCTGGGCCTGGACCGGGAAAAGGTGAATGTCAACGGCTCCGGCATCGGGCTGGGCCATCCGGTGGGTTGCACCGGCATCCGCATCGTTTTGGCGCTGATGAACGAGATGCGTCGCCGGGGTGACTCGCTTGGCGTCGCCACATTATGTGTGGGCGGCGGCATGGGAATGGCGACGCTGCTGGAGATCGAAGGCTGAGGGATCTGTAAATTTTCAGGAGGGAGAAAAAACGAGATGGAAATCAAAAAAGTTGGAGCTGCGGCATTTCTCGAAAAGCGCAAACCTGATTTCAAGGGTGACTAAGGGGGGTGGCCCGACGCCAAAGCAGGTGTAGGCAAAACGCCTACACCCGGTTGGGTATTGCGCCGATATTCATTTCTGGAAGCACAGGTCTATACTTGCAGCCGTAGGTCCATGGCAATTTGGTTTCACCAGCTTCGGAAGAGAGAAAATGGCTGACGACATCCTTGAGTTGAAGGGAATATCCCTCTCTTTTGGCGGGCTGAAAGTGCTGTCGGACGTAAGTTTTACGGTCCCCGAAGGCAAGATCACCGCCATCGTCGGGCCAAACGGCGCGGGAAAGACAAGCCTCTTTAACGCCATCTCCGGTTTCTACAAACCCCAGGCGGGTGAGATATTTTTCAAAGGTGAGAATATCGGACACCTCCATCCACCCAAGCGCGCCAAGCTCGGCCTCGCCCGCTCCTTCCAGAACATCGCCCTCTTTCGGGGCATGACGGTCCTCGACAACATCAAACTTGGTGCACACTCTCACCTGAAGACTGGGCTTCTCGCGGCTCTCTTCTACATCGGCAAGGCCCAGCGCGAAGAGATGGCGCTACGCGAAGAGGTGGAGACCAAGATCATTGATTTCCTTGAGATCGACCACATACGCAATATGTCTGTCGCGAGCCTCGCCTATGGATTGCAAAAGCGGGTTGAGTTGGCGAGGGCGCTGGCTATCGGCCCCCAGGTGCTGCTGCTCGACGAACCGGTGGCGGGTATGAACCGCGAGGAAAAGGAAGATATGGCGCGCTTCATCCTCGATCTCAACCAGGAGTGGGGCATGACCGTGTTGATGGTGGAGCATGACATGGGGATGGTCATGGACATCTCGGATAAGGTGGTCGTGCTCAACTTCGGCCAGCTGATTGCACAGGGCACCGCCGAGGATGTCAAGAATGACCCTGAGGTGATAAAGGCCTATCTCGGGAGCGGCAACGTCTCCGACATGCGCCGTCGCCTGGGCGTCGAAGCTGCGGGGAGTGAGTAGATGGACTGGCTGTTTTTCTTCGAGAGCTCCATAGCGGGCCTTGCCACGGGGGCGATCTACTCCCTGGTGGCCCTCGGGTTCGTCATTATCTACAAAGCCACCAGGGTGATCAACTTCGCCATCGGCGAGATAATGATGATCTCCGCATATCTCTTCCTCACCTTCGCCGGGATACTTGAGTGGCACCCATTGATCGCGCTGCCCCTGGCGATGCTGGGCGGCGGTCTGCTGGGCAGTGTCACGGAAAAATTGATAATCAGGCCGATGCTCGGCGAATCGCCGATCTCGGTGGTCATGGTTACCATTGGGCTCTCCAGCATCCTTGTGGGCGCGGCTCAGATCATATGGGGCCCCGGCCCGAGGATTCTGCCCGATTTCCTGCCGCGCGCGCCCATCTTCATCGGCGAACTCTACGTCTCTTCCAAAATTGCCTACTCGGCGCTCATCGCTATCGGCCTGCTCGTCTGCTATCTCATTTACTTCCGCTTCTCCAGAGGCGGGGTGGCCCTGCGCGCCACGGCGTCGGACCAGGCGGCAGCCTTCTCCATGGGGATAAGCGTCCCCAAGGTGTTCAACTATGCATGGTTTTTTGGCAGCATGGCTGCGGCGTTGGCGGGAGTGCTCGTCGCGGCGAGCGGCGGCTTGAGCCCCTATTCCGGTTCAATGGCGTTATCCATCCTGGTGGTGGTGATCTTCGGTGGTCTCGACTCGTTGACCGGGGCACTGGTCGGTGGGCTGCTCGTCGGGTGGCTTGAGACGATGACCGGGGCTTTCCTGGGTGGCGAATACAAGATGCTGACCATCTTCACTCTGCTGACATTCGTACTGGTGCTCAAGCCCTACGGCTTGTTTGGCACCAAAGAAATAGAGCGGCTCTAAGATGAGAATCGGCGACGCAGTCTCAACCTATCCATCTGACGAGGCGATCTTTCGGACGCAGACCCAGAAGGTCTGGATGGGTATATTCATAGCCACTCTCCTGACCTTCCCCTTCGTCTCCAGCCCCTACACACTTTTTCTTGCCTGTCTGGTGGGCATCGCGGTCATTAGCGCAACAGGGTTAAATATCCTCGTGGGGCTTACCGGCCAGATATCACTGGGCCACGGCGGTTTCATGGGGGTGGGGGCCTACACCGCCGTCTGGCTGGCCGACAACATGGGGATGGGGCTTGCGCTCTCCATGCCGCTGGCGGGTCTCCTGACTGCGGCGGTGGGCGTGGTCGTCGGACTCCCCTCCCTTAGGGTGAAGGGGCTCTATCTCGCCATCGCCACCATGGCGGCGAGCGTCATCCTGCACTTTATCTTTGTCCACTGGGAGCCTGTTACCGGCGGTAACGCTGGAATAAACCTACAGAACGCCAATATATTCGGCATCAATCTCAACAGCGATTTACGCATGTACTTTGTGGTTGTTCCACTGGCGATTATCGCGGTTCTGGGTGAACGCAACCTGCTCCGCACCCGCATCGGCAGGGCGTTTATTGCTGTGCGCGACAGGGATATCTCCGCCGAGGTTCTGGGCGTGGACCTGCTCAGGTACAAGCTGATGAGCTTCGGGCTCAGTTCCTTTTACGCGGGCTGCGCCGGGGCGCTCTGGGCCTATTTTTTCAAGGTGGTCACCCCCGAGAGCTTCCCCCTGGACACCTCGATTTTCTATTTGGCGGCTATCATCGTCGGTGGCATGGGCACGGTGCTGGGGCCGATACTTGGCGCAATATTCATGACGCTGGTCCCGGAAATCCTCAAAATCCTCACTGCGGTGGTCGTTCCGATCTTGCCCAATGCCCAGGTGCTCCTCTCTCCTGTGAGGGTGGTGGTCTTTGGTGCGTTGATAGTAGGTTTTCTTCTCTACGAACCCCACGGCATGGCGGAGATGTGGCGACGAACCAGGCGCTACTCCCACCTCTGGCCTTTTAAAACTTGACCGAAGTAAACCTGTGAACAGGAGAAAAGGAGCGAAGCAATGAAGAAAATTTTTATGGGTCTGGCAGTGGTGCTGCTAACACTGGGCCTCTGCGTCTCAACTGCAACGGCCAAGGAAGATATCGTCTTTGCCGAGACCGCGTTGATCACCGGTGTCTTCGGTTTTGCCGGAGGTGAGCTTCACGAAGGAATCGTGGACTATTTTAACTACACCAATGAAAATGGCGGCATTCGCGGTCACAAGATCAAGCATGTCTTCGAGGATTGCGGCTACAAGGTCGACTGTTCGGTCGCGACCTTTAAAAAACTCACGGCAGAGCACAACCCGCTCTTCTACAGCGGCGACTCCACGGGCTTCATGAAGGCGATCAACCCTGAGCTACAGGCCACCAAGAACACCCTGATGAGCGGCGTCTCCTATGCTTCCGAGCTTACCGATGAGACCAAGTACCCCCGTTCCTTCATCATCGGCCCCAGCTATACCGATCAGATGAGCATCCTGCTCACCTACGCCGCCAAAGAGATGCCCGGCGCCAAGGTGGCAATCGTACATAGCGACTCCGGTTTTGGCCGCGACCCGATCGAAGCCGGCAAGGCCAAGGCCAAGGAGCTGGGGCTGGACCTGGTTGAAGTCATCACCACCAAGCCCGGTAGCGTCGACGTCTCCACCGAGGTGTTGAAGCTGCGTCGCAAAAAGCCGGACTACGTGCTCTTCCACGGCTATGTGCTCACTCCGATCAACGAGTTCATGCAGCAGATGAAGGACCTGGGCATGGCTACCAAGTTCATGGGCACCTACTGGTCTTCCAGCGAGCTGATGTACATGAAAGCCAAGGAGGTCTCCGACGGTTACCTGGGCGTCATGCATCTCAACTACTTCAACATGGAGAAGTCTCCGGGCAAAGAGTGGGATGCGATGCGCGCCTACAACGCCAAGGTCCACCCCGACAAGCTGACCCGCCCCAACTTCTACATGTTTGGCTGGTTCCAGGGGATGGTCTGGGCCGAGGTCATAGGCCGCACCGTCGACGCAGGCAAGGAGCTTACCGTAGACAACCTGCGCGCCACGCTGAACTCAATCGAGAATTGGGATACCGGCGGCATCGCCTCGGTCCCGGTCACCGTGCGCAACAACTCGATTCCCTTTGGCAGAGTCTTCAAGGTCAACGCCGCCGAGGGCCGGTACGAACCCGTTTCTGAAGTTATCGAAATCAAGTAGTGGAAAAATCCGGGGGCGGTCATTGGTGGCCGCCTCCGGACTTTACCCGAACCGAGTAGCGAGATATGGAAACGATTCTCGAAATAAACAACATTGAGGTTGTCTATAATAAGGCGGTGCAGGTGTTGCGTGGCCTCTCCCTCACGGTGCCCAAGGGGACCATAGTGGCGTTATTGGGTTCCAACGGTGCGGGTAAATCGACGACGCTCAAAGCGGTATCGGGTCTTTTGGATATTGAAGATGGCGAAGTCGCCGATGGCAAGATCACCTTCAAGGGGCGCGATGTGGCGCTCGATTCGCCGGACAAGCTCGTTCGCCGTGGCCTCTTTCACGTGATGGAGGGCCGCCACGTCTTCGAGGACTTGACGGTGGAAGAGAACCTGACCGCCGCCACCTACGCCAAAAAGGGTGGCGCTGGCGCCAGGGCCTCTTTTGCTCTGGTCTATGAGTATTTCCCCCGCTTGAAGGATAGACGCAAGGGGTTGGCCGGCTATCTGTCAGGTGGCGAGCAGCAGATGCTCGCCGTTGGTCGTTCGCTGGTCGCAGCGCCTGATCTGATCATGCTCGACGAGCCCTCGCTTGGGCTTGCGCCGCTCCTGGTGGAGGAGATATTCGAGATTATAGTACGCATCAACCGTGAGCAGGGCACCTCGATGCTTCTGGTGGAGCAAAACGCCGCGTTGGCGCTGGCGGTTTCCAGTTATGGTTACATTATGGAGAACGGCAAGGTGGTTATTGACGGCACGTCGGACGAATTGATGAAAAACGAGGATGTGCAGGAGTTCTATCTCGGAGCTTCCGGCGACGACGGCGAGAACAGGAGCTACCGGGAGATCAAACATTACAAACGCCGTAAGCGGTGGTTGTCATGACAGCCATAAACCCATTGCCGCAGCTTACACTGCCCCAGATGCTCCGGGAGCAGGCGAGGAAGAACCCCGAGAAGCTGGCGCTGCGCCAGAAGGATTTCGGCATCTGGACCCCCTACACCTGGGCGGATTACTATCGGTTGTCCAGGCGGTTTGGCATGGCACTTTTCTCCATGGGCGTCAAGCCGGGTGGCAAGGTGGGAATCCTCTCGGAGAACAAAGCCGAGTGGGTCGTCTCCCAGATGGGCGCGGGCATTATCTCTGCGGTTACCGTCGGGGTCTACCCCACCAGCCCGACCCCGGAGGTCTCATACGTCGTGGGTCACGCCGATGTTGAGGTAATCGTCTGCGAGGATCAGGAGCAGGCCGACAAGATACTCGAAGCGATTGAAGAGCTGCCGAAGATAAGGAAGATCATCGTCGTGGATATGCGCGGCTTGAGGGATTACGAGAGTGATTTATTGATCTCCTTCAAGGAATTCGAGGAGCTGGGTGCGGTCTTTGAGAAGGAAAACGAGGGTCTCGCCGACTCCATGCTGGACAAACAGGGGCTCGACGACGATGCGTTGATGATCTACACGTCGGGCTCCACCGGGAAGCCCAAGGGCGCAATGATCACCTACCGTAACGTGCGCGCCGGGGGGTGGGCGGCCATCGAGCGGTTGCAGATCACCGAGACCTCTTCAGTGCTCTCCTATCTGCCCCTGTGCCATGTGGCTGAACAGTTCATGACCAACTTCGGCCCTATTTACAAGGGTTCCACGATAAGCTTTGGAGAGTCGATCCGCACGGTGCAAAAAGACCTGCGTGAGGTGGCTCCGAGCTACTTTCTTGGCGTGCCCAGGATATGGGAAAAGCTCCACTCGGAGATACATATCAAGATCAACGAGGCTGGTGGGCTGCGCAAAGCGGTCTACCAGTGGGCGGTGAATGTATGCTCTCCCATACGCGAGAAGATGCCCCAGGAGTGGAGCCTGATCGAGAAGGCCAAGCTGCACTTCTTTTATTGGCTCGTCTTTCGGGCGTTGCAAAACTTCCTGGGCCTCAGGGCGGTCAACTTGGCCGCCTCGGGCGCTGCGCCTATCTCCCCCCAGGTCTTCCAGTTCTTCCGGGTCATTGGAGTGCCGCTGGTAGAGGGCTACGGAGCTACCGAAATTTCGGGACTTGTGACTGCGCACAATCTCTCCAATGTGGTCTCGGGTACGGTTGGCATCCCGGCGGATATCGCCGAGATCAAACTCTCAGAGCAAGGTGAAATTTTGCTCAAGGGCGAACTGGTCTTCAAGGGTTACTACAAGAACGAGGAGGCGACCAGGGCAGCTATTGTTGACGGCTGGTATCACACCGGCGACGTGGCCCAGTGGGTGGATGGCAACCTAAAGATCATCGATCGCATTAAGGACATCATGATCACCGCAGGGGGTAAGAACCTGTCGCCCTCGGAGATTGAAAACACGATGAAGGCGAGCCCCTACATCAAGGAGTGCATAGTCATAGGGGACCGACGCAAATTTGTCTCGGCGTTGATCCAGATAGATATGGAGTCGGTCTCGGCGTGGGCGGAAGAGAAAAAGATGGCGTTTACCACTTACAAGAGCCTCATCGAGAATCCGGAGGTCTTCAAGCTGATCACCGGGGAGGTGGCAAAAGCCAACAAGGGTCTGGCGCCGGTGGGCAATGTGCGAAAGTTTCACCTGCTTAGAAAGGAGCTTGACCACGACGACGATGAGGTCACCGCCACCATGAAGATTCGCCGTTCTAAAATCTATGACAAGTATGAAGCTGAAATCAAGGCGATGTACTAAATGGGATTGGGGACCAAATGACAGATAAGAACTACGCGAATGATCTGGAAGCCCGCAAGCGGGCGCTCATGAAGCTGTTCAATGAAGGAGCGCCCATCGCAAAGACCTTTGGCATGTCACTTTCCTTTGACGATGAGAACCGCGCTGTCATAGCGCTCCCCTACAATCCAGGGTTGGACCACGCACTAAAAGGCACCCACGGCGGCGTTTACATGACGATGCTTGACACCGCAGCATGGTTTACGGCGGCGTTGGTCCATCCTGAGGATTGTTGGCTGGCCACCTCGGAGATGTCAGTTCACTTTCTTTCCGCCTCAGCCAGGACCGATCTTAGCGCAGTGGGGATCATGAGAAAGGCGGGAAAGCGCCAGGATATAGTTGAGGCGAGTATTTACGACGGTGAGGGGAGAGAGGTGGGGCACGCTGTTGGTACCTTCATCCTCCTGCCTTCGGTCTCCACGGGGGCAAATAGCAATTAAGCTCGGCTCCAAACCCCCTGGTCCCATAAAATGCTATAATTGTCATCCGATTCACACCAGAGCAATGAGCGTTTGAATTGACCAAATCCAACTCCTTCTTCAGTGTCTTTGACGACACCTCGATACGTTTCAGGATTCTGCTGGCCTGCCTGGCCACTTTCATACCCTTCGCCATCGCCACGGTCTGGTTCTCCTACTCGGTGATGCGCGATTCCCTCGAACGACAGATAACCAGCGAACTTGGCAACTCAACCGAGATGTTGCGCAATATGGTGGAGACCTCGGTGCAGATATCCATCCGCAGCTACCTGCGCTCGGTGGCCGACACCAACCTGGACGTGGTGAGGGATATCTACCACCGGGTCGAGACGGGAGAATTGAGCGAAGAGGGTGCCAAACGCGAAGCGGCGAGGGTGATCCTCAGCCAAAAGATTGGGCAAACGGGCTACCTCTACTGCGTCACCACCAAGGGGGTCGCCCCCGTTCATCCTGACAAGGGAGTGGAGGGTAAGAGCTTCCTCGGTGTGGATTTCGTCGAAGAGCAGATAAGGCTCAAGGATGGCTACCTTGAATATGAGTGGAAGAACCCCGGAGAGGCGTCTCCAAGGCCCAAGGCGCTCTTCATGCGCTACTTCGAGCCCTGGGACTGGATCATCTCCGCCACCACCTACCGGGAGGAGTTTGCGATCCTCGTGAACGTGGAGGATTTTCAGCGTAGCGTCGCGGACCTCAAGTTCGGCCCCAGCGGCTATTCCTTTGTCCTTGACCTGGAGGCCAACCTCATCATCCACCCTATTTTTCAGGGGCAAAACGCCTTCGACGTGGATTCGGAGGGTGAAAAAGACTTCATCCGCGAGATGGTCGAGGAGCGCAAGGGGCGCATCTCTTACTTCTGGAAGAACCCCGGTGAGGTCCGGCCCCGCGAAAAGATTGTCGTCTACGATTACGTACCCGAAGTGGACTGGATCGTCGCCTCCTCGGCTTACATGGACGACCTCTACAAGCCGCTGGGGGTCATACGCGACAGGGTTGCGGCGGTGGCGCTCCTCTGCCTCTTCATGGCAGTCCTCATCGCGTTGAGGATAAGCGTCTCGATAACCCAGCCGATTCGTTCCCTTGCTAAGCGTCTGGCGGTGGATGGCAGGGACAACCCTGCCTTTGAGCGCAAGGTCGAGTCCAATGACGAGGTGCGCCAACTCTCAGCCTACTTCGACCGCTTCATGGAGCGATTGGAGCGTGAGTCGGCGCAGAGGCGAGGTGCGGAGGCGAGGCTGCGTACCTCACAGGAGAGGTACCGGGCGCTGGTAGAGGCCACCCCCGACCCGATCATGGTGGTGGGACTGGATGGTCACACGACCTACCTCAACCCTACTTTTTCCACGGTCTTCGGCTGGCGTCTTGCGGACTTCAAAGGGGTCAGGATACGCAACTTTGTCCCTTCCTCCGAAATTGGCCGCGTCCAGGATATGATACGGCAGCTGCTCCGGGGGATGACGATCTCGGGCGAGGGGACGGTGTTTCTCACCAAGGAGGGGGACAGCCGCTACGTCAATATCAGCGGCGGTCCCTTTTTTGACGCCGACGGGGAGTTGACCGGCGCGGTGGTGATCCTGCGCGACGTGACCGAGTTCAAGCGGTTTGAGCGTATCATTATCGAGACCGACGAGCACGAGCGCATACGGATCGGGCAGGATTTACACGATGACCTGGTGCCCCACCTGATCGGCGTGGATGTGATGTGCAAGGTGCTCCTGAAAAGGCTCTCCGAGGGTTCGCCCGATGCCTTCAATCAGGCGGAAAAAGTCCATGATGTGCTCACCGAGGCGATCCGAAAGACCCGTGGCATCTCCCGAGGCCTCGCGCCGGTGCATCTGGTGGAGGAGGGGCTGGAGATGGGGCTCAGGCAGATGATCGACTTTGTTGAGACGATTTTCTCCGTCCCCTGCAACTTTGCATGGGAGGGTTCCATAGCGCTGGACGCCACGACCGCCATGCATGTATACCGCATAGTGCAAGAGGCGGTGCATAACGCCGTAAAACATGCCGACGCGAGCATTATCAATGTCAAGTGCAAGGCCAGCCCCGAGGAGGTGCAGATTGAGGTGACGGACGATGGCTCGGGTTACTCGGCGACGGCGCAGCGCCAAGGCATGGGGCTCAAGATAATGTCCTACCGGGCGCAGATAATTGGGGCAACCGTGGAGGCGGGTCCCATAGATAATGATGGCGACGACGACGGGGGATTCCTCGTGCGTCTCACAGTCAGGAATGGGCTGGAGGTGGCGGGGGACAATGGCCGGCTGGCGAGCGTGGAGGCAGGAGTGTGAAGATATATCTGGTGGAGGACCATCCCATCTTTCGCAGAGGGTTGCGTGAGCTGCTAAACGAAGAGGCGGACATGGAGGTGTGCGGAGAGGCCGACGAGATCAGCAAGGCCCATGGGGAGATAGTCCGTACCTGCCCCGACGCTGTGATCGTGGACATATCGCTCAAGGGCCGTAGTGGCCTGGAGCTGGTCAAGCAGCTAGGCCAAGAGGCCAAACACATCCCTGTGCTGGTGCTCTCCACCCACGAGGAGACGGTCTATGCAGAGCGCGCGCTTCGCGCCGGAGCCAAGGGGTACATACAGAAGCATGAGACCGCCGAGCTTATAGTCAAGGGGATCAGGGATGTGGTCGCCGGGAAGATTTGCGTGAGTGATCGGATAACCGCCGCGCTGCTCGCCAAAAGCGTTGGTGAGTCCCGTCCGTTGTCCGAACCCTTGGAGGAGCGCTTTTCCGATAGGGAGCTTGAAGTGTTCGTCCTCTATGGCAAGGGAATGACGACAAATGAAATATCCAGCCATCTCAGCCTCAGCCCCAAGACGATCGGCACCTACCGTGAGCGCATCAAGGAGAAGCTGGGATTAAAGAACTCCACCGAGCTTATCCACCATGCTGTGCGTTGGGTCGAGCAGCACCGGGAGTGACCTTTCAAGCGCACTGGCAGAACCCTGGCTGGCAGAACTTTGGCTGACCAGAACCTTGGCTGGCTTAACTCTGGGCAGGATAAAGCGCTTGACGTCAGTGGTGTAGTAGTGCTAAATAAAAACCGACCGGTTGGTTTATTATGCTTCCTGTACCAGGAGAACAGCTATGCCCTCTAAGGGAGAAGTTACTCGGCAGCGCATATTGGAGGCAACTCTTCAGCTCTTCTCGGTGAAGGGTTATTTCGGCACTTCCATTCACGACGTGATGGAGGAGGTCGGCATAACCAAGGGTGGGTTGTACGGGCACTTTCGCAGCAAGGAGGAGCTTTGGAACAACGCCTACGAAGAGGCTGTCCTGATCTGGAGGGGGATCGTTTTTCGCGATGCCAGCGCCATAGATGACCCGGTCGAGCGTATCTGCAAGGTTGTTGAACACGACCTGCTTGATTATGTGGGAGAGGGGGTGTTTGCCGGTGGGTGTTTCTTTCTCAACTGCTTGCTGGATGTCTCCGGACGATCCGATGCGATGACCAGACGCATATTGAAGGGGTTTGTACGTTTCTCGAAGTTGCTGGCCTCCTGGCTGGAGGAGGCGAAGGAGCGGGGCTTGATCTCCGAGGAGGTCGATTCGCGTGAAGTGGCCGACTTCATAATTATCAACCTCAACGGCGCCACAGCTCTTTACACGGCGAGCAGGGATCGCAGGCTGCTGGAAACGAGTGTCTCCCAGACGAGAACTTTCCTGGAGGCCTTGAAGAGGTAATCAACTCATTTGAAAGGGGTGGTCTGGTGGAGTCAAATTCAGCGGTTAACGGTTTCGCAAAACGTGTGGGGTACTCGCCCGACGAGATCAAGACGTTCAAGGAGGGCGGTCACCGGGTTCGGCATGTGGAGCGGTTGTCGGCGGCATCGCAAAGCTGCTCCATCCAGGTTGAGATTGTCGGCTCGGAAAATTGCAACTCGCGCCACACCATAGGGCAACGGCTGGTACTCGACGCTGACGGAAATTTCATAAGTGCGCTTTGCCCCAAGCGGGTTTGCGTCTATCTCGTTTCGCAACTCAACCTGCCGGTGGCGCTGATTAATGAACGGTTGAGCGAGGGACTGGACCCTCAGGATTTTCATTTTGCCCGGCAGATTTCCTGTCAGGATGTTGGAGTGGAATGCATGGGCTACGGCAAGGTGGTCGCCAAGGTCGAGGTGGTTCGGCGAAGCCCGGCAACGCTGCTGCGACAGAGCAGAGGCGCTTCGTCAAAAAACGGTTAACGGTACAACCCGGCGGTACAAATCGGCGGTGCAAACTGGACTCGCGCAGCATAACGATGGTGGGGAGAAGGCAACGAGGAGAGGGCTGAAATGAAAGAAAAAATCAGGAAGTACGTACTGGCTGAAGGCGGTGACGACGTTGGATTTGTTGCGGCTGCCGACTACGACAGCCCGCTGTCACCCGCGCTGGAGTCGATTCTGCCCGGTGTCAAATCACTCGTTGTTATCGCCTACAGGGAGCTTTCCAGCTGTGAGAGCGACAACAAAGAGATCGCCATGAATGGCCGGTTGGATGTGATGGAGTTCTCCCGCTCCCTGAACTACAAGGTGGCCCGCTTCATCGAAAAGGAGTTTGGCGGAAAAACGATGACGGTGCCCATCTCCTACCCGATGAAGATGGAAGCCGAGACCAAGGGGTCGGTGGGCGAGGTCTCGCTGCGCCACGCGGCGGTCGCGGCTGGGCTGGGAGCATGGGGACGGCATAATATCGTCATACACCCGGAAATGGGCACGAGGATGGTATTTACCGCCGTGCTCACCCAGCTGGAGCTGGACTCCGATGCGGTGGTGACCGATGATCTTTGCATTGAGTGCGACCTCTGCGTGGAGAGCTGCCCCGCTAACGCCCTGGATGTGGAGGGTAAGACCCACGTTGGCAGATGTCTGTCCAACAGCCAACCCTATGGCATCGGCGGCGCTATCAGGTTCGGGATGAAGCTGATAGACGCCGAGCCGGAGCAGAAGAAAGCGATGCTCGCCGATCCCCATTTCTGGAAGCTCTACCAGGCGGGCTTCATCGGCTTCCAGTACCAGTGCTTCAATTGCATGGCGGTATGTCCGGTGGGGCAGTAGCAGACAGGTGCGCCCTAGAGCTTGTTGAAAAACCCCGGATATCCTCCGATTGACGTTGTCAGGGGGCGAAAAATGATCCTCGAAATACCTATCAGTATGCCTGTGGTCATTTTTCTTCCCTTCCTACTCCTCGAATGATCTTCGGGGTTTCCAGTTTATTGTCGGCTTAGTTGGAGGCTTGCCCGACATCGGCTAAAATCTCCCGTTTAGCGTTACTCCTCGCTTCGGGAGAGTTTCTCAACAGCCTCCTAGTGCAGGGAATTGCAACCCTTATACGCGCTTATCTTTAACGCTTCCGACATAACTATTGATGTCTACGTGGTCGCCGCTGGGGGCACGTAATCCACGCCAGCCCCTCCTCTGTGTAAACGGCGGATCAGAGGCGTAGTTTCAGATTCAGATGGTCGCAGCTACCGGTGCACTCAAGGCAGCGTGTGCACTGTGTGTGGGCGGGGGTTTTCACTGGGTCCAGCCCCTGTGGACATGCTTTTTTGCAGAGATTGCACTCGACGCAACTTTCATGGTCCACTTTGATGAATACTCCGGAAATCTTGTTGAATAAACCCATCACCCCGCCTATGGGGCAGAGCAGGGTACAAAATGGCCGCTGGATAAACACAGAGGCAAACAGCAGCGCGACCATGAGCCCCACGGAGATTACTGCGAGCACACCCTCGGGGCTTTTAAAAAACAGTGGAATCCCCGCCGCTTGTTGCCAGATGCGGTTTATCGCACCGGGGGGGCAGATATCGCAGAAGAACATGGAGTTTGTCAGATAGGGCACGATCACGACAGCAGCTATGAAGATCGGGATTCTCAAATGCCCGGCCCAACCCGGGAGGGTAAATTTTTTCACGGGAATCTTGCCCAGCATATCCTGGACGAAGCCGAAGGGGCAGAGCCACCCGCAGCCCCAGGTCCCGAAGAGCGCGCCAAAGAGCGCGAGCATCGCCAGCGCTCCGCCCACCGAGGCTATTATCTTGGCGCTCATCATACTGAACATGCCCATCGAGACGACCACCGCACCCCTCTGTATCAGGATCAGGGGGCAGGCGAAGGTGGAGATGGCGCAGTTGGAGCATTGCAGGTATCCGCAGGGGATATAGGAGAGCGCCGAGAGGAAGTACGCGTTGGAAAATATCAGCGCAAATACCTGGGTTATCCGACGCTTCGGGATCGCCAGCAGGGTTGGCAGGATGTTCTTCACGTTCAGCGCCACTATCTGTTCCCCATCCGTCGCGCAGGAGCGACCCGCGTGGGCATCCTCATCCCCTGGCTGGGCATCCTCATACTCTGGCCTTGCATCTTTTTGAGCATCTCCATCCGGTTACTCCGGCTGCCGGAGCCGGCCTTGGGTTTCAAGGAATAACCGAGGGTAAAGCAGCTGGCTCCGAAGATAACCACCCAGAGAAAGCGGAACCATTTTTTCTTGGCGAGCGAGATCAATGCAAAACCCTTTCAAGCGCTGGGGAGGCGGCGGGTAAGTGGCCACCCGATATACACCTCAAAAATGTGTGAATACCTGAATAACAGATAGGTGAGATGCGGCGCACGCGGTTACGTTACAGGCGGAGGGAGCTTTTTTTCTTTGAAACGAAATGGGGAGCGCAGCATCAAAAGCATAAACCACTTAATTTTGAGTTAAATACTTATTGGGCACGGTTTCCCATTTTTTGGAGTCTCACGATGTTTTGGAAAATTATGCGCTCCCTGAACAAAAACCTGATCGTCGCCATCCCCGTGCTTATGGTCATGGGATTTTTATTCGGCGTCTTTTTCGAGGCCAAGTCGTTGAAGGCAGCGATCATGCCGCTCACATTCCTCATGGTCTACCCGATGATGGTGAACCTGAAGATCAAGAAGGTCCTGGAGGGCGGTGACGGCAAGAGCCAGCTTTTGGCGCAGTTGATCAACTTCGGCATTATCCCCTTCCTGGCCTATGGGCTCGGCAAGGTGTTTTTCGCCGACCAGCCCTACATGGCGCTGGGCCTTCTCCTGGCGTCGCTGGTTCCCACCAGCGGGATGACGATCTCCTGGACGGGTTTCGCCAGGGGCAACCTGGCCGCCGCTGTGAAGATGACGGTCGTTGGCCTGACCCTGGGTTCGGTGGCTACGCCCTTCTACGTCCAGTTTCTGATGGGGGCCAGCGTTGACATCAACATCGTCAATGTGATGAAGCAGATCGCCCTGATCGTCTTCGCCCCCATGGTGCTGGGCTTTGTGACGCAGCAGACCCTGATCCGCCGCCATGGACAGAAGGGCTTTCAGGAGGTATGGGCTCCGCGCTTTCCACCGCTCTCCACCATAGGTGTCCTGGGCATCGTCTTCGTCGCCATGGCGCTCAAGGCCAGGGCGATCGCCGCAGAGCCGCAACTGCTGGTGTCGACCTTCATCCCGTTGCTGATACTCTACGGCGCCAACTTTGCGCTTAGCACCCTGGTGGGAAAGAAACTCCTGCCACGCGGCGACGCCATTGCGCTGGTTTACGGGACGGTGATGCGCAACCTCTCCATAGCGCTGGCCGTGGCTATTAACGCCTTTGGCGAGGCCGGCTCCGACGCGGCGCTGGTCCTGTGTGTGGCCTACATCATCCAGGTGCAGTCGGCGGCGTGGTACGTGAAATTCACCGATAAAATCTTTCCGGAAGCTCTCCCAACGACCAACTGAAACCGTTTCGGGTAAAATATCCCCAACACGGGAACACTAACAGTAGAACACTGGAGCCATATAAATGCGTACAAACGAGAGCGCCGATATCTTCTGCGCTACCACAGATAAATCCATCGAACAATTCATCGACTCTTTTGAGCAGCTGGCCTCGCCGCAGGGTTTTCTGATACACAACCGCGACAAGATGAATATGGCGGAGACCTTCAGCCGACATGGCGAAACGGTGCCCACCGACTTTGATATTCACATGGTGCAGGTATGCAGCCCCGCCAAGGCCTCCAAAAGCATGGTCGCAAACCCTGAGCGCGCAGCATTGATACCCAAATTCATCACAGTATTTACCCGCGACGGCAAAACACAGGTGAGAATGTTACGCTTCAACTCCAAACTTGTGGCAGACTTACTTGACGACGAAAAATTTTCGGTCACCCTGCCACAATCATTTGACTCCATAACCAAGTTGATCTCCCTGGCGCTATAATCGGTCTGAAATCGTCGCAACCGTATCCCAAAGGATGTTCAGTCCATGAAAAGCCGCAGTAACCTTCGCTTACTTGTTTCTTTCACCCTGCTCGTAGCCCTCATTGTAGGTTTTTCCCTGCTCTCAACCTCCCTCTGGTCTGCAAAAGCCGAGGAAATTCCTGAGATTCCCAAAGTGGTGGTCAAAGAGGGGATGACGGTGGGGGAGCTGGGGCTGGAACTTGGCATTGAAAAGCCTGTATTGCGCGAGGTGTTTGAACTCAAAGGTATGGAAGAGCTGGGAAGAAGGGTCCAGTCTTTCAATCTTAGCCGCGATGAGATTCAGGCCCGCCTGGACAACGCCGTGGTCATCGCCGCCGAGGAGTCGAGCAAGAGCTGGGTCCATATAACCATCAAGTTCATCCTCTGGTTCGCCTTCATGGGTTTTGCCTTCGTGTTGCTGAAGAAAAAGGCGATCACACCCCGGCGGCGAAAAGCACTCTACCTCTCTGCAATCGTAATCTTCGGCGTGATAATGGGTTCGGACCCGGGGCCGATGGGCACGCTGAAGGACGCCATCGCCCTCTACGGCGAGACGGGCGTGATCTTCCCCCCGCGCATGATCGCCATGGTGATATTTTTGTTCACGGTCGTCGTGGCCAATAAATTCATCTGTTCCTGGGGTTGTCAGGCAGGAGCGTTGCAGGACTTGATATTTCGCCTCAACAGGGACGGAAAGGACAAAAAAGGTCTCATCCCCCAGGTGAAGATTCCCTTTGCCCTCTCAAACGCGATACGCATCGGCTTTTTCACCCTCTTCACTGCCATTGCCTTTGGTTGGGGAATCGACATAATACACCCCATCGACCCCTTCAAAATATTCAAGCCACTGGCGCTGACCTCCGTGGGAATCGGTTTCATCGGTGCGCTGCTGATTGCGTCGCTATTCGTCTACCGCCCCTGGTGTCATCTCTTCTGCCCCTTCGGCCTAGTTGGCTGGCTGCTGGAGAAGGTGGCGCTCTTCAAAATCCACGTGGACTACGACAAGTGCATCGCCTGCGGAGCCTGCGAAAAGGCATGCCCATCCACCGTGATGGGAACGATCCTCAAACGGGAACGGGTAGTGGCCGATTGTTTCTCTTGCGCCACCTGCATCGACATCTGCCCCACGGACGCCATAAGTTTCAGCAGCGGCAAACGCCCCAGGCCGCCAAAGGATAAATTTTCAGACGACACCCCTTAGAATCAGACGATATATTCGTGGTGCAAGAGATTTTTAGCCCATCGGTAAAAGCGCCTCCACGTTTTTAAATTTCCCAAAAAAGTATTCAAGCAAGCGATCAAGGCCATCGAGCATCGATATCGGCCTCAAGAGGAGCGACATTTTTGAACACCGCAGAATTTTCCGCACTTTTTGAGAGCTGCAAAGGCTGTGACACATGCCGCGATGCGTGTGCGCTGCTGCAACGGGAGGGGAACCCGGCCGAAATATTCGCCGATGTGGAGAAAGCCCGGAGGTCGGCCTACGAATGCACTCTCTGCGGACGCTGCGAGGCGCTCTGCCCACCCAAACTGGAGATCGTCGAAGCCTTCAGAATCTCCCGCCGAATGCTCTATTCCCAAGGCAAACACCCCAGGCTGCGCCTCATGGGGGGCCAACTCTACCAGTGGCTTGGGAAGGTACGCCCCCTGAAGGCCCACTTTGCGCCGAAGGGCTCCAAGGTGGCGTTCTTTCCGGGCTGCAACTTGAGCGGCTCACGGCCCGAGGCTGTATGGCGGCTCTGGAGTGAACTGGAAAAGGTCTCGCCCGGCCTGGGGCTCGTATTCGACTGCTGCATGGTCCTACAGCGGGACAGTGGAGATGAGGTGGGCTTTGCACGTTCGATCACGGAGCTTGGCCGTTCGCTGAAGGCGATGGGGGTGGAGACGCTCATCAGCGCATGCCCCAGCTGCAACTCGGCGCTGGAGACCGGCGGGCTCGAAGTGGAGTTGAAGTCGGCATTCGATCTGATTGATGCGATGCCGTTTGACGCCAAGGTCGGCAAAGGCACTATCCGCCTGCACGACGCCTGCTCGACCAGGGAGGACCGGAATCTTCACGAAACGGTGCGGAGGCTCGTGCACAAGACAGGACACAGGGTCGAGAACCACACCCTTGAGGGAGACAAGACCTTTTGCTGCTCCCATGCCGCCTTCAGCCTCACCGCGCAAGAGGCGGAGACGCCTTATATCACCTACTGCGGCGGCTGCCTGCAGACCCTCTCAAAGGGTGTTAGCGTCCGCCACCTGTTCGACCTGTGGTTCGGCTCCCCCGACGGAGAGGAAGTGCCCGGCATGGCGCGTCGTCTTGTCAATCGTTTCAAACTTGTGCGGCGTTTCAAAGCGCGCCGACCTTCCCCTGATTTATAGGCCACAATATCAAGTCACCTTCCCGATTGGCATATTATTTCAATAATCTCCTTGTAAAGCGGCGCGACCGGCGCGGTATTTTTCTCGCGGAGGTGCGGAAGTCAAGGGACTGCGGTATAATGCGGTCATGAATCTCCTTACAAAAGCAGTGCTGCTGATCGTACTCTTTACGCCGTTTACCTCCTTCGGGGGAGAGGCCGACGTCGTCAGGGCCGAAGCGACGGTGAATGGCGAAGGAGTCTACTCTTTCAGCGTCACCGTGAAACATGACGACGAGGGATGGGACCACTATGCTGACAGGTGGGAGGTCCTGACGCCTGAGGGGAAACTGCTCGGGTCAAGGGTGTTGATGCATCCCCATGTCGGCGAGCAGCCTTTCACCCGCTCCCTCTATGGAGTGGATATCCCCCCAGGGGTGGAGGAAGTCCTGGTGCGCGCCCACGACTCGGTTCACGAATTCGGGGGCAAGACGTTCATACTCAAGCTGACCGACACCCCATAAAAAGTAGAAGATTTTGGCGCGGCCATTTTCATATACAGCAGCGGCCCAGTGATGGACAGCGAAGCATATCTGCGTGGCGTCAAGTCGGCGCAGCGGTTATGATGTCCGCAGTTAGTGGCTTATTGGTATGCGGTTTCGCGTCTTCAGTCTCCAGGGGTGTCAGCCGATGTCAGAGATCTACTCGCACAGGGTGAGGAGTTCGCTAGGGGGTGTGGCTTGGCCGGGAATCCCATCCCGGGCTGGGGCTTCCCTGTTGGCCCTGCAGTTCCAGCTTGAGCAGACCCAGTGGCTCTCCGGGGAAGAATTAAATACCCTTCAACTCCAACAGCTTGAAGTGCTGCTTGCCCACGCCTGCGCTACCGTCCCCCACTACCGAAAGAGCTTTGCCGAGCTGGGGGTGGAGCGGTGGAAGGGGTTGACCCTGGAGCAGTGGCGACGACTGCCGATCATCACGCGGGAGGATATCCAGACGGGTGGCGACGCGCTCGTCAGCACCGATATCCCGGCCCACCACGGCAAGGTGACGACCATTAGCACTTCGGGCTCCACCGGGCGGCCGATTGTGGCCCACCGCACTGAGGCGGTGATGCTTTTTTGGAACGCCTTTACCCTGCGCGATCACTACTGGAACCGGCGCGATCTCTCTGCCAAATTTGCTGCGATACGACCGGAGGGCGGTTTGGAGCCGGGCAGGGGGAGTGGTGCGGCAAACTGGGGGTCGGCAACCGCCCACCTCTTCGACACTGGCCCCTCGGTCATGCTCAGTGTTCGTACCGATATCGAGACCCAGGCGCGCTGGCTTATGGATGAGGCCCCCGCATACCTTCTTTCACTTCCCTCCAATCTGTTGGCTTTGGCCCAGCACTTTGAGCAGCTGGGGGTTGGGCTGGAGTCCTTGAAAGAGGTGCGCTCCTATGGCGAGCAGCTCGGCCCGGAGGTCAGACAGGCATGCCGGATGGCGTGGGGTGTTGAGGTGAAGGATATGTACAGCGCCCAGGAGGTCGGCTACATGGCGCTCCAGTGCCCGGAGGGTGACCACTACCATGTACAGTCGGAGGGGATTCTGCTCGAAGTGCTGGATGGGGATGGGAACCCCTGCACGCCCGGCGAGGTGGGGCGGGTGGTGGTGACGCCGCTACATAACTTCGCCATGCCGCTCATCCGCTACGAGGTCGGTGACTACGCAGAGGTAGGCGGTAGTTGCGGCTGCGGCAGGGGATTGCCGGTGCTCAACCGTGTGCTTGGCAGGCAGCGCAACATGCTCACCCTGCCCGATGGCCGAAAGCACTGGCCGAGCTTCCCTGCTGAGGATTGGGCACATCTGGGACCGATACGTCAGGTCCAGTTGGTGCAGACCGACCTGGAGTCGATAACCATCAACATGGTCGCCGAGCGGTACCTTGAGCCAGGAGAAGAAGAGCAGCTTTTCTCCGTGCTGCGCGAACGCATGGGTCACCCCTTTCGCTTCACACTCAATTATCCGGACGTTATCGAACGGAGCAAGTCGGGCAAGTACGAGGACTTCGTATCACTCGTCTGATTGGGCCAGCAGGTAGGCGATGGTGAGGTTGTCCATCAGCGCCGAGCCGGTGGAGATGAAGACCTTGCGCCCACTGGTGTCGCCGGGGCCGTCGCGCAACAAGCAGGGCAGGTCGATGAGTTCCTCCGGGGTCAAAAGCCCTTCTTCCAGCCATCTCTTCAGATCCCCGTAACGCGCCGAATCCACCATGTCCACATATGTCCGGGCTTCCGTAGCCCAGCCCCTGGCCAGCTCGCTCTGGCTGTCGGTGTCGGCGCCAAGGCTGATGACAAGAGCGGCGTTGGTGTCGGCGGGTGAGCAGAGGGCGCGGCTGCTCGTGGTCGCCAGCACCAGCACGTCGGTGTCGCCAAGCTCCACCCCGCCGGATGCCGCAACTTCCAACCGGTCGCCATAGTCCTTTTTGAAAGACTCGGCTGCGCCCTGTGCGCGTCCCCGGTCTAGATCGAAAAAGCTGATCCTCCGCAGCGTTGGCGTTGCAGCCGCAACGTAGAGAGCTGAGTAGAAGCCGACCCTCCCCGCGCCCACCACCGTGAGGTTCTCAGGTGAGTCCGTCAGCAATTTGGTCGCCAGCGCCGCACAGAGGCCGGTGCGCGCCGATGAGAGCAGACAAGATTCAAAGATATGGCTGACGAAGTTTTCTTCCGGGTGGATCGCGAACGCCTTGCCCACCGTTATCTGGTCGGGGACGATATTTTGCGCCATGTTCGTGCCCACCAGCTTCACGGTTTTGGTGGTTCTTCCACCCCGACGCACCGTGCAGGGCATCACCCGGAAGTCGCCGCCTCCCTCTTCGTCCCCGAAGATCTGCTTGGGCGGCAACTCAATTGAGGCTTCGCCCAGGGCGATCTCGTGCAGGGCTTCTTTGACGAAGGTGAGATATCCGCCGGGGTCTGTCGTCAGCAGCCGGTGTATCTCGGCTTCCGTGAGATAGCCGTAGGGTTCCGGGTTTGTGCGAAGCACGCCGGGGAGGTCAAACATTGGGAATTTCTCTCTGTCGTTCGGGGCGAAATAGGATTGACACTTTGGAATTAAAACCCCTCATGTTAGGATCAATTGGTTTACATGAATCAACGGTATTATGGGCGGCGCTCGTTTTATCTGTCAACGCCGTAAGCCCTGATCGTTTTGGATGCCACTTCACTTCAGCACTCCAGAGAAGGAGGAACGAACATGCAGTCAACCCATGAAGATTCCCCACAGAGATTGATTTCAGGGTATGGGAAGAAACCGACCCTGGCGGAGAGCCTGGCTAGCATCGATCGCAGGGCGCGCCGTCGCCTGGTCAGTGAGCTAAAGCGCATCGGTATCCTCTCCCGCGATTTCAAGGTCGTGGGCGATCCGGATAGTAAGGCCCATTTTGCCTCAAGGGCGTGGCAGTCACAACTGCTGGGCGCGGTTCGCACTGCGGCCTACGCCACTTGCCTTGTCGCGCTTATGGCCCAGTCGGCGGCAGCGCTGGATAATGACGAGAACAGGGCGGTCCTCTTCAACGCCGTCTACGACGTCTCCGAACAGGTAGGCACGATAGACAGGGCCTTCGATGGAATGCTGACCGCGCTGGCCGAACCGACCGGAACCTCCGGCGACCTGATCGTCGGTGACGGCTCCGGTGGTGGTGGCGGCGGAGGAGGAAGCGGCAGTGGAATTGGTGGAGATGGCGGTGGTGACGCCGACACCCTGACCGGTACTGTCGGTGACGATGTGATCTTCGGCGACGGTTCGGGCGGCGGTGGCGGAGGAAGCCGCGTTGGCAACTACCCGGGTGTTGGAGGCGCCGGTGGCGGCGCAGCCGATACCATAGATGGCGGTGATGGAAACGATATCATCTTCGGCGATGGATTTGCCGGAGCCGATGGGGCAGAAGGCGCTTCCTCTACTGT
Source organism: Deltaproteobacteria bacterium (assembly GCA_030591565.1). GTDB lineage: Bacteria > Desulfobacterota > Deferrisomatia > Deferrisomatales > BM512 > JAUVAU01. The sequence goes on along the minus strand of JAUVAU010000025.1, from coordinate 2,279 downwards.
TGGTGGAGACGGCGGTGCCGGCGGCTTTGGCGGCGGCGGTGGTGGCGGCGGTGGTTCTCCTCCTGATGGCGCGAACTATGGCGGTCCCGGTGGAAATGGCGGCCTCGGTGGCGGTGGTGGCGGTGGCGGCGATGGCGGCGAAGGCGGAGTCGGCGGTGACGGCGGCGATGGCGGCCTGGGTGGCGGCGGCGGCGGGACAAATGATAGCAGTATCGTAGGCTTGGGCGGCGGCTTTGACGCCACGGATGGCGCTACAGTTGCCGAGGCAGGCGGCGGTGGCGGTGGCGGCGGTTACTATGGTCAAGGCGGTGTAGGCGGCTTGCTCTACGCAATTCAGGGAGGCAGCGGCGGTGTTGGCGGCGGCAACGACGGCAGCAGTGACGGCGGCGAAGGCGGCTATGGCGGCGGCGACTATGGCACCGCGCCCGGCGGCGGTGGCGGCGGCGGCCCCTTTACCTCCTTGACCGCTTATTACGAGGCTGGTTACGGCGGGACTGATGGGGCCACCGGCGGTAACGCCCCCGCCGGAAATACCATAGAGGTCTCCATGGCGGATGACGTCTCCCAGACTATTTTCACATATGTCAGTGGAATGGTAGACGGCGGCACACTGGTCTCAATGGCTGGAGGAGCTGGTGACGACGTGATCGACGGCGGCCCCGGTTCCGATCACCTCTTCGGGATGGGAGGCACCAACACCTTCATCTTCGAGGTCACAGACGGCTCGACGAGTGGCGATATCGATACGATTCATGACTGGGCCAATGGCCTGAACAATCAGGTCGACGTGCGTATCAACGATGAATCGGTCGATGCGGCCACAATAGAGGCTTTTGTGGCGAGCCAGACCGCTGACGGTGATGACCGGCTGCTGATGATTGAGATTAACGGAATCACCTCGGGGCTGGCGATCATCGGGATCGGAGGCGACCTGGTGGCTGACGATTTCACGTCGGGCGCCGCCAACCTCCAGGAGTACATAGACTCGGTGACCGTGGATGACACGACCGCCACCAGCTCCAGCTCGGGTGGTTGCTTCATCAACACGATTGAAGAAATGAAGTGATGAAAAGGAGGCCACCCGGAGTGGTGGTCTCTTGAGGCGAAAATGAAAAAGGGCCGCTCCTTGAATGGGGCGGCCCTTTTTATATTGTCAACCGGTTCATTGGAACCGGGATATAGCTGGAGGCGCCACCCAGATTCGAACTGGGGATGGAGGTTTTGCAGACCTCTGCCTTACCACTTGGCGATGGCGCCTTTATGTGTGTTCCAAAGGAGGCAAGAAGGTAACCCCATGCCCCTTGGCGTGTCAAGGGTTTGCGCGGGCTTTTTCGAGGCGGATGTCGTCGTAGCAGCCATGGGCGCGCGCTCCGGTCTGGTCGGTGTCGGTCATTATCACAATTGCGCTCACCGCACCCGGTTCCTTGCCAAAGAGCTTCTTGTAATCTTCATGGATGTTGCGCTTTTCGGTTACCCATTTCCCCGCGTTTTCGTCGCCTGATTGAACCGCTACCATTATCGACTTTGAATAGAAGGTGCTGGGGATATGCTCGCCCCTGGGGAGCTTGTTGGCCCAGATGTAATTTATGGAGCGCGAGGCTATCGGCAGCCAGCTGGGGAAGATGATGTAGATGCGTGCGGCGTAGTCGTCGCCGCTTTTCACGGTAGCGTCACCCTCTTCAATCGTTTTTTCTATTTTCCACCGCCAGGTGAGGATGGGGTGCTCTTCCGGGTCGAATTCGATCTCGAAGACCTGCCCCGATGCTGTCCCCTCGGCTGTGGCGCACAGCACTTTGCCCCTGCCTTCTTCCACGATCTCGTAGCTGGTAGCGCCGACGAACTTTTCCTCTTCCCATCCGCTGGCGAGGCCATTTTCAAAATCGTCGATGAGGATTACGTCGGCAGCGTTAACCGGCGCGGCCAGCAGTAGGCAAAAAAGAAGGGGCGCTAAAAGCGCCCCTGTCTTTGTTCGTATGGCAACCATTACTTCTCTTTTGAGCCTATGGCGGCCAGCTGCTGGTAGAGCTTGTAGTGGCTGTTGGTCACCGCTTGCGCCTTGGTCATCAGCATCTTGGCGCGCTCCGGGTCCAGTTGCTTGATCATACGGTAGGGGCGTAACAAGCGCCCCTTTCCGTATGCCGGTCATTACTTCCCTTTTGAGCCTATGGCGGCCAGCTGCTGGTAGAGCTTGTAGTGGCTGTTGGTCACCGCTTGCGCCTTGGTCATCAGCATCTTGGCGCGCTCCGGGTCCAGTTGCTTGATCATACGGTAGGGGCGTA
>JAUVAU010000084.1 GCA_030591565.1 Deltaproteobacteria bacterium | reverse complement strand
CACCTGCGCATCCAGAGCCGCAGGGTGAAGCCGGCGGATAAGCCCCCTGCGGCGAAACACTACGACACCCTCCCCGGAATCAACCTCCCCTCCCCCGCCGAGATCGACATCCAGCCAGCCGATCTCTGGGAAGCGCTGCACCTGAGGCGCTCGGTGCGCAAGTATGCAAAAGATCCCATGACATTGGCGCAGCTCAGCTGCCTCCTCTGGTCCGCCCAGGGGGTCACCGCACGCCAGGGCCCCTACCTTTTGCGTCCCGCCCCCTCGGCAGGCGCGCTCTATCCCTTTGAAACATATCTGGTGGTCAACAACGTCGAGGGGCTCGAACAAGGGCTCTACCACTTCGCCGTGGAGAGTTTCAGCCTCGCACAGATCAAAACCGGCGACCTGGGGCTGGAGCTGACCAAGGCGTGTCTAGGTCAGAACTTCATGGCCGACGCCCCCGTCTCCTTCGTCTGGACGGCCATACCGGAGCGCTGCACATGGAAATATGGCGACCGCGCCTCGCGCTACATAGGGCTGGATATAGGCCATGTGTGCCAGAGCTTGTGTCTTGGGGCCGTGGGGTTGGGGCTGGGCAGCTGCGCGGTGGGGGCTTTTCTTGACAATGAAGCCAACGCCCTGGTGGGGGTGGACGGCGAGGGGGAATTTGTTTTCTACCTGGCAGCCGTCGGTGCGCCACGTCGTTGACACGCACACCCTGTTACTGGTATTCCCAGTCCTTCCAATAAATTCTACTTAACGTTTATTCCACGGGCGTCTGCCGGTGGATGTTCCAACCTGCATCAGGGAGTGACTACCATGAAACGGATCCTCTCCGGGATTCAGCCCTCAGGGGCTCTGCATATCGGCAACTACTTCGGTATGATGAAAAAGATGATCGCCTATCAGGACACCAGCGATCTCTTTGCCTTCATCGCCAACTACCACGCCATGACCTCGGTCCATGACGGCGAAGAGCTGGCGAAGCACACTTTTGAAACCGCCGCGACCTTCCTGGCGCTGGGGATAGACCCGGAGAAGACGACCTTCTGGGTGCAATCCGATGTGGCCGAGGTGCAGGAGCTGACCTGGGCGCTCTCCACCATCACACCCATGGGGCTGCTGGAGCGCTGCCACTCCTACAAGGACAAGATAGCCAAGGGGCTGGCGGCTAGCCACGCGCTCTTTGCCTATCCGGTGCTGATGACCGCCGACATCCTGCTCTTCCAGTCCGACATCGTGCCCGTGGGCCGCGATCAGAAGCAGCACCTGGAAGTAGCGCGCGACCTGGCGATCAAGTTCAATGGCAGCCACGGCGACACCTTCACCGTGCCCGAGGCGGAGATCGACGATGATGTGGCGATCATCCCCGGCACCGATGGTCAGAAGATGTCAAAGTCCTACAACAACGCCATCGACATCTTCACGACGAAGAAAGAGTTGAAAAAATCGGTAATGTCCATCGTCACCGACGCCCGCGCAATCGAGGAGCCGAAAGACCCCGATACCTGCAACCTCTTCGCCCTCTACAGCCTCTTCGTCGATGGCGACAACCTTGAAGAGTTGCGCGACCGGTACCTGAACCACCCCTTGAAATATTCGGACGTGAAGAAAGAGCTGGTGGCCCTCATCTGGGATTACTTCGAGCCCCAGAGGGAAAAACGCGAGCATCTGCTGGCGAACCCCGACGAGGTCTACCGGATACTGGCCGATGGCGCCAAAAAGGCCCGCGCCGCCGCCGCCGAGACGATTGAGAAGGTGCGCAGGGCCACCGGCATCGCCTACCACGTCTAGGTATTTGTTGAAAAACCCCGGATATCATCCGATTGACGTTGTCAGGGGCGAAAAATGATCCTCGAAATACTTACTCTGTATGCCTACGGTCATTTTTCTTCCCTATCCTAGCCCTCGAATGATCTTCGAGGTTTCCAGTTTGTCGGCGGCTTAGTTAAGGTTTGCCCGACATCGGCTAAAATCTCCGGTTTAGCCCGGTTTAGTGTTACTCTCCGTTTCGGGAGAGTTTTTCGGAGAGCCTCCTAACGCCACTTTCCTTATGTTTTGTGGATAATACGTGACGATAAAAGGCGGGCTAAATGCCTGTCTTTTCTACGTTTTACCAAAAACAAATCTACACGAACCTGCATGGAACAAATGGCGCGATCCATTATTTGTTGTATGGTTTAGTCAGGTAATGTTCGCCAACCTTAACTTCAGGGTTTGAGATGCGCCGCTTATCACTCCTTGTATTCACGCTCCTGTTTGCCTTGTCCGCCCATGCCGGACCAAAACAGGCTTATGAACTGATCAGCTTCGACTACGAAGAACTGGCGCTGTGGACCGACGGCGTCGTCCGCATTGAATGGAACGGTACGGTGGAGAGCTACCTCACCTACAACGGGGAATGCAGAATAGTTTTGAAGATGGTGCTGGAATCCGGCGAGATTCACCTCTTCCCTACCCAGCCCTTTGCCATGCAGGGGCTCGCGCGGCTGAAACTCTCCGATGTCTTCGTCGTCCCGCGCGAAATATGGGATGGAGCGGTCACCGTATCGGTTTACACCGAAGACCTCTCGCTCGCTGACGACGACGAAGGGTCGGAATCCGGCATTATTGCGCGCCTGAAGGCGTGTTTGAGAGAAACCCTTGCCGACCCTGAACTCTTTGAAGACCTCAAATCCGATGCCGCCTATCTCAGGGAGCGCGTATCGCAGCTGGAGGTGAAGCTGATGGCCGCCAGCGGCCTTTTGGGGGATACGCACACCCGTGACTCCGCCGAGAACCGGGAGGTTGAGCTTGAGAGGTTTGAAAAAGAGTTGGAAGAGGTGATGTCCGCGCTACAAACCAACACAGAAGAGCACTGTCAGCGAGAACTTGAAAACGAGTGAGTGTCAAGAGCTGGCCCGACCTGCCTACCAAACCACTCAGTTGGTGATGAATTCCACTACCTTTTGGGCCTGAAGCTCTTTGAGGCCAACGCATTTCGCCCCCATCGCCTCAGCCAGGGTTGGGGCGTAGGTGAAGGGATCGATCCAGGTCAGATCGGTGTCAACGACCAGCGTGCGAAGGCCCAATGCGCGGATGCGCCGGGCCTGGGCAAGCGCCTCGTCAAAGGGGTCGCCCCCCGTCATGGAGATATTGGCGCGGCCATCGGTTAGAATCACCAGCATGGGAGTCCTGCCGGGATTGCGCACAAGTTCGCGCTTCAGCGTCTCAATCGACTTGGCGAGCGCCAGCGCCAGCGGCGACTTGCCGCCGGTGGGCATCGCTTTCAACCGCCGCTGGGCCAGCTCCACGCTGGTGGTGAAGGGCAGCGCGAGGCGCGCCTCCGTGCCCCTGAACGCAATCATCGCTAACCGGTCGCGCTTCTGGTAGACATCCGTGAGCAGACTCAGCACAACCCCCTTGGCGTGGCCCATCACCTCCTCGCTCCCCATCGACCCCGAAGCGTCCACCGCGAAGAGCACACTGGCTCCGGTGAGCCTGGAGAGCACCTTTTCGCGCAGATCGTGGGGAAAGATGGAGAATCTGCCGGGAGCGACCAGGCCGCTTTTTTGCCTGATAAATTGGTGGGGAACCGCCGCGCGAATGGTGGCGTCCAGCGCGACAGGGCCACTGATTTTACTCTTTTGGGGGAGCCTTGCCTTGAGGTAACGGCCCGAACCGGGGACATCCACCCGCTTGATGCGTCGCCCCCTCGCGGCGGGGCCACCCATGCGGTGAACCACGCGGCGGGTCTTTGTCTGGAAAAGGCCGGCGGGGTCGAAGACCTGCTCTTCACGCACGAAGCGGTCGGAGACCTTCTTTTCCGCGCTCAGATGGCTTTTTTTTTACTCTTTATGGGGGTGGCGCGCCGCTCTGACTGCTCTTCGCGGCTCTTCCTGATCGCGGTTACGATCTCTTCACTGGAGAGTATGCGCTCATCCAGGGGGGACTTTTTCATGCGGTGGGGATAGACAAGGGCCGCAGCGTCGGCCAGATCATCGTCATCCACTTCGGTGCGTCCCCTAAACGCCGCCAGCGCCGAGACAGCCTTCATCATCGCCAGATCGGAGCGGTGCCCGTCGGCCCCGAGGTCCACACTGAGCGACGCGATAGTCTCAAGGGTCTCGTCATCCACGACCACGCGGGGAAGGAGCGCCTTGGCGGCTGTTATGGCGGAAGCCAGCTTTGACTCCTCTGCGCCCCACTCCTTGACGAAATGTGCGGGGTCGCGCTCAAACTCACGGCGGCGGCGCACAACCTCGACCCGCAGGAGCGTATCTCTTATCCCCGTGATCTCCACGCAGAGGCCGAAGCGGTCGAGCAGCTGGGGCCGCAGGTCACCCTCCTCCGGGTTCATGGTGCCCACCAGGACAAAATTCGAGGGATGTGCGTAGGAGACGCCCTCGCGCTCGATGCGGTTGACCCCCATCGCCGCCGAATCCAGCAGCACATCCACCAGGTGGTCTTCCAGCAGGTTTACCTCGTCCACATAGAGGAAGCCCCTGTTGACCTTGCCGAGGATGCCCGGCTCGAAGCTCACGGAGCCGGACAATAGCGCCTTCTCCATATCGATGGAGCCGACCACACGGTCTTCGGTGGCGCCCACCGGCAGATCGACGACCAGCGCCTTTCTCCGTCCCACCGGAAGCTCCTCGCCATCACTTTTTCTCTTTTGGCAGGAGGGGCACATCTGGGTCGGTCGCACGGGATCGCACCCTATGGGGCAGTCGGCCACCAAATCTATCTCAGGGAGCAGGCTGGCGAGGGCGCGCACGGCGGTTGATTTGGCCGTACCCCTCTCCCCACGGATCAAAACACCGTCGATCGTGGGATCGATGACGTTCAGGATCAGCCCCAGCTTCATCTTCTTCTGCGCTACTATGGCCGTGAATGGAAATGTCTCTGAATGTGGCATCGCTCTCTTGGAAAACTCCCTCGTATCGGGCCTCGCCGATGGTTACCGGGGGCAGATGCTACCACGGGCAAACACGGTTGACCATCCCGGCCTTTGTCAACAGCCTGAAAATAGGGTAATTTTATCCCCATGTTTAAAAAAGTTAAGACCGCTACAGTACTGCTGTGCACCCTTTCGCTCTTATTCACGCCGATCTTCAGCAGCCCGGTGCTTTGCGCCATGAGCAAAGCCGAAGAGCGCAAGGCCGGCGAGAAGTACGCAACCAGCGTGCTGGGAGAAGTGGGCTCAGTCAAGGACCCCTACGTCAAAGAGTATCTGGATGAGATAGTCGAGCGGCTCGTGGTGGCCTCCGATTCACGTGAGTTCAAGATAAAAATCTACGTGCTCTCCATGACGACGGTGAACGCCTTCGCCATGCCCGGCGGCCACATCTTCCTCACCACCGGGCTCATCAACGCGATGGATAACGAAAATGAACTGGCCGGGGTGATCGCCCACGAGATGGGCCACGTCGAGGGCCGCCATATCGCCTTCAGGCTGGACAAATACGACGCGCTGAGCTGGCTCGCCATAGCGTCGATGGTGGCGGCGGTGATCGTCGTCGCCAAGGGCGAACCGGAGGCGGGAATGGGATTGGCGTACCTCGGCTCGGCAGGGGCGCAGGCCCAGGCGCTCAAGTACAGCCGCGTTGACGAGCAGGACGCCGACCATCGCGCCCAGCTCACGCTGGAGGCAGCAGGTTACCCCGTCTCCGCGCTGGTGGACTTCATGGACACGATGAGGCGAGCTTCGGCAGTGCCCGACGAATACCCCGGCTATCTCCTCACCCATCCAAGGCCCGCAGATCGCGCGACCTACCTCTCAGGTAAGCTGGGCGAGGAAAAACCTCCCACATACATCCCTGACATAGCCGACTTCCGCATCTTCCAGGCCCGCAACGCCGCCTGGAGCCCCAAGGCCTGGTCGATCGGCAAAATAATCGAGCGGGCGAAGGAAAACCCCGACGACGCGGCGTCACTTTTTGGCGCAGCGCTGATCCAGAGCGCCCTGGGTAAATACCAGGCGGCGTCGCGCCTCATGGAAACCGCTGCCCTCCTGTGGCCGGGAAATATCGAGATCGCCCACGAGCGGGCCGTCCTGGCGATGCGCATGGGTGAAACCAGCGAGGGCATCGCCACGCTGGAAGAGCTTACGGGGAAAAAAGAAAACTTCATCCCCGCCATGCGCGACCTGGGGTGGGCCTACCTGGAAGTGAGTGAGGATGGGAAGGCCCTGGCGATCTTTGAAAAGCTCTCCGAAATTGACAGCGAGTGGAAGATGCTCCCCTATCAGTTGGGGATGGCGCTTGGCCGAGTGGGCCGCGAAGGTGAAGCGCACCTCTCCCTGGCAAAGTTTTACAAAGCCCGCAACCGCAACCTCGCCATGCGCCACCTCAAACACGCAGAAGAGAAGCTGCCCGAGGGCGAACAGAAGAAGGAAGCGAAGAAGCTCCTCAAAAAGCTTGAAAAAGAGGGAGAGAAGAAATAGGGGGGGGGACGCTCTGGGCCGCTGGGCCTGTTCGCTGGGTTTGGCGCTCTGGGCCGCTAGGCCTTTTTGCTGGGCGCTTGGCCTTTTGGGGGCATTGGATTGGGTCTATTGTATGCGGGGACTACTCGTCCCCTGCACCCCGAGGATACTTTCTTTGCGCGAAGAAAGTATCACAAAGACGCGCCCCTTCGAGCACGTGTGCTCGCCTACGGCGACCGTTCGCGT
>JAUVAU010000081.1 GCA_030591565.1 Deltaproteobacteria bacterium | reverse complement strand
CTCACACCGTCGGGGGGCAACACCGTCAAGACGTGTTTGGCGGCGTTGTTGAATTTTTCCAGCCCTGCGTCCATGATCTCCCAGGTGAGCCCTCCGTTACGGCTGACGAAGAGTCCCTTGCCCGCCGTGGCGAGGTAGAGGATTGTCGGATATCTGGGGTCAATGGCGATCTGATTGATATCGTCCACCGGGTGTCCGTAGCGGCTCTGAAGCCCCTGGGTCATGGGTTCCCACGTCAGCCCCATGGAATCGCTGAAGAACAACCCCTTGTGCTCGACCGCCACGAATATCCGCTCACCCGTGTCGAGCACGGCGTCCAGCGGGGTGGTGCCCAGCCCCTTCTCCCTCACCCATTTGTTATCGGAGAATCTGAAGAGGCCACGATTCGTTGCGCTCCAGAGCGGGTTGCCGGTCTGGGGGTCCATTCCAAGGTCGCGCACCGTCCCTCCGTAGGGTCCGGCTGCCACGCACACACCAACCGCGCCAACAGTTAGCGCCAACGCAAGACAGACGAGCGCCGCCAGCCTTGCGATGAAGACCATGGGGCAAACGCTCTCTGGAATCAATCGGGTCATGGAATCAATCAAGCGGTCCGCGTAAAAAGACCTGAAAGAGGGTTGGTCGTTTAGTTGGATCAAACTCAGTCAGCAAAAGTTGAAATAAAGCAGCCACCGCCGCTGTCGCCGCCGGATGATGTGTCGCCACCGCCGCCGTCGCCGCCGTCGTCAACCTTGCTCACGGTAACCGTGAAGGATTGCGAGGCTTCTCCGCCCCAGGAATCACGCAACGTAACAGTCGCGGTGAAGGGGCTTCCGATGTCGTCGGTGGGAGTCCAGAAGAACTCTCCCGTATCGGGATCGATCGTGGCGCCGACCGGCAGTCCGCTAAGCTCGAAGGTGATGACGTCCCTGTCGCGATCGTAGGCGGCGACGGTAAAGTTAAGAACACCATCAACCCAGACCGACTTGTCGGCGATAACCTCACTAAAGAGCGGCAAGGTGTTGGCGGTGAAGGTGACGTTTTCCGAATCGATGCCGCCGACCATGTCATTTGCGATGATGGTCGAGAGCACCGAGCGGTTGGAGAGATCAACCATGCGCGGCTCCCAGGTAATGTCGCCGGTCACCGGATCGATGCTCGCCCAGGGGGGCAGACCTTCGGCCTGATAGGTGATCGTGTCTCCATCCAGGTCGCTGGCGCTGGTGCTATATGTATAGCTCTCGCCCACAACGCCCAGCTTGTCGCCAATCGGGTCCAGCACCGGCGGGTTGTTAACGACTATGGTTATCGTCTCGTAGCCGCCTAGCCCGGTAAAAGCCTCAACCGCCCTGAAGGTGACAGTGGTGTCGTCATCTCCCGACTGAGGAGTCCAGCTGTAGGTTCCGCCATCTATCAAATCACCCGACCAGGTACCAGGGTGCGTGCCATCCGGGCCAACGACGATGGGGCCACCCGTGTCGTTTTCAGGGCGAACATATCTAACCTGAAAACTCAACGTATCGCCCATGTTCACGAACCGGTCGCCCACCGCCAACAGTGTGGGGCCTACCGTTGACCCATCCGCTGCGGCTTTGATCGTCACCATCTGGATTATTATGTGACCATTATTATCGTCGATGGTGAAAGTGACGATGTAGTCGCCAGCTACAGGCGGCGTGAAGGTGTAGACGCTTCCGGTCAACATGCCGGGGCCGGTGTGGGAGTAGTCAACCAGGTCGCCGTCATGTTCGACAACAGTTAAGTCGATAGTCACCAACTCCCCGACTATCGCGTTAAGTTCCCAGTTGTAATCTGCAATGGGCGGTACCGTGGGTTCGGAGTTGACGTTGATGATTATCTGCTCGGAGACGAACTCCTTTGTATCGGTGACGATGAACTCAATGTCGTTCAGCCCGCGCTGCCCGAAGGTGGGCGTCCATCTAAAGGTCCAGGTACCAGCCTCGTCGGCAAAGGTAGCTCCCGCGGGCATTGGATATGCGGTAAAAGAGAGTACATCCTCAGCGTCCGCGTCAGTCGCCGTAACGGTTATCACCACCTCTTCGCCCACCTTGACGAACCGGTCGCCAATCGGGTCGAGCACCGGGGCGTTATTGGGTTCGCCGACGTTGATGATTATGTCGTACTCGGCGTTATAGAAATCCTCGCCGCCTGGGAGCTTCTCGACGATGGCGAAGGTTACGCTATGCAACCCCATATCCAGGGGGCCGGGTGTCCAGGTGAGCGTGGTTCCGTCGAAGTTGGCAAGGCCCGGTATGGATACCGCCCTGACCTCCAGCGTGCTACCAGCGTCCACGTCAGCCGCCACGGGGATGTAGGTGAAGAGATTGTCGGCGTAGACGGTATAAGTGCCGGGGTTGTCAAGATATGGCGGCGAGCCGGTGGGCAGCGCCCAGAGCCCCATTCCTTGCAGCCCGGCCACCAGCGCCTTGCCGTCCGGTGTGAAATGCAGCCCGCCTACCCCCTGGAGATCGCCGTCGGCTCTCAAGAGTCCATCCACCGCATAGTGCCAGTTTTTACCCTGGTCGCCACTTACGTACACACCATCGCCGTAGTAGTTGGCCGCGATCAGGATATCGCCGTCCCATTTGCCGATGGTGATATTGTCCACCTCTCCGAAAAGCGGCAGGCCGTTTAGGCCATCGGCTATGAGACTCCAGGTGGCGCCACCGTCAGTTGAGCGAAAAAGGCCGTCGCCATAAGTGCCCGCATAGAGCACGCCGCCGGTCTTTTGGGAGGCGACCATGGAGATGATCCTTCCGTACAATCCGCTGAAGGTCGCTCCGTCATCCACCCTCGCCCAGCTTCCACTCGTGCCTGTGTAGCGGTAGATCGCCCCGCCACCTGCGTTGCTGCCTGCGGCGTAGAAGGAGAAGGACTGGCGGATATCGGTATCGGTGATCCAGTTATCGTAATATATCGAGGGGTCGTCTTGGCGTGTCCACGTGACCCCGGCATCGCCGGTGTAGTAGATGGCGTTGTTGGTGCCCGCTACCGCAATGGCCGGCGATGCGCCAAAGCTGATGGAGTAGATGGTGCCTGCGTCCACATAGTCCTGGAGCTTGAGGTTCCAGGAGGCGCCGTAGTCGGTGGATTTGTATAGTGCATCCTCTTCGATGCTCATCCACAGATCGGAATCGGTCGCATATTTGATCAGTCTGGAGGAGTTGGCGTAGAGCCCCCTGTCCAGATTGGATGGAATTCTCTCCCAAAGATCACTGTCGGGATTCCAGAAGTTCATCCCCGAGTTGCCGTAGGCAAAAAGGTTGCCGCCTGTGACGGCAATTTCATGGTCGCCTAGCGAGCTGTCTGCGCCGCTAGGGCTAAAATCGAAACCATTTACCGAGTAGGCTCCGAGTCCACAGCAGTCGTGGGCGAATGGACCCGAGTTCCCGGCCCGGGTGAAGATGCCGCCCTTTCCCTCGGTGACGAACTCCGCGCCCGGCGTAATCATAATGGAGCGCACGTTCATATTATCCTCGGGCAGATCGTCCATGACCGTATTGTCATTTTTTGATCCGAGAGGCGTCGTTTCACTGAGTTGTGAAAAGGCGAACCCCTCATAATCGAATGCGTAGAAGAGAATGCGATTCACATCGGCCGGGTCGGCGGCGATGGCCGTTACCGAGTTTACTTTCACTTCGGGGACTAGGGGAAAGCCCCCTTCATCCACCGCAGCGGCGGGCTCGTAGCGCTGGTCCCAAGTGTAAGTGCCCCCGCCGTAAATGCCTACCCACACGCCCCCTTGTGCAGCCGCAACGGCAACCATAGCACCGGTACCACCCGGCAGCGCCAGGTCGTTAGCCTTGACCGGGCTACCGTTAACCATGCCGAATGATGTGGGATTCAACCTGGTATTTGTTGCACCGTCGTACTTGTAGACGTTTCCCTCTTTGGTGGAGTAGAAGAGGTCGCCGGTCGAGCTGAAGATCATGCGGGTAACGTGGGTGTTGCCGGAGAGGTCTATGGGCGCCCAGCTTAGCCCCTGGTCGAAGGATTCGAAGACATAGCTGCTGGCTCCGGTATCGTCAGAGCCTACGAAGAGATGGTTTTCGTCAAAGGGGTCGATGGCGACCGCGCCGATCCAGGTGACCTCGTCAAGGTCGTGCATTATGGTCAGACGCTGCCAACTGGCGCTGACGGCCTCATCCCGGAGGTAGAAACCCCATCTTCGGGTCGAGGCCAGTACAACTGAGGGGTTGGAGGCGCAAACCGCGATGCTGCTGAGATCGAGCCGTTCGAACCCATCGTTGTAAACGTTCCAGCTAAGCCCGCTGTCGTCGGAGTAGTAGGCCCCGCCTTCGGTGGCTGCCCACAATTCAAGGGGCGAGCCATTGATATCGGGTGTGGCCAATTGGCGAACGCCGCCCCCCCATGGGCCGCCTTGGCCGGGAGGATAAAGGTCCCACCCCTCCAGCGCGCCAAGGGAGGCGCGGGGCAACACCAACACCAACGCCAGCACCGCTAACGCCACCGTCCTGAGGAGTAGGTTCTTTATGTTGAATTTCATTTGGGGTTGCTTTCCCGCTTCCACCCTTCGATCCACACCACCAACTCCATGGCCCGGACCGACTATACCAGATGCCCTGGAAAACGGGCAACGGCATCAAGCAGCTGCGGCAAAACCCGTTTTGGCTTGCTGCTAATGACAGGCTAGGCACAGGGTGTTGTCATGGTCCCTGAATCTCAACAGAGCATCGCCCTCTTCACGGGCAACCGCATCGGTTTCAATCGCCTCGTCCTCACCCATGGCGACAAGAAAGCCAAAGTGTGGATTGTGGCAAGTGGTGCAGGTGACTACGTTTTCGTAAACGACTTCTTCACCGTCGACGACCTCGATGATTTTTTCCAGGGGCATGGCTGAAAGGACTTCGTTCTTGCCATCCTTGCCAACTATTATCTTCAAAGCGTCGGGATAGCTCTTCACAGGCTCGGGCATATTGGCGGGAGCAAGGACGCCTAGTACTTCCTGGCCCTCAACGGGACGCACCAGATACTCGCCCACGCCATCGCCGTTCTTATCCATCTTGTAGGAGGGGTGGTGGGCACCGAACTGGCGCTGGCTGTCATGGCATTTGCCGCACAGCTCGTCCACCGGCAGCTTGGATAGATCGGTAACCAGAAGGTCTTCATTACCGGCATCGGGATCATGGCAACCGGTAACGCCACCATCAGCGGTCAACTTGCCGGAGCAGGACACCTTCCCATGTCCGGCAAAGGACTTTTTGCCTCCAAAAAGTTTGGCGACAAAACCGGGCTCTTCAGGGATCACCTTAGGGGCTTTGCTGGTGGAATTAACGTCGTGGCACTGCTTGCAGTCGGAACTGGAACTCGCATGATCGGCGTAACCAGCCGCCGCTGTGAAAAATGCACAAACCACGACGACACCAACAATCTTGAATCTCTTCATCGCTACCTCCGAAAACCCAACTTAGTAATTAGGTTCACATGTATTATACCATTACTGGCTTGCTCGTGAAAAACTCATATGACGAAACGGGCCGCCGAAACAGCTCCGGCGACCCGGCCCTTCTCTTTTATTCTTGTATTTCAGCTAGTTAACAATCACCAGCCTTTCTTAGTGACATGCATTACACAGTGAGGAGTCTGAAGCCTTCTTCCTCAGCATGTTGTTGTCCGGTATATCCTCCAGACCTCCGAACTGATCGTAGTGAAAGAGGTCCGAGCCATGCGGGTTGTGGCATGTGGTGCAGAGCACCCGGTTGCCCGAGCCATCCACTACGTACTGCTCCAGCGGCAGTACCGCCCAGCCATTGTTGGTCTGGTCCGCATCGCCAAAGTTAACCGGGCCGGGTGCCGGGGTCTGACTTGCAACCCAGCCATCGTTGCCACCATCGGTGCCCCACCAGTCGGCGTAAACATCGGGGTTGAGCCTGTAGGTGACTACCTGACCAGTGTCTCCGGCGCTTCCTGCGGCTCCATAGGCATCCAACTGCTCGGTTGCAGTATTCCAGTTGGTCGATGTGCTAACCGGCAGCCCTACCTCCTGCGTGAGGATGGGTGTGATATTGGCACTCGGGTTGCCGACCTTGCCCTGATAGCTTGGGTGGTGACCAGTGTAATCGTAATTAGCCGTATGGCAGGTGAGAGCGCAAAGCGCCTGGATCACGATGCCATCGCCTGTCACACCCCAGCCGAGCCTGTGTTGGTCGGGGCTGGAGGTGGGTATGTGGTTGGTGTAATCCAGCGGATTTTCATCGTAACCGGTGTCGTGACACGCGGTGCAGTCCATCGGAGTGACGCGGGAGCCGGCGGAGTCGATGAAGGGGTCCTCGTTTTGGATTTCAGGATCGCCGTGTCCGCCTCGGCCGTAACCCGACTTGGTGCCGAAGTAGTTGGCCGCTGCGGTCATTGCCTGGCTGTTGTAATCGGCGTTGGACCAGACGAGAGTATCCGTATCGTCATAGAGCCTGATGTTTGCTGGGGTCTCGTCATGGCATGCTTCGCAGACCTTGGTGCGCTCGGGCGCATCATCGTGGTCGGAAAGGCCTGAGCCCTCGGTGTCTACCTCGTCTAGCGGCAGACTCCAGGAGACGTTGACGGCTCCATCCATGATCTCATTGGTGCCATGACAGTCAATGTTGGCGCAACGTGAATCGACGAGATCGATTGCATTGGCGTCGATCTTGTTCAGGTTGGGCTCGCCCACGGGCAGATTATCTCCACCGTAGGAGGGGCCAGCGCCCCAAGAGCTCGCAGTACGTACCTCGATGTTGACGTGAGGTCTTGCGGCAGCCTCGGTCCATGTGCCGGAACCAAGTGCAGAGGTCAGGTGGTCAACCCCTGTGCCCGCTTCGTCGCCGTGACAGGGACCGCAAACCAGCTTGGGATCGGTTGTATCCGGATCGACCGGCACGCTGATACCAAGCGCCCTGGCGATCATCTCCACGTGAGCGAGGTGGGGGCCGCCGCCGCCAGCGTAGTTCTG
>JAUVAU010000099.1 GCA_030591565.1 Deltaproteobacteria bacterium | reverse complement strand
TCGCTGGCAGCGGCCACCCCATACTGGCCCAGATACGCCAGGCCTACGATGGCTTCGTGACCACGCTGGCCCTTGAGCTTGACTCCGACCCCGACATCTCCAACCCCCGCGCAGCGGCAATCGCCTTTGTGGGCGCGGCCCAGGGCATCGGCGTCCAGGGGCTGCTAAGAGAAGGCGACCCGCCGCTGGAAGAGCTGGCGAACGCCTACATGGAGATCATCAAGACACGGAGCAAGTGAGGGGGACGCTCTGGGCCGCTTGGCCTTTTTTTTGATTTGGTGGGCCTTCTGGCGAAGGCCTTTTCTGTTTTGGAGGGTTTTGGCGGTGTTGTTTGGATTGGGTTTATTGTATGCGGGGACTGCTCGTCCCCTGCACCCCGAGGATACTTTCTCTGCGCGAAGCCCATTTACCGTTAACAGAGAACTTTCGCAGCGCAAAGGGGGAAGGTGTTGGATCGGTTTGATTGTATGCGGGGGCTGCTCGCCCCCTGCACCCCGAGGATACTTTCTTTGCGCGAAGAAAGTACCACAAAGACGCGCCCCTTCGAGCACGTGTGCTTCCCTTCGGGAACCGCTCGCGTGTGAGGGAGGGTCATGAACTCGGCTTCGCCTCGGACAGCATGACCCTCAAAGAATCCTCACCCACTCACTGCACAGCTCGGTGGGGAAGAAGGTCAAACCCAAAACGCTAAAAATCAAGGCCCGACCCCCTATTGCAGATGCCTCTACAGTGAATACTTTTTGGCTGACCCATATGCCTTATTGACAGGGTACTTGGCACCGTTTATCTCAAGTTTCCGATGGGCACACCCCACAGGGTCAATGCCCAGTTTGTCGCAGAAGTTCAGAAGATAGATAAGTATGTCACCTATCTCTTCTTCCACCTGTGTCTGAGTGGCTTGGGGCAACGTAGCACTTTCTTCAGGCGAGAGCCAGGTGAAGATTTCAAGCAGTTCGGATGCTTCAACCGACAAGCCAATTGCTAAGTTTTTTGGGGTGTGGAACTTTTCCCAGTCTCGCTCACGAGCAAACATCCTAATCTTTTCTCGTAATTCATCCATTGATTGTCCTTTGCATGATGCTCTTCAACTCGTCCATTTTAAGGGCTGGTCGCCTGCGGTGAACCATAGCATGACAATTTGCGCATAGCGGGACAAGATCCTTATAAGGATCGACTTCATACTGGCCGCCAACCTCAGCCAACGGTACGATGTGGTGAACATGGATATAGCCTTGGCCATGTTCTCCATAGCTCTTGGCAAAATCAAACCCACAGGCTTTACAGGCAACCCCGTGGTGTTCAATGCACCTGTTTCTAGCGGTTGGGTCACGTTCGTAAGCATTGACTGAAATCTGGCGGCAAGCTCCTTCTTTATACCTTGTCGGATCATCAATTTCGTCCGGTGTGTTTGTATAGCCCAATCCCAGCATGTTCAGAAGTGCAACTTCATCTTCTGGGTTGACCCTTCGATAGGTCATGACTGGCTTATAAACATCTGCGCCAGTCCCAAGCACTTCTTCAAGGTTGAATGGTTTTTTAACCGACTCAGTGTCTTGGCAGTGGACTATGTAATTCCAGCGCCCAGGATTTCCAGGCCAATACGTCTCAACTTCTATATCGTCGGTAGGCTTTATGTCAGAAATGCGCATGATATACGAAATCTGTTTTTCTCCAGGGCCGAGATCACCTTTGTTCTTGCTGACTAGGATAATCTCACCCGCCCTCCAACTTATGGGCTTGTTCTTGAAGGCATGTTTCTGATTAGCGATGACGCTAGCGAAGGTCGCGCCTGAAGTCTTAAATAAAAACATGGGTATTCCCTCCAATATAAAGTGATTCTAGCAGGGTGGAGTTGGGACATTACACGTATTTACGGCAATGTATTTTTTCGTCCCTGACAAGGAGACGCACAAGCGAGCGACCGAGGCTATAGGTTCACTATGCCGAAGGGTGTGAGCGAGCACGCGACGCAGTTCAGACGGAAAAAGACGAAGCCGGTCCCCGACCACACCATCAGGAAGCAACAAACTTACTGTAATCAGCCATGTGCGCCAGCGCCCGCACGGCGCGCTCCGGGCTTGGGAAGATCACCCCCTTGTGCTCATACCCCTCCACCTCGTGGAGGGTGCGCTCGTCGCTACCGCCGCCACCGCCAATAAGGCCCACCCCGAGTATCGGCTTTTTAAAGCGGGTAGCTAACGCCACGGAGTACTCCAGGAATTTTTTCTCCCGCTCTTCGGCCAGACCACACATATTGTCGATGAATTCAACGTCGGCGTCGGGGTCCAGCTCTTTGGTTGACTTGGACAAGCTGTAGACAAGCTGCTTGAAGCCCAATATCCCGAGGTGAATCACCGCGTCGCACCCCTCCCATGAGGCCAGCGCTTCCAGCACCTTGAAGGGCAGCTCCGGGGTGGGGTCGCCGACCATATCCACCGGGTTGGAGCGGCTCCAGTAGGAGGGTAACTGCTTGTCCAGCGCTTCTATCACCCCGGGGTCAAGGGGCGGCAGCTCCAGCCCGCACTCATTGCAGAGGTCGCTGGTGACGACCCCCCACCCTCCCCCGAAGGTCATCACCGCCACCCTGTTTCCCCCGGCGCGGGGGAGCGAGCTGAACACCGCCGAGGCGTCCAGCATCTCCACCGGCTGGTTCACCAGCACGACCCCGGCTTGCTTGCAAGCGGCATTGAAAACCCTGCTGTCCGAGGCCAGCGCCCCGGTATGGCTGGCCGCCGCCCTGCTCCCCGCCTCGGTGCGGCCACCCTTCAATATTATGACCGGCTTCTTCTTGCCCACCCTCCTGGCCGAGTCGATGAATCTGCGTCCATCTTTCACGCTTTCGAGATAGATGAGGACAGTGCGCGTCAGTTCGTCCACCTCGAAGCCGTCAAGAAAATCCTCCACGGAGACCATCGCCTCGTTGCCGCTGCCTCCAAAGGCGCGGATACCGAGCCCCTGGCGCTGGGCGAAGGTGAGCAGCTGCACCCCCATGTTGCCCGATTGCGACACAAGCGTCGTCGACCCCGGCGAGGGCCTGACATGGACGCCGGTGAGATAGAGGTTGGCGTGGGGGTTTTGTATGCCCATCGTGTTGGGACCGAAGATCAGCACACCACCACGTCTGGCCTTCTCCACCAGCTCGCGCTCAAGGGCCGCACCCACCTCGCCCACCTCTGAAAACCCGGACGTTATCACCAGCATGTAGCGGATGCCCTTG
Source organism: Deltaproteobacteria bacterium (assembly GCA_030591565.1). Taxonomy (GTDB): domain Bacteria; phylum Desulfobacterota; class Deferrisomatia; order Deferrisomatales; family BM512; genus JAUVAU01. The sequence goes on along the minus strand of JAUVAU010000099.1, from coordinate 751 downwards.
GCTGCGCACTGGTCGACCAGCTCCACGACCTTTGAAGCCGGGACCGTGACGACCGCCAGCTCCACCTCTCCAGGGATTTCACCTACCGACTTGTAAACCGGCTGCCCCCAAAGCTCACCCCCCCTGGGATTTACATAATAGACCGCACCCTTATAGCCCCCCGCCAGCAGGTTTGAGGGAAGCGTATTCCCCCACTTTCCAAAAGTGTGGGATGCGCCGACAAAGGCCACCGCCTTGGGGTAAAAGATATTCCCCAGCTCCCTGGGCTCGACCTTGCCGCGCTTTTCTTCGACCCCGGTCGGTTCATCGAGGACCACCAGGGCGTCCACGGCGAGGAGCGAACCATCCCGCGTCACCTTGATCGGATTCAAGTCGACTTCACTTATATCCGGGCGCTCCACCCCAAGTCGGGAGAGGCCCAGCAGGATCGTTATCAACCCTTCCCGATCCACCGCCGCTTCACCCCTGAAGGGACCAAGGAGTTTTGGAGCCGCGAACTCGCCCAGCATCTCGGCCGCGTCGCTTCTCTCCAGGGGAGCGACCCGCATTACCACAGTGTCCAGCGCCTCGGTGAGAACCCCGCCAAGGCCGAAGAGGACCACCGGCCCGAAAATCCGGTCGCGGAAAATACCAGCCACAAACTCACGCTCCCCCTCGACCATCGGCTGGACAAGAAAGCCGTCCATATCACCACCAGCACGGGGACCGGCCTCAACCGCCATCGCCCTCGCCGCCTGCATGAGGGCTTCTT
>JAUVAU010000016.1 GCA_030591565.1 Deltaproteobacteria bacterium | reverse complement strand
CTTGAGACCGTCACGCACATCAGGCAAAGCACGACCCACGATGACGCTCATGGCGTAGTCCAGATAGGAGCGTTTCATCTCGTCTTCAATGGAAATCGGTATCTTCTGGGTGGGAATAGTTTGCATCGTTTTTCCAAATTGAAAAGCGTTAGAAAAGGCAAAAACCGTCTCAATAAAATCCGACTGATTTTACCACAAAAAGACTTCTGAAACCAAAGGGTTCAAGGGTTGGACTGGAAGGCGTCGGCGATTATTTCCACGAGGGGTGGCTCGCGATCCAGGAACACCCCCACGACATCGAATCTAACCGCCACGCCACCTGCATTCCTTTCGGCCAGATAGGCCTTGGCGGCGTTGATGATTCTCACCTGCTTGGCGGCATTTACCGCCTCAAAGGGGGAGCCGAACAGGTCTGAGGAGCGGGCCTTGACCTCGATGAAGACGAGGGTGGACCGGTGGCGGGCGATGATGTCGATCTCGCCCCCCCGACACCGGTAGTTGGTCTCGATTATCTTGTAGCCGTTTTTCTTGAGATGGGCCACGGCCAACCGCTCGCCCGCGCGGCCCGTTTTACTGGTGGTCGCCTTTGTCATCCGCCAACTCACGTGAGGGGGAGAGGTTGGGGCCTGGGCGCCCCCGGCAGCAATTCCTTCACCCCCCTGAAGGTCTTGCGATGTATTGGAGAGGGTCCCAGCTTCCTTAACGCCTCAAGGTGCGCCGCAGTGCCGTAACCCATGTGCTCGGGAAAACCATAACCGGGATAGCGTGCGCCAGCCTCGATCATCAGCTCGTCGCGATGCTGCTTGGCGACGATGGAGGCCGCTGCAATAGACGCCGACTTGCCGTCGCCGCCCACGATGGTGCGGTGCGCATGCTCAATGTCGATTCTAGTGTTGCCGTCCACCAGAACGAGATCGGGCGATGCACCGATATCGGCGACCGCCCGTTCCATGGCAAGCATCGTTGCCCTTAATATATTGATTTTGTCGATCTTGGCTGCCTCGACAAGGCCCACTCCGATATGGAGCGCCCGGGCCCTTATCGATTCGAGCAGCTCTCCCCTGCGCTTGAAGGTGAGCTTTTTGGAGTCGTCCAACCCCTCAATCGGATCGGCGGCGTCGAGCACCACCGCAGCCGCCACAACCGGCCCGGCCAGTGGTCCGCGGCCCGCCTCGTCGACCCCGCAAACGAGGATGTACCCCTCGTCTCTCAGTCCAATATCGAAGCGGTGGAGCGGACCTGGGTCGCTCAAAACTAGTTCTTTCTGAGCTCGCGCAGTCTGGCAGCCTTGCCGCGAAGTGCTCTCAGATAGTAGAGCTTGGCGCGACGCACACGGCTGTGGCTCAAAATCTCTATCTTTTCAATCAGCGGGCTGTGCACGGGGAAGATACGCTCCACCCCAATGCCGAAGCTCACCTTGCGCACCGTAACCGCAGAACGAAGACCGCCACGTTTCTGGCCGATCACCACGCCCTCGAAGATCTGGATACGGACTTTTTCCCCTTCACGGATGCGGTAGTGGACCTTCACCTTGTCACCGGCCCGTAGCGTGGGCGCGTCCATGCGCATCTGGGAGCGTTCAATTTGTTTAATGAAATCCATCTTATCTCATTCCCTTTCCTTGCCGGAGCGGCTCCCCTCATCGCTGGGAGCATCAGGCTCATGTGCCGGAGCTATCCGGACAATATTCAAAACCAAATTTCCGGTCAGCCAAAGAGCCGGTCCACCGTAATGGACGCCGCACTCCTGACCGACAGATGATTATAATCCGATGGCGTGCCGATGGGCTCCACCACCACGTCACAACTTTCAAGCGCCGCCGGGGCCAACCCGGAAGCGGTACCAAATATAATTATCGCGGGCCTCGTCGTCTCGGCCAACAGCTTCCCGACCTCGCCGAACCCCATTCGTTCGCCATCATCACGTGCGCTGGTCGCTATTAACAGAGGCTTTTCTCCCCACTCTGCTTCAACCTTGCCGGCCGCCTCGTCAATAGACTCCACCATGGAGAGCCCCTCAAGGGCGACCTTGCGGCTGGGGTTCAGCTCCCCGCCGGCGCCCCCGATCCAGTGGCGCAAAAGCCTCTGCATCAACGCCGACTGCTGGGGCAGGTTGGTCTGGGCAAAAAAGCCTCCCAGCCCGTAGGTGCGCGCCAGCCGTGACAGGTCATGCAGGTCCAGCGCCGTCATCGCGCTGGTTATGGTAGCGCCCACCCTGTCCACCACCGGGTAGTGGGCAAGCAGCAGGTAAGATCTGTGCCTCACTCCTTGTCGCCCCTCTCGTCGCTGGAGGTTTTAGCCCCTCCGCGACCCAGCAGGTCGGGCCTGCGCTCCTCGGTCCTCGCCAGCGACATCTCTTCACGCCACCGCTTGATCTCGGCGTGGTTGCCGCTCAAAAGGACTTCGGGGACCTCCATGCCGCGAAACACCCTTGGCCGGGTATAGTGCGGATATTCGAGGAGCCCGTTCGAGTGGCTCTCCTCCACCGTTGAGGCGGGATCGCCAAGCACACCGGAAACAAGCCTCGCCGTCGCATCCACCATCGTCAGCGCCGCAGCCTCTCCACCCATGAGGACGAAATCCCCAAGCGAGGCCTCTTCATCGACCCAGGCGCGGATACGCTCGTCGAACCCTTCATAGCGGCCACAAACAAAAACCATCGACCTTTCCAAAGACCATCTGCGGGCAACCCCTTGTGAAAACACCTCGCCCTGGGGCGTGAGCAGCACCACCCTGGCGTCGGGGTCGGCCCTCTTCACCTCTTCTATGGCGCTAACGACCGGCTGGGCCTTCATCACCATCCCCGAGCCACCCCCGTAGGGCGCATCGTCCGTGTGAAGATGTTTGCCTTCGCCATATTTTCTAAGGTCGACCAACTCAACTTCGATCAACCCGGCAGCTATCGCCTTGCCGAGAAGTCCCGCTTGCAGCGCCCCGGAGAAAAAATCGGGGAACAGTGTAATTATCGTGAACTTCAAGGGCCAAGCCCCTCGGGGACATTGACCGTTATCCGCGCACCCTCGATATCCATCGTCCCCACGAAGGGGTCCAGGACCGGAAGCATCCAACTCTTCCTGCCCGAAGCGATGACGAGCATATCGTAATCGCCCCAGTTCTTTATATCCACCACCTTGCCAAGCTCTTTGCCCTCGCTGTCAACCACCACGGAACCGATCACATCGCAGTGGTAATACTCGTCGGCTTCAAGCGGTGGAAGATCGGCTCGCGGGGCGTAAATCGTCTTCCCCGTCAGGGCTGCGGCTTCATCCCTTCCCTTGTAGCCCTTGACGGTGATCAAAAGGAGATCGCCGTTGGGCCTCCAGGCCTCCAGCTCCAGAGGCTCAGGATCGCCTGAATCCGCAATATAGAGGCTTTTGTACCCCCCAAGTCCAGCGGGGAGTCCGCCCATCGGGTCCAAACGCAGCTCGCCGCGCACACCGTGCGGACGGCCTATACGCCCTATCGCCACCAGACGCTCACCGTCGGGGCCGAGGACGTTTATCTTGGGCCTACTCGGCCGCTTCTTTACTGAAGACACCGGCTTTTTTCAGCAGACTGCGTACGGTGTCGGAGGGCTGTGCGCCCTTGCCGATCCATTCCAATATCCTGTCACTCTTGACCGTTACGGTCACAGGGTCGGTAAGGGGGTCGTAGGTGCCGAGCACCTCAATGAAGCGACCATCGCGGGGGGCCTGGCTATCAGCCGCCACTATGCGGTAGAAGGGCCGTTTCTTGGCGCCGTGACGGGTCAATCTGATCTTGACTGCCATTTTTTCCTGTTCTCCTTATTGGCGGCGCATGCTCATTTGAAGTTGACAGAGGCGCCTGTGGTGTACTTTATTTATATACTGTTTATTTATATACTGCTAAAAGTTAACCCCTCTCCCTTACATGGGGAAGGGCATCTTTCCCATTCCTTTGCCCATCAATTTGCCCATCTTCGCGGTCATCTTGGACATCTTGCCCATCTTTTTCATCATCCGCTGGGCTTCCTTGAACCGTTTGAGCAAGCGGTTCACGTCCTCAACCCTGGTGCCGCTGCCTCGGGCTATGCGCCTTTTGCGTCCGGCGTTTATCACGTCGGGGCGCCTTCTCTCCTTGGGAGTCATGGAGTCGATTATCGCCACCACCCTCACCATATCTTTTTCATCCACCTTCATGCCCTTGGCGCCGGGCATCATTGACATCAACTGCTCGATACCGCCCATCTTCTGCAGCATCGCGAGCTGGTCCTTGAAATCATCAAGGGTGAAGCTGTTCTTCTTCAGCTTCTTCTCAAGCTTCAGGGCGTCTTCGGCGTCGATCGCCCCCTCGGCGCGTTCAATCAGGGATAAAACGTCCCCCATGCCAAGGATGCGCGAGGCCACCCTGTCGGGCGCGAACACTTCGAGCGCATCGGACTTTTCACCCATACCGACAAACTTGATCGGCTTACCGGTAACGGCGCGCACCGAGAGCGCCGCCCCGCCGCGTGCGTCGCCATCCATCTTGGAGAGCACAACACCGGTCAGGCCAAGCGCCCGGTCAAACTCGCCGGCGACGTTCACCGCGTCCTGGCCGGTCATCGCATCGGCGACGAGCAGGATCTCATTGGGATCCAGCGCCTCTTTGATGCGGCCAAGCTCGCCCATCAACTCTTCGTCTATATGCAGCCGTCCGGCGGTGTCTATGATTATCGTGTCATAGCCGCCGATACGGGCTGCTTCCCCGGCCTTTTTGCAAACTTCGACGGGGTCGTCGTTCACATCGGTGTCAAACACCGGGATATCCAGGTCGGTCGCAATCTTTTTAAGCTGCTCCACCGCCGCCGGACGATACACGTCGGCTGGAACCAGATATGGGCTGCGGCGAAGCTTCTTTTTGAGGTACAGCGCCAGCTTGCCCGCCGTAGTGGTCTTACCCGAGCCCTGCAACCCAACCAGGAGAATGGGCACCGGGGGCGCGGCCCGAAGGTCCAGCTCTTCACAGGTCTCACCCATCACCCGGACCAGCTCTTCGCGAACTATTTTCACGACCGTCTGGTCGGGGGTCAGACTGCGGGCGACCTCCTGGCCCATGGCGCGAACCCGAACGTCCGCAACGAACTGCTTGACCACACGGAAATTTACGTCGGCCTCTAGTAGCGCCATCCGTACTTGTTTTAGTGCCGCCTCTATGTCTTTTTCATTCAACTTCCCCTTACCGGTAAGGGACTTGAAGACATCGGCCAGTTTATCCGAAAGGCTGTCGAACATACTCATCCACCATCGGTTTCACCAACCGTAGGACAGAAGGCGCACCGGAGCGCAGACGCACCTCGGCCGCGCGGAAAACGCAGAATATAGGGGTGGGGTGTCTACCCTGTCAAGGGGAAACGGCAGACGCCACGAAGGGTTGTCCCGCCTCGACCGTCATACGACTGGCCAACACCACCGCCGTGGAGGTATTGGCCCTGGTGGAGACAACAACAATCACCGCCATCGGGCTAGCCAGATCAACGACCATTCCCTGGGCTGCACCATGTCGGGGCTTGATAGGGATATCGAGCTTCGCGCCCGGCTTGAGGCCATCGGTTTCGCCCTTGTCCAGAAAGACGATGTCGGTATCGGCAAAGATTTGGAGCTGCTCTTTACCAGCCAACACCGTACCGCTGAGACCCTCGGGGGCGCTGGAGATGGTTACTTCCATGACCGGGTCGGTTTTGGCGACCACCCCGTAACCATCCTTGATGGTGTCAAAGGAGTTGAGAATCTGCAGACGACCGTGCCCTTCTTCCACTGCGAGCACCTTGCCATAGCCCACCACGCGGACCTGATAGCCCTGGGGCGCGCCGGTGTTGGGGTGGGTAATAAAGCGCGAATCATCGAAGATGGCAACGTCGTCGCCAACGGCGATGGAAGAGTTGTTCTCCACAGCGAACTCGACCTCTTCATCCTCGGCATACATCATTTTGGTAAGGGCTTTATTGTCGATGGTCGCCTTGCGTGCAACCTTCTTTTCAGAGATATAGTCCTGGGCCTTGCCATAGACAAACGTCGGACCGGCGGGGGCAAACTCGTAGTCTTGATAGGCGAATTCCTCCCCTGCGTCTGCATCCATCTCGCCACTGTCAACCACTTCCGGCTCGGGCGGCGTCAACCTCTCCACCACCAACCGTATCTCGCGCACCTCCTGCTTGGGGGCAGGCTTGCCATAGAGATAGACGATGTCGCCGGGGAAAATCCAATGGGGGTTGTAGATATGGGGATTCTCCGACCACAGCTTGGGCCAGGTAAAAGGATTCTGCCTGAACTCATCCGAGAGGTCCCAAAGGGTATCGCCGGTCACCACCGGGTGTCCATCACCGGAGGGCGTCGCAAGGGTATCGCCGGTCCTTACCACCTGACTATCTACCACCTGACTATCATCGGCGGCCACCACTGACTGCGGGCCAATAGGGGTATCGCCTGTCACCAGCAAGTTGGCGGCCACCGCTGACAGCGGGACCATAAGGGTCAAACACAGGGCGAATATCACGGTCTTCTTCACGACGTCCTCCTCACTTTTTTGGGGTCGCCATAAGCTTCTTGGCTTTGAAGGCGGCTTCGCTCGAAGGATAGAGCTCCACGAGCCTTCCGTAAAAAGAGCGGGCGCGATCAGGTTGCTTGAGCCCTTCATAGCTCTTCCCGATCATGAAATACGCATCCGCCGCACGCTGCTTTCGGGGATACCGCTCAACCACCTTGTTGAACTCAACTATGGCCTGAGCAAACTCCCCTTGCGAAAAATAGGACTCCCCGATCCAGAACTGCGCGCTGTCCGCGTACTGATGTTCAGGATACTTCCCGACGAAGTCCTCAAAATCCAGAATCGCCTTCGCATAGCTTCCCTTGCGATAGGCGTTGAACGCACCGCTATAAGCCTTGACCGCCTCACCGTCGTTTGTGCGCGCCTTGGGTGGTGCGATCACGGGGGCGGAGGACTTCTCAACCGGCGTCGCGGGAGCTGCCGCCTTACTCCTGACCCCGGTCGGCTTCACCTTTTCCTCAACAGGCGCAGCCTCTTCAACCGGCTTGGCCGGCTCTATCTTCACCACCTCCAGCTTGGGAGGGCGGCTTTTCCTCTGGGCGGCTTGGGCGGTAAGGCTCGCCTGCGCGGCCTCAACCCTGTCAAACCGGCTCTTCATGTCGAGGAGGCCCTGGGCCAGCTCGTCCATGCGCATCTCAAGCCTTTTCTGCTCGGCAGCCATCAGCGCCAGCCGTGTGTCGCTATCGTCGCGCACCTGCCCCTGCTGCGGGACACATCCGACGAAGACAAAAAAAGCGAAAGAGGCTACCAGATATTTATTCATTTTAAATCTGTAATTATCCGTAAGCCGAGTTTAACTTGAAGAACACTACCATCTAAACCGTAATAAAATACCATGTACGTACTTTTAGTCAAGACAGGAATAGCCTGAGGCCTATTTAAGTTGGGGGTTCATCTACAAAGTAATCAGGCTGTTGACAAAGGTAGACAATAGGAAACTGGCTGGAAAATCTGCTACTCGTAGCTGTCTGCCTATCTACTTACCCAGCCTGACTGATCGTTGACAAGCACTGAATTTTATTCGAGGACGAGGAAGGATATAAAAAATGACCGGAGGAATACTCAGCGTATTTCGAGGATCATTTTTTAGCCTGACAAAGTAAATCGGAGAAAAGGCAGTGTTTGTCAGCGATCTGAAAAGTGATTTATAGTTTTTACAGCTTGCACAGCTCCATCGACCTGACAACTGCAACTGAAAACGGCTGCCTACTTGAGCGTGCGACACCAGCGATGGTATACCCCGGATATCCATCTGACAGTAACGGCTGGCAGTATCACCCAACAGGAGGCTCTGACGAAAAACTCTCCCAAAGCGGGGAATAGCGCTAAACTGAAGATTCCAGCCGATGCCGGGCGGACTTCTACCTAAGCCGACGATAAACCGGAAGCCCCGAAGATCATTCGAGGGCTAGGAAGGAAAGAAAAACGACCGCAGGCATACTGAATAGGTATTTCGAGGATCGTTTTTCGCCCCCTGACAACGTCAATCGGAGGATATCCGGGGGTTTTCAACAAGCCGACAGCCAATAGAAAAGAGAACGTATGACGACAACCCCGACCACACCGCCGCCGCCCGATGAGATATGGGTGCTGTGCCGCATGGCGCGCAGCGATATCTTCTACATCAGGTACAACATCGAGGCATACGAGGGGCTGGGCATTCCCACAACCCTGCCCGGCAACCAGGGGCATGTGCGCATCATATTGGAACGCAGACAGCGAGAAGAGATGGAGCAGGTGCTGGCGGGCATGGCAGAGGAGATCGAGCTTGAGATACTGGAATGGGGCGAGGGCGCACCGTGAAGCGGCTTGAAGCCGGTATGGCTGCGGTGGCCCTCCTGTCGCCTGGGCCTGCGGGGTTGGCCGACTTTTTTGACGAGCAGTCAAAACACACCTCGGTCCTGATAGAGGATGGACGGGTCGAGACCGCAGCCGAATCGATGACCGATGGCATATCCCTTCGGGTCCACGGGGGAGAGCTTACACGTTTTGCCAACCTCACCTGCCCGTCACCGGCTGACATAGCGCGACTGGCGTCGCAGATGAAAAATGCCGGTGCGCCAGGCGGCCCGGTCCTTTTCAATGAGCTGGTGAAAATAGGGCATGGCGCGGCTAAACCCGTGGATTCGCTCGACCTGCCCGCCAAGGTGGCGCTGTGCCGACTGGCCGAAGAGGCGGCGCGAAAAGCCCACCCGTCGATAGTCCAGGTGACCGTCAACTACCACGACCAGCTTCGGCTGGTGGGACTCGCCACCGAGAGCGGCATGGTGCTCGAACAGCTGCAATCCGCCCTCTTCATCTCTGTACTCGCCGTGGCCGCCGATGGCGACAACGTGCAGACCGGCTACGAATCGGCTGGGGGTTCATTGGGCCTTGAGCTTTTCGAGGTCGAACCGGTGGTCGAGCTGGCACGGCGGGCGGCGCTGAGAGCAGCCAGCCTTCTCACGGCAAGGCGTGCAAGAGGAGGAGTGATGCCGGTAGTCCTCGCCGCCGAGGCGGGGGGCACCATGGTGCACGAAGCGGTGGGCCACGGCCTTGAGGCCGACCTCGTGGCCCAGGGGCAGTCGATATACAAAGAGATGATCGGCGCACCTGTCGCAGCCGAGACCATTACCGTCATCGACGACCCCTCCCTGCCCGGCAAGCGCGGCTCCTACGCCTTTGACGACGAGGGTGTCAAGAGCTCCCCCACCGTGCTGATTGACAAGGGCATCCTCACCGGCTGGCTCCACTCAAGGCAGACGGCGGCAGATGAGGGTGGCGAGTCCACCGGGAACGGCAGGCGCGAGAGCTACCTCTCCCCACCCCTGCCGCGCATGTCGAACACGATGATAATGCCCGGAAGCGACGATCCTGCTGCTATAATAAAGGACACGCACAGCGGCCTCTACGTCACGAGGATGGGCGGCGGGGAGGTCAACACGCTCACCGGCGAGTTCGTCTTCGAGGTCGCCGAGGGCTACCTGATCGAAAATGGCGTTGTGTGCGAACCGCTCAGAGGGCTTACAATGGCCGGCAACGGCCCGGAGGTGCTCAGCACAATCGACCGGGTGGGCAGCGACCAGGGCTTCGGGGTGGGCACCTGCGGCAAGGATGGTCAAGGTGCGCCGGTCTCCGACGCCCAGCCCACCATCAGAATCCCCCGCATACTCGTGGGAGGCGAAGTATGAAAAGAGTTCATGTGATAATAAGCGGCAGAGTCCAGGGTGTCTGGTTTCGCCAATCCACGATGGAGGCCGCTAGCGGCCTCGGACTCTCGGGGTGGGTTCGCAACCTCTCCGACGACAGCGTCGAGGCGGTCTTCGAGGGAAGCGCGGGGGAAATAGAAAAGATGCTGGCATGGTGCAAAGAGGGTCCGCCGCTGGCCCAGGTGACCGAGATCAGGGAGATCGAAAACCCTGAAACCGCCAATCTCCCCTCCCCCTTCGAGATAAGGTAGCGGCAATGAAGAGCTGTTTCATTATAGCCGCCCCCCATTCGGGCGCGGGCAAGACGACCGTTACCCTCTCGATCCTCGCCGCCCTGAAAGCGCGGGGGCTAAAAGTCCAGTCCTTCAAGGCCGGACCCGATTACATAGACCCCGCCCACCATTCGATAATCACGGGCCGCACCTCCCACAACCTCGACACCTGGATGCTCGGCGAAAAGGTAAACCACCACATCTTCCAAAAACACTCGGTGGACGCCGACGTGTGTGTAGTGGAAGGGGTGATGGGGCTCTTTGATGGTATTGACGGGAAAAGCCCCGAGGGCTCCACCGCGCAGTTGGCCTCGCAGCTAGGCCTCCCCGTGGTCTTCGTGACCGATTCACGCTCCATGGCCAGGAGCGCGGCGGCGCTGGTGTCCGGCTATGTCAACTTCGACCCGGAGCTGCTCTTCGCGGCGCTGATCTGGAACAGGGTCGGCAGCCCCACCCACCGACGCATACTGGACGAAGCCGCTCTGGACGCGGGACTGCCCCGCGTGATCGGCGCGTTTGGCCGCTCCCCCGAGATCGCGATGGCCGAGCGTCACCTTGGGCTGGTCACCCCTGACGACGCCGACCTCGATCCCCGGTGGCAAGCCAAGCTGGCCGCCTTTGCCGAGGAATCGCTGGACCTGGACCTCCTACTTCGGCTGACCAGCGACGCGGGCCACACCAGGCCGGTATTGGAAGCCCTGCCCTCGCCCAGGGCCAGAATTGCGATACCGCAGGACCGGGCGTTCTGCTTCTACTATGAGGAGAACCTGGACATCCTGCGTCGAAACGGCGCGGAGACAGTCTTTTTCAAGCCCACCGAGGGAGACGCCATCCCCGAAGGGGTGGACGGACTCTACCTTGGCGGCGGCTATCCCGAGCTGAACGCCGGGGCGATCTCGGCCAACACGACATTTCTTGAGGGGATTCGCGAGTTGCACGCCCGTGGCGCGCCCATCTACGCCGAGTGCGGCGGCTTCATGGTCCTTTGCGACTCACTGGAGACACCGGAAGGGAAAACCTACGCCATGGCGGGAATATTCCCGGCGAGGGTCAAGATGCGCGACAAGCTGGTGCGCCTTGGCTACAGAAGGGTGGAGGGGGTTGCGGATGGGGCGCTGGCGGGTATGTCCGCCAGGGGTCACGAGTTCCATTACAGCAACATTGAACAGATGCCTGGGGAGTTCACCAGCGCCTGGAACGCCTACAACGCCAGGGGTGAGGAGCTTGACGCTCCCGGCTACACCTCCGGCTCGGCTATCGGGGGTTACATCCATCTTCATTTCGGCTCCAACCCCCAAATCGCACGCAAGCTCTTTGGGCTGGAGTAAAACACCCCCTGGACAAAAAAAGGCGTCAGGAGGCTGTTGGAAAACTCTCCCGAAGCTGGAATAACGCTGAACTAGAGATTTTAGCCGATGCCGGGCAAACCCCTAACTAAGCCGACGATAAACCGGAAACCCCGAAGATCATTCGAGGGCTAGGAAGGGAAGAAAAATGACCGCAGGCATACTGATAGGTATTTCGAGGATCATTTTTCGCCCCTGACAACGTCAATCGGAGGATATCCGGGGTTTTTCAACAGGCTCTTAGAACCTGTACCCGGCCCCCAGGGTCACCGTCTCCTCATCGAAGAGATTGAACTCCATCGTGAAGAAAACGTTGGGGTTGACAAAGTAATCGGCCCCGCCGATGACCCCGAACACATACTCGTTGTCATAATCCTCAAAAGCGTCGTTGTCGTAATCGGCGTAGGAGAGCCTCACCCCGGCGTAGGGATAGAAATACCCGGCTGAACCCGCAGAGCCAAGCTCGCTGACCATATAGGCGGCGACATGGTAGGACAGACGCGTGACCTTCTCGGTGCGATCCTCGCTCGCCATGTACTCGCTCTGGAAGTCGATGACGATATCCGAGCCATCCGCCACCCTCACCGGAGAGTAGCGCACGCCAAGGCCAACGGTCTCCCCCAGGCTCCCCTTGAAGTTGCGAACCCTGTAGCGAAGGTCGGTCAACCCCAGCATCGCATAAAAGTCGATGTTGTTGCCTACGCCGAAGATCCCCTTGAACATGATCCCGCGAGTCTTGGCGAGGTCTTCAGTTGAATCATTCTCCACTTCCTGCTCACTGTATTTGAGGGCGACGGAGAGCGCCGCCGCCCCCACGTCAAGCGGAGCCGCCATACCACCGGAGTTGGCGGCAGTGGCTATGTTTGCGGTGAAAAAAAATACGGCGGCTGCTATTATTAAGGTCGTATGCCGGTTCATCAGGCTCTCCTTGTTCCCGCAAATACACGCCGGAACACATTGGCTTGTATGGTTGTCATGGTAAGTCATACCATATATAGCATAATACACCATATAGAAGTATCCAGCGCCCGCCCACCCTTTTTATTGATTTTGGGCGTCGCGTAGCGTATCTTATTGCACCCACTAGGAGGCTCTCCGAAAACTCTCCCGAAGCGGGGAATACCGCTAAATCTAAGATTTTAGCCGATGCCGGGCAAACCTCCAACTGAGCCGACGATAAACTGGAAGCCCCGAAGATCATTTGAGGGCTAGGAAGGGAAGAAAAATGACCGCAGGCATACTGATAGGTATTTCGAGGATCATTTTTCGCCCCTGACAACGTCAATCGGAGGATATCCGGGACTTTTCGGCGAAGCTCCTGGTAAATATAATTCAATCCCCACCAACGGCAGGGAAAAATAAAAATGCTCAACGAAATCAGAAAAAACGTCTCCCACCCCATCCTGAAGATACTCCTCGGGCTAATAATAGTGGTGTTCATCTTCTTCTTTGGCGGCGGCGGCGGCGGGCAGGCCCCCAACAACATGGCGTCCGTAAATGGCGACAGTATCTCCAGAGGCGAATACAACAAGTCCTACGACGGGCTGGTCCGTTTCTATGAACAGATCACCAGCCAGCCGATAACCGATGCGCTGGCGTCGCAGCTTGGCCTCAGGAAAAGAGCGCTGGACCTCGTGATCGACAGGGTGCTGCTGCTCCAGGAAGCCGAGAACAGGGACATTGAGGTGAGCGAGAAGGAACTGGACGACGCGATCCGCGCCCAGGAAGTTTTCTTCGAGGATGGTCGGTACTCCAAGGACCGCTTCGTAGCCGTGCTCTTCTCCAACAACGTCAAAGTCGGCGACTACCGCGACCAGAAACGCCAGGAGCTGATAACCAACAAGCTCCAGCAGGCGATCCAGTCCACCGCCATCGTAACCGAAGCGGACATCTCCGAAGAGTATCTGATACGCAACACCTCCATGAAGGTGGCCTACGCTACCTTCAACCCCGACGATTTTTCCGCCCTGGCCGAAACCACCGATGAGCGGCTGCGCGACTTCCACGCTGCCGAGGGCGAAGTCTTCCGCACCGCCGAAAAACGGGCCGCCCGCTACCTGGTCTTCGCCACCACCGACTACACCGGAGAGGTCGAGGTGAATGAAGAGAGCTTGCTGGACGCTTACCGTGTGCGCGCATACAGCTACTACGAGCCCGAAACGGTGAAGGCGAGACACATCCTCGTAAAGGTGGACAGCTCCGCCGAGGCCGACATGTGGATCAAGGCCGAGGAGAAGGCGCTGGCCCTCAAGGAAAAAATTGAAGGCGGCGCGGACTTCGCCAAAACCGCCAAAAAAGTCAGCGAAGATGACGGCACCCGCGCAGCGGGCGGCGACCTTGGCACATTCCAGCGCGGCGCGATGGTGCCGGAATTTGAAAAGGTGGCCTTCACCCTCCAGGCAGGCGAGCTAAGCGACCCGGTGCGTACCAGCTTCGGCTACCACCTCATCAAGGTTGAAGAACACAAACCTGCACGCCAAAAACCCCTTGACGCAGTGCGCGATGCGCTGACCGGGGAGATCAAGAAAGAGAAGGCCCGCGAGTTGGCCTACGCCGCAGCCGACAACCTGCTGATGGACCTGGAAGATGGCAAAACCTCCTGGGACGCGCTCCCCGAAGGCCTCAAAGTCGAGACGACCGCAACAGTGGAGCCGGGACAGAGCGACTCCTCCATACCCAAGCTCGACAAGTTCACCACCGCAATGTTTGAGCTGCCCGCCGACTCGGCAGGCGAACTCATTGAGACCAGCGAAGGCACCTACCTTGTCGCCATCGCCGATTACCAGGCCTCGTCGATCCCCCCCATGGAGCAGATACGCGCCCAGGTGGAGGCGCGGCTAAGAATCGTAGAGGGTAAAAGACTGGCCAGGGAGGCCGCAGACAAATTGGCGAAGGAGTCAGCCGAAAAGGGCTGGAACCAGGCACTTGCCGACAGTGGCGCGCACGCCAAAGAGAGCGACACCTTCACCCAGGGTGGCGGCAACATTCCTCCCCTGGGCTTTTCCGAGCAGGCAAAGACAGCCCTCTTTGACAAGCCCGATGTGGGGAGCGTACTACCCACCTCCTTTGAGATCGGCTCCAAATTTGCCGTCCTCTCGATCAGCGAGCTGAGCCTGCCGGATATGGCCGAGCTGGACCTTGAACGCGACGCCATCCGCGCCACGCTAATTCCCCAAAAACAGGAAGAAGCCATAACCAGGGAAACGGAAAGATTGAGAGCTGAGGCCGATATAGAGATCTCGGCGAACTTCATTCCCTAAGAGTTTGTTGAAAAACCCCGGATATCCTCCTATTGAGGTTGTCAGGGGCGAAAAATGATCCTCGAAATACTTATCGGTATGCCTGCGGTCATTTTTCTTCCCTTCCTACTCCTCGAATGATCTTCGGGGCTTCCGGTTTATCGTCGGCTTAGTTGGAGGTTTGCCTGACATCGGCTAAAATCTCCGGTTTAGCGTTGTTCCCCGCTTCGGGAAAGTTTTTCGGACAGCCTCCTAACGATTATTGCCCTGTTCAAATAGCTGCAAAGTGGGCGGCCCGGAATTGAAACCGGGTCGCTTTTTTATTTCCGGTCGGCAAAGGGTTATTTGTCAGCTGACGAGAAACCTGTAAGAATACACCGCCTATAGGCTACTGCTCACTTTGCAGCAGGCTACTGCCCGCTTTGTAGCAGGTTACTGTAGCATGAAACGTTTTCCCACGAGGTGGCGATGACCCAGACGAGAGCGGTTGACACAGCAGCGTGGTTCGCCATTACCATCGCGTCGCTCTATATCGTGGTTGCCGGCAAGGATCTGCTGATGCCTGTGGCGGTGGCGGTGATGATCTGGTACATGCTCAACGCCCTGTCGCGTGCCCTGGAGAAATATATCCCGGGCGGCGACAAGGTGGGACATGGCCTGTGGCTCGCCGTCTCGATGGTGATAATGGTAGCGCTACTCGCCATGACCTTCGACTTCATAGCCGAGTCCATCTACGGCGTGAGCGAGGCCGTGCCCCGTTATCAGGAGAACATACTGAGGCTGGCCGACCGCGCAGCGCTGGCCCTCGGCCTTGAAAAGACCCCCAGCATAAAGCAGTTTCTTGAAACCATCGACCTGAAATGGGCCGTTGGCGGCGTGGCCGGGCTGGTCACCACCATCGCGGGCAACATCGGCATCATTTCAATCTACGTGGTCTTCCTGCTGCTGGAGCAGCACATCTTCGACCGCAAGCTCGCCTCGCTCTTCCCCAACACCAAACGACAGGAAGAGGTGCGCGGGCTGATCGGCAAAATCCAGCTGCGCATCATGGATTACGTATGGATCAAGACGCTCATGAGCGTTATGACAGGGGTGGCGAGCTACCTGATCCTCCTCGCGGTGGGTGTTGACTACGCCTCCTTCTGGGCCTTCGTCATCTTCCTCTTGAACTACATCCCGACCATCGGCTCGCTGCTCGGTGTTATCTTCCCCTCCCTGCTCGCGCTCATACAGTTCCCCACTTTTGGCCCCTTCGTGGCGGTGGCGACACTGCTGGGCGGTGTGCAGCTGCTCATCGGCAACTTCCTGGAGCCGAAGATGATGGGCGGCAAGCTAAACGTCAGCTCCCTTGTGGTCCTCTTCTCGCTGGCGCTCTGGGGCAAGCTGTGGGGAGTCGTAGGCATGTTCCTCTGCGTGCCGATCACCGTGATAATGATGATAATTTTCGCCAACTTCCCCCGCACCAGAGCGATCGCCATAATGCTCTCGGGGACCGGCTCGGTGGAGTCGATGTTGGTGGACAGCGCCCCTGAAAAAATTGGCGATGGTGACGAACCCGGCTAGCGCCCCCTCCTACCTCCTGGACGTACACTGCCATGTGGGCGGCCTGGGCGTTGGGAGCGGTTGCAGGGTCTCCCCCTCCTACAGGAAGTCGTTTCGCTTCAAAGCCTTCATGCGGGGGTTCGCAGTGAGCGAGGAGCTGGTCAGGAGCGAGGGCGACGCGATCATCTTCGCCAAACTCTCCGAGCTGCTCTCAGCCTCCGTAGAGGTGGACGGCGCGGTGGTGCTGGCGCTCGACTCTGTGGTGGACGAAGCGGGCAACGAGGAGGCAGACAAAACGGCGGTGACCGTCCCGGGCGCTTTCGTTGGCAAGGAAACAGCTCGTTACCACAACCTCCACTACGGCGGGTCCATCCATCCCCACAGGCGCGACGCGCTGGAAAGGCTGGCGGAAGCGGCGGAGCAAAACGTATTGCTGATCAAATGGCTGCCCCCGGTTCAGCGGATCGACCCCTCAGAGCGCCGTCACATCCCCTTCTACGAGAAACTTGCAGAACTGGGCATACCCCTCTTGACCCACACGGGGGTGGAACATGCGCTGACCGGGAGCATTCACCGGCTGGGTGATCCACAATTACTGAAGCTGCCCCTTGAGGTGGGGGTGACGGTCATAGCGGCCCACGCGGCGGTCTCGGGCAAGAGCGATGGCGAGCCCAACTTCTCAAGGCTCCTAAAACTCGCCTCCAGCCACCCAAACCTCTACGCCGACATATCGAGCCTCACCCAGCTGAACAGACTGGGAAAGCTCTCCCGGGCACTGGCGCAAGTCGAGCTTGAAGGCCGCCTCCTCTACGGTTCGGATATGCCGCTCATAAACACTCCGCTGGTCTACCCCCTGGCCTTCGCCCCAAGGTTGGGGTTGGCGGCGGTGCGGCGCATCTCAAATATCGCCAACCCCTGGGATAGGGATGTGGAACTAAAGCGCGCGCTGGGCGTCCCGAGCGAGGTGTTCACCAGGGGGGCTGGACTGCTGCTCGGCGACTGGGCTTCGCCGAAAAGCCCCGGATATCCTCCGATTGACGTTGTCAGGGGCGAAAAATGATCCTCGAAATACTTATCGGTATGCCTGCGGTCATTTTTCTTTCCTTCCTCATGGACTCGGCCCCCTCTCTGGGGCCTCGCCTGAAGGTGCGCTAATGCGCATCCAAGTTTTCGGTCCTGAAAACTTGCCTCGAAGGATCTTCGGGGCTTCCAGTTTATCGTCGGCTTGGCCAGAGGTTTGCCCGGCATCGGCTAAAATTTCCGGTTTAGCCCTGTTTAGCCCTGTTTAATGTTACCCCCCCCGCTTCGGGAGAGTTTTTCGCAAGAGCCTCCTAGAGGGCTGTTTAGTCTTTGGAACCGACGAGTCCGCTCACCTTTCTGGTTGCCCGATGGGCTTTTGCCGGTGATAATTACCAGCGGTAGTCAAAAGACAAATGAAACCTTGCTTCAGGGAGTTTGCATGATGTCCAGTCCCGACAAGATACAAACCCTTGGCTCCGAAGCGAAGATCTCCAGACTGATCGAAGTCGGCATCGCGCTGAGCGCAGAGACCGATCTGAACATCCTGCTGGAAAAGATCGTCTCCTACGCACGCGAGCTGACCGGCGCCGACGCGGGCACGCTCTACACCGTCAGCGGCGAGTTCCTCAACTTCACGATCATCCAGAACGATACCCTGGGCATCCGGCTGGGCGGCTCCACCGGGGCCCCGATCAGTCTGGACCCGGTGCCGATTAACGAATCCAGCGTCTCGGGCTTTGTCGCGTCCAAGGGGCTGGCTGTGAACATAGCCGATGTCTACCAGTCCGACATGTTCGATTTCACCGGCCCCAAACGCTACGACAAGAAGACCGGCTACCGCTCACGCTCCATGCTGGTGGTCCCGATGCGCGACCATGATCACACGGTGATAGGGGTTCTCCAGCTCCTCAACGCCCTCGACCCCGTCACAGGCGAAGTGGGCGAGTTCGAGCCGGAGCTTGGCGAGTTGGCGGGGGCCTTCGCCTCGCAAGCGGCGGTGGCGCTCACGAATGCACGGCTGATTAATGAGGTCCGGGAGCTTTTCGACTCGCTGATTCGGGTGCTGGCGGTGGCGGTTGACGCCAAATCCCCCTACACCGGCAACCACGTGCAGCGCGTGGCCATATTGAACTACATGATCGCAAAGGCGATCAGCGACAGCAACCGGGGCACCTTCGCCAAGGTGAAGTTCACCGACAAGGAGCTTGACGAGGTGCGCGTGGCCGGCTGGCTCCACGACGTGGGCAAGGTGACGACCCCGGTATGGGTGATGGACAAGGCCACCAAGCTGGCGACGCTTTTGGACCGCATCGAGCTCATTCGCGTTCGCTTCGAGCTGATAAAGACATTGATGGAGAACCGGGCGCTAAAGGCGCGGCTGGGCCAGCTTGGGGAAGATGAAGCGCAGCTGTCCCGGACCGATTTGATGCAGCAGGCCAAAAAGGATATCGAACGTCTGGCCGAAGATTTCTCATTTATCGAGAGGGTAAACACCCCCCGCGAGTTCATGAACGACCAGATGCTCAACCGCCTGAACTCCATCGCCACGGGGACCTTTGAGCTGGATGGGGAAGAGCGGCGCTACCTCACCGAAAACGAGCAGCTAAACCTCTCCATACGCAAGGGCAGCCTCAACGAAGAAGAGATAAACCTGATGCGCGACCATGTGCGCGCCACAGCCGACATCTTGAAAGAGATACCCTTCGAGTCCACCCGCAACATGAAAAATGTCGCCGTCTACGCCCGCGAGCACCATGAGAAGCTAAACGGCAAGGGCTACCCCAGGGGGCTCAACGCAGCCAATCTTTCCATCCAGTCGCGCATCCTCGCGATTGCCGACTTCTACGAGGCGCTGAGCGCCAAGGACCGCCCCTACAAAAAACCGATGCCCCCCGAGGTCGTCCTGCGCATCCTTCAAAGCGCGGCGGAAGATGGCGAGATCGACACCGAGGTGCTGGCCTTCATCCTGGAAAACGGAATCCACGAAAAGTTCGAGCAGGAATACGAAGCGCGTAAATCCGAGCGGGAGAGTAGACAGGAGTAGTTGACCCGCTCTCAGCCCAGTGAGGCCAGAAACTCCAGACACAACCGGGGCGTCATCCGCTAGGCGCGCTTTAGCGCCTCAGGCTGTTGACAAAGGCAGACAAAAGGATGTTGGCCGGGATATTGCCTACTCACAACTGTCTGTCTATCTACTTACCCAGCCTGACTGATTGCTGACAAGGGCTGGATTTTCTTCGAGGCAAGTTTTCAGGACAGAAAACTTGGATGCGCACTAGCGCACCTTTAGGCGAGGCACCAGAGAGGGGGCCGAGTCCATAAGGAAGGTGATAAGAAATGACCGGAGGAATACTTGACGTATTTCGAGGATCATTTCTTAGCCTGACGAAGTCAATCGGAGAAAAGACGGGTTTTGTCAGCGATCTGAGGCTCAGCCCAGTGAGGCCAGAAACTCCAGACACAACCGGGGCGTCATCCGCCAGGCGCGCTTTAGCGCCTTTTCCTCCTCCGGTGTTTTATCCTGCCATACCGGGCTGGTGATGGGCAGATCGCTCACATAAGCCAGCGCCGCGCCATCGAAGCCATGGTGGTCGCAGGCCTCGAAAAACGCCGACAGCTCCATCTCGATCACATCAAACCCGGCTGACGCCAGCGCCTGTAGATTCTCGTGGGACTCGTGGGCTATGGAGCCTATGGTGAAGACGCTCCCGCTGCGATGGTTCTCCCCCTTTTCAACCAGGAAGCTCTCAAGCTCGTCGTGAAGCTCGCCCCGGCACCCGACGATGTGGGCGGACTCTATCAGTTCACCCATATCCATCCGGCAGTAGCGCGCATACCCCTCGCCATCCGCCGCGGTGCGAGCCAGGAAGAACTCCCCGATCTTCCATTCGGGATGGAGCGCACCCACCGCCCCGACAAAGAGCACCCTCCTGGCCGGGGTGAGCGAGAGGATCGACACCAGATCCCCCACCCTTGAGGGTCCCACTCCGGTCAACACCACCGTAATCCGCTTGCCCCCATACTCGCCGCCGTAAACTCCCGTAACCCCCTTGAAGAAGAACCTCGGGTTCAGCTCGCGAACCGTCTCCGGGTCCATCATGCGCCGAAAGTATTTGAGCGGAATGAAGGGAGTGACCACCACCGACTCGGCTATATCGTCGGGGCTGCAACCCAGGGTGAGGGAGAGCACCTTGTCCGGGTCGCCCAGTTCAATTTGGTTTCGGGACAAGTCGCCCTCTTCTCTCTTAAAGGTGGAATCCGACTGCGCTACGATCATGCATCGACTGGACAAAACTATTCAAGCCCAATATCCGCAGCGGCGGACCGGGAGAGGATCACGGTGAGGCCTGCCGACACAAATCGGCCAATGCTGAAGTAGGGAACAAAGTAGTAGGGAGAAAAAAAGGTGGGGCCCGAAGGCCCCGAGGGAGGAGTTGCGTAAAACGGCATTTGTAAGATACGTCGAATATGTCAACCGAGTCAATAGCAAAACAACGTTTTTTTTATGCCCACGCAAAAATATCTCTAATTTTTAGCAACTTATGGAGCTATAAAAAATATAACACTTTTATAAACACGGTTTTCATACGGCAACAACCAGTGCCCATCGCCCCCCATTCATAAACTCCGTCCGGCAGACCATGCTCATGAAACTCCAATGCCCACAAGGGTTTTCAGATGATAACCGATAGGCCATACCATACGATCGGTAGATTGAACCCTCCCCGGCATTTTTCACAAAAGCACATTCCCCGATTTAACAGGCGCCTTTCCAGGATAAAAAAAGGGCCGGAAAAATAATTTCTTCCCGGCCTCTTTTTTTCATAAACAGCGCTTTATTTCGTCAGAATCAGTACCAATCGAGCAGTATGACTTCAATCGACTGGAAAATTGTCGACTCGCAACTGTCTGTCCCCCTACCTACCCTACTTACCCAGCCTGATAGATTGCTGACAAGGGCTGGATTTTCTTCGAGACAAGTTTTCAGGACAGAAAACTTGGATGCGCACTAGCGCACCTTTAGGCGAGGCCCCGGGAGGGGGCCGAGTCAACAAGGAAGGTGATAAGAAATAACAGGAGGAATACTTATCGTATTTCGAGGATCATTTCTTAGCCTGACGAAGTAAATCGGAGAAAAGACGGGCTTTGACAGCGGCTTGGCTGATCGCTGACAAGGGTTGGATTTTCTTCGAGAACGAGGAAGGTGATAAGAAATAACCGGAGGAATACTTGTCGTATTTCGAGGATCATTTCTTAGCCTGACGAAGTCAATCGGAGAAAAGACAGGTTTTGTCAGCGATCATGAAGAGTTTTACTTTATTTTCTCAGGCTTGCAGACCAACTCGGGATCGGCGGTGGGACGTCCGCATCCACCGCACTGGTACTCGAACTTCTCCACCATCGGCTTGCAGATATGGCGCGCCGTTTCGATGGGCTCGCTGCAAAGATCGCACTGATCCTCAACTTTTAGCGGCTCGCACAGGTGGCCCTTATTGGTTGTGGTGGTTCCGCAGCCTTTACAGGTATAAACGTCAGTCATGACAATCACTCCTCTTGCGTGGTTTGAAAACGAAGGTCAGAGGGTAAGTCTACCCGGCAACGAAGCAGCCTGCCGAAAATTAGCGGATTGAATTTTTCAAGGTGGGGGATGACCCAGCCAGGGCGCCATGGGATCACCGGCGTGGCCCGGGCAGCGGGGGCCTGTCAGAACGCACCGGGGTAGAAGATTCTGGGCAGGAAGAGCACCAGGTCTTCCCAGTAGGTCAGCAGCACCAGGATCACTAGCTGCAACAGAACGAAGGGCATTACCGCTCTGGTGACGTATATCAGGTTCTTGTCCGCCACTGCGCCGGTTATGTAGAGGCTCACCCCCATTGGCGGCGTGACGTAGCCGATGCCCAGGTTGATCGTCATCAGGAGGCCAAAGTGCAGGGTGTTGATCTCGAACTGGTAGAGCATCGGCAAGAACACCGGCGTCAGGATCATCGTGGCGCTGATGATGTCCATAAACATGCCGACGATCAGCAGGAAGACGTTCATCACCAGCAGAAACATGAATTTCGAGGTTATCGAGGCTGTGACGGCGTCGGTTATCGCTTCCGGGATGCGCTCGACGGTGAGGTATTTGCCAAAGACGGTTGCCCCTGCGACGATTATGAGGAGCGTGGCCGAGGTGATGGCGGAGGAGACTATGACGTTTTTGGCTTGCCCGTAGGTCATGTCCTTGTGGATGAAGATCTCCACCACGAAGGCGTAGACGCAAGCGATTACGGCTGCTTCGTTTGCCGTAAAGAGGCCTGAGAAGATGCCGCCAAAGATGAGCACCGGTAGCATCAGCGCCCAGAACCCTTCCTTTAATACGGCCAGGAAATCGCTGAGCGGCGGGGGTTTCTGCATCTTCATCCCACCTCGTTTGCACACGAAGTAGGTGTAGACGCAAAAGCTCACCATGATCATTACGCCGGGCATGAACCCGGTCATGAAGAGCGCTTCGAGCGAATCGTTGGTTATCATCGAATAGAGGATCATCGAGATTGAGGGCGGTATGACTATGCCCAGGATGGGAGAGGTGGTCATTACCCCCACGGCGTAGCGCTCATCATACCCCTCGGCCACCAGCGCCGGGATCATGAAGCCGCCGATGGCGACAACCGTAGCCACCGTGGAGCCTGAGATCGCGCCAAAGAGGCCACAGGCCAGGATGCCCGCCATGCCGAGCCCGCCGGGAAAGAACCCCACCATCGCCTTGGCCACCTTTATCAGCTTGGCCACTATCGAGCCCGACGTCATGATATTGCCGCACAGGATAAAGAAGAGCACAACCACCAGCGGGAACTTGTCCATGCTCTTAAAGAAACTGTCCAGGAGCTGCATCATCTGCACGTCGAAGGTGATGAATGAATCGGCGAGCACGACCATGCCCAGCACACCGGTTAAGCACAGACACAAGTACACTGGTACCGACAATGCCAGGGCGCCGAGCAGGATCAGGAGAGCGTAAAAGATCGCATTATCCATCTGCGCTCACCCCTCCCCGATCTTGTTGCCGCTGATATCCTCGTACAACACATGTATCAGCCTGAAGATCATCAGCACACCCATCAAAGGCAACACCGAATAGATAACCCACTGGGGAATCTGCAAGATGACTGTCTTCATCCCCATCCTGTGCTGGAACATAGCCATCTTCACGCCGTAATAGATGATGAACCCGGCAAACCCCATCAGCGTAAAATGCGACAAGATATCCAGCGGCCTCTTAAGCCCCTTCACCACACTGGGCAGGGCGTCGATGCGGATCAAAGCGCGGTTTTTCACCGCTGCCGCGCACCCCACAAAGGTCGTATAGACGATGACCTCACGCACCAGCTCTTCGGGCCAGGTCAACGTCGACGAAATACCCCAACGCGTCAAAAACCTCGTTATCACACTGACGAACAACGTCGACAACGCAGCCGCCACCGCTATGAACAGCGTCCAGTGCTCGAAGAAACTCAACACCTTGTCGATTCTATACAGAAGCTTTCGGATCATCGTTTAGCCGATCGTCCTTTGGCGGATAGAAACCTGAGATGGGCCTGCCTGTCAGATATGTTTGCGTCCCAGTTCAAACGCAGCGATGTTGAGCGCAAGGAGTTTCGCCGGGATCGCGGCTGTTAGCGCCTGACTCCAAATGTCATCGGAGAACTCCAGGAAGTTGGACATGACGCCCACCATCACGACGTTGGCCGAGCGTCTGTTACCCACCTGCTCCGCATACTGAACCGCAGGCACCGCCACCGTGCGGCACTTGAAGCTCTTGAGCTGCTCTTCCACATCTTCGGGGTATTGGGCAAACCCGGCGGACACGGTGGAGGGGTTGATACGGTCAACGGAGTATAACAGCACCCCGCCCTCTTTCACCGCATGGGCTTGCCTCAGCCCTTCCAGCGGCTCGAACCCGGCGAGGATGTCGCACTCTCCCTCGGGAACGATGGGCGAGTGCACCTCTTCGCCTATTCGCACATGGCTCATGACCGAGCCGCCGCGCTGGCTCATGCCGTGAACTTCACTCTGTTTGATGTCCAACCCCGCAGCCAGCGCCGCCTCGCTCAGGATGCGGCTCGCCAGGAGAACTCCCTGGCCCCCAACTCCGGCAAGTAGGATGTTAGTGGTCTTCATGATTATCTATCCTCCAAATGGACCTGTCTCATTTATTTGACTATTGCGTCGAACTTGCACACCTGCGCACACACGGAGCAGCCGGTGCAGAACTCGGCTGCGATCTCAGCCTTGGGCTCATCACCCTCGTCATTGATGGAGAGGGCTATACAACCGACCTTGATGCACACCTTGCAGCCTGTGCAGGTGTCGGCGTCCACCCGGTAGGGTTCCTCCTTGATGCGGAACTGGAGTACGCAGGGTTCCTTGGTGATAACCACCGAGGGGGAGGGCTTGTCCAGTTCCTCCTTCATGACATCCTCAACCTCTTTGAGATTGTAGGAGTTGACCACCCTGACGTTAGCCGGTTTCACTCCAAGGGCAACCACCAGCTTTTCCATATCGATCTGGGGCGACTCAATACCCGAGAGGTCGTGACCGGTGCCGGGGTTTTCCTGACCGCCGGTCATCGCGGTGATCCGGTTGTCCTGGATAATCACCACCGCGTTGCCATCGTTCCAGATCATGTCGATCAAGCCGGTTACGCCGGAATGGAAGAAGGTGGAGTCGCCGATTATCGCGACCACCTTGTTCTTTCTGTCATAGGTTTCACCCATGACCTTTGCGATGCCGTGGGCCATGGTTATGGAGCCGCCCATGCAAAGGCAGGTGTGCATGGATTCCAGCGGCGGCAACGCGCCAAGCGTGTAGCAGCCGATGTCGCCCGCGACGAACACCTTGAGTTTTTTGAGTATGGTAAAGACTCCCCGATGTGAGCAGCCGGGACAGAGCACCGGCGGGCGGATGGGGAGGTCCGGGGCCGGGGCGACTGCGTTCATCGCCTTTCCAGCCAATCGGTTGGCGACCATCACCGGGTCCAGCTCCCCACAGATGGGGAAGAGGTCCTTGCCGTTGTCCACTTCGATCCCGGCAAGGGTCGCCTGCTCTTCGAGGAAGGGGTCAAGCTCTTCCACGACGATCACCTTGTCCACCTTGGAGGCGAACTCTTTCACCAGCTCGGCGGGGAAGGGATAGGTCAGGCCCAGCTTCAAAAAGCTCGCCTTGGGCATCGCCTCCTTGGCGTACTGGTAGGAGATACCGGAGGTTATTATGCCGACGCTGGTGTCGCCCATTTCAATCCTGTTCAGCGGGCAGCTCTCGGACCCCACCTTGGCGATAGCCTTCAGCTTGTCTTCGATGATCGGATGTTTGGGACGCGCAAACCCCGGAAGCATCGTGTATTTGCGGGCGTTGCGCTCAAGGTCGCCGATCTTGTTGGGCTCACGCCTGTCGCCAAACTCCACTATCGACTTGGAGTGGGAGATACGCGTGGTGGTGCGAAGCATCACCGGCGTGTCATATTTCTCCGACAGGTCAAAAGCGAACGCCATAAAGTCCTTCGCCTCTTGGGAATCGGAGGGCTCTATGAGCGGCATCTTGACGAATTTGGCGTAGTTGCGGTTGTCCTGCTCATTCTGGCTCGAATGCAGGTTGGGGTCATCGGCGCAGACCAGCACGAGGCCGCCCCCCACTCCTGTGTAGGCCATGGTGAAAAGCGGGTCAGCCGCCACGTTGACGCCGACATGCTTCATCGTGACCAGGGTCCTGGCCCCGGCCACCGATGCCCCAAAGCCTACCTCCATCGCCGTCTTCTCGTTGGGCGACCACTGGGAGTAGATATCGTCCTTGTAGCTCGCGGCCACGGTCTCAAGAATCTCGGTGGAGGGAGTCCCCGGGTACGCCACGGCAAAACTGACCCCGGCTTCCCACGCACCCCTCGCTATCGCTTCGTTTCCTGATAGAACCTGTTTCATTTCCATTCCTCAAATAAACCGGATCGTTAATGGGGCAATCCCATGCATGGTGTCAGGGGGTCAACCCTGCTTCTTCGACTCCCTGTCGCGCAGCTCCCTTTTCAGTATTTTCCCGGTGGCGTTCTTTGGCAGTTCATCCATGAACTTCACAACACGCGGCACTTTGTAATCCGCCATGCGCTCGCGCACCCACTCCTGGAACTCTTCGGCGCAGCCATCGACACAGCCCTCCAGAGCTATCACCGCCATCACCGTCTCGCCATACACCTCGTGGGGCAGCCCGATGACGGCGCATTCGCGCACCTTGGGGTGGCAGTATAGCGCCTCTTCCACCTCTCTGGGCCAAACCTTGAGTCCGGCGTTGTTGATCATATCCTTGATGCGGTCGGAGAGGAACAGATACCCCTCATCATCAAGATAACCCACGTCGCCCGAGTGCAGCCAACCGCCCTCCGCCATCGCTTCGTCGGTCTCCTCCGGCTTCCCGAAGTAGCCCGACATGACGTTGGGGCCACGTATCTGAATTTCGCCCAGCTCGCCCACCGGCTGAACTGTGCCGTCGGTATCGACTATACGCACCTCGACGTTCATGATCGCAGTGCCCACGCTGCCGGTCTTGTGGCGCAGCTCGTGGTTGTAGGTGGCGAAGGGGGTCGTCTCCGACAGTCCGTAACCCTCGTTGATGTCGAGTCCGAAGGTCGCCTTGCACCTCTTCGCCACTTCACCGGGCATCGAAGACGCTGCCGAGAAACAATACCGAACAGTGCTCATCGCTTCAATGGCGTCGGGTCTGTCCAGGAGCAATATGTAGATGGGGGGGACCGCATAGAAACGGGTGATCTTTTCCTCGACCATCGTCTTCAAGGCAAGATCAGGCTCAAACGCCTTCATTATCACCAGCGTGGCAGCCGCCTGGATGTTTGCGTTGGCGATGAAGTTTTGCGCGAAGGAGTGGGACATGGGCAGGAAACAGATCGAGCGGTCTTCCCCGCGCATTCCGCACATATACTTGGCTGCGTTGGTGTTTGAGACAAGGTTGCCGTGGGTGAGCACCACCCCCTTGGCCTGGCCTGTGGTGCCGGAGGTATAGATGATCGTGGCGGGGTCGCCGGGGTCAAGGTTCAATGTCTCGCGCTCGGTTGACATCCCTTCCAGAAATCCGGACCAATCCCTTTCCAGTACCACCAGCTTTTGCACCGAGGGCAGCTGTGCCGCCTCGGGAATGTTCTGCTCAAGCGCAGCCTCCGAAATCAGGATCATCGCGCCGCAGTCCTTCACCAGCGCGCTCACCTCAATAGCCTTTAGCATGGAGGAGAGCGACACGCACACCGCTCCGAGCTTCATCGTAGCGTAATGGGCAATCAGGAACTCGGGCCTGTTGTTGAGGAAAAGGCAGACCCTGTCGCCGCGTTTGACGCCCAGGCCATCGAGGGCGTTGGCGGTGCGCGCCACCTCATTGGCGAACTGGTCGTAGGTCAACCTGTTCCCTGCGAAGACAATGGCCTCGCGCTCGGGAAAGTAGTGCCGTGCCCTGTCAAGGGCGTCCACCATATTCATGCTTTCAACTTCTCCTGGACTTAGGGTTCCAGCGCTTTCACCAGGGAGCGGATCATCCTGTTGTAGGGCGCGTCCACACCGGCAATATCGGCATAGGTGACCATCTGACCGTTGATGTACTCCACCTCGGTCATCCGTTTATTCTCGATATCCACCAGCATCGACGGCTTGTGATCGCCTGCGCTGGAGAGGTATTTCATGGCGTAGCGGTAGAAATCCCAGCCAAGGTTGATCTCGTTGGCGCGGGCGATTGTTATGCCCTCCTTGACGAGGCCCTCCACTGTTTCGTGGAGAAAGGGATCGTGGAGAACCTGGGACATCGTCATCCCCGTCACCGCGCACACGGAGCTGAGCGCGGCGTTCAATATCGTCTTTTGCCAAATCTGATCCACCAACCGCGTGGCGTGGCGTGTGGGCAGCTTGGCTGCGGTCAGGAGATCGCAGACCACCTGAGCCGCATCCTTGGACACCTCTTCCAGCTCCTGCACCCAGTGGGGCGGATGGTGAAAGCCCATGGTGACCTGCGCGGGAGCGGTCAGGGATACGCCGAAGTTGACCACGGCGCGCATCACCGATTCCCTGCCAAGGTATTCGGCCAGCACCAGCTCGGTGTCTATCCCGTTTTGCCAGCTGACTACGTATATGCCGGGCTTATGAAAGGACTGGATCGCTGAAGAGATGAGCGGCAATGCTGTGGCCTTGGCGGTCACAAAGATCAGCTGGGGCGGGTCATCGGCGAGCTCGTCGATTGATCTGAGCGTTTTCGTTATGCGGGCTTCCAGCGTCACCGCGCCCTGAATCTTTATCCCCGGATCACGGGCCGGGGCGAGCAGTTCCTCGAAGACATCGCAGAGCACCACGTCGTTGCCGGCGCTTGCCAAGTGAGCGGCAACCACGCAGCCCACCGGTCCAGCGCCGATGACGGCGATCTTTTTGGGGGCGAACTTTTCGGTATTAGCTCCCATTTTCGTCCTCCAGTGCCCCAAACTCTTCGGCTCCAACCAACACTGCGCCGATGGCTTCAAGCTTTTTCCTGGCTCTCTTCTGATCCTTAAATCCAAAAATCATCACGGCCTCCGAGGATGAGAAGCCGGTGAATGCGTACATATATTCAATGTCGATTTTGCTGTCGCGAAGGGGGCCTAGCAGCTTGGAGAGGCTGCCGGGGGTGTCGGGGATGCGCACCGCCACGACATCGTCAACCCGCGCGGGCCAGTGGTGCTCCATGGCGATCTTTCGCGCCTTCTGAATGTCGGAGACAAGCAGGCGAAGCACCCCGAACCCCGATGCACCCACAAGACTCAGCGCCTTCAGGTTGATACCAGCCTCGCCAAAAGCGGTGGTGATATCGTAAAGTCTGCCCGGCGAGTTTTCGAGAAATACCGAAATCTGCTTGAGTCCCATTTTCATTTCCTTTGCATTTGCGCGCCCCTTTGGTGCGGGGCCATACTTTGGTTGGGCAACTTTATGGAAAATATCCAACGTGGCCGCCTTTGCCGGGAAACCCCTGGAATGGGGCCACACCACCCGAAATACCGCCTCGAATTGTGCAAGTAGCGTACCAACTACCGAGACTGAGGATTGCCCTTCAAATACCCGCAAAACAGGGTCGGCAACCACAGAACCGGTAGCTTTTCACCATTCACGTGATAAGGATTGACCACCCCCATCCGTTGGCGACCACCGGTCCCCATCTCTCCCGGGGTTATCTCTCGTCAATCACCCGCTTGGCCTTGCCCTCGCTCCTGGCGATACTGCCCAGCGGCAGAACCTCGACTCCCACGCCGATCCCAATGGTCGACTGGATCTTGGCCTTGAGGGCCTTCTCGGCGTTGGCGATCGCTTCCGGGCCGCCATCGTAGACCTCGCGCTTGGCCTCTACCTCAACCTTCAAGCTGTCGAGGTAACCCTTCTTGAAGACGCGCAACTGATACAACGGCTCCATCAGCCCCACATCAAGGATGAGCGATTCGATCTGGCTGGGGAAGACGTTGACGCCGGAGATGATCAACATATCGTCGGAGCGGCCAAGGATCTTCTCCATCGTCACCAGCGTGCGTCCGCAATCGCATTTCTTGCGGACCAGGGTGGTTATGTCGCGGGTGCGGTAGCGCAACAGCGGCATGGCGCGGCGCTGGATGGCGGTGAAGAACAGCTCGCCCTGTGTGCCAAGGGGTACCGGCTCCAGGGTTTCAGGGTCGAGAATCTCGGGGAAGATATGGTCTTCGTTGACGTGCAGGCGACCTTCTTCGCAGGAGAATGAGACGCCCGGCCCCATCATCTCGGTGAGGCCATAGGCCTCGTGGGCCCTGATGCCCATGCGGGCCTCGATGTCTTTGCGCATCTCGACCGTCCACGGCTCGGCGCCGCAGGAGGCGATACGCAGGGGCAGTTTCCTTATGTCCACGCCCATGGATTCGGCACGCTCCGCTATGGTCAGGGCGTAGGAGGGGGTAGAGAAAAGCGCGGTGGCACCGAAATCCTGCAGGAGCATGACCTGTCGGTCGGTCATCCCCGAGCCCGACGGCACTATGCAGCAGCCGATCTCCATCGCCCCATGCAGGAAGCCCAGGCCACCGGTGAAGAGCCCCATGCCATAAGCATTCTGGGCGATGTCGTTGGGACGTACCCCTTGCGCCCACAGGGTGCGCGCCATGCACTGGGACCACTGCTTCATGTCATCAAGGGTGTAGGGACCGGTTATCGGCTTGCCCGTGGTACCCGACGAGGCGTGTACCCTGTCCAGCTCCTCCATCGGCACCGCGCAGAGATCGAAGGGGTAGTTGTCCCTGAGGTCGTTTTTTACGGTGAAGGGCAGTTTTGCTATATCGTCGATGGAGGTTATGTCGCCGGGCTTGAGACCCTTTTCATCCATCGCCTTCTTGTAGAAGCCGACCCGCTCATAGAGCCACTTGACCGTTTCAACGAGCTTACCGCTCTGAAACTTGCGCATCTCTTCAAGGTTCATCGTTTCATATTGTTCGTTCCAATACTGCATCCGTATCTCCTTGTGGCGTCAAAGCTCGTGGCCTGTGCAGGCGACTTCTGCCGATAGATTCAAATGATCAAATTGTATTTTCTATCAAGTATCCACTTTCAGCACCAGCGCGGCTCCCGTATCGCCCGCCGCGCAACCGGTGAAGAGACCGTAACCGCCGCCTTTTAGCGCCAGTTCTTCAATCAGCTCCATCACGCAGCGGCCTGCGGTCGGACCCTGGGGATGGCCGAAGATGAGGGGGCTGCCGTAGTTGTTCATCGACTCGGCATCAACACCCATCTCCTTGGCGAAGTAGAGATCGTTGACGGTAAAAGGGTTGTGGCTCTTTATCGCGGCGACCTCGTCAATGGTGATGCCGGCGTTTTCAAGGGCCTGCTTGGCGGCGGGTACCGGGGCCTTGGGCATGAACCCCTTTTCCACCCGCGCAGTGCCGAAGGAGCAGAGCTGCACTGTGACGCCCGCGTCGCTGCTCAACTCAGCGGCCTTCTCCTTGGTGGTGACAGTCATGAAACCATTGCCATCCGCCGGGTGGGTCTGCGCGCCAAAGGAGTGTACGCCGCCTTCAAGCACCGGGCGAAGGTTAACGAGCCCTTCAAGGGGTGAGGGCATTATCCCCTCGTCAGCCTCAAGGGTTATGACCTTCTTGCGGCTGATGGGGGCCTCGATGGAGAAAAAATAACCCCGCTGAAAGGCGCGGTCGTCCTTTAGCGCATCTTCATACTGGGACCACCTGTGGGCGGCCAGCTGGTCTATCTCTTCCTTGGTTGCGCCCATCTCGGCGGCCACGTTTTCAGCGGTGCGGATCATGGGGTTCTTGGCATAGGGATCATTGTTGAAGTTATCCATCAACCAGTTTTCGTGAATCACCTCGCCGCCGGGGCCCATGGGGTTGGGCCAGACGATGTGGGGGCCGTTGGAGGTGCGGTCCGCGAGAACCAGCGCAGCGGTATCGAACGCGCCAACCTCGATACCCGCAGCAGCCTGATAGATGCAAGCGGTGGAGGTGGCGCAAGCCTGGCTAATATTGACACCCGGCACATGGGGTGCGCCCAGCATCGCCGCGACCCAGGGGCCGCCGTAGAACCCCTGGCGCTGGTGGATCGTGTAACCAAGATAGAGATAGTCATAGACAGCCGGGTCGATGGAGCGGGACTCGAACCACCGCTTCACCGTGGCCGCAGCCAACTCCAGCGAGTGGAAGTTGGCGAGCGTCCCCTGCCACTTGGAGTAGGGAGAGCTGAAGTAGCCGCGAAATGGAATATAAGCCTTGGTAAACATTATTTTTTCTCCCCTTCAGGTGTTCCCAAAACAGCCTCGAACGCCGCTTCATCCATGAGCGCGCCCTCTGCGACCTGCTGCCTGAACTTGATGAAATCGATTGTGTCCTCACCGGTGAGCTTGCGTGTGGCAAAAGCGGTGAAGCCGAGAAACGCCTCGCCCATCATGTTGGTGGCAAGCCAGTGTCGGCTCGTCAGCTTGGCCTGATCCCAGAAGAATTTCTTCTTGGCCCTGATCGAATCAATGGACATCATCAGGCAGCCGGGGAAGAGGTTGGCGAAGCGCAGGACGATCTCCTGTATCGCGCCGTCGAGCAGGGTCATGTCCGTCTCACACCCTTTGGCAAGCGCCCTCGCATCCTTGGCGGCCTGACCGGACTTGAAGGTGCCGTAGACCACCTCGCCGTCGCGCAGGTATTCGTCGGTCTCTATCATAGGATTGCGGATGAACTCGCCATCCTTTTTCAACACCGGCAGGACCTTGGTGACCAGCCCCTTCTGCTTCATCGTGTAGGAGGACCACATCTCGCAGGAGACGCAGTTCCACATCGCGTCTTCAATGGTGAGGAACCAGGGGAGAAAATCGCTGGAGCCGCCCACCGGGGCCGAGCCGTGTTTAGGACCGGCCTGTCCGAAGATCGCCATGTCGGAGGTGACGGTGATATCGCAGGCCATGCCGATCTCCTGACCGCCAGCGACGCGCATGCCGTTCACGCGACAGATAACAGGCTTCTTGCAATTGAGTATCCCGTCCACCATGGCGTTGAAGAGGTCCATGTATTCGCCATACTCATTGGGCCTCTGGGCGTAGTACTGGGAGTACTCCACCGTGTTGCCGCCGGTGCAGAAAGCCTTGTCGCCGCTGCCCGTGAAGACCACCGCGATGACGGAGCGATCGGACGAGGCAGCCTGAAAACCGGCTATCACCCCTTTGACCATCTCGGTTGTGTAGGAGTTGAACTGGGCGGGGTTATTGAGCGTGATCCACGCCACGTACAGCCCCTCAACTTCCTTGCCGTCCGCGCCTACCAGGGGGCGCTTCTCGTATACCGTGCAGGGCGCTTCGGTGCCCCAATGTTCATTGCCGAAAAGGGCGTGATCCTTCAACCCGTGTTCTCTTGGCAGCCAGTCAAGACCCATTGTTTCCTCCTCCTCTTTAAAAAGAGCTTCAATAATTAATAAAACCTAGAAATCCGGCTCAAGTATTATGCGTTTGTCGGTGCGACGGTCATGCACCTCCTCGAAGACCTCCACGATGGTGGACATCGGACGAGTCTCGATGAAGGGTTCGATCTTCACCTTGCCCTCCTGCACCAATTTCAGGACCGCAGGGTAGTATTTGGGCAGGCACCCCCAGGTGCCGATTATCTCGGCGTCATATGCCATCAGCTTGGAGAGCATATATTCATTCTTCGCCACGGTGAAGCCCACGACTATGAGCTTGCCCACGAACCCGAGCAACCCGAGCGCGAGGTCCTGGCCCGGTTTGGAGCCGCTGCACTCAAAGATCTTACAGCCGTAGTTGTGGGGCACGCCCCGCTCCTTGGCGATCTCTTTTATCTTGCCCTTCACTCCCCTCACGTCCAGCTCTCGGCTGTTTATCACCGCGTCGGCGCCATACTGGAGATTGCGTGCAAGGCGCTCATCGTCGATATCTATACCGATGACCACCGCCGCGCCCAGCGCCTTGGCGACCTGCACCATGTGGGAGCCCACGCCACCCGCAGCGCCGGTCACTATGACACAGTCGCCTTCGCCCAGCTCTGCCCTCATGGCGGCCTGGTAGGGGGTGGTCACCGCGTCGGCTATAACGGAGAGGTTTGAGAGCGGCAGCTCGCGGCTATCGATCACGCAGAGGTCCACCGCAGGCAGTACTATATGGCTTGAGAAGCCGCCGTAGATTCCGATGGAGTTACCGGGCATCTTTTGGGCGAGGCACCTGTTCCCGCGCCCTGAGCGGCAAATTTCGCAGTCATTGCAGGGCATGACGGCGGGGACGATCACTTCCTTGCCAATCCAGCCACCTTCGCCCGCCACGACCGTGCCGCTGATCTCATGGCCCAGCGTCAGGGGCGGCGCGTTCACCGTGGGCACGCCATCATAGAAGTATCCAAGGTCGGTGTGGCAGACCCCGCACCCCGCGATCTCGATCAATACTTCACCGGGGCCAAGGACAGGAACGTCCACCTCGGTCAAGGTCATTACGCCCTTGTCGCCGGATTTGGGGTCCGAGGGCTTTGTCATCTGCCAGGTTTTTATCTTATCGGGAATCGACATCAACTTCTCCTCATCTACAATGGGTGGGGCGCGCTGTCCAGACCAAGCAGCCTCGCTGCAGTGTTCCCCAGGATATCGCCAATTGTCTTCTCGTCCAGTGGGAGCTTCGCCACGGCCTCCATGTTCGCCCTTATGCCGGGGTTGCCGGGCCAGTCGCTGCCGAAGACCACCTTGTTGCCGATCTTGTCCATATTTGGAAAATAGGTGAGCAGCTTTTGCGGCGGCAACCCGGAAACTTCCAGGTAGACGTTGGGGTGGAACCCCGCCAAAAACTCCGCCTGTCCATACCAGGGGCCACGCCCACCGTGGACTATGAGGATGTTCAGCCCGGGGAAATCCACGGCCACGTCGTCGAGCAGCATCGGCTCGCCATACTTCATCTTCGAGCCTGGAAATATGGAAGACCCCGTGTGGACCATCACCGGCCAGCGATGCTCCACGCAAGCCTCGTACATGGGGTAAAGCTTTTCATCGTTGGGATAGAAGGCCTGGTAGGTCGGGTATAACTTTATGCCGCGAAAACCCTGCCCGGCCAGGCGGTGCACCTGGGCAGCGGGGTCTTCGTCACGGGCATTGAGGGTGGAGAAGAGGATCACTTTTTTTGACTCGGCATAACGCTCAAGCACAAACTCGTTGGTCGTGACTCCGGTGACTCCGGGGCTGACCTCGGGCAGCCCCACCACGTAATCCACCCCCTCGGATTCGAGGTAGGCGTCGAACCTTTCGCTATGGGAGACAAGCTCGCTCCAGTCCCCCCGCCCGCCATCCCAGAAGGCATCGCAAAAACCGGCGGCGGTGGGCAGCAATTGCTCCCTGATAGCCAAGTGTACGTGGAAGTCGATCCTCATATTCCTTTGGGTACCCCTCTTTTAATGACTGCTATTTGTCGGTCCAGACCGGTTTGCGTTTTTCCATGAAGGCAGCGAGGCCCTCATTGGCGTCTTCAATCTCCATCAGGTCGCCCAGGTATAGCTTTTCCACCTTGTGCAGCGCGTCGGCGAAGGGCAGACCCTTGGCAGCGCGGATAGACCGCTTGGTCATCCTCATTACAGGGCTGGAGAGCGAAAGAAATTTCTTGAGGAACTTCCCAAACTCTTCGTCAAACTCCGCCAGCGGGAAGACGTGGTTGACCAGCCCAAGCGCCTTTGCTTCCTCGGCCCGGATAACACCGCCGCCCATCAGCAGCTCGAACGCTTTCTTCTCGGGTATTACGCGGGGGAGCATCACGACGGCAAGGGGTGGGAAGACGCCAACCTGTATCTCCGGCTGGCCTATCTTGAGCGTATCCGACGCCACTATCATGTCGCAAAAGAGCGCCAGCTCGCAGCCGCCGCCGAGGGCCGCGCCCTTGACCGCCGCGATTACCGGGATCTCAATCCGGTCCATGTTGCGGAAGATATCGTGGAAGACCTCGATCATATGCTCCATCTTGTCTTCAGTATGATCGGAGACATCCACCCCGGCGCTAAAAGCCTTCTCACCATCGGCGGTGATTACCAGCGCCTTTAGCCCCAGCTCCCTGCTCTTCACCTCCAGCAGAGCAGCATTCAGCTCCTCCATCGTGGGGATATCCAAAACGTTCAGGGGTGCGCGGTCGATGGCTATAAAAGCCGCGCCGTCGCTCTCCCAGCTCTTGATGTACTTGTAGTCGCTCATGAATCTCTACTCCCTCTTAAATGTATTGGCCGCCATCAACCTTGATTACCTCGCCAGTGATGTGTCTGCCGCACTCCGAAGCCAGAAAGGCGGTGAGCCAGGCGACATCCACCGGCATTCCGGCGCGCTTGACTGCTGTCTCGGCAATCGCGGCGTCGCGGAATTTCTCGGGCATCGACTCGCCCATCTCGGTGAGGATGAAGCCGGGGGCGATGGAGTTGGCGGTGACGCCGAACTTGCCCAGGTCCTTGGCGGCGGCCTTGGTCATCCCGATCACCCCTGCCTTGGCGGCGGAGTAGTTGGACTGGCCGAACTTGCCGCGCAGTCCGTTGATCGAGGTTATGGAGATAAAGCGCCCATCCTCCTGCCCCTTGAAGATCGGCGCGCAAGCCCTGAGATAATTGAAGGTGCCCTTGAGGTCCACATCAATCACGCGATCCCACTGTTCCTCGCTCATCTTCCAGATCACTCCATCCCAGTTCATCCCGGCGTTGGTGACGAGGATGTGGACGCCGCCCAGCTTCTCGACCACCTCGTCCACCATGCGCTGCGCGTCCTCAAAGCTGGAGACGTCGGCCTGCACCGCCAGGGCGCGACGGCCCATCGCCTCCAGTTCGGCGACCATCGCCACCGCTTCATCCGCGCTTTTGCGATAATTCAGGGCCACATCGGCCCCCTGCTTTGCCAGTGTCCTGACTATTTCGGCCCCGATGCCCCTGGTGCCTCCGGTGACGATGGCTACTTTTCCGCTGAGGTCTATCATTTTAGTTAGCTCCCTGAAATTAAGTTGTATTAGCTCTCGCGCCTGATGACCATTGCCATGGTGGAGCCGCCGCCGCCGCAGATACCCGCGACGCCGAACTCTTGATCCAGCCGCTTCATTGCATAGTAGAGGGTGGTGACGATCCTCGCACCCGAGCAGCCGGTGGGATGTCCAAGCGCTATCGCTCCGCCGTGGACGTTCAGCTTGTCGCGATCCCATTCGAGTACGCGCTCGTTGGCGATGACCTGCGCCGCGAAGGCTTCGTTAACCTCGATGAGGCCCATGTCGGCGAGGCTCATGCCCGCTTTTTTGAGGGCGTTGGGCATGGAGACGGAGGGGCCGTCGCCCATGAATTTTCCGTCAACCGCAGTCTTGTCGTAGCCGGCTACACTGAAGAGTGGCTTGACTCCGCGCTTATCCGCTTCTTCACGGGTCATGGCGACGAGAAAAGAGGCTCCGTCAGTCATCCCGCAAGCGTTGCCTGCGGTGATGATGCCATCCTTTTTGAACACGGGGCGAAGCTTTGTCATTGCGTCGGCGCTGGAGCCGTAGCGAATCGACTCATCCTTGTCGAAGGTGATATCCGGGGTCTTACGTGTGCCGGGCACCGTCACCGGGGTGATCTCTTCGTCAAACCAGCCATTGTTTTGGGCGGCTTCCGCCTTGTTGTGACTTGCGGCGGCAAACTCGTCGAGTTCGCTTCTGGAGATTGAGTACTTGTCGACGAGGTTCTCGGCGGTGAGTCCCATGGAGATGTCGGCCACGGGATCGTGGGCGTCGCTCCAGCCATCCTCAACGGTCAGGGGGCCGAGGCCGAGGCCTTTGAAGCGGTGACCCTTTATGAGGTGGGGAATGGTGGACATCGATTCCATCCCGCCGCAGAGGACTACATTTGCCTGCTCAATCTGAATCACCTGGGTCGCCATGGCGATGGATTGCATCCCGGCGGGGCAGGCCATGTTGATGGTAACGCCGGAAACGGCGACGCCGGCGCCTCCCTTGACCGCTGCGGTGCGGGCGGGGTTGACGTGGTTACCGGCCTGACGGCAGGAGCCGATGATAGCTTCATCGAGGTCGTCGCCGGATACGTTGGCGCGGCTTAAAGCCTCCCGGATCGGGAACGCCGCGATGTCGTAGATCTGCATATCCTTCATCGTTCCACCAAAGCTCCCCATCGGGGTGCGCACCGCGCTCACAAAAACGATATCACTTAACGATCTCACGTGTTTCCTCCCTTTTCTAGCCGTCCACAACAGTTTTGAACTTGCGGCGGCTGTGTTCGTATCCCATAAAAGTTTGCCGATTATCGTTGAGTCTTTTCTTTATTTTTTATGAATATTGTCCGTTCTTTGTTTCAACCCTCAAGGAGTCCGTGGAAATTTCAGCGCTTCGATCAAGACGTAAGCAGCTTGCAGCGCCTCGGTGGGACAGAGCGGGAAGCATTCCTTGCAGTCCCAGCACTCCCTGGAGGCAATTTCCGGGACGAAACAGATCTCTTTCCTCGTTCCCCTGTCGACAAAGCCGACTGCATTCTTCTTCTTGACCTCGTTGCAGTACCTTACGCACAGGCCACAATGGATGCAAAAAGAGGCTTCCTTTTCAAAGCGGTCTTTATCCGCACCGTACTCCAGGGCCAACTCCTGCAGGGAGGAAGCGTCCGGGGCGTGGGCCAGGTACAGCTCCAGGATTACCTTGCGAATCCGATCTATCTTCTCGCTTCCGGTTCTCACCACCAGCTTCTCTTCCACCGGGTAGACGCAGGCGACAACCAGCTTGGCCCGGTCACCGGTCCCCACTTCCACGCTGCAAAGACGGCAGCTCCCGAAGGGTTCCAGCTTCTCGTGGTGGCAAAGCGTCGGGATGGTTATCCCCGCACCCAGCGCCGCCTCCAGAATGGTCATCCCTTCCTCGGCCCTGACCTCTTTGCCGTCGATCTGCAAAATGATTTCACTCATTTTTCTTTGCTCTTTCCGGTTATGGTTCTCTCTTCTTCAGGGACGGGAGGCGGGACGGGTACGCCGGAAATCTTTGTCACCGCGGAAAAGCGGGAAGGACAGACCTCGAAACAATTTCCGCACTTCGTGCATTTTTCCTGATCGACTATATGTATCAGCTTTTTACCGCCGACAATCGCATCTGCCGGGCACTTCTTGAAGCAGTTTCCGCAGGCCGAACACTTGTCGGGGGCGATGTAGAAGGCGATCAGCTCTTTGCAGGAGAGCGCGGGGCATCGCTGCTCCTTGATGTGGGCCTCATATTCATCCCTGAAGTACTTCAAGGTGGAGCGAAACGGGTTGGGAGCGCTTTTGCCCAGAGCGCATAGGGCGGCTTCTCCTGCGACCTCGGAGAGTTCTTCCAGAAGCTCCAGATCGCCCTCTTTTCCCCTGCCCTCGGTGATATTGGTGAGGAGCTTCAACATCTGCCTGAGCCCTTCACGACAGGGGACACATTTGCCGCACGACTCATCGCAGAGAAAGTCCATGAAGTACCTGGCGACATCGACCATGCAGGTATCCTCATCCATCACGATCATCCCGCCCGAGCCCATCATCGAACCGGCCTTTGTCAGCTCGTCAAAACCGACTTCAAGGTCCAGCATCTCCTCGGGGATACAGCCTCCCGAGGGGCCTCCGGTCTGCACCGCTTTGAACTCCTTGCCATCGGGGATGCCGCCACCGATGGTGTAGATAATCTCCCTCAGGGTCATCCCCATCGGGACCTCCACCAGGCCGGTGTTGACGATCTTGCCGACCAGGGAGAATATCTTCGTGCCCTTGCTCCCTTCGGTTCCGATTTGAGTAAACCAATCGGCGCCCTTGTTGATGATGAGCGGCACGTTGGCCCAGGTCTCAACGTTATTGAGGACGCTGGGTTTTTGCCAGAGACCCTTGATGTTGGAGCGCACATACTTGGGCCTGGGTTCGCCGACCCTGCCCTCCAGCGCCGTCATCAGGGCGGTGGATTCTCCGCAGACGAAGGCCCCCGCGCCCTTGTGGACGATCACTTTGAAGTCAAAGCCCGAGCCAAGAATGTTCTCCCCGAGCAGTCCGTACTCCCTGGCTTTCTCAATGGCGAGGAGGACGTTCTCAACCGCGAGGGGGTACTCCTGGCGAACATAGATGTAGCCCTCATTCGCGCCGACGGCGAAGGCCCCGAGGGCCAGCCCCTCAAGAATTGAGTGGGGGTTTCCTTCAAGTACCGCGCGATCCATGAAGGCGCCGGGGTCGCCCTCGTCGGCGTTGACGATGACGTACTTCGTCGGCTCGGGGGCGTCTCTCGTTCCCTCCCACTTTTGCCCCGCCGGGAAGCCGCCGCCGCCCCTGCCACGCAGGTTGGCCGCTTTGACCTCATTCAACACATCTTCGGGGGTCATGAAGGAGAGCGCCTTGGCAAGCGCCGAGTAGCCTCCGACGACGAGATAGTCCTCGATGGACTTGGGGTCTATCTTGATGTTGTCGCCGATGACGTTACGAAGCTGATGCTTGTAAAAGGGTATCTCAGGCTCCAGGGTCGCCCTCTCGCCGGTTGCCGAATCCAGATAGAGGAGGCGCTCTACGACCTTGTCGCCCTCTATGGTCTCGGTGACGATCTCCGCGACGTCCCCGGGGGTGACCTGAAGGTAGCAGATCTCTTCGGGGTAGATGACGACGATGGGGCCCTGCTCGCAAAAACCGGGGCACCCCGTACCCTTGGCGTCCACGTGGGCGTCGAGACCTTTTTTCTCCAGCTCCTCCCCAAAGGCGGCGATGACTTCGTTCGCGCCGGAGGCTACACAGCCTGCTCCTGCGCAGATCGAGACAACCCGCTTTTCGGGGTCTCTCTCGGCCAGGATACCCTTCCTGAGCTTTTCCAGTTCAGCAGGCGAATTTATAAGCGGCATGATTTTACCCTAGTAGCTTGTTGAAAAGCCCCGGATATCCTCCGATTGAGGTTGTCAGGGGGCGAAAAATGATCCTCCAAATACTTTTCGGTATGTCTGCGGCCATTTTTCTTCCCTTCCTACTTCTCGAATGATCTTCCGGGCTTCCAGTTTATCGTCGGCTTAGTTAGAGGTTTGTCCGGCATCGGCTAAAATCTCCGGTTTAGCCCGGTTTAGCCCTGCTTAGTGTTACTCCCCCGTTTCGGGAGAGTTTTTTCGGAGACCCTCCTAGTCATAGTTTTTCAGGACGTCTGCCGTCTCGGCCGACGTCACTTTACCGTGGGTCTTCCCATCGATCTCCACCACCGGCCCCAGGGCGCAGCAGCCGAGGCAGTTGACCGTCTCCAGGCTGAAATTCAACTCCAGGTCGGTCTCGCCGGGGGTGATCCCGGTCAGCTCCTGCAAGGTGTCGAGGACACGCGTCGCGCCACGGACATGACAGGCGGTACCCACACAGACGTGAATTTGATGGCGTCCCTTGGGAACCAGGCTGAATGCTTTGTAGAAGGTGACGATATGCTGTATCCGGGCCAGGGGAACCTGCAATTTTTCGCTGACCTTCTCCAGAGACTCCTTGGGCAGCCAGTTGTGCTCACCCTGAATATCAAGCAGGACTTGAATCAGGGAGCTGGCTTCGCCTCCATGTTTCTCGATAAGCTGATCGATTCTGTCGTTATCCATAAATGATGTCCCAGTCTCCCTT
>JAUVAU010000097.1 GCA_030591565.1 Deltaproteobacteria bacterium | reverse complement strand
CCCGCATCCTCGGAAGCGGTGACTCGGAGGAGGGTTAGATGGTGCTGGGTCCGGGTTTTGTAGCCGCAGTGTCGCTGGCCTATATAGCGTTCCTCTTCGCTATCGCGTGGTGGGCCGGACGAAGGGCAAAGGCCGGGCGCTCCATAACCAACAACGCGCTGGTCTATTCACTCTCCATCGCCGTCTACTGCACCAGCTGGACCTTTTATGGCAGCGTCGGGCTCGCCGCCAACAGCGGCATGCGCTTTCTGGCCGTCTACCTCGGGCCGACCCTCGTAGCATTCTCCTGGTGGTTCCTGCTGCGCAGGATGGTGCGAATCACCCGCGACTATCATATCTCCTCCATCGCCGATTTCGTGGCTTTCCGCTACGGCAATAGCGCACACCTTGGCGCTCTTGTCGCCATCATGTGTCTGGTCGGCATAACCCCCTACATAGGGCTGCAACTAAAAGCGGTGGCACACACCTTCGATCTGGTTGCCCAATGGGGCAATGTGGACGCGTCCAGCATCTTTAGCAAACTGCATAAACTGGACACGGGGTTGATAGTGGCGATCACCCTTGGGCTTTTTGCCGGTATGTTCGGCGCCAGACAGCTCGACCCCAGCGAGCGACATGAGGGGATGATCGCCGCCATAGCAGCTGAGAGCGTGGTAAAGCTGGTGGCGCTGCTGGCGGTTGGCGCTTACACGACCTGGTGGATTTTCGACGGCTTCTCGGACATCTTCGTGCGCATAAGCGAGACTACCGATTACGCACACCTGCTGGACTTTAGCGGCGAGGGTCAGGGCGGCTACATCTCCTGGTTCAGCCTCCTGACGCTCTCCACCGGGGCGGTGATGCTCCTGCCCCGCCAGTTTCAGGTGATGGTGGTGGAGGCCACCTCGGAAAAACATGTCGCAGGCGCGATGTGGATGTTCCCGGTCTACCTCTTCCTGATCAATCTCTTTGTCCTGCCCCTGGCGCTTGGCGGCCTGCTGCTTTTTTCCGGCAACGCCCAGGCCGATGCCTTCGTTTTACTGATCCCCCTTGAGACCGGCCAGCCGCTATTGGCGTTGATGGTCTACCTGGGAGGGCTGAGCGCGGCCACCGGCATGGTCATCGTCTCCTCGGTGGCGCTCTCCACCATGCTTTTAAACAACCTGCTGATGCCGGTGCTCCTAAACCGCAGGCTAAACCTCAACCTCTCTCGGGTGCTGATACACCTGAAGAGGCTGGCTATCCTGTTGGTGGTGGCCGCCGGGTATTTCTACTACCGGCTCTTCGGTGAGTCCCTGATGCTTGTCAACATCGGCCTCATCTCCTTTGGCGCAGCCGCGCAGCTGGGTCCGGCGTTATTTGGCGGTATCTTCTGGCGCCAGGCGACCGCCAAGGGCGCCGGCGCAGGGCTGCTGCTGGGGTTTGCCAGCTGGGGGTACATGTTTCTGGTGCCCTCGCTGTGCAAGGCCGGGTGGCTGCCGCCCAGCTGGCTGATTGATGGACCGATGGGGATGGGGCTGCTGCGGCCCAACGCCTTCCTGGGCCTTGAGGGGATGGATGTCTGGTCACATGGGCTCTTCTGGTCGATGTTTCTCAACGTGGGCGGTTTTGTGACGGTGAGTCTGTTTTCGGGTACCACCAGAAGCGAAATGGAGCAGGTGGCAAAGCTCGTATACTCCGAGCGCGGCGCCCACGAGAGGAGGACGGAGTACCGGCTTGCCAAGGCCCCGACGGTGGAAGAGTTCGAGAACCTCCTGGCGAAGTTCATGGGGCTGAAGAAGGGCCGACAAAAGATGCGCCGCTTTTTCGGCGGCAACTATTCCGCTGACGAGCAGCTGCCCGACAAGACCCTGTTGCGACTGCGGCAATATGTGGAAAAACAGTTGGGCGGTGTGGTGGGTCCGGCGGCGGCCAATGCGGTGGTGGAGCGTTACATGTCGCTCAAGGGCACCCGCATGGAGGAGATATTCGACGTCTTCGGCGAGGTCTCCATCTCTCTGGAGCAGAGCCGCGACGAGCTTGAGGATCGGGTCAGGGAGCTGTCCCTGCTCTTTGCCGCCGCCAAGAAATCGGTCACATCGCTGGACGAAAATGAGGCGATTGAGGGGGTGCTCAGCCTGCTGGAGTCAGATTTCTCCATCCACTGCCAGGGTGTATTCTTCTTTGAAAACATGATGCTAAAGCGGGGGCCGGTCACCGGGATGAACCAGAAGATGATCGACCGGATCACCAGCCCCGCCGTAGATAACTCCATCATCCTCAAAGCCGCGCTGACCGGGCAGACGATTCAGGCCTCCAAGGCCGAAGAGGAAGACTATGTGGAGCTTGGGGGGGGCCAGGCCCTCTACTCGCTCCTCGCCGTGCCGATCAAGAAGGACGAGGAGGTCCTGGCGGTCCTCTTCATCGCCTCGCGCGACCGGGAGGGGCGTTACTCGGCGCAGTTCGCCAACACGATGGAGGCGCTGGCGACGGAGCTCTTCCTCGCCATAACCAATGCGCGGCTTTTTTCCGAGGTGAGGGATCTGAACGTAAACCTTGAAGAGAAGGTGAAAGACCGCACCTCGGAGCTGGTCAAGGCGCTCTCCGAGCTAAAGGAGCTGGGTCGGCTCAAGAGCCAGTTTCTCGCCAATATGAGCCACGAGCTGCGCACACCGCTGAACGCGATCCTGGGTTATACGCAGCTGATTCAGGACGGGGTGGATGGCCCCGTGACCAACGAGCAGCTGGAAAGCCTCGACCGTGTCGAAAAGAACTCCAGGAACCTGCTGCACATCATTGACGGCATACTGGATTTCAGCAAG
This sequence comes from Deltaproteobacteria bacterium, assembly GCA_030591565.1. Lineage (GTDB taxonomy): Bacteria > Desulfobacterota > Deferrisomatia > Deferrisomatales > BM512 > JAUVAU01. The sequence goes on along the minus strand of JAUVAU010000097.1, from coordinate 1,596 downwards.
ATCGAGGCCGGCAAGCTTAAACTGGACAGATCTGAATTTGATCTGGGCGTCCTGGCAGAGGGGGTCGTGAGGGATTTGAGTTCGCTGGCGCGGATAAACGATCTGGAGCTGACGACCCGGATAGGGGAGGGTGACCTCTCCATCTTCGCCGATTTTTCGAGAATTCGCGAAGTTATGTACAATCTCGTAAGTAACGCGTTAAAATTCACCGAAGAAGGCGGCGTGACGATACGGGTCGGGGTCGGAGAGCGCAAAGGCGTCGAGGGTGTCACATTCCATGTGATCGACACCGGGCCGGGAATAAGCCTGGCGGACACCAAGGTGATCTTCGAGGCGTTCAAGCAGCTGGATGGTTCCATCACGAGAGCCCACGGCGGCACCGGGTTGGGGCTGAGTATAGCCAGACACCTTATGGCCCTGCATGGCGGCACATTGGATGTCGAGTCCACGCTGGAGGCGGGGACGACCTTCAAGGCGTGGATGCCCAGAGTCCGGCAGCCGGAGGCGCAGACAGTGGAAGATGCGGGGACAATAGAAGATACGGACGTAGAGGAATAGCGTAAGGAGTCGATAGCAGGGTGATTATCTCGGATAAGATTCTCATAGTTGATGACAACATCGACAACGTCAGGCTGCTCGCCAAGCGCTTCAAGTCGCTGGATTACCGGGTGGACGAGGCCTACGACGGCGTCGAGGCGCTCGAAAAGGTCAAGGCGGAGGCGCCGGACCTGATAATCCTGGACATCATGATGCCCAAGCTGGATGGCTTCGAGGTCTGCCGCCGGTTGAAATCAGATGCCAACACAAAGTTTATCCCCATAATCATGCTCACCGCCAAGCGCGAAGTCCCTTCCAAGATCAAGGGGTTTGACACCGGCGCGGATGACTACATCACCAAGCCTTTCAATCCCCGCGAGCTGGTGGCGAGGGTCAAGGGCTTGTTGCAGCGCCGTTATTCCGAGCAACGCAAAGCCACCGCCGACAAGCTGGGAGCGCTGGAGCAGATGGCCGAAGGGGTGGCCCACGAGGTGCGCAACCCCATGGTCACCATCGGCGGTTTCGCCCGCAGGATTCGTGACCGGCTCGAAGAGGGTGACCCCCTTCGCGAGTACGCGCAGCACATCATCAAGGAGGTGGAGCGGCTCGAAAAGATGGTCGAAGAGATCGCCCGCTTCAAGGCCCTGATGATCGCCCCCTACGAGAAGCTGAACATCTGCGACGTGATCGAAGAGACGGTCGAACGCTGGAAACAGCAGCTTGAAGCCAACCAGATCGAGTACACGGTGGACGCCCTGGGCCAGTGTGATTTCATCATGGGCGACAAGGTGAATCTTCAGCTGGCGCTCTCCAACCTGATCCGCAACGCCATTGAAGCGATGGACGAGGGTGGGCATCTGACGATCATCTATGGGCCGGAGCCCGGCGGCGAAGATCGCATAATGATAAGTGTCGCCGACGATGGACAGGGCATCGCGCGAATTGACCTGCCCAACGTCATGGACCCCTTCTTCACCTCCAAGATGGCGGGAGCGGGGATGGGGCTGACCATGGTGCACCGCATCGTCACCCGCCACGGGGGCGAGGTCCACGTCCACT
>JAUVAU010000095.1 GCA_030591565.1 Deltaproteobacteria bacterium | reverse complement strand
CGCGAAACAGTCCTCCAGTTGCTCAACAAAGAGGACCTGGAAGAGCTGGGCAAGCTGCTGGATTATCCTGAAGATTCAGCCGGCGGCATAATGAACACCTCGCTCTTCGCCCTGCCCGACACGATGACTACGCACGAGGCGATAGAGACGATCCAGAGCGACAAGGAGGCTGAGACCGCCTTCTATGTCTACGTCGTGGACGACGAGGGCAAGCTGCTTGGCGTCGTGAGCCTTCGCCAGCTCATAACCACCGCACCATCCACGCCGCTTCGCTCCATCATGGCTTCGGACGTGATCAAGGTGGACGTGCACACCGATCAGGAGAGGGTGGCCCAGCTGGTCGCCCGCTACGACATGCTCGCCATTCCGGTAGTGGACGAGGGCAACCATCTGGTGGGTATCATCACCGTCGATGACGTTATTGACGTAATGCGTGAAGAGGCCACCGAAGACATCTACAAGATGGCGGGCACAAGCCAGGAAGAGCTCATACACGGCAACCGCGTCCTGCCCATCTTCCGCATCAGGATGCCCTGGCTGGTGGTCAACCTGGTCGGCGGCATCTTGACGGGGACGATCCTCTGGTGGTTCAGGGCCACCATCGAGCAGATCATCGCGCTCGTCTCCTTCGTCCCGGTCATTACAGCCATGGGCGGCAACGTGGGCACCCAGTCCTCGGCGATTTTGGTGCGCGCCTTCGCCACCGGTCGCGTGGACTTTTCCAACATCGCCACCCATCTGTGGAAAGAGGTGAGGGTCGGAATCCTCCTTGGCATCTCATGCGGCATGCTGGTGGGCGCCGCCGCGTTGGCCTGGCACGCAAACCCCTTCCTTGGTCTCGTCGTCGGAGTGTCGATGACGCTGGCTATGATAGTGGCGGTCATCATGGGCACACTGGCGCCGGCAGCTTTTCAAAAGATGGACATCGACCCCGCAGTCGCGGCAGGCCCGTTTGTCACCACAGCCAATGATTTGACCGGCATATTCATCTACCTCGGCTCCGCAACGCTGCTCTTACAGTACTTGCACTAAAGCGCCATGCGCACCAGCACAACCAAAGCATTCGTATTGAGAATGATCCCCTACAGGGACGCCGACATGGTGTGTACCCTACTCACCCGCACCGAGGGCAAGATCAGCGCCATGGCCAGGGGCGCACGCCGCTCCAAGCGCCGCTTTGGCGGAGCGCTTGACTACTTCTGCCTCGTGGAGGCGGAACTTCGCCCCTCCAAATCGGGCATGGCGTCGCTCACGTCCGTCAACCTCATCAGCTCCTACAGTCGTATAACCGAAGATGTGGAGAGGTTCACGGCGGCGAGCCATATCGTCGAGGTGTCCCGGCTCGCCTCCAAAGAGGGCGACCCCTCCCCCCAGCCCTTTGACCTTCTGCAAGCCTCCCTTGAAGCGCTGCAAGGCGGTGGGGACCCCAAAAGCCTCGTGCGTATATTTCAGATAAAGACGGTGGCGCACCTGGGCTACGCGCTGGCGGGCGGACACTGCACCGGTTGCGGCGGCCCCATAGGCGATGGGGAGACACACCTGTCGGACCTCTCGCTCGTCTGCTCAAGTTGCGCACCGCGCATGTCCAAAACGATAACCCAGGGAGCGGTGAAGACGCTGGAGGCCGCCCAGCGGATTCCCTACTCCAGGATGTCAACCCTCTCCATAACCCCCACGCTGGACCAGCAGCTGGGACCCCTGGTCCAAAACGCCCTGACCAGGGCGCTGGGGGCCACGCCCAACTCGCTGGATATTTTCTGAAATTATCACCCTCGCCACCGCAAAGTCCTCTCAATCCGAGGCTTCCTGAAAAACTCTCCCGAAGCGGGGGTAACACTAAACAGGGCTGAACTGGGTATTTTAGCCGATGGCTGGGCACCCCCCCCACTAAGCCGATGATAAACTGAAAGCCTCGAATATCATTCGAGGCAAGTTTTCAGGACCGAAAACTTGGATGCGCATTTGCGCACCTTTAGGCGAGGCCCCAGAGAGGGGGCCGAGTCCACTAGGAAGGGGCTAAAAATGACCGCAGGCATACTGACAGGTATTTCGAGGATCATTTTTCGCCCCTGACAACGTCAATCGGAGGATATCCGGGGTTTTTCAACAACCTTAATCCCTTCCTTTTTATCTAACCGTGGTTGATAAGATATCCCCACCGGGGTGAAAACAGCCAAAATACCCGTCAAAAAACGCTCTCTTTCCTTGAATGCAAAGTGTTAACAAATTATTATGCGGAATGTACTTTGCTCAAGTTTCCCGAACATGTTGACATAAAGAATCCAGGGGCGGCACTGAGGCGCCTCCAAACTTTGCAAGAGTTATGCTTAAGTAGCAAAAAGGAGTGATTCAAGTGAGTTGCGATAATCTGAAAGGCAAGTGGGCACTACTTCTCGGAGCATCCAGTGGTTTTGGCGCTGCGGTGGGACGTTCCCTGGCGAAAAAAGGCATGAACATCATAGGCGTCCACATGGACCGCAAAGCGGCAATGCCTGCTGTGGAAACCCTGATTGGAGAGTTGAAGGGGTTGGGTGCTGAAGTGCATTTCTTCAACATCAACGCCGCAGACGCCGACAAGCGAGCTGCTGTGCTCGACAACGTCAAAAAGGTGATTGGAGGAGAGGGCGGCGTACGTGTGCTGCTCCACAGCCTGGCCTTCGGAGCATTAAAACCCCTTGTGGCTGAAGAGGGGACCGCGACCATCACCAGCGCACAGATGGACATGACCGCCGACGTCATGGGCCACAGCCTTGTCTACTGGGTCCAGGACCTTCTCAGTCGCGACCTCTTTGAGGAAAATGGCCGCGTTTACGCCATGACCAGCTCAGGCGGCACCCGCGCCTTCCCCAGCTACGGAGCGGTCAGCGCAGCCAAGGCGATTCTGGAAAGCCATATCCGCCAGTTGGCGGTGGAGCTTGCGCCCTTCAAGATCACGGCAAACGCCATCCGCGCCGGTGTCACCGACACCCCGGCGTTGAGAAAGATCCCCGACAACCTGCGCATGATCGAAGTGGCCTCGGATCGCAATCCCAGCGGCAGGCTGACCACGCCCGAAGATGTGGGCGAAGCCATCTCTGTGCTGGCCGGCCCCGAGACCTACTGGATCACCGGCAACGTCATCGGCGTTGACGGTGGCGAGGATATAGTGGCCTAGCCCCTCGGCCCCAATTTTTCAAGCTAAATTATGGGCCCAAATTTCAGGCCCGAATTTCAGACCGGTTTTATTTAGGGAGACCAATTCAATGCATTTCCAGGAAGTAATCCTGTCGCTCCAGCGTTTCTGGGCGGACAAGGGTTGTATAATTGCCCAGCCCTACGATATTGAAGTCGGGGCGGGCACGATGAACCCCCACACCTTTCTTCGCTGCCTCGGCCCCGAGCCGTGGAACGTCGCATACGTTGAGCCGAGCCGCCGCCCCACCGACGGGCGCTACGGCAAGAACCCCAATCGGTTGCAGCACTATTACCAGTATCAGGTCATCCTCAAGCCCTCGCCGCTGGAAATTCAGGAACTCTATATCGACAGCCTGAGAGCCCTTGGGGTCGATCCGCTCGACCACGACATCCGGTTCGTAGAGGACGACTGGGAGAGCCCCACGCTGGGCGCCTGGGGGCTTGGCTGGGAAGTGTGGCTCGACGGCATGGAGATAACCCAGTTCACCTATTTTCAGCAGGCCGGCGGGCTGGACTGCCGCCCGGTGAGCGGCGAGATAACCTACGGGATCGAGCGCATCGCCATGTACCTCCAGGGGGTGGACAACGTCTACGACCTGATCTGGACCGATGGCCTCACCTACGGCGACGTTCACCACCAGGGGGAAGTGGAAGGCTCGATCTACAACTTCGAGCAGTCCGACGCAAAGATGCTTTTTGACCTCATGGACAAGTTTGAAGCGGAAGCCGACCGCCTCGCGGAGCTGGGTCTGGTCACCCCCGCCTTCGACTACACCCTCAAGTGCTCCCACACCTTCAACATGCTCGACGCACGCGGCGCAATCAGCGTCACCGAGCGCACGCGGTTTATCGGCAGGGTTCGCGACCTGGCAAGAAAAGTCGCCCACGCCTACGCCGCCCAGAGGGAAGAGATGGGACATCCTCTCCTGAAAAAAGGAGGTGCGTAAATGAGCGCCTTCGACCTCATATTTGAAATAGGCACCGAAGAGATTCCCGCAGGCTTCGTGCCCCCGGCCCTTACAGCACTGGAATCAATCGCGCGAAAGAGTCTGGCCGAGAACCGCATAGAGTTCGCCGACGCAGCCGTTTGCGGAACCGCCAGAAGGCTTGTGCTCCACGTCTCCGGCGTGGCCGAGAGCCAGCCTGATATTGTGGAAGAGGTGATGGGACCCTCGGTCAACGTCGCGTTTGACAGCGACGGCAACCCCACCAAGGCTGGCATGGGCTTCGCGCGTTCGCGTGGCGTTGACGTTAGTGAGCTTAAAAGGGTCCAGACCGACAAGGGCGAATATATCTCGGTGAGTCGCAAGGTAAT
>JAUVAU010000037.1 GCA_030591565.1 Deltaproteobacteria bacterium | reverse complement strand
CCCCGCCCCCCTGCCCAGACCGGTGAGGGGCGCAACAAACCACCCCTCCGACCCCGGAACCCCTGCACACACTCCGCCTCCGGACCAACCCCCCCCCCCCCCCACGCCCCCCCCCATAAAACAACCGGGTTCTAACCACCCCCCCGCCCGCCTGGGTCCGGACGCGGAATGTTTCCAGGGTTTCCGCTATCAAATTTATGTTTTATTTCGCCCCACACCAGTCAAGGCAAGCGAGCAGGGCGAAAGTGTCCGGCTGTTTTATGGTCAGGGAGATGACTGCGAGGCGAACGAGCCTACTTGGCCTTGCTGCCCTTTTTCTTGGGGGCAAAGAGGCGGGCCTGTCGGCTCACTATGTAGTCTGCAAAAATCTTCATCCACAGGGTGGAGCCGGCTATTGCGCTCCAGGTGCTAAAGGGCATCTGTACCGCCATCACTCCAAAGATGGTAAATAACAGCAACGCAGCGATGGTAGAGGCGATAACCGCGCCCGCGATAAGGTTTACGCCGGCGGTGTAGGGGGCGTACTTTTCGGGGTTTTCAGGCGGCTCGCCGCGCTTCAGGGCGACCTCCGAGTAGTCCTTTTTGAAGATGATCCGATAGGCGCGCCTCAGCCAGATGAAGACCATGGGGAAGAGCGCCATGAAGAGCAGCAAGTGCGTTGCGATACTTACGTTAAATTCTATTGAATCCATTGTAACTTTCCTGGTTGTTTCAACGACCGGTCGCCTTACACGGGTTCAAGATCGCGAGTCGAGGGGTAATCCGGGGCCAGCCGTCCGGTCTTGTCGGCCGCCAAGCAGCCAAAAGAAGAGAGGCGGCATTGTATTGTGGTGCAATCGGCCATGTAAAGGCCAAAAAGAGCAGATCGCTGACAAACCCTGCCTTTTCTCCGATTTACTTCGTCAGGCTAAAAAATGATCCTCGAAATACGCTGAGTATTCCTCCGGACATTTTTTATATCCTTCCTTATTCTCGAATAAAATTCAGTGCTTGTCAACGATCAGCCAGGTGAGTAAGTAGATAGGCAGACAACTAAGAGTAGCCGATTTTCCAGCCAGTTTCCTATTGTCTACCTTTGTCAACAGCCGGTGGTCTCATGGTTCGGGTCTTTTATTAGCGCGACCCATATTTATCGGTTATCTTCAATGCGAGACAATTATCACATGCGTATTTGCGCTTAGCTGTCAGGGAGTTGTATTCGATGAAACATGAATTGGACAAGGTGCGCCAGTGCATAGGCGAGTTGGTGCTTGGCAAGGATGAGGAGATCAAGCTCTCGCTGGCTTGTCTGGTTGCACGTGGGCACCTCCTTATAGAGGATGTGCCAGGGGTGGGCAAGACGCTCCTGGCCCATGCGCTGGCCGTTGTGCTCGGGTTGAAATATTCGCGTATACAGTTCACCAGCGATCTTCTGCCCTCCGACATCCTGGGGGTCTCGACCTTTGACAGGAACACCTCGCAGTTCATCTACCACGAGGGGCCGATCTTCTCCGAGGTTCTCCTGGCCGATGAGATAAACAGGGCCAACGGCAAGACCCAGAGCGCGCTGCTGGAAGCGATGGAGGAGCGCCAGGTGACCGTGGAGGGCAGGACGCGTGCGCTGCCAAAACCGTTTTTTGTGGTGGCTACCCAGAACCCCATGGACCAGGTGGGTACATTCCCGTTGCCCGAGAGCCAGCTCGACAGGTTTCTGATGCGGGTAAGCCTCGGCTATCCCGGTCCGGCTGAGGAGCAGCGGTTATGGCGTGAGCCGGACCGGCGGATGCTGATGGAGAAGATGGGACCCTGTTGCGAGCTGGGCAGGGTGAATGCTTTTCAGGATATGGCTGACTCGATCCATGTGTCGGAGGAGCTGCTCCAGTACGTCTACCGCCTTGTGGATTACACACGACACAGTAACGACTACCGGATGGGACTCTCCCCAAGGGGTGGGGCTTCGATCATACGTGCGGCGCGCGCCTGGGCGCTCATGGAGGAGCGTGATTTCACCATCCCCGAGGATGTCCAAGCCGTGCTCCCCTCTGTGATCGGCCACCGCCTGGTCTCCGCCACCGATGGAGTTGGCGCCGATATCCCAAGTCTGTTGAGAGCGGTATCGGTGGAAGCGGGCGGCTGACCCGGAGATGGAGTCTCCTTCCTTTGCATCCAAGCGCTTGAAATGGTTGACCCGATTCTGGAGAGGGCGGGAGCCGGAACATGGTCCGCTCACCCTTGGGCGCAAACGTATCTACATCCTGCCCACGAGGGAGGGGATCGCTTTCTTCTTCGTCGTCTCCGCGCTGGTGCTGGGTTCTCTCAACTACCAGACGAGCCTCGGCTTCGTCCTCGCGTTCATGGTGGCGGGGATAGGACTGTCGGGGATGATCCATTCCCACCGCAACCTCTCGGGCCTGACCCTTACCGTACTGGAACCCACTCCTGTTTTTGCCGGTCGCAAGACCTCCTTTCCTGTGCGTATCGACAACCCCAGCGGGCAGACGCGCTATTCCCTGATAATGAGAAACAAGGCTGGATACAGGATCGTAGTGGACGCCCCAAGGGGTACCTCCGAGACCTGGATTGAGGTGGAGATGGCCCGACGCGGCGTCAAACCGCTGGGGCTCTTCACCATAGAGACCTTCTTTCCCCTGAATCTTTTCAGGGCGTGGTCGCCGGTGGTCAGTGGTACGGAGGTGCTCGTCTATCCATCCCCAGGGGCGCAGCGCCCCTTCCCGGACCGGACCGAAGCCGCTGACTCCCAGGGCGAGGGGGCCAGGGGCCTGACCGGAACCGGTGCGGATGAATTTTCAGGGGTGAAGCCCTATGCGCCGGGTGAGCCGGTCAGGAGAATTCACTGGAAGGCGAGCGCAAGGACCGAGACGCTTTTGCTGAAGCAGTTCGACCGGGAGGCCCAGGGGTATCTGGTTTTCGATTTCGATTCGCTCTCGAACATGAACGTGGAGACGAAGCTGCGCACCCTTTGCCGGTGGATTCTCGATGGTGACAGGGCTCAGGCCGCCTACTCATTGAAGTTGCCTGGGCGCACGATAGGACCCGGCAGCGGACCGGCGCACCGCGCAATGTGTCTTGAGGCGCTGGCGAGGTTTGAGAAATGAGCGGCCCACCGCGTGAGCGGCTAGGATCGCGCGAGCGGCTAAGACCGCTGGCCTTCCTGATCGTCGGGCTTGCAGTCGCGTGGCTGCCCCAGGCGGGGAGACTGCCCGTGTGGGTGGGCATTGCATTGGGGGCGGCGCTGATCTTTCGTTACTATTTGGCCTGGGCCGGTAAACCCCTGCCCACGAGGCTGGTGTTGGCCCTGCCCACTCTGGTCGGGGGCTACTGGGTGGTGACCACCTTCAGGCCGTTTTTCGGCGGTCCCGGCGCTTGGTCGCTGTTGACGATTGCGACGGTGTTGAAGCTCTTCGAGATGCGTACCAAACGTGACCGGGTGGTTGCGGTGATGCTCGGCTACATCATGGTAGCCACCTATTTCACCACACAGCAGACATTGCTCACCGCGGTGTGGATGTGTGCGCTGGTGGCGCTCTTTACTTTCGTGATGGTGGAGTATGGGGATGAGCAGGGCAGCCGCCCGGCGCTTGTGAACGCAAGGGTCACGACAAAGCTGCTTGTGCAGTCGTTGCCTGTCCTGGTGGCGCTCTTCATATTATTTCCCCGCCATGGCGGCCCCTTGTGGACGCTCTCCACCGGCAGCGGTGGCACCACGGGGTTGTCGGGACAGATGACCCCTGGGTCGATCACGAAATTGGCCGAGTCGGATGAGCTTGCTTTCAGGGTGGAGTTCACGGGCGTCGAGGCGGCGAGAGGCCCCATGTACTGGCGGGGTCCGGTGCTGGAAGAGTTCGATGGCGTGACCTGGCAAACAGCCTACCCGCAAGTACGCAACCCCGACAACCTCCCGGTGGTGGGCGAGCGGAGGATTGAGCAAAAGATAACCCTTGAGCCACATGGCCGTAAATGGCTCTTCGCGCTGGATGTTCCCTTAAAAAGCGACAGGGGTCGCGTGGACGTGGACCTGCTGCTCCGCAGCCGCGCCAAGGTTCATAAACGCATGAGCTATGAGGTGACTTCCGGAGAGCTCACCTTCACCGGCTCTCTGAGTGAGCTGGCGCTGGAGAGAAACCTGGCGTTGCCACGGGCTTTGAGCGGCAGAGTTCGCGAGCTGGCGCAGAGTTTTGCCCTGGATTCAACCGACGACGGGCAGACGGTCGGCAGGATATTTGACTACTATGCCACCGACGGCTTTGTCTACACCCTTGAGCCCCCCGCTTATACCGATGATTTTGTCGACCAGTTTCTCTTTGAGGGCAGGGAGGGGTTTTGCGGCCACTTCGCCGCCAGCATGGCGGTGCTGTTAAGGGCCAATGGAATCCCGGCGCGCATCGTGACGGGCTACCTTGGCGGCGATTTCAACCCCTTTGGAAACTACTGGATGGTGCCGCAGCGTTACGCACATGCGTGGGTAGAGGTGTGGCTCGACGGCAAGGGGTGGAGCCGTTACGATCCCACGGCGGCGGTGAGCCAGGAGCGGTTGACGCGCAGTATTGATAGGGATAGCTCTCTCATTGGCGGGGCGATAGATTTCTTTGAGCTGGGAGAACGTTTCCCGGACGGGTTCATGTCGCGTTTGCGCTTCACCTTCGATTATCTGGAGTTGTGGTGGCACAAATATGTGATCGACTACACGAAGCAGCGCCAGCTTGAAATCTTCAAGAATTTTTTCAGTGCCAGGAATTTTATAGCCGGCCTGGCCGGTGTTGCATTGCTGGCTGTCCTGGGCTGGTTGGGCGCGATCACCCTGCTGGCGCTGTGGCGTGAACGGCGAACCATGGCCCCGGTGGATAGAATATGGCGGTTGTGGCTGGCGAAACTGTACCGCCAGGGTCTTGAGAAGCAGCCCCACGAGGGACCGATTGGATTTGCCGCGAGAGCGGGGGAACGGTACCCGGGGGACGCACGCCTTATCATGTCAGTGGCGAGGCTTTATGCGAGGTGCAAGTATGGACCGGAGTGCGACGCCGAGCTGCTGGGGAACCTCAAGGCGGCGGTTGCCGACTTTTCGCTGACGAAGAAGCAAAGGAATGTGAGCGGTGGTGATGACACCAAGGCGGCCTAATTCGTAATCAGGTCGACCTGATACCGATCGCGCAGGATGCGGATTAGCTTTTTAACACCGTGGAACGCGTCGCGAAGCCTTGCCTGCTCGATCGGGCGCAAGGTGTTGGGATCGACGTAGTCATTTGGCGGTTTGCCTGCGTCGATCAGCTTTAGCTGGTTGGTCAGCCGCAGCCGGACCAGGAAGTTGAAGGAGATGAGAAGCTCCTCGGTGCTCTCGGTGTCCAGGACCCCTATTTCTTCCATTTTTTCCAGCTTATCCCAGGTGGTGCCGTGCCAGTGGTCTGTTTCCATAGCCAGCAGGTTGGCCCCTTCGGTTATCGTGAAGATACCTGCTTTTTTCAGATTTATCTTCCCCTTATGCTCCCCCGATTTTTCAAGAATAAAGCGGTCGAACCACCCCAGCGGCGGGGTGAAACGGCTGACGTTTTTAGCAAGCCTCGCCATGAAGAGGGCGCTGGTTGATGCTTTTTGAATGATCCCCTTGCGAAGGCGCTCCTCCAACTCCATGTCGCCGTGGAGCGCCCTGAAATCCTGAAACATGCCGAAGATGAGGAGGTTTTCGGGGGTCGGCGTATCTATGCACTGATCGACGATGTTAACCCACTCCGATTCAGTTTTGCGCCACTCGGGGTTGGACGCCATCGTGTTTCCAGGACACTTGGGCACGCCAAGGTAGGCAAGCGTCTCGATCAGCTCTTCGGCGAAACGGGCGGCCTTTTCCTTTGATTCTTCATCGAGGTCATCCCTGAAGACCATCGCGTTATCCTGGTCAGTCCTCAACGTCTGCTCTTCGCGGCCCTCGCTGCCCAATACCAGAAAGGTGACGCCATCAGGTATGGCTATGCCCTTTTCCTGCTCGATAAGAGCTATGGCGCGATGGGTTATGGAGTCGTTGAAATGAGATATGAGCCGGATGATATCCCTGGTTTTGGCGCCTGCATCGACTGAGAAGTTGACGATGTTCAGCACCCCTTCGTTGACCTTTTTCAGAGCTTCAATCGACTTGCAGCCTTCCACCTCGCGGTTGAAGTAGACCGGCGTGGAGGTGTGGACGGTGGTGATATCGTCGGCTGTTATCGCTCCGGCAAAAAAACCGTCGTTGTCGGTGAGCACTAGGCGATGGATGTTGTTCGACGCCATAAGGTAGATGGCTTCAAAGACGTAGTCATCCTTGTCGATCTTGACGATCGGGGAGGTCATTATGTCTTCCGCTTTGAGCTCTTCCAGGCTTTCGCGGCGCTCGGCCACGAGGTTCCTGAAATCCCGGTCGGTGATGACGCCGATGGGAATCTTGTGATCGCATACCACCGCACCCGAGGATTTGCCCTCGCGAATCGCCGCCGCCACGGCGTGTATGTTCTGCCAGGGTTGGCAGGTCACGATGTGGGTCTGTGGCAGCTGGTGAATCTTTTTGAAGAGAAAGCTGTCTTCGTTCATTTAAAAATCGCCTTGAAGGATAAGAGATGTACCTAGCCGATATAATATAGGGAAGTCGTGGTTTTCTGCAAATTATACCAATAGAGTCTGGGTTTGGTTTCACCGATGGCGAAAAAAGATGGAGGGATGCTTTTAGGGAGCGGCATTTGCCGTCTGGAACGCCCGGCTCAATTGAAGAGTGTCAAATCCCAAATGGAGGGGTCGCCGGTGGAGGTGGTTATCATGGGATGTTTGGAGACGCCCAGCACTCGCTGGGTGTCGTCGGGCATCACCGAGCGCATGTAGGAGCGCAGCTCGTTCATCGTGATGATGCCGTCTACCCGCCCGGTGGATTCGAAGCCATCCGCTTTTCCCCGCAGCCCATTGAGCATGACGTGGGTGAATGCGCCGTTTGACCAGGAGCTGTGTTCGATTGCCTGTCGGTCGGTGTCGGCCCCCACCATGTAAATCCACCCCTTGGGGAGCGAGTTCCTCTTCTTGATCTCCTCGACGTGGCGCACGATGGAGATGCCCTTTGTGCCCCGTGTGGCGATCTTGCCCGCATGGCAGGTGTCGATCATGACGACCACGTTCTTGGAGTTGCGCTCTTCAAGGGCGCGGTGAACGCGATCCATCCGGTAGCCGGTGGCGGGTATGGTCAGGTCGGTGTCGTAGCAGGCGAAGTAGACCTTCTCCATGTCATCGGGATCGGGGAAGCCGTGGCCCGACCAGAAGAGAAGGATCAGGTCGTCGGGGCTGGATTTGGTCAGCCACGACTCAAGGGCTATCGTCACGTTGCGAAGTGTGGCGTCTTTGTTGGTCAAGAGCTTGATATGGCTGCGGCTCCAGCCCTTGGATTGCAGCATGTTTGTGAAATCCCTTGCGTCGTCGTCGGCAAAGGTGAGGTTGGTGAGCCCGGCCTTGGAGGAGTACTTGTAATCCGAGATGCCGATTACCACTGCCCATCTGTTGGACGAGGAGGTGAGCTGCGGATCGGATGACGATGTTGGGGTGGCTTGGATGGGCGTCCCGGTCGGGGTGGCGTTCTGGACCTGCTGGGGTTGCTGGTAGTAACCCGGCGGCGGCTGCTGGTAATAGGGCTGGGGCGCGGGGGCGTAGTACCCCTGCGGGGGTTGCTGCTGATAGTAGACCGGGGGCGGTGCGTAGTAGACAGGCGGCGGTTGGTAGTTCGGTTGGGGCTGGTAGTGCTGTGGCTGTTGCTGCACCGGCTGCTGAACGGCCTGCCGCACCGGCTGTGGTACAGGTTGCTGTACTGGCTGCTGGACTACCTGCTGCTTAACCGCCTGTCCGGTATGGGCGTCGCGTATCATTGACAACAATCCCATCACCGGCAGCGCCTTGGGGTATGATGCCAGCAGCGCCTCGCCGACGCCGCTCACAGCTTTGCCGTAAAGCATCCGCTCATCCGGACCGAAATTAATCGAGTAGTATTTGCGCTTGGTACGCCAATAGGTCCAGCGCTCGGCCCCAACACCTTTGGTGCGATGCTCTGGCGGGTAGCCAAGGGAGATGAGTGCCGCACGTTTACTCATCCCCTCCTCAATTGTACCTTCTCGTATGAGCTCCAGCTCGCGGTTGGTCAGCCCTGCTGTAAGTTGCTCGAAGGTCAGGGGTGTGAAGAGCCGCGCTGCAATCTGCTTGATGGGGATTCTGGGGTGGTACTTGCCCACAAACCCCATCTTGTAGGTCTTGCCGGTGAACGCATCGGTGAACCTGATGGCCTTTCGCGAGACCGAATAGCTTGAGATCGCAGTGCCCGCAGGCAGGATTGAGCCCGACTGGGCATTGAGGGCGAGAAAGGGTTTTCCCAGCCAAATGTTGTGGCTGGTGTAAGTGGGTCTATTTTGGGTGGTGGACACACGGCTGCTTTTGCGACCACTACTAGCGCTTGCCATAGGGCCAATGTCGTTTTCCGGGTCGCCCTTGGCAACTGCAACCAGGGCCAAGCCGGTTACCATGAAAAACAAAATGAAAACTAAAGCTGATTTTTTCATTTTCTAAAACGCCCGCTGTATTCCCTGCTGGTTGAACGAAAATCAAACCGCTACGAAGGATAGCATGAAACGGGCAGCCAGGCCATGTTTGGCGGGTACCGGCAAGAGATGTCTAGATGAGAAAGTCCCAGAGTTGGCCGGGGTTACCGCCACTGCCCTCCTCACCTTTGCCGTTCTCCTTATCCTTGTCATGGGGACTGGTCCTGGTGTCGGGTGAATTGTTGTCAGGGGTGGAGGGCGCGTCCCTTTCGTCGTCGCTCTTGTCAGGCGGCGCTGGTTGGTCGTCATTAATCCCCGTTGCTCCACCAAAAAATCCCTGGGCCGGGGCTTGCGAACCGCTTGCGGAATTCTCCGATCGCCTCGAACCGCTTGCTTCTCCACCCGTGAGTGTGGCCGGTGATTTTTTGGTTTTCCTTTTACGTCTGTACGCCCATTGCATGGCCTGTTCCCTCCGCTAATCGGGTTGTGTGGCAGGTTGTGTTTGTTGGTGACTTTGGGATGATAGGGGGCGCGCAGGGTCAAAGAACTCTAAATATCACCGGGAAAAGTGTCAGTGGATACGCACGGTTGAAACTTAACGGGGTCATTGGGGTGCGAAACGGTTTACATTTCGGCCCCGGCGAGGTTACCCTCTTTGCTGGTTCGCTTGAGATAAACTACGAGGAGATGGTTACGATGCTCAATCCAGGTGACGACGCGCCGGAGTTCAACCTCCCCGGCGACAGGGACGAGACCCTTTCCCTCGCCGATTTCAAGGGTAAGCGGCTGGTGATTTTTTTCTATCCACGCGACAACACTTCGGGTTGCACCGCAGAGGCCAACGAGTTCCAGGAGCTTTTGCCTGAATTTGAGAAGCTGAACGCAGCGGTGGTCGGCGTCTCCAAGGACAGCGTGAAGAGCCATGAAAAGTTCAGAGCCAAACATGGCTTCACCTACCCGCTCCTCTCGGATACCGAGCTTCAAATGCTCCAGGCCTATGGCGCGTGGGGTGAAAAAAAGCTCTACGGAAAGGTCTCCATGGGGACTATCAGGACCACCGTCGTGGTGGACGCCGGGGGCAATGTCGAGCTTTTTTACGCGAAGGTGAAAGCCAAGGGCCACGCCGCAAAGGTGTTGGCTGACATGAGGGGAAGCTAAAGGTCTTGCAAGCTGATGACAAGCGCCTTAGCGCTGGGGTATTGCTGGCGCTGGGTTCGGCGTTTTTTTACGCTACGCGCTCGGTGCTTGTGAGGGTGGGGCTTGAGCAGGGGGCGGGGGTGCGCGAGCTGGTGGCGGTGCGGATGTTTGTGGCCGCCGCATTGTTCTTGGCCACCGATCTTTATCTTCGCTATCGGCATAAGAGGGTTGGAACCGGCCTGTGCAAAAAGCCTCAGATGTTCCTGGCCGCCGCCGCTTTCTCCACGGCCGTCGTGTCCAGTTTCTTTTCCGTCGACCTCATCGGCGTCTCCATGGCCGTTGTGCTCATCTATGCCCACCCGGTATTTGTCCAACTGCTCGCGAGAATTTTTTTCGGCGAAAAACTCGGAGTCCAAAAGGCGCTGACGCTGGTGGCGGCTTATGCCGGGTGTCTTCTGGTTGTCGGGCCGAGGATGATCGAGGGGGACCCGTTGAGGACGCTGGTGGGGGGCGGGTTGGCGCTTACCGCTGCTGCCTGCTATGCGGTCTACCAGCTGCTGACACAAAAGCTTTCGAGCAGTGAGTCGAGCGTCTCAATCGGTGCGGCCACCGCCTATCTTTCGCTCATTCCGGCCCTGGCGCTCTGGCACTTTGATCCCGTTATCCCCACCGATAGCGCACTCGTGGTGGGGGCCACGCTGGGCGTAGTCTCAACCTATTTGCCGTTGCTGATGGTCATCGCAGCCATCAACCGTTTGGGGGCGGCCCAGGCCAGTATGTACAGCCTCGTGGGACCGGTCCTGGCTATAATTCTGGCTGCGGTGATTTTTTCGGAGACGATGAATCCGCTACAGTGGGCGGGATCGATTCTGGTCCTGGCGTCCGGCTCGTGGCTCATGTTGATGTCGAAGAGGAAGAAGAGTCCGGTGACATGAGATATATTGACAAGTTGTCGCCGTAGTTGTCGACGTTTTGGAAAATGAAGGCAGCTTGGCGCAAAAAAAAGGCCGCGATCCCGTGGAAGGGATTGCGGCCTTTTTGCTCTGTAAATTTTTTACGGCGTGTTGCTAAATCTTGCCCATCGGACGGGCAAAAGTGTACTTGGCTGGTTCGACAACCAGGGGCTTGGAAATCTTCTCCACACCCGCAGTGCCGTCAGCCATCAGCGCGAAGGGAACCGCAACCACCCACACGGCGCAGCCAATTATCAGGCCGGCGAAGCCGAAGGGGCGTAGCAGCAGCGCGTCCAACATCATTTCGCCGCCGGTGGGTTCACCCATCTCGGAAACGGAGGGACGAGCGTCCGCCAAGTCGTCGCTGGCGAAACCCGTTGTGGCTCCGACAAGGGAGACAACCAATAAGATGGCGATGATAACTCTAAGGTTTTTGTGCAACATACTAGTTCCTCCTCATTCGTGAGGACATTTTCAACTGGTAAATAGCCGATTTCGTCAATGTTCGTGCTGAACTATAGCACGTTATAACCAAATGTTCACCTGTTATCAAAATTTTTTCTCAATGAAGTACTAAAAAAGGAGGCTCTGACAAAAAACTCTCCCGAAGCGGGGAGTAACACAAACCGGGCTAAACCAGAAATTTTAGCCGATGTCGGGCAAACCTCCAACTAAGCTGACGATAAACTGGAAACCCCGAAGATCCTTCGAGGAGTAGGAAGGGAAGAAAAATGACCGCAGGCATACTGAGAGGTATTTCGAGGATCATTTTTCGCCCCTGACAACGTCAATCGGAGGATATCCGGGGTTTTTCAACAAGTTTTAAAAAAGTTCCTTTATTGGTTCGAGCTTAACCCTCAACAGTTCCAGAAAGTGGCTAAGAAAACGAAGAAAACCACAAAGCAATAAGGGAAATGACGATTTAGTCCGTAAAACCCCGCAATAGCCACCCCCTCAATTTGCCAAGGGATTTGACCCTGTGGAATCTCGCTCTCCAGAGTTTTTTTAACACAGCCACCTGTAAAACATCATTCTGTAAAGACAATAATTACAAGTGGTTAGCCAATTAACAGCAGCGCTGCGTAGTATACATTAGTAAACAGGTAAAGAAAGTTGTGACATAAAACCATTAAAAAGACTTGAAAAGTCATAATTGGTGGCTATCATGTAGACAGGACGCAGGAGATTGTTTCCACCTAAAAGGAGGCCTATTGAAAGTCGGGGCCCCAGGCTGGATTAAAATGGATAGCGTTAGCGGGTCGAAAGCAATTGAAAGAAATTCGGTGGATAAGGCCGTAATCGGCAAGGATGCCGAGGCGCCAAGTCTGTTGGGAGCTTATCTCAAGCAGGTGAGGAAGGTTCCTTTGCTCAAGGCGGAAGAGGAGGTTGATCTGGCTAACCGCGCGGCTCAGGGTGACGAAGAGGCCCGCCAGAGGATGATCCGCGCCAACCTTCGACTTGTGGTGAAGATCGCCAAGGCCTATGTGAACAGGGGTGTTCCCTTCATGGACCTGATCGAAGAGGGCAACATCGGCCTGATCAAGGGTGTCGAGCGCTTCAAGGCGGAAAAGGGTTGCAGATTCTCCACCTATGGTTCCTGGTGGATTCGCCAGGGTATCGAGCGCGCGGTCTACAAGCAATCCCGCACGATAAGGGTTCCTGTCCATGTCTGTGAGGATATGGCGAAACTCAAAAGAGTGGAGAGGGCGCTTGAGAAAGAGAGCGGCAGGGAGCCCACCAACGAAGAAGCTGTCGAGCGCAGCGGCTTTACTTCCGATTACATCAAGCGGTTGAAAAAGGCGGCGCAGACGACATGTTCGCTTGAAACAACCCTCGACGATAACGGTGAGCTTTCCCTTGGTGAAGCCATAGCCGACGAAGACGCCGTGGATGTCACTGAATCGATATGGGAGGGCGAGAGAAACGATCTGCTCAATAGCGCCATAGACAAATTGAGCGAAAGGCATCGCGCGGTCGTCAGGATGCGCTATGGTTTGGAGTCTGACGAGCCGATGACCTTGAAGCAGATCGGCAACGAGCTGGGCGTAACCCGTGAGCGCGCCAGGCAGATAGAGATCGACGCCATCGCAAGGCTCAGAGCGGTAATGTCCTCGACGACGAGCATGTCCGTCCAGGCCGCGTAGCGTGACGAGTGTTGCCGGGAGGCATGGCGATAGGGATTGGGGAAAGATGAAAAACCAGGTAGCTGTTTTGATCAAGTACGCGGTGGTGGCCCTTGTTGGTATGGGTTTGTTGACTTCGGGAGCTTCAGCAGCCGGGGCGAAGGGGAGTATCATGCTTTGGGACGCGATTGAAAATAAGTCAATTGAGCTGGCCCCGATTGAAAAAACCGAAGAGCAGTGGGAGCGGGAGTTGGCCCCCGACACCTTCTACATAATGCGCGAGCATGGTACCGAACGCTCATTTACAGGCAAATATGATGGGCACAAGGTAGATGGCGTCTATGCCTGCGCTTCCTGTGGCACCCATCTTTTCGACTCGGCCCATAAATACGATTCGGGCACCGGCTGGCCCAGCTATTACAAGCCGGTAAATGAGACGAATGTGGGCACCAGGATTGACAAGAGCTTTTTTTCGGTACGAACCGAGGTCCACTGCGCAATATGCGACGGACACTTGGGGCATATTTTCGAGGATGGGCCTCCTCCCACCGGGCTTCGCTACTGCATAAACTCGGCGGCGCTTGGGTTTATCCCCCGGTAGCAGGGGGGACGCTCGCCGCTTGGCTTTTTCTTTATTTTGATTGGTGGGCCTTCTAGCGAAGGCCTTTTTTATTGTATGCGGGGGCTGCTCGCACCCTGCACCCCAGTATGGATTGGTTTTATTGTATTTTGTTTCGCCAGCGCGCGCTTCGCGCTCTCTTGGCGACCCAGGAGAGGGTCTTGTCACCCTCCCCTGGACCCCTGGACACCCCGCAAGCTGCGCTGATCGTTCATCTCTCCGGGGAGGTCTCGGAGCCGTTCGCTTGCGCTCACTTCCGCAAGACCTCCTGATCCTGCGAGCTGAACTGCTCCGCTTGGACGGGGATTGAACTTCAAAAGCATGGGTCAAAAGCATCGGAATAGGTCGGGAACTCGGCTCTAACGAGCCTCAGGCAGCCCGACCCTTGATGCTAAAAGGGATCCCTTTGACTCCAGTTGAGTTGCGGCATAATATGAGGTTGGAATTGTCGGGCTGTGTTCAAATAGTAAGGGGAGATGCTTGGAAACACTCCATTATTTACAGCAAACTATTTTCCGGCATATTATTTTCTATCATATGCGGATAGACTGTGGACACCCTCGCGCCTAAAGGCACAAGTGTGATAAACTACTGTGTATTCATCAACTTGTAGCGGAGTTCCAGTCCAATGTCTGATTCGACACCAAAAAAGACAAGGAAACCCTCTCCCACAAAGGAGATCAAGGTTTTCGACACCTGGTGCAAGCGGTGCGGCCTTTGCGTAGCGTTTTGCCCCAAACAGGTCTATGACCGCGACGAGTCGGGCAAGCCTATTCCAGTGCGGCTGGAAGACTG
The DNA here is from genome assembly GCA_030591565.1 of Deltaproteobacteria bacterium. GTDB lineage: Bacteria > Desulfobacterota > Deferrisomatia > Deferrisomatales > BM512 > JAUVAU01. Next base: position 9,707 of record JAUVAU010000037.1, on the reverse strand, counting down.
TATTGCTTGCCGCCAGTGCGAGCTGCGCTGTCCCGACTTCGCCATCATGGTAATAACGGAGGACAATTAGATGAGCGGTCGTCCCCAACGCGAACTGCTGTGCCAGGGCAACGAGGCCGTGGTCGAGGGCTCCCTGGCTGCAGGGGTGCGCTTTTTCGGTGGGTATCCCATAACACCATCGACTGAGATAGCCGAGATACTCTCGGTGGAGCTCCCCAAGGTCGGCGGCACCTTCATACAGATGGAAGACGAGATCGCGGGGATCGGCTCATGTCTGGGCGCGAGCCTCAGCGGCGCCAAGTCGATGACCGCCACCTCGGGCCCCGGTTTTAGCCTCATGCAGGAGCTGATCGGCTTTGGCTGCATCGCCGAGATACCGATGGTCATAGTCAACGTGATGCGCTACGGCCCCTCCACCGGACTGCCCACCTCACCCTCCCAGGGCGACGTGATGCAGGCGAGATGGGGCACCCACGGAGACCACCCGATAATAGTGCTCACGGCGGCCTCGGTGCTCGAAGCGTTCCACATGACGGTCAAGGCGTTCAACTTCTCCGAGAAATACCGGATACCGGTGATACTGCTCCTGGACGAGGTGGTGGGCCACATGCGCGAGAAAGTTCTGCTCCCCGCCGACGAGGAGGTGCAAGTGGTCAATCGGGTCAAACCGGAAATCCCCCCCGACTGGTATAAACCCTATGAAGTCACCAACACCGGCGTGCCGCCGATGGCGTCCTTTGGCGAAGGTTATCGCTACCACGTGACCGGGCTTGTGCATGACGAGATGGGCTTCCCCACGCAGGTCAAGAGCGAAGTGACGGCTAGCACCGACAGGCTCTTCGACAAGATTACGCGTGGCTTTGCCGACATCTGCATCACCGACTCCTACCAGACCGATGACGCGGAGCTGATAGTTGTCGCCTATGGTTCAGTCGCCAGGAGTGCGCGTGAAGCGGTTGACCAGCTAAGGGAAAAGGGACACAAGGCCGGGCTCTTCCAGATAACCACCCTGTGGCCCTTTCCGCGCACATCGCTTGAGAATACCGCAAAGGTGGCCAGGATGATGGTGGTGGTCGAGATGAACAGGGGGCAGATATACCGTGAGGTATGGCGGGTGAGCAGGGGGCGCTGGACCGTTCACAAGGTCAGCGGCACCGATGGCGAGATGATAGCTCCGCAGATGATAGTCGATGCGGTAAAGGAGTATGGGCAATGGCGCTGACCAATCGTGACATACTCCATAAGTATCTGAGACACAACAAAAGGTTCCCCCATATCTGGTGCCCCGGCTGCGGCATCGGCATCGTGCTTGGCGCTTGTCTGCGAGCGATATACGATACGGGCTGGTCCAAAGACGAAGTGGTCTTCTCCAGCGGCATCGGCTGCACGGGGCGCGCGCCGGTCTATGTGGATTTCAATACCCTCCACACCGCCCATGGCCGCGCATTGACCTTCGCTACCGGCATAAAGGCCGCCAATCCCAAACTCAAGGTCGTCACCATGATGGGCGACGGCGACGCGGTGGGCATCGGCGGCAACCACTTCATTCACGCCTGCCGGCGAAATATCGACATCACCGCCGTTATAGTAAACAACATGATCTACGGAATGACCGGCGGGCAACAGAGCCCGACCACACCGCGGGGGGCGTTGGCCTCCACGGCGCGGACCGGCGTGGTCGAGCAACCCTTTGACATCGCCGAGCTTGCGGTGGCTTCGGGCGCCAGCTTCGTTGCGCGCACGACCAGCTACCATGTGCACCAGATGGAGAAGCTGATCTATCGCGCATTGGCGCACCCCGGTTTTTCAGTCGTCGAGATAATCACCGCCGCACCCACCTGCTTTGGTCGTCGTAATAAATACAGCGACGCCGTGGAGATGGTGAAGGAGCAAAAGGCGATGGCGATTGATGTCAAAAAGGCCGAAGGGATGGGCTTTGACGAGCGCCGCTCGCGCATCGTCACCGGAGTGTTGATGGAGCGCGATGCGCCCGAATGGACGCGCACCTACGCCGAAGAGGTGAGGGGCGAGAGTCCTGCCGGGGACTCCGGCAACAGTCCGGGGGAGACTACCCCCGAGGAGACCAAATGAGAGTTGAGCTGAGACTTGCCGGTTATGGCGGCCAGGGGCTGATAACCGCCGCTGTCATCCTGGCCGAGGCTGCGGGGCTGTACATGGGCCGCGAGGTCGTGCAAACCCAGTCCTATGGACCCGAAGCTCGCGGGGGTTCGTCCAAGGCGGACGTGATTATTTCCGACAGCCGGATAAATTATCCCAAGGCGCGCCACCTGGACGTGCTGCTCGCGCTGACCCAGGAGGCTTGCGACAAGTATTTCCAAAACCTCAAAGAGGGCGGGACGCTGCTGATTGACGAGACTTACGTGACGGTTTCGCCCACCCCCCAGGCATATGTCATACCCGCACGAAAAACGGTTCGGGAGGTTTTTGGCAAGGATACCTTCATCAATACCGTGGCCCTTGGCGCCCTGGCGGAGCTGGTGGAAGAGCTTGACCATCAGGCGGTCAAAAAAGCCCTGTCGAGCCGCGTCCCCCCAAAGACGCTGGATGACAACCTCAAGGCCTTCGAACTGGGTGTGAACCTTGGCCGCAAAGCCAAGGATGCCCCACCCCTCAAGCCAGCGGACGCTGACCTATAGAGGAGAACTCCCTTGAGAAGTTTGCGGTGGGCAGTGGTGATGATCCTCTTTGCGGCCACGTTGACGGCGACGGCCCTGGCGCAGGGTCCCGGCCCCAACGTCTTCGTCAGCGTCATGCCCCAGAAATTCCTCGTGGAGAGGGTCGGCGGCGATCTGGTAAAGGTGGAGGTCCTGGTGGGTCCGGGGCAATCCCCTGCCACCCTTGACCCCACGGCGCGCCAGATGGTGGAGTTGGCAAAGGCGGATATCTACTTTGGCACAGGCGTCCCCTTCGAGCGGGTGCTGCTCAAAAAACTCTCCCGGACACACACCGGTCTCAAGATAGTCGACACCCTGGCGGGTATTGAGTTGGCCCAAATCGAAGAGCATGAGCACGACGAAGAGCATGGGCACGACGAAAATCATGGGCACGACGAAGATCATGGGCACGACGAAGAGCATGGGCACGACGAAGAGCATGGGCACGACGAAGATCATGGGCACGTCGAAGAGCATGGGCACGTCGAAGATCATGGGCACGTCGAAGAGCATGGGCACGTCGAAGATCATGGACACGACGAAGAGCATGGACACGGTGAGGGGGGCGGTCACTCCAATGGGCTGGACCCCCACGTGTGGATGTCTCCGAAGTTGGCGGCAATACAGGCTGCCACCATAGCCAGGGCGTTGGCCGAGGTCGACCCTGGCAACGCCGTAATTTTTCAGGACAACCTAAACGCTCTTACCGTTGAATTGAACAGGCTGGACGAGTCGATCAGGGATACCCTCTCAGGGGTGCGGGGCGGTGCGTTCTTTGTCTTTCACCCTGCCTACGGATACTTTGCAAGAGAATATGGGCTAACCCAAATTGCGGTGGAGACCGATGGCAAGGAGCCGGGGGCCAAGAGCCTCGCGGAACTGACCGAGCGTTTCCGCACGTTGGGCGCGAAGGTCATCTTTGTCCAGCCCCAATTCTCCAAGGCCGGGGCCGAGGCGATAGCCAGGATGGTCGGCGCCGAGGTGGTCGAGATGGACTCGCTTGCAGAGGATTATATCGGCAACATGAACCGTATCGCCACTGTGCTCGCCCAAAAGCTGGTGGAAGGGGAGGCGAGATGAACCCCAATCCCTTCGACAAGGCTGAAAAGGTGATTGAGTTAAAGGATGTCACCTTCGCCTACGAAGGCGAGACGGTGATGGCCGGGGTCAATATCGACATCCACCGGCGCGAGTTCGCCTCGGTGGTCGGCCCCAACGGCAGCGGCAAGTCGACGTTGATTAAACTCATTTTGGGATTGCTAAAGCCGCTGTCAGGCAGCGTGAGGGTGTTTGGTCAGCCGCCCGAGAAGGTGCGCCAGCGCATAGGGTACGCACCCCAACACGCGCAGGTCGACCCCCAATTCCCCGCCACCCTTCTCGACGTGGTGCTCATGGGACTGCTAAGGCCGGACAAGGGTATCTTTGGCCGACATACACGGGAGGACAGGGAGGCGGCAATAGCGGCGCTGGAGATGGTCGACCTGGCGGACCGGATGGCACAGCCCTTTTCCGCCCTCTCGGGGGGCCAGCGCCAGCGTGCTTTGATAGCGCGTGCCCTGGCATCCAACCCTGAAATCCTCATCTTCGACGAACCCACCGCGAATCTGGACGCCAACGCGGAATTCAAACTCTACGACCTGATGCAGGAGCTGAATCGGGAGCGCACCATAATCCTCGTGAGCCACGACCTGGGCTTCGTCTCCCAGATTGTACACACTGTCATATGCGTGAGGTACAACGTACAGGTACACCCCACCAGCGAACTCACCGGCGACATGATCACGGAACTCTACGGCGGAGATATCAGGATGGTCCGCCACGATCATCGCTGCACGGAAGAGGGGCACAATGTTGCACTTCATAAGTGAGGTGCTCCAGTACCCCTTCCTGCAGTACGCGCTGGCAGCGGGGCTGCTCTCGGCGGTGGCCTGTGGCTCCATCGGCCCCTTTGTCGCGGCGCGCCGCATCACCTTCATAGCAGGGGGGATCGCCCACTCCGTTTTGGCGGGGCTTGGCGGGGCGCTCTACCTCAACCGGGTGCATGGCTGGACATGGCTCGAACCGATGCACGGCGCGGTGGTAGCTGCGCTGGGGACCGCTGCGCTGATAGCGCTGGTCAGCCTCAAGGCGCGTGAGAAAGAGGATACGCTGATAGGCGCGCTCTGGGCGGTGGGCATGGCCGCCGGAGTGCTCTTCATCTACGCGACCCCTGGCTACAACCAGAACCTGATGAGCTACCTTTTTGGCAACATCCTCATGGTGGCGCCTGCCGACCTGACGCGCCTGTTAATCATGGATATCGTCGTAGCCGGCACCACGATAGCACTCTACAACCGCTTCCTGGCGATCTGTTTCGATGAGGAGTTTGCCCGCTCACGGGGTATAAATGTCGAACTCTACTATGTCATCCTGCTGGGGCTTACCGCTCTCGCCGTGGTGGCGCTGGTGTCGGTTGTGGGGATAGTGATGGTGATAGCGCTCTTGACCTTGCCGGTGGCGACCTCGGCGCAGTTCACCAGGGTCTTGTGGAAGCAGATGGTGCTCACCACCCTGGTGAGCGGGTGTCTCACCACAGGTGGATTGTGGCTGAGTTACGGGCCGGACCTGCCGGCGGGGGCGACGATAGTCATGTTGGCGGGGGTGACCTATCTGGCGGTGCTCACCGTTAAAAAGCTGCTACGGGGCAGGCTGTTATTGCAGCAGGCTGCCCGCGAAGGGTCCGGCGCTCCTGACGAAGACCACCGCATTTAGCCCCTCGGTCAGTTCATGCAACCTCTCCACATACTTTTCTTCCTCACCCGGTTCGGGGATGTTCAACCCCATAAACACCAGCGCGGCGTCGGCGGAGTGCTTATTTATCAGCTCCGCCATATTCTTGCCGTGATGCATCTCGATGATCTCCACCGTGGCCTTTATGCGGCTGGTGGAGAGCATCTTTTTCAGGTTGGCGGCGGTCTGCTCCCTCATCATCGGGTTGGAGGCGGCTGAGAGCACCCGTATCTCGGCGTCCTCCCAGTCCATATCGCTGGCGACCAGATGGGCGAAGAGGAGCAGCATGTCGCCGTTTTTTTGCAAGCCTCCCCACCAGACATCTATACGGCCCTTCTCCTCATTTGTATCCCAGGGCTGCTCGGATAAACGGCAGAGCACCGCCGAGAGGCCCATGCGCGCTGTGGTGCCCATCAGCCGCAGCACCGCCTCGTTCCTGCCGGGCTTGTCGCTCCAGCCAAACATCAGGGTGTTTGGCTCCAGGCCGCCGATGCCGTGGTCTTGCGCCATCTGGAGTACGCCCTGCTCAAAATCCGAGGAGATGGAGACGGTGGGGAAGGCGATTATCTGCTCCTCGTCTAATATTTCATCCATCTCCTCTATCAACTCTTTTCTGCGATCTATCCACTGGTCCAGCTCGCCGACCTCAAGGCGGCACACGGTGAGTACGCCGCGCCGCTGGTTGAGCCAGTCGGCCACCATCACAAGCTCCATGCGTTTTTCAATGGAGCCGGCAAAGAGCAGGATGTGGGGCCGCCAGTTGCGAGGCGACAAGGGCAGCTTGCGTATGGAGATGAACAAAGCACGTATAAGCGATATGAGCGCACCGTGGCGAAGGTCGCCCCAGGGAGCTTTCAATGAACGACCTCGCAGCCAGATGAAGATGGCTATTTCCACCCCGACAGCCACCACACACCAGAGCGGCGCGATCAGCAGCATGACCGCCAGACAGGCGGTAAACCCGCCAATCGACACCCACCAGGGTATGTCGATGGTGGGGCGGTAGGAGGGCGAACAGGTGACCTTTTCGATCCCGGCCACAAGGTTTATCATTCCATAGGCCGCCAGGAAGAACATGGTAAGCACCGGGGCTACGGTGTCAAGAGCGCCAAGGCCCAGCGCCGCGAGGGCTATCACGGTGGAGAAGATATGGGCAGGAGTGTAGCCGAGTGTCCCTTCCCTGTCTTTTGGCGAGTGGAAAAACCGGGGCGCCACCCGGTCGCCCGCGAGGGCTTCCAGGGTCCGGGGCGCTCCCAACATGGAGCCCACCGCCGAGGAGAAGATCGCCCCCCACAGGCCGGGGAAGATCAGGAGCGGCACCGCGCCGACCGTGAACCATATGAGGTGGTCCTCCATGAGCGTCCGGGTGTCGGCGGCCCCCGATATCGCGATTGCAACTATTATGTAAATTACAAAGCCGACCAGCACAGCGGCCATAGTCCCCAGGGGGATCGACTTTTGGGGATTTTCAAGGTCGCCCGAGAGGCTTACCCCCGCCATGAGCCCGGTGACGGCGGGGAAGAAGACCGCGAAGACCAGCCAGAAGTCGGCCTTGGCCAGCTCGGCGGCAGCGTGGGTCGCCTCCACTGCGTCACCACCGAAGGCCCCGGCAAGGAAGCTCAAAACAGCCACCGCTATCGCGCCCATGATCGGCAGCTGGAGTTTTAGCGCCCACGCCGCGCCCCTGCCCGCGATGAGGGAGACCGCCACTATTATCACCGCTGACGCGGCCCTCACGGGAATTTCCGGCCATACGAGGGTGAGGCTCTCGGCGAGGCCGAAGGCGTAGAGGGTGACCGAGAGGGTTTGGGCCAGGTAGAGCGGGATGCCGACCGCGCCCCCGAACTCCAGCCCCAGGCTGCGCGAGATCATGAAGTATGCGCCGCCCGCGCCGACCCTCATGTTGGTGGCGATTGCAGAGACGGAAAAGGTGGTGGACAGCGTGATGATGTGGGCGATGACTATTATCGCCAAGGCGCCTGCCAGTCCGGCGTTGCCGACGACCCAGCCGGTGCGCATGAAGAGTATGACGCCCAGGATGGTAAGGATGGCAGGGGTGAAAACGCCCAGAAAGGTTCCGAGCTTTTCTCCCCCATCCTGCTCAAATTTGCTCAACTTGAGATTGTAGGCCATGAAAAAACCGCCTCCTCGCTTGCGTGCCGCTCCACTTTGGCCCCAATATAAATCACACCGTAATGCCGCCGCATTATAACAGAGAAGTCTACAATATGACCTGATCGGGGGTTTTTTGGTTTTTACAGCACTTTTTCCCGTTTTCGGCTTGATAGTATTGGGGTTTATTCTCAGACACTTTGGGTTCCCCTTCCCCGGTTTTTGGCCGGGGGCTGAGCGTCTGACCTATTTTGTCGCCTTCCCGGCGCTGCTCTTCACGACGCTGGCAAATTCGCCGCAAAATCCTGTGACCGCCATGCCCATGAGCGTCGCGGTTTTTGGAGCCGTGTGCCTGACTGCGCTTGCGGCGCTCCTCTTGCGGAAGAGGACTGGGTTCACCGGCCCCAGGTTCACCTCCGTCTTCCAGGGCTCGATCAGGCCCAACACCTATGTGGGACTCGCCGCCGTAGCGGGGCTTTTGGGTGCCGAAGGGCTCGCCGCCGCCGCAGTGGTGCTCGCCATCATAGTGCCCACCGTCAACGTGCTTAGCGTCAGCGTCTTGTCCAAATATGGCGCCGCTGCCTCACGCAACAATGGTGAGACGTTGAAGAGGATACTCACCAATCCACTGCTGCTCGCCTGCGCTGCCGGGATAATCGCCAACGTGGCTGGCGTGAGACTGCCTGAGTCGGCGATGGGGCTTCTTGTCGTTCTTGGTCGGGCAGCGTTGCCCCTTGGCCTGCTCGCCGTGGGGGCGGGGCTACGGCCCACGGCCGCCTGGCCCGGGATAAAGGAGATAGGCGTCTCCAGCGGGCTGAAGATCTTCCTCTTTCCGCTTCTCTGCATGGCATTTCTGAAGTTGCTGGGAGTGGGCGGTGTCCAGGCCGGGGCAGCGATGCTTTTTGCCGCCGCGCCGACTTCGGTATCCTCCTATGTCCTCGCGGGCCAGATGGGCGGCGACAGCGAGTTGATGGCGGCGATCATAACGGCCCAGACGCTCATCGCGACGGTGACGTTAACGGCTGTCGCGGTGCTGATTTAATACCGCAGGAGCTTTGTTGAAAAGCCCCGGATATCCTCCGATTGACGTTGTCAGGGGCGAAAAATGATCCTCGAAATACTTGTTCGGTATGCCTGCGGTCATTTTTCTTCCCTTCCTAGCCCTCGAAGGATCTTCGGGGCTTCCAGTTTGTCGTCGGCTCAGTTGGAGGTTTGCCCGACATCGGCTAAAATCTCCGATTTAGCCCGGATTAGCGTTATTCTCCGCTTCGGGAGAGTTTTCGGAGAGCCTCCTGGTGGTTTGACTTTTCGTGTTTCGCCCTGTACATTCTCCACAGACCCGTTGCCCCATGGGGAAAGAACCCCAGGGGCGTTTATTTTTTAAAGACGAATTGGAGAAGGTAATGAAGATAGAACCGCGCTTGTATGTAGGCATAAATTACACCCTCACCCTGGACGATGGCGAAGTCGCTGACTCCACCGATGGGCAGCCCCCCCTTGGTTTCATTCAGGGCACCGGCCAGGTGATCGAAGGTCTTGACACGGCGATCCTGGGCAAGAGCCTGGGCGAGAAGTTTTCCGTCACCATCGCGCCCGAAGAAGCCTATGGCCCCTTGGTCGAGGATATGCAGAGAGAGATTCCCCGCGAGAACTTCCCCGAAGAGCTGAAATTGGAGGCGGGCATGTCTTTTACTGCAAATGGTCCCCACGGCCCTGTCAACTTCAGGGTGATCGAAGAGAAGGGTGACGTCGTCATCGCCGACTTCAATCATGTTTTGGCAGGCCGCACCCTGACCTTTGACGTGGAAGTCGCCGAAGTTCGCGAACCCACCACCGAAGAGCTGGCTGCCATCACCGGCGCTGAAATGGACGGCTGCGCACCCTCCGATTGCGGTCCCTGCGGCGGCGGTTGCGACTGCTGACAAGCCTAGGAGGCTCTGACGAAAAACTCTCCCGAAGCGGGGAAGATCGCTAAACCCAAAATTTTAGCCGATGCCGGGCAAACCTCCAACTGAGCCGACGACAAACTGGAAGCCCCGAAGATCATTCGAGGGCTAGGAAGGGAAGAAAAATGACCGCAGGCATACCGAAAAGTATTTCGAGGATCATTTTTCGCCCCTGACAACGTCAATCGGAGGATATCCGGGGTTT
>JAUVAU010000056.1 GCA_030591565.1 Deltaproteobacteria bacterium | reverse complement strand
CGAGGTGGTTGATGGATTCGTCGAGTATGCGAAGGGGTGTCTTGTTCTTGGCGACCCAGCCGACGATACCGTTCTCGTCGCCGGGCAGCACCGTGTGGCGGGCGCGGGAGAGCAGCTCTCCCCTGGTAGCTTTCAGGTATAATCTGTCGCTGTTTGGCTCGCCGAGGTAGAGGGCTCCCCCGTCAGCTTGCGCGATTCGCAGAGCTTCCTTTAGAACAAGCTCGCAGAGCATCTTCGCGTTGCGGCTCCAGGTGAGCTCGCGGCTGATGTCCTGTATGACCTCGGATTCGAGCCTGGACTCCTTGAGGGCTTCACGCAAAAGTCGGTTGTCCAGCTCGATACCCATTCGCGACGCGACCGCGCCAAGCAGCGCTCTCACGTCGTCGCCGATGTTGTCTGCCGCTACCTCAAGCGTCCCAACTGTTTCGGAGGCGGAAGCGCAGGGGAATGAGAGCTTGAGCGAGCTGTCGGCAACCCCCTCCCAGCCCGTCTCGAAGAGGATTTCATCTTCACTCGCCCCATCCCTGTGAAGGGTTAGCCGGGTGGCGGTCAGCCCCAACTCCCGGTGCAGCAGCGCAAAGGCATTGGTCGTCGTCACCGGAGCATGGTCCGCAAGGGAGGCGAAGCCGTTTAGGAGCCTGAAGGCTGTTTCGTTATTTATTTCAGTTGGTTGCATTTCAGTTGTTTGTATCGGCATCGCTTGGTTTGTGGTGAAGAATGAACGCTATAACCGGTGAAAATCTACCCTATCACAGGGGTTCAATTGGCTGCAATGGGGTGGATTCCGGTTAAAAATAACCGGGAATTTGCCAGGGTGCTCCCGAAGAGGGCGCGCATAAAGGTTGTCGGGAAGATAACTCCCAAGGGTGTCATGCAAGGGTATTATGCAAACCGGTGGAGTGTTACGATAACCGAGAACACGGGCTGTTGACAAAGGTAGACAGTAGGAAACTGGCCGGAAAATAGGCTACCCGTAGTTGTCTGCTTATCTACTTGCTCAGCCTGACTGGAAGAGCGGCAATATGTTCGAGCAGCGGGAGCGTGGACCATGATCACCGCCGGAATCGATGTCGGCAACAGGAACATCAAAGTAGTCATAATGAAAGAGGGCAAGATCGCCTCTCGGCTCGCCGGCACCGCCGGCTTCGAGCAGCGCGAGGTTGCGTTCAAGCTTCTCGCCTCGGCGATGGCCGACGCAGGGGTCACCCGCGATGAGGTAGCGCATATTACCGCCACCGGCATGGGCCGCAACGCCCTTGATTTTGCAGACTCCCAGGTGACCGACGTTACCGCTGCGGCGAGGGCTGCGGCATATTTTTTCCCCGGCGTGACCACCATAATCGAGGTTGGCGCAGAGGAGAGCCGGGGCATCAAGACGGATGGAAAGGGCAGGGTGCTGGACTCGGCGATAAATGAAAAGTGCGCCGCAGGCTCCGGTTCCTTCACCGAGTCGATGGCCCGCGCCCTTGGCATGGAGCTCGACGAGTTCGCCCAAAAATCACTGGAATCCACAGTGCAGATTCCCATGAACGCCCAGTGCACCGTCTTTGCTGAGAGTGAGGTCGTCTCGCTGATCCACCAATCCACCGAGAAAAAGGACATAGCCCGCGCCGTCCATGACGCCATCGCCAGCCGCGTAAGCTCGCTGGTTCGTCGGGTAAAGTTGGAGGGTGAGGTCGCGCTCTTTGGGGGCATGGCCTACAATCCCGGCTTTTGCAAGAGCCTGATGGACAAGCTCAAGGTCGATCATCTCAAGATCCCAGAGCAGCCGGAGTTTGCCGATGCCATCGGCGCGGCTATAGTAGCTTCCAAGCGCGCCGCTTAGATATGTAGGTACACAGTAATGGTTGAGGAAAAATTGGAATATTGGCGTTGGACTGAATCTTCCCACGTTGACAGCGATAGGGATTGGCGAGACGCCCGGGTGATAACCCTGGGCATCGACGTGGGCTCCGTCAGCACCGAGGCGGTGGTTTGCCTCGATGGTGAACTGTACGCCTACAACACCATCCGCACCGGCGCGAACTCGCCCGACTCCGCCAACCTGGCGATGGAGGGTGTATTCGCCAAGACCGGCCTCACGTTGGAGGATATCCACTACACCGTAGGCACCGGCTATGGCCGCGTCAACATCCCCTTCGCCGATAAAGCCATAACGGAAATCGCCTGCCACGGGCGCGGCGCCCACTACATGGGCGGCCCGACCATCCGCACCATCCTCGACATGGGCGGTCAGGACTGCAAGGTCATTCACATCAATGAACTCGGCAAGGTCACAAATTTCCTGATGAATGACAAATGCGCCGCAGGCACCGGGCGCGGCATGGAGGTCATTGCGGACCTGCTGGAAGTGCCGGTCACCGAGATCGGCGAGCGTTCCTTCGATATCGACGAAGAGCCCCCGGCGGTCTCTGATATCTGCGTCGTCTTCGCAAAGAGCGAGGCGATGGCGAGGCTCAAGGAAGGGTGGAGCAAGAACAAGGTCATCGCAGCCTATTGCCGCGCCATGAGCGAGCGGGTCTGCTCGCTCATCAACCGCATCGGCGTCGAAGAGGATTTCATTATCACCGGCGGCATAGCCAAGAATATCGGCGTCGCGAGGCGCATCGAGTCCATCCTCGGCGTCAAGGCCAGGGAGACCACCTTCGACAGCCAGATCGCAGGCGCATTGGGCGCGGCGCTCTTTGCTTACACCCTCGTAACGAAGAAAAATAAAGGTTAGGGGGAGGTTGTCCGAATGATAGCCCACTACGGCTACAAAGACGCGCAAGGAGAGTTCTACATAACCATCGACACCGGCAAGTGTGTTGATTGTGAAGGTAAGCCCTGCATCAAGGCGTGTCCCGGTTCGGTCTTCATCGAAGAGGAAGACCCCTACGGCGACGAGGTGGTTGCCGTGGATGACTTGAAGCGCAAGAAGATCATGTATGAGTGCGCCCCCTGCAAACCAACTCGGGACCGGCCCCCGCTACCCTGCGTCGTGGCTTGCCCCCATGGCGCGCTCAGCCACAGCTGGTGAGAGGTGAGAAGAAGGTGAATGAACTTGAAACGCAGGGCTGGACCCGCCGCAACGTAGCCTGCGAGCCCCGGTTGGGTGAATCGGTCAACCTCTACGAGGAGCTGGGGCTGGAGGTCCTGCTTGTACCGTTGCTGGAGGATTGCGCCGGTTCGGAGGGGGAGAGCGGTTGCACAAGCTGCATTGAGAATGATGCCGATCCCGACAAATACAAGGTGATCTACACGAAACTGCGGCACCAGACCACGGGCTGAAGAAGGAGATCAGGCAAAGTATGAAAAGCTATAAAGTTATCCGCTGTGACAGGGAGGGTTGCCGGGAGGTGAGTCATGAGTTGATTGGGGAAGAGCCCCTTTCAATCCGCGTCGATGGTAATCCCTACTCGGTCGTGATGCGCACGCCGGGTGACGAGCTTGCCCATGTGGCGGGTTTTTGCCTGGGTGAAGGGCTTGTGGACGGTTTCGAGGACTTTGCGACGATAGGATATTGTAAGGATATGGACCCCAATGTCGTGGATGTCCGGCTCACGCCTGAGAGGCGCGAAGAGGTCCGCGACCTCCTTGAGCGCAGGGGGTTTATCAGCCAGACCAGCTGCGGTATTTGCGGCAAGGAGTTGGTGGAGGAGTTGCGGCAAAAGCTGACGCCCGTGGAAAATAATGTGCAGCTTGGGATTGGGGGAATTTTTGGCTGTACCGACAAACTCCTGGACCACCAGGTCCATTACAAGAGGACCAGAGGCGCACACGCCGCCATGGTGCTGGACCCCAACCTTGCCCTCCTCTCCTTCGCCGAAGACGTTGGCCGCCACAACGCACTGGACAAGGCGATCGGCAAACTGTTGCTCGTGGGGGAGCTGGACAAAGCAGCGGTGGTGGTCCTCTCTTCCCGCATTAGCTACGAACTGGTCCAGAAGACCGCCAGAGCCGGGCTACCCATTATCGTAAGTAAATCTCGCCCCACGGCGCTGGCCGTAGACCTTGGCAAGGAACTGAACATGACACTCGCCTGCAATGCACGGGGGGGCGAGCTGACGATATACAGCGGTGAGGAGCGGGTGGTCCGGTGAGGAGCGGGTGGTTCGGTGAAGAGCGGGTGGTCCGGTTTCGACAAATTTCCCAGTCCAGGTATGTTTAGTATGAAAGCCCTGAGGCTCCACAAGGGCAACACTCCGCATCGGAAGGATTCCCCCTATGGCTAAAGTGGCTGTCATTCAAAAGGCGCCTGTGTTTCTCGATAAGGAGGGCACCATCAACCGTGCAGTAGCACTAATTGAAGAGGCCGCAGGTGCAGGTGCTGATTTGGTGGTTTTCACGGAAGCGTTCATCCCCGGCTACCCTGCCTGGGTGTGGCGGCTTCGGCCAGGGGATGATTGGGGGCTGAGCGAGGAGATTCATGCCAGGTTACTGAAAAATGCCGTTAATCTGGAAAGTAATGATTTGGCGCCGCTTCTGGATGCAGCACAAAAACATAAAGTAACCGTGGTGTGCGGCATGGATGAAAGGGATGGGAAGTTAAGCAGGGCCACTCTCTATAATACCGTCGTCATAATAGAGCCCGACGGCAAACTGTTGAACAGGCATCGCAAATTGATGCCCACAAACCCGGAGCGAATGGTTTGGGGGTTTGGCGATGCGACCGGGTTGAAAGTCGTGGATACTCCGTGTGGACGGATCGGGGCGTTGATCTGCTGGGAAAATTACATGCCCCTGGCACGGTACGCAATGTACGCCCAGGGAGTGGAGATATACATCGCGCCAACCTACGACAGTGGCGAAGGTTGGCTTGGGACGCTTCAACACATTGCTAAAGAGGGGGGCTGCTGGGTTGTCGGCAGCGGAAACATCTTAAAGGGGAGCGACATCCCTGATGATTTTCCGGGAAAGGCTGAGCTCTACCCAAGTGGCGAAGAATGGATAAACAGCGGAGACTCGGTAGTAGTAGCCCCCGGAGGGCAGGTCGTCGCTGGCCCGCTGAGCAAAAAGGAAGGGATTCTGTATAGCGAAATAGACAGTGAAAAGGCAGCAGAGGCCAAACGTGCGCTGGATGTGACAGGCCATTACTCTCGCCCCGATATTTTTACGCTGCATGTAAATACCAAAAGGCAATCCCCGGTTGATTTTGATTAATGAAGCCTTAACAGGATGGAATCAAACCCCATTCAAACGCATCAGGGCAGCGCCGATCCAACAGCACTGCCCCGATGAACATCAACCAGAGCCCGGGCTACTCTTCCTTGAACCCGCTCATGATTTCCTCACGCAACGCAGGGGTGTCCTCTTTTGCCCCGTGTACGCGTATGACGTGTTTCACACACGCCTCAATCAGCTCCTCGGCAGTGTCCGCCGATAGAGCCACTGTGCAGTTGGTACCGTCAGGATAATCCCGGCAATCAATGGAAACTCGACCCATGACGTTCTCCCTTCAAAAGGTGTTCGTTGAAAACTCATACACACCAAACCTACCAGATGTAATCCACCAGACAACTTCACATGCAAATACGGCCCTTTTTTAAAATCTTCGTCCACCCGTGAGATGACCGCTCCATAAGCAAACGCTTTTGGACATTTCAAAATCTTCAACTACACTCTGCTATATCTGCTTCATCAACCGCAAAAGGGAGGAATATAGATGGGCTTTAAACGGTTTTTTGCCATGATGGTTACCGCGCTGGCCGTATTGCTTTTGCTCGCCTCCTGTGGCGGCAGTTCAAGCTCTTCGGAGACGACTACCGGTACGACGCTGGTTTGGGATTCTGGAAGCTGGGACAACAACACTTGGGAGTAAACACATGAAAACAAAACTGATGCTTCTCTGCTTTATCACACTAATTGCCGCCTCCATTAGCTTCGCGGGTCAGGTCGCTCCTCTCACCCAGATGGTCTCGGGTGGAACCGCCAGCGCAGCCGAGGTGAACGGGAATTTTAACGCCCTTGAGACCGAAGTGAACGACAACGACACGCGACTGGCGGATCATGTGATCGATACCGTCCTTCACTCCGACACCCTGGCTGGTTTGGGTTGTGCTACAGACCAAATAGCTCAGTTCGATGGTGCGACCTGGATTTGTATCGACGACCCCACCCTTGATCTGGCGGATCATGTGATTGATACCGCCCTTCACTCCGATACCCTGGCAGACCTGGGTTGTACAGCAGGCCAGCTAGCTCAGTTTGACGGTACCAACTGGACCTGTATCGACGATCCCGTCCCTGCTGAAACCCTGGCTGGTTTGGGTTGTGCTACAGACCAAATAGCTCAGTACGATGGTGCGACTTGGATTTGTATCGACGACCCCGCCCTTGATCTGGCGGATCATGTGATCGATACCGTCCTTCACTCCGACACCCTGGCAGACCTGAGCTGTACGACAGGCCAAATAGCTCAGTTCGATGGCGCCAACTGGACCTGCATCGCCGACCCCGTCCCTGCCCTCCAGGCGAGACTCGACGCACTGGAAGCCCTGCTCACCCATTTCTCTATCAGTGGCGACGACGTGACCATCACCGGGGCCAACTTGCATATTGTCAGCGGCAGCGGCAATACCGATGACGGCGGAGTAACGATGCTTGGCTTGGGTAACCTGATCGTCGGCTACAACGAGGAGAGAACCTCAGGAAGCGACAAATCGGGCTCCCATAATCTGGTGGTTGGTACGGAAAACAATTACTCCAGCTTTGGTGGGCTGGTGGCCGGACGGCAAAATGTAATTGCAGGTGCTTACGCCTCCGTCAGCGGCGGTTATAACAACGTCGCCCTCGGCGAGAGTTCCTCCATCAGCGGCGGAATTCATGGCGGCGCCGTCGGCGATTTTTCCTCCGTCAGCGGCGGAGTCAGTAACGGCGCCCTCGGCGAGTCTTCCTCCGTCAGCGGTGGATACGCCAATACCGCCAGCGGCATGTATTCCTCCGTCAGCGGCGGTCGGGATAACATCGCCAGCGCCTATTATTCCTCCGTCAGCGGCGGTCTGGATAACATCGCCAGCGGCAACTCTTCCTCCGTCAGCGGCGGGCAGGAAAACAACGCCCTCAACGTGTATACCTCCGTCAGCGGCGGACTTGGCAATACGGTAGCGGCAGTCTATGGCTGGGCGGGGGGATTGCTTTTTTCCCCATAAGATTAGGTGACCTAAGGAAAAACCGGGGGCTTTGGCGCAATGCCGAAGCCCCCGTGTTTTAGATAGGGGGGTCACAAGATAGGGGGTTACCCATTTACTTTTATAGCGTTTTTGCCTTTGATTTAAAACTCCCCACCGAGCTGTGCAGTGAGCGGTCGAGGAGTCTTTGAGGGTCATACTGTTTGAGTGAGGCGTAAGCCGAGCGAGTTTATGACCCTCCCTCAGACGCGAGCGGTCGCCGTAGGCGAGCACACGTGCTCGAAGGGGCGCGTCTTTGTGGAACTTTCTTAGCGCGAAGAAAGTTCCCGAGGGGTGCAGGGGACGAGCAGTCCCCGCATACTACAAAACCAATCCAATCAAAAAAGGCCACGCGCCCAGCGTCACAAGCCCAGCGGCTTTGGAGCGTCCCCCTTAAGAGGGGGGTTGTCGCCATATTATAGTTATGATATAGCTACTCTATAGCTATATTATCTACCCATCGTTTGGGAGTGCGCAGGGATGAAAGCTCCATCACCCCAAGGCATCGCAACCCGGCGGTGTCCGACGTTTTCTCGAATCAAGGAGTTTCCATGGACCCACAAAGAAGTCCCGATGAGGGGTTGGAGCAGCGCGAGGAGTCCAAGCGTCCCGAGCTGCCGAAATCCAAGTTCGAGGTCTGGGGAGAGGAAATGATCGAGAAGGAGGTGCGCCAGAGCGGAAACAGCGGGCGCGTCTATCTTCCGCCAGAGTGGATCGGCAAACACGTGAAGATCATTCGTATTGACTAGGAGGCTGTAGCCCGATGCTTGAGCTGAGAGAGTTCGATCGCTCTGACATACCGGAGATGGTCGCCATACAGCAGGTGATCATCAAGGAAGAGGTGGAGCCCACTTGGACCAGCATGGTGGAGAGCCACATAGCGGACAGCAAGGGCGTGGGGTTCGTGGCGCTCCGCGAGGGCAAGGTCGTGGGGTTTGTGATCGGCGAGGTGAAGGGCGAGGGGTTCGGCTTGCCCCAGTCCGGCTGGATTGAGGTGGTGGGTGTGGACCCCCAGGCGATGGGCGAGGGCATCGGCAAGGCGATGATCGACAGGCTCTTCGAGGCTTTTCGCCAGAAGGGTGTCGAGGATGTCTACACCTCTGTGCGCTGGGACGCCGTGGATATGGTCTCGTTCTTCAAGTCCGTGGGCTTCGGCCGCTCGGATTTCATAAATTTAATACGGCAGCTGTAGTTTCGCCGCTCGTTGGTTTCGTCGTGGTGGGTGACGTTGATCCTCACCTGGATGTAAAGCAGTTTTGAGTCAGGTGGCTGAAGCCAAGGTTATCGGGAAAAAGAAGTTCCGGGGTTTCAGGCAGCGGAGAAGGGGAAAAGATGAGGTACGCAGAGACAGGCTTCAATCTGGAAATCGATCTGTCCCGGGGAAGCATCGACAGGGTGGAAACCGACCCGAAAGACACCGAGCTTTATCTGGGTGGGCTGGGCACCAATGCCAAAATAATGTGGGACAGGGTTCCTCCCGAAGTCGAACCTTTCTCCCCTGATAATCTTCTGATCTTCGGTGCCGGGCTCCTGTGCGGCACACCCGCCACCGGTTGCAACCGCACCATCGTCACCACCATTTCCCCCCAGACAGAGCTGATGGCGTTTTCAATGATGGGCGGCTTTTGGGCTCCGGAATTGAAATATGCCGGTTATGACAAGGTGATCCTTCGCGGCAAGTCCCCCGACCTGGTTTATCTATGGATACACAACGACAAGGTTGAACTCCGCGATGCCTCCCATTTGAAGGGCAAGGGCGCGGTCGAGACTGCGGAACTCATTACGAAGGAGCTGAACGAACCGAACGCCGAGGTCGCGGCTATCGGTCTGGCCGGTGAAAGCAGGGTCTTTTTTGCTTCCATCGAGCAGGGCAGGTCCAGCGCCAGTCGGGGCGGGGTGGGCGCCGTCATGGGCGACAAGGGGCTGAAGGCGATAGTCGTGCGCGGGACAAAGGACATCAACGTCGCCCGCCCGGAGGAATACAACGAGCTTTGCAACGAGGTGATGGAATACATCCAGTTCCGAAATGAAAATCCAATTCCGGGAGTCATGCCCATTTTGGCCGGGATCGGGTCGCCCCAGGAGATGAAAGTCCACGATGAGAAGTGGCACACCGAGAATTTCATGTGGGGAAACTCCCGCGTTCGCAAAAGAGACTTCTGGAATGAGGAGATCGCGAAGGATTGGAAGGAGACGATGGAGTCCATGCAGCGGCGGTTGATCAGCTGTTACAACTGCCCGATGACGTGCGGCGCGACGATCCAGCCTCCGGGAAAACCAACCTACATGATGAAATGCTTCTCCAAGCTGACCTACACGATGGCGGCCTTCTCCGATCTGGAGTTCGGTCTGGGGATCGCGCAGAGCGCCACCGAGTATGGGGTGGACGCCTTCTCGGCCCCGCAGGTGATGGCCTTCGCCCTTGAGCTGCTGGAGAACGGTATCCTGACCGACAAGGATTTCCCGGGAATGCCGGAAGACAGCGAAGGCAGATTTGAATGGCTGCTGGATACGATCGTCCGCCGGGAAGGGATCGGGGATATCCTGGCTGACGGCACCTATTGGGCGGCCAAAAAGATCGGCAAGGGCGCAGATGAATACGCGCACAACAACATCAAGAAAACCGAGCAGCTGCCGCTAAAGCTCTCGATGCTCAACCCCATCTACTTCCTGATGTATGCAACCGGCGAGAAGATGAACATCACCCAGATCGAAGGGCAGTTCCCCCAGGCGCCTTTCGCGACCAGGGAAGAGCGGGAGGAGTTCGTGAAGGACTGGTTCCAGGTCCCCGACGAGAAGTTCAAGCAGATCTTCCTGGACTGGGAGTTTCGCGGCGAGAACTCCATGCCCCATTACCCGACCGTTCAGATGTGTTGCGACATCGTCGATTGGCAGGAGAAGATGCACTACATCGACGACGCGCTGGGCATGTGCGCCGGACTGTCGTCATTCCCCCTCAAGCCGCCCTACCACATCCACAATTACCCGAAGTTCATCTCGGCGGGTGCCGGGATCGATATGGATGAGGAGAAGCTTACGCAGGCGGCCAAGCGCTACCGCACCCTGGTGAGAGCCAACAATACAAGAAGGGGTATGCGCAGAAAAGACGAGAAGCCGCCGGAAAACCACTGGAAGAAGAGGTTTCCCGAACTGGAAGAGGAGCTTCTCAGCACCTACTACGACTTCAAGGGTTGGAATGAGGACGGTATCCCCACCAAAGAGTCCTTGCATGAGTTGGGTCTGGACTATGTGGCCGAGGAGTTCATAAAGAGGGGAATCCTAAAGGACGATGAAGACGCACCGGCGCAATAGGCCAATCAATATAGTGAAAAGGTGGTAGCAGTCATGGGTGTCAAGAAAACAAAGATAATAAAAAGTATAAAAGTCGATGCCGACAAGTGCATGGGTTGCCGCGCCTGCGAGGTGGCCTGCTCTGCCTTCCACGCCACGCCAAAATACAGCAGCAACAACCCTGCGCGCTCCCGCATAAGGGTGATTCGCCATCCGCTGGAAGACATCTACGTCCCGGTATACGCGGGTGAGTACACCCCCTCAGAATGCATGGGCAGGAACACATACAAAATTGAGGGGAAGGAATACGACGAGTGCGCCTTTTGCAGGGCGTCCTGCCCCTCCAGAGACCTCTTCAAGGAGCCTGACTCGGGCCTCCCCCTGAAGTGCGACATGTGTGAGAGCGTCCCAGAGCTGGATGAGCCCCTGTGCGTCAAGTGGTGCATGGTCGATGCGCTGATCTACGAAGAACGGGAAGTGGAAGTCGACGAGGACGAAGAGGACGTGAAGATGGAGGAGATGGAAGCGGGGATCGAGTCCCTGGTGGACAAGTACGGATTGCAAAAAGTGGCGGACATACTCGCCAGAAAATCCCAAAAAAGCTAGCAGGGCCCGTTGCCTGACACCCGTGCGAAAAGGATTTGTGGGGAAGAAGAAATAAAGCAAAGAGGCTGTGTAGTTTGCCCATAGGCAAGGAGCCTAGCCGATGGGAACCGGAGGGGTAGCAGCGCTACCTTGAGGATTCACATCGGCGTAGCGACGCAGCAAATGGACAAAATCCGCAGCCGTAGAAGCAAGAGGTTTCTCGTGGAAAATGTAGCCGATTATAAAGAGATCGTCGAGATCATAAAAGACAGTGGCGGAGATGCGTTCAAGCGCTGCTTTCAATGCGGCCTTTGCGACGTGGTCTGCCCGTGGAATCGCGTGCGGCAGTTCAGCATTCGCAAGATCGTCCGGCAGGCTACCTTCGGGATGACCGAGATAGAAAATGAAGAGATCTGGCGCTGCACCACCTGCGGCACCTGCCCCGAGCGATGCCCCAGGGACGTGCAGCAGATAGCCTCAGGGGTCGCGCTTCGCAGGATCGCAACGGAGTACGGGGTCTTCCCCGAGAACGTAAAGCCCATCCGCGCAGTCAGCGGCAACCTCAGCACCGTGGGCAATCCTTTGGGCGAAGACCGCGATAAGAGGGGCGATTGGGCAAAAGAGCTGCCGGTAAAGCCCTTCACCGAGGATATGGATATCCTCTACTTCACCGGCTGCTACCTCAGCTACGATCCACGGCTGAAAAAGGTCGCTGCCGCCACCGCCAACATCCTCAACAAAGCCGGTGTCAATTTCGGGATTCTCGGTTCCAAAGAGAACTGCTGCGGCGAGTCGATCCGCAAGGCAGGCGATGAGGAAGTGTTCAAGCGGCTGGCGAAGGAAAATATCAAGACCTTTATCGACAATGGTGTGAAGAAGGTCCTCGTCTCCTCACCCCACTGCTACCACACCTTCAAGAACGAGTACCCCGAATTCATGGTTCACTTCGAGGTGGTCCACTCCACCCAATTCATCTTCGAGCTGATCCGCGAAGGAAAGCTTGAGATAACCGGGGAGTACGCCAGGAAGATCACCTATCACGACCCCTGCTATCTGGGCCGTCACAATGGCATCTATGACGAGCCCCGAGACGCCCTGAAAAGCGTGCCGGGTCTGGACCTTGTCGAGATGGTCGATTCGCGGGAGAAGAGCCTCTGTTGCGGTGGCGGCGGCGGCAGGATATGGATGGACACTCCCAAGGGTGAGAGGTTCAGCGACCTCAGGGTAGAGCAGGCTCTTGACGTCGGGGCCGAGGTGCTTGTTACCGCGTGCCCCTACTGCATAGCCAACTTTGAAGACAGCAGGTTGGCCCTGAAGGATGACGGAGTTCTTGCGATTAAGGATATCACCGAGGTTCTACAAGAAGTGCTTTAGGGCAGGAAGTGCTTTAGGGCAGGAAGTGCTTTGGGACACATAAGACTTGATGAGAGGCAATAGAAGATGGCAAACGAACTGGTGACCACCGAGCAGACTGAAGAGCTTATCAAAAGGTTCGACGATACCGACTTTGGCG
This sequence comes from Deltaproteobacteria bacterium, assembly GCA_030591565.1. GTDB lineage: Bacteria > Desulfobacterota > Deferrisomatia > Deferrisomatales > BM512 > JAUVAU01. The sequence goes on along the minus strand of JAUVAU010000056.1, from coordinate 1,999 downwards.
ATGTCATGGTTGTCGGCGGCGGCATAAGCGGTATTCAGGCGGCTCTCGATCTCAGCTCTGCGGGATTCAAGGTCTATCTGGTTGAGGAATCACCCTCCATCGGCGGACATATGGCCCAGCTGGACAAGACCTTTCCAACCAATGACTGCTCGATGTGAATACTCTCACCTAAACTGGTCGAGGTCGGCCGGCAGCCAAACATAGAAGTCCTGACGTACACTGAAGTTGACAGCGTTGAGGGCGAAGCGGGGGACTTCAAGGTCACCCTTACGAAAAAGCCCAGATATATCGACGCGGATAAGTGCACAGGCTGCACCGTGTGCGTTGAATACTGCCCGGTCCAATATCCTGACAAGTTCAATCAGGAGATATCGCATAACAAGGCGGTGCATGTCTACTTCGCCCAGGCCGTTCCGCTCGTCACCTACATAGACGAGAGCTGCCTGTACCTCAAAGATAAGAAGTGCGGCATTTGCGAGGGTGTGTGCAAGATGGGTGCGATCGATTTCACCCAGACAGCGGAGAAGATGGAGGTAACCGTGGGGGCGGTCATCCTCGCGCCGGGGATCAAGCCATTCGATCCCAATGTGTTGGATGAGTACAGGTACGACGAATTCGATAACGTAGTGAGCAGCATGGACTACGAGCGGCTTTTGTGCGCCACCGGCCCCTACCAGGGCGAAGTGCTGCGCACCTCCGACTTGACCCACCCCAATAATGTGGCGTGGATTCAGTGCGTCGGCTCAAGGTCGGTCAGGGAAGGGGCCAACAGCTACTGCTCGGGCGTGTGCTGCACCTACACCCAGAAACAAGTGATCCTGACAAAAGAGCATAACGCCGAGGCGGCATGCACTGTATTCCATAACGATATACGCTCCTTTGGCAAAGACTTTGAGCGGTATTACGCTAAAGCGGAAGAGCTCCCGGATGTCAGGTTCTTCAGGAGCTACGTGACGATAGTAAAAGAGGACCCTGAAACAAAGAATGTGACGATAAGATACAGCACCCCCGATGACGGCGTTAAAGAAGAAGAATTCGACATGGTGGTGCTGTCGGTCGGCTTGAACCCCCCCGGCGATGCAGCCGGGCTTGCAGAGAAGTTCGGCATCGAGCTTAGCTCCCACGGTTTTAACAGGACGGTTCCCGCCAACCCCATGCAGACCACCAACCCCGGGATATTTGTCAGCGGAGCTTTCCAGGGGCCAACGGATATCCCCGAGTCGGTCTTTACCGCCAGCGCGGCTGGCTCCCAGTGCGGCGAGTTCCTTGACTACAGGCGCGGAAACCTCGCCGTGGAAAGGGAGTATCCGCTCGAAAAAGATTTCTCTGCCGAGCTGCCGAAGATAGGTGTCTTCGTCTGCCATTGCGGAGCCAATATCAGCAGGACCGTAGGCGTGCCCTCCGTGGTCGACTATGTCGAGACCCTGCCCAATGTCGTCTACGTCGAAGAGCAGCTCTTCTCGTGCGCGACAAACTCAGCCCAGGCGATAACCGATCTGGCGGTAGAGAAGGGGCTCAACCGCGTCGTCATCGCCGCCTGCTCCCCACGGACCCTTGAGGGGCTCTTTCGCGACACCCTTCGCGAAGCCGGACTCAATCCATACTATTTGGAGATGGCGAACATCCGGGAGCACTGCTCCTGGGTCCACGCCAAGGAGCAGGAGGACGCCACCCAAAAAGCCAAGGAGATCATCAGGATGGCGGCGGCAAGAGCCGCACACCTGGAGCCTTTGCAGGAATTCGATCTGCCGGTGAACAAGGCTGCGCTGGTCGTCGGAGGAGGCGTGGCGGGTATGACCTGCGCGCTCAGCATCGCCGAACAGGGGCATGAAGTGTACCTGCTGGAAAAAGAGCCGGAGCTGGGCGGCATGGCGCGAAGAGTCCAATACACCCTGGAAGGCATGGACGTTCAAACCTATCTGAACGAGCTGATGAGGAAGGTCTATCAGCACCGCCTGGTTCACGTCTCCACCGATGTCACCATCATGGATGTCAGCGG
>JAUVAU010000077.1 GCA_030591565.1 Deltaproteobacteria bacterium | reverse complement strand
GGGGGCAGCGCCCGCGCGTTGTCCAGCAAGCGCCACGACAGTTCAAGGTGTGTGGCCGGTCCCCAGGCGGTTGCAAAGTCGGGGATGATGACCAGTAAGAGTGTAAGCAGCGCGATTGACATGATGCGTAGAGTATACCGCTAACCTGCCATAACGGCTAAATAGCTAGGAGTTTCGCCGAAAAGCCCCGGATATCCTCCGATTGACGTTGTCAGGGGCGAAAAATGATCCTCGAAATACTTATTGGTATGCCTGCGGTCATTTTTCTTCCCTTCCTACTTCTCGAAGGATCTTCGGGGCTTCCTGTTTATCGTCAGCTTGGCTAGAGATTCGCCCGGCATCGCTAAAATCCCCGGTTTAGCCCGGATTAGCGTTACTCCCCGCTTCGGGAGAGCTTTTCGGAGAGCCTCCTAGTGCGTTGACTGTTGGTGACCCGGCGGGTTATACCTCACCGAATGAATGATAAAACTCTCTTCTACGAATACGATCTGGATGGACTTCAGGAGTTCTTTTCTTCGCTGGGCGAGAAGCCTTTTCGCGCCAAGCAGTTGATGACCCGCATCTACAAGAACAGGGTGGCCGGTTTTTCCAAGGTCACCGAGTTTTCCAATGAGCTGCGAAAGAAACTGGACGAGACCCTCTCACTCCAACTACCCGAGATCGTGGACCGCCAGGAGAGTAGCGACGGCACGGTGAAGCTGCTGGTGCGTTTTGCCGATGGCGAGTCCGTGGAGACGGTGCTCATCCCCGATGAGGAGCGGCTGACCCAGTGCGTCTCAACCCAGGCCGGGTGCGCGATGGGGTGCACGTTCTGCCGCACGGCTACTCTGGGGCTGAGCCGCAACCTCACCGCCGGGGAGATAGTCGCCCAGCTGCTCGTCGCCGAGGCGGAAGGGGGTTTTAACCGCCGCGTGAGTAATGTGGTCTTCATGGGAATGGGTGAGCCGCTGCACAACTTTGACGCCACCGTCAAGGCCTTCAATATTCTCAGCTGTGGCATCGGCCTCGCCATCACGCGCCGCCGTATCACCGTCTCCACTTGCGGGCTGGCGGACAAGCTGAAGCTGCTGCCGCCCGAGATGCTGCCGAGTCTGGCCATATCGCTAAACGCCACCACCGACGAGGTGCGCGACCGCATCATGCCGGTCAACAAGCGCTACCCGATCAAGGTGTTAATCGACACCCTGAAACAGCTTGCCTTGCCACCCAGGGCCAGGTTTACAATCGAGTATGTCCTGATCGGCGGCGTCAACGACTCGCTCCAGGACGCCAGGCGGTTGGTCCAGCTGCTCAGCGGCCTGCGGTGCAAGGTCAACCTCATCCCGCTAAATGAGAATGCCTCAGAGGAGATGAGCGCACCAACCCCCGAGGCCGTGTCGGCGTTCCAGGGCTATCTGCTCGACAGGAACTTCGTTGCGGTGAAGCGAAAGAGCAGGGGTGAGGATATAATGGCTGCTTGCGGTCAGTTAAGGGCCACAGATTGCTGACAAAGACTGTCTTTTCTCCGATTGACTTCGTCAGGCTAAGAAATGATCCTCGAAATACGACAAGTATTCCTCCGGTTATTTCTTATCACCTTCCTTATGGACTCGGCCCCCTCTCTGGTGCCTCGCCTAAAGGTGCGCTAATGCGCATCCAAGTTTTCGGTTCTGAAAACTTGCCTCGAAGAAAATCCAGCCCTTGTCAGCAATCTATCCAGGCTGGGTAAGTAGATAGACAAAACAGTTGCGAGTAGACAATTCATCTACTTTTGTCAACAGCCTGAGACGCTGCTTGGCGGCAGGGATTGAATAAGCGGATAAATCGACAGGGAGAAGAGGATAAATGGAAAGAGCCATAGGAATAATAGGGGGCAGCGGCCTCTACGAGCTGGATGGGTTGACCGACATTGAAGAGGTGGAGGTATCGACACCCTTCGGGCCTCCCTCGGATAAGCTGATGACCGGCAGGCTGGATGGCAAGAAGCTGGTGTTTTTGCCACGCCACGGCAAGGGCCACCGATTTTTGCCCGCCGAGGTGCCCTTCAGGGCCAACATCTACGCACTAAAATCCCTGGGCGTGCAGTGGGTCGTCTCGCTCTCCGCCGTGGGCAGCCTCGTGGAAGAGGCCAAGCCCGGCGATATCTGCCTGCCCGACCAGTTCATCGACCGCACCTGGGGACGGCCCTCCACCTTCTTTGGCAACGGGATCGTGGGGCATGTGGGCATGGCCGACCCGGTCTGCAAGGATCTTTGCGATGCAATCTGGTCGGTCCGCAATGATGTTGAGGCCGATTTCCACAGGGGCGGCAGCTATCTGTGCATGCAGGGGCCGCAGTTCTCCACCAGGGGCGAATCCTATCTATACCGCCAGTGGGGCGCCAGGGTGATCGGCATGACCAACGCCACCGAGGCCAAGCTGGCTCGCGAGGCGGAGCTGTGCTATGCGAGCGTCTCAATGGTCACCGATTACGATTGCTGGCACGAGACTGAGGAAGAGGTGAGCATCGAGGCGATACTGGAGGTGCTTCACAAAAATGTGGACACAGCCAAGGAGATTATCAAGCTGGTTGTGCCCAAGATCGGCGAGGAGCCAAAGTGCCCCTGCCCAACGGCGGCTCAGTATGCCATAATGACGCCGGCAGAGTTGATCCCTGCGGAGACAAGGGCCGCGCTGGAGCTTCTCTACGGCGACTACCTCAAGGGATGATCTTCCAAGAGGTAATGGCTGGGAGGTAATGGTAATGGCGTCAGGCTGGGCACAAGCTGGCGATGGCGGCCTTGAGGCCTGAAAAGTCGGCGGATTTCGTGATGGTCGCATCGGGTTTGAGGTGCGCCATCTTTTGGCTTCGGCTGCTGTAGGCGCTGTGGATGATGACGGGCAGGGTGGGGTTGCTTTTTTTGATGTGGCGCAAAACCTGTTCACCCGACATGCCGGGCATCATTAAATCCACAATCACCAGCTCCGGTGGCTGGCGCTGGATCAGGGTGAGACCTGTTTTGCCGTCGAGGGCCGACGCGACATCGTGGCCCTCCAACCCGAGTTCCTCCTCCAGGAGGAATAGTATATTTGCGTCGTCTTCTATAATCAGTATTTTGGCCATGCGCTCATATGGTCCGGTGGACAATTGAATGAAAACAAAAGCTAGCATTAAAAAGCTCTACAATATTTTTTGGGTCTGTCAACTTGTCCTGGCCCTTTGTTTTGCGGCAGGGTGCGCCACAGACAAGGCGGAAAAGAAGAGCCAGACCGATGCGGCGGAAAAGATGGCGTTCGCCTTCATGAAAGAGGGCAGGCCGTCGCGCGCGATACAGGAGCTTATAAGGGCGGAGAAGATAGACCCTGAAAGCGACCAAGTCAAATACAGCCTCGGGCTTGCCTATTGGTCGAGAAAAGAAGTGGGGCTGGCAGAGGTGAAGTTCAAAGAGGCGCTGGTCCTCGATCCCGAATTTGCCGCCGCCGCCAATAGCCTGGGGGCCCTGTACCTGTCCCAGAAGCGCTACCAGGACGCCATTGAGCCGCTGAAACAAGCCGCCTCCAACATGCTCTATACCACTCCGGAGATGGCGATTAACAATCTTGGCTGGGCCTATTTCAAGCTTGGCAGGTACGCTGAGGCGGAAGAGAGGCTAAGAGAAGCGATTGATTTCGCCCCCAATTTCCAGACCCCCCATCGTAACCTGGGCATCCTCAAACAGGATCGGGCGGAATATGTCGAGGCAATGGTTCACCTCACTCGCGCGCTGGAACTCTTTCCCAACGATCCCCAGTCCAATTTGGCTATGGGTATCTGCCTATTCAAGACAGGTGACCGGGAAGGCGCCAAGACCTCGTTCCTGCTGGCGTGGAAGTTGAATCCGGGCGGAGAATTGGGCAAGTCGGCGCGCACGTATCTGGACCTGATGGAGTAGTTTCCCATGGTAATAAAACTCAGCACAAATGAATTGGACGCTATGAAAAGAACCGGCATGGCCGGGTTCGGCGAGGCGCTCAAAAACGCCCGCAAAGCGGCGGGGATAGAACTTGCCGAGCTTGCCGAGACCACCAAGGTTCAAAGGCGCTACATAATCGCGCTGGAGGAAGAGGATTGGGACTCGGTCCACGGCGGCGTGATAGGGCGTGGTTTCGTCAGGCTCATCGCCAGGGAGGTGGACGCGGACATGGAGCCGCTCCTTGAGCTTTATGCCGAGGCGCGCATTGAGGATGCGACCGATACGCTCCATCCCCAGGACGAAACGGAGTGGGCGCTACATCCCTCTGCCCGCGAGGGCCGCATCAAAATGATCGCCGTAGTCGCAGCCGTGCTGCTGGGTTCTATAATCGGGGTGTGGATATGGAGCCCCTGGTCGGTGGAGGAAAAACCGGTAGCCGAGCGGTTCATCAAGGAGCATACCCTTGAGGTTCGGGCGCTGGAGCAGACCAGCGTGACGCTCACGGGACCGGGTTACCCCAGCGTGGAGAAGAAGCTGACGCCAGCCAATATCCTCAAGCTGGATGTCGGGGCCGAGATAAAGATTGAAGCCGCAGAGGCTTCCGCCATACGAATCTCCTGGGACGGGGTGATGTTGAAGGCCCCCGGTCCCGCAAATGGTCCGGTGACGGTGGAGCTTCCCTCGCAGCTGGAGAGCCTCAAGCCTTGAACGTCGAGTCCGAGGGTCAGGTCGCCCAGTCGGCCAAACTTATCTCCGAAATCTCCGGCGGGAGCTGGGATGTGGCGGTGATCCTCGGCTCGGGGCTCAGCGGTGCGGCCAAGCTGTTCAAGGAAGAGGCGGCAATCGGATTTTCCTCGCTGCCCGGTTTCAACCCAACCACTGTCGAGGGCCACAAAGGCATGGTCGTCTGCACCACCCACGAAGATCTCAATATAGGAATATTCCAGGGCCGGATGCACTACTATGAAACCGGCTCGATGGAAAAAGCGGCGATGCCCGCCCGTGTGGCGGCCAGGATGGGGGCGCGTATGGTGATCTCCATCTCTGCGGTGGGGACGACCGATCCAGCCCTTGAGGTGGGAGATTGGGTATTCATCAGCGACCACATAAATCTCATGGGAGTCAACCCTCTGCTCGGCGTCTCCAGCGGCGACGGCCCATCGTTTGTGGACCTCTCAACCACCTATCGCACCGACTTTTTCAGGCCACTGAGCCGGCGGGTCGAAGGGGTGGCGCTGCGCAAGGGTATCCTGGCGGCCTTTTCGGGGCCGACCTATGAAACCCCCGCCGAAGTGCGCATGGTAGGCGAGCTGGGGGCGTCGATAGTAGGCATGTCGACGGTGCCCGAGGCCGTCTGGTCCAGGCACCTCGGGATGGATGTGGTCGGGCTGGGGTTGATAGTGAACAAGGGGGCGGGGCTTTCCGCCGAACCGCTCACCCACGCGGAGGTGGTCCAGAACGCAGCTAAAGAGGCGGAGAACGCCGCCTACATGGTCCGCTGTGTGATAGATATTTTCAAGACGATGGGATAGGATATCAGGGACATGACGGATAGAATCAAGGCGATAAGCCTCCTCTCGGGGGGGCTTGATTCAATTTTGGCTGCGAAGGTCGTTGCAGATCAGGGTGTGGATGTGCTCGCGCTGCACTTCATAAGCCCGTTTTTCGGGGCAGACAATAGGGGTAAGGAAGAAGAGCTGGAGGCATACTATAGGGACACCTATGGCATAGAGGCCAGGGTTCTCGATGTCTCCGACGAATACATGGAGATACTTGGCAACCCCCAGCACGGCTATGGCAAGAACTTCAACCCCTGCATCGACTGCAAAATATTCCTCTTCAGGCGCGCCCTTGAGATAATGGAAAAAGAGGGGGCCAAATTCCTGATAACCGGCGAGGTGGTGGGGCAACGCCCCATGAGCCAGCGACGCGACGCGATGAACCTCATCGCCAAGCGGCTTGGGGCCAAAGAGATATTGCTCCGCCCGCTGTGCGCCAAACGGCTGGAAGCGACCAAGCCCGAGCTGGAAGGGTGGGTGGACAGGGAGAAGCTCTACGATTTTACCGGCAGGAGCCGCAAGCCCCAGATGGCGCTGGCCGAAGAGCTTGGCGTAGGTGATTACCCCAGCCCTGCGGGGGGCTGCCGCCTGACCGATCCCTGCCTCGCCAAGAGGGTTCGTCTCTATTTCGATGAGATTGCACCTGAAAACAGAAGCTCGGAAGACATCCGGCTGCTGCTCGCCGGTCGTCCCTTCATCTTTCCCGGTGGCTCCATCCTGACGATGGGACGAAGCCACGAGGAAAATCTCTCCATAATGAAGATGCAGAAAGAGGGCGACGAGCTGGCCCATGTGATCGACGTCCCCGGCCCCGTTGGCCTCTTCAGGGCTGGTTCGGGTGAAGATGAGCGCGGGCTGGCGGCCTCGGTCCTGATGCGCTACTGCCCCAAGGCCGGCCCCGACGCCAAGGTGGGCTTTGGTCCCTCCGAAGAGGTCCAGACAACTCTGCTCTCAGCATCCAGGGCTGGTCCCGACGAGCTGGAAAAGTGGAAGAGGTAACAGTTGCCCACTGAGCCTGCTGGCAGCAGCCAACGCTACAGGCGCATGGTGTCGGCGCTCAATTCCCCCCTCGTCACCGCAAAGGGGGTCGGTGAAAAGCTGGCCGGGAAGTTCGCCCGCAAGGGTATACGGACCTATGGCGACGCGCTCTCCTATCTTCCCATCCGCCACGAAGACCGCACCCGCCCCACACCCATCAACCGCCTGATCGAAGGCCAGAACGCGCTCTTCAGCGGCACGCTCATCTCCATTGGCGTGACCAATTACCATCGCCGCCGCGTGCTCGAAGCGTTGGTGAAGGATGGGGGCGGCAACATCACCCTGAAATGGTTCAGGGGCAACTTCGACTGGATTCAGAAGCGCTATCCGGTGGGGGGGAGGGTGGTCGTCACCGGCCAGGTCCGCTTCTTTCGGGGGGTTCCCGAGGTCCACCATCCCGAGATGGAAACGCTTGGCCCAGACGACGATACAGGCGGGCTTGAAGGCGTCGTCCCCATCTATTCCGAGGTTGAGGGTATTCATCCGCGCCAGCTGCGGCGCATCATGCGGCAAATTGTGGATGCGGCGGTCGAGACGGTTGTGAACCTGGTCCCCGCCCCCGCTTTGAAGGTCGCGGGGGAGGACCCGGGAGAGTGGGCGCAGCTGGGCCGGGTGTGGGGCCAGCTCCACTTCCCCTCGGTGGGGGGCGAGCAGCTTGACGCCATCGTCTCACGGTGTCGGCGCATCGTCGTCCTCGAAGAGTTTTTCTTCCTCCAGCTCGGTCTGCTCATGAAAAAGGAGCAGGCTGCCGGTCCGGCCGGTATAGCCTTCACTCCCGATTTTTCCCTCATAAAGCCGTTGCTCGAAACACTCCCCTTTGAGTTGACGGGCGCCCAGCGCAGGGTGCTCTCCACCATCCGCCAGGATATGGAGAGGCCAAAGCCCATGCACCGCCTCCTCCAGGGCGACGTGGGGTGCGGCAAGACGCTGGTGGCGCTGCTCAGCGGCTTGATGGCTGTGGAGTCCGGCTACCAGATGGCGATAATGGCCCCCACCGAGGTCTTGGCGGAGCAGCACTTTTCCACCCTCTCCAAGACGCTGG
>JAUVAU010000028.1 GCA_030591565.1 Deltaproteobacteria bacterium | reverse complement strand
CTCCATCGGAGGCGGCGCGCTGGAGCTTCATCTCAAAACCCAGCCTGCGCGGCATGACCACCACGTCGGTGGGGGGCGCTGGCCTGTAGGGTTGTCCATGTTCGTCCGAGGCATGAAAGGCCAGCCGGGGTGTGTTGTCCAGGTCGGCCCCCACGAGGAGGAAGCAGGAGCGGCGAAGCGCTTCGGGGTTGTCGGCGAACCATTTGCTTCCTTGTTCGACGAAGCGGTCATACTCCTTCTGGAAGACTGAGAGGACGTACTCTTCAAGGTCTTCAAAGTGCATCGCGCCGCGCTTTCCGAAGATTTTTTCCAGCCCACGGCTCACGCTCAACCCCACGGCAGCCGCGCCGCCGGTCGCCAGCGCCGCCCTCGGGCCTATGCGGAAGAGCTTTTTCATGGATTTGGCCTGGACCTCGCCCTCTTCGCGCACTTCCACCCTGCGGTCCGAGGCCAGCAGTACTGTTTTCCCGTTTCTGCACGCTACCAGTTGCGACATGGCTACTGCGCTCTCCATTGGTGGAGGTGGACGTTACAGTAGTTAGTGTACCCGAAAAAGAGGAGTGCAGGCTGGGGTCGGGCGTTATCGCTTTTTGGAGAGCCAGAAGATGTTGATGGCGTCCGAGATGCCCTTGACTTCGGTCATTCCGCACTCTTCGATCCGGCAGTCGTGTTCGCAGTCTTCCTTGTTTAGCTGCTCAACGAAGGCGCCCGTGCAGAGTACGCGGTTTTTCTCCGGGATATCGCCGGGCGGGGAGGGCAACTCCTCAACCTTAATCGAGTCGAGGCGAAAGGTTATGTTGACGTCGCTCCCGTGGATATCCTCGCCGCCGGACCAGTAGGAGAAGACGGAGCCGTGATGGAGCGAGATGCGCACGTCGATGGGTGGGTTGGAGGTGCGCCGGTTTCGTTGGGCGAGCAGGTCAAGGATGCCCGACCCTGCCTCCCAGGCGCTCCTGGCGTCGGCGAAGGTGGCGAGGAAGCCGTCGCCGGTGTCCTTGTGGAAGTTGACCCCCTTTGCGTCGAGGACCGTTTTGGAGATGGAGCCGAGGCGTTGCTTGAGGTGGTAGGCCATGCGGTCGTCGGAGTAGGCCATGGCGGAGGAGCCGCAGAGGTCCAGCACCATTATCGCCGCGTCGGTGCTGAGTTCCGAGATGTCCACCATGCGCGACTCGAAGAGCGATGATTCGGGGCTGGGTGGGGTGGGCGACTTCAGTAGCTCCAGCGTTATCTCGGTTGCGATGACTACCCGCTGGCCGGGTTTGAGGGTCGTGGGCGAGGTTACGGGTTCGCTCATGGGGCTTCCGGGGGTTACGATGGCGGTGCCGTTGGTGGAGCCCTGGTCTTCCACCACGATGCCGTCGTCGCCCAGCGCCAGGGTGGCGTGGCTGCGCGAAACCGAGGGGAAGCGCAGCACCATGTCGCAGGCCGCGTCGCGCCCGATGGTAACCTTGTCGCCGGTGAACTCACTCGCGAAGGAGGTGTAACCGGCTGGTGGCAAAACCCTGATCTTCCACTTCATTGAAAAGCAACTCTCCCTTAAAGGAGGTGGGCTGACTGGGGTGTTCTGACTGGTTGGCGATATTTTATGGCATGTCATGGCGGTTCGCAACCGGGCAGGACGGGATTGGGCGGGGTTGGGGTGGGTCCGCTAGAATTTGTGCTTCGCGGGCAGGTAGCGATAAGTATTTCGAGGATCATTTTTCGCCCCTGACGACGTCAATCGGAGGATATCCGGGGCTTCTCAACAAACTCCTAGAATTTGTGCTTCGCGGGCAGGTATGTGTAGGGCAGCTGAACGTAGTTGAAAAACCCGCTGCCGGGCATGGGTGAAAGCAGCTCGGAGACATTTAGCCCGATGCCGGCAAAGAGCACCCGCTTGCCGTTTTCCGAGCCGAAGTCTCGTGTGTAGAAGCCGCCGAGCAGCTCGAAGTACCTCAGCGGTGTCTCCTTCAGCCTCTCGAACCCTGAGAACTTGAGGGCCAGCGTGTAGGTGAGGTTGTCGTAATTGGTGGCTACATCGGAGCCGGGTGAGGTGCGCGGGTAGTACTCAAGCCTGAGGTCGATGAGGTCCGCCAGCTCCTCGTCCCTGGCGAGCAGGTACCCCAGGCCGCTCCCTGCGATGTTTATGAGAAAGTCCTCGTAGGAAAAACCATAGACGCTGAACGAGTCCCCGACCTCCATGACCGAGGTGAAGGCCAGCGCGCTCAAAGCGCCGACCCGCGCCGCCCCTTCTTCGTCATAGCCCCAGTATCGGGCCAGGTTGGCGAACCCCCGAGTGGTGACGTAGTTGAGGTAGAGGTGGCCGATCTTGTCCGAGCCGCCCTCATCGGTCCCCTTGCCGAACCACCCCTCATTTTTGGCGTGCATCGTCCGGTCGCCGTAATCCCATATGGTGAAGCCGTAGGTCAGCACGCCGCCTATTGCCGCCGCGTTCAGCAGGGTTACCTTGGTCTCCTTCGTCCACTGGTCCGCCGCGACCTCGTCGCCGATGGCCGGTGTTGCACCAAGGATGGCGGTTATCGCTAAAATCAGATACAGCTTCATACGGTTCATCGCGGTCCCCTCATAGTAAGAACATACCAAAAACGTGGAGCAAGGCGACACCTTGGGGGGTATTATTGGTGGATTGGAGGGAGCTGCACCTATTCAAATAGGTAAACGATGAGGTTTAAACCATATGCCCCGGAAGACGCCAGATGTGACCAGGAAGACCCCAAACCGGCTGGCTGAGGAAAAAAGCCCCTATCTGCTACAACATGCTTACAATCCGGTGGACTGGTATGCGTGGTCCGACGAGGCGTTTGAGAAAGCGGCCAGGGAGGACAAGCCGATCTTCCTCTCCATCGGTTACGCCACCTGCCATTGGTGCCATGTGATGGAGCGGGAGAGCTTTGAGGACGATGAGGTCGCGGCGATCCTCAACAGGGACTTTATCTCCATAAAGGTTGACCGTGAGGAGCGTCCCGACGTTGACAGCGTCTACATGACCGCCTGCCAGGCGCTTAACGGGAGAGGTGGCTGGCCGCTCACCGCGCTCCTGACGCCGGAGAAGGAGCCCTTCTTTGCCGCCACCTACATCCCCAGGGAGGCCAGGGGAGGGATGATGGGGCTGGTCGGGCTGCTGACCAACGTGACCGGGCTCTGGTCGAGGGATAGAGGTAGGCTCAGGGAGTCGGCGGGCAAACTCGTCCAGTCACTTCAAACCGTCTCGTCTAGCTGGCAGCCCGGCGAGCTGCCAGCCTCTGTGTTTTCCAAGACAGTGGATGCACTCCACGAACTCTACGACGAGGCGCATGGCGGCTTCGGGACGGCTCCCAAGTTCCCCACACCCCACCAGCTCATCTTCCTCCTTGGCCGTCACCGCAGGAGCGCAGACATAAACGCCTTGAGAATGACCACCCAGACGCTGGACTCGATGCGCGCAGGTGGCCTCTGGGATCATCTCGGCCACGGTTTTCACCGCTACAGTACCGACCGAAAGTGGCTGGTGCCCCACTTTGAGAAGATGCTCTACGACCAGGCGGGGCTGGCGACCGCCTATCTGGTCGCCCACCAGCTCACCGGGAGCAAGCTCTACGCGGACACTGCGCGCCAGACGCTCGATTACGTTCTCGGTTTCCTCTCCGACCCCGGTGGCGGCTTTCACTGTGGTGAAGATGCGGACTCCGAGGGTGAAGAGGGTCGCCACTATGTCTGGAGCGCCGGTGAGATAGAAGAGGTTCTCGGTGAAGAGGTCGCCCGTGAGTTTCTTGAGGTTTACGGGGTGACGGGGGAGGGTAATTTTCTCGACGAAGCCACAAAAAAGAAGACAGGGGCCAACATCCTCCATCTGCCTGCCCACTGTGCGGCGGTCAGCGGCAGGGCTGAAAAGATAAGTGGTATCGAAGAACGTTTTGCAGCCCAGCGCAAAACCCTGCTTGCCCACCGCGCAGAGAGGGTGAGGCCGCTCACGGATGACAAGGTGCTGACCGCGTGGAGCGGGATGATCGCGTCGGCGCTGGCGTTGGGGGCGACGGTCCTTGACGCGCCCGCCTATCTTGAGCGGGCCAGGGAGGCTGTGGACTTCATCTGGGATGAGATGTTGCACGACACCACGCTTCTCAGGCGCTATCGTGAAGGTTCTGCCGATATTGAAGGGTTCGCCGAAGATTACGCCTACACTGCGCGGGCGTTTCTCGATATATATGAAGCGGGGTTTGCCGCTGTGGACCTGGAACGGGCGGTCACCGTCGCCGGTTGGCTGCGTGAGCGCTTCGTGGACGGGGAGGGTGTGCTCCATGACACCGCACATGAGGGCGAGGAGCTGATAATGCGGCCCCGCGACGTCGCCGACGGCGCCTACGCCTCAGCGTTTTCCGTGGCGTTGGAGGTCTTTGCGCGCCTCGGCGTCCTGCTTGAGGATGAAGGGTGGACACAGCTCGCCCAAGGGCTGCTCAACTCCGCAGCGGGCACGGCCCCCCAACACTCGACCGCCTTTTGCCACTATCTGCAAGGGGCGTCCCTGCTGCTCGAACCCACCCGGCATGTCACTGTGTATGGTAGCGAAAAGAATGAAGATACCCGGCTGATGCTTGACACCCTCAAGGCGAGTTACGCCCCCGAGACCATGACGCTCTTCAAGGGCGGCGGTGGTGGAGGGGAAGCAAATGCCGTCGTCTGCGAGAACTTCACCTGCGCCGAGCCGATTGAAGATGTCGGAGTGCTGGAAGAGATAATAAAAAAGCCGCCGACAAAATAATGGCGGATACCACCCCCTTTTCCTCAGGTGCTGCACAAAGGGGAGTAGCACCGTTTGTACGCGCCCGCTCGCGGTGGCAAAGCAAGAGGGGCGGATGATACCCCGCCCCTCTGTCAAAACGGCTTCACAAAGCTGGCCTCAGGGAGTTATCTGGTGTAGCTCGGCAGATATGCCGGTGGCGCCGTTGTTCCCGGAGGAACTACCACCCGCCGCTGCGGATGCGAGTGAAAATGTATTATCCGAATTTACGGTCCCGGTGGAATCGAAATCAAGTACGCCGATGGAGGGGCCACCGCCACCGCCGCCGCCATGGCCGCCGAGTCCTCCATCACCGCCTGCGCCACCAGCCCCGCCAGCGCCGGAGTCATCTTCGCCTATGCCACCGCTACCTCCCGAGCCTCCGAAACCGCTATTACCGCCAGCACCGCCGACACCGCCGGCACCGCCTGGCCCTGTGGTGATTTGATTGTTGGAGATGGTGATCGCGCTGCACTGATGGACGTAAACCGCGAAGGAACCACCGCCGCCCGTGCCGTATGTGCCAGGAGTGCCGCCCTGTCCACCGCTAGCGCCGCCGCCGCCAGCGCCACCGTAGCTATCGCACCAGTAGTCGCCACCGCCGCCGCCGCCGCCACCACCGCCGCCGCCGCCATTTTCCCCGTTACCGCCGTTGGTGCCATTTGCAACCGTATACCCTGATGCTGTTGCGCCACCGAAAGCCAAGCCGCCTGCGCCATCGGTCCCTGGGACTCCCGTTCCTCCACTGGTTCCGGCAAATCCATTGCTGTCCCCTGCGCCCCCTGCTCCACCGGGTGTTCCATCTTCGCTTGCGGACCCTGCACTACCCGAGCCTGTTTCGTGCCCCGGGGCTCCGCCATCGCCACCGGAGTAGCCAAAGGAACTGCCGCCGCTTCCCGGCACCGGCATTGAACATGTAGAGCAAACGCCATCGCTGTTTTCACAGCCAGCATCGCCGCTGGTCCCGTTCAGTCCATCGCTTCCAGCACTACCACTACTCCCTGCACTGCCGTCTCCGGCATAACCGGATTCGATCCGGTTGTTGGTAAGTGTGATACCGGAACTGTTTTGGAGAAATACTGCATAGGTGCTGGTGCCGGTTCCAATGGTGTTGACGCTGCGGATGGTAAAGCCCTCCACCGTTACATTGGAGATCGATTGGGCGTTCATCGCCTTGGTGCCGCCATTGATAATTGATGAGTAGGGAACACCGGTGAGCCAGGTGGAAGGTGAGTAACTGCCAACCATCGTGAGTCCCGAAATGAGAGTGACGGCTTGATTATAGGTTCCGGTAGCCACGTAGACAGTGCCGCCTGCGCCGCCGCTAAAAATTTGCCCCCTTGCTTCGCTGATGGTCAGCAACGGCTGCTCGCGAGTGCCTGCCCACGCGTCGGAGCCGGTAGGCGAAACGAAGAGGAAAAGGTAGCCGGGGTCGGCTGCTACCCGGACAATCACCTCGTCTGTCAAGCTGTCATTCGTTCCGTTATTGACTGTGAGGGAGAAGACCAAGAAAGTGTTCTCGGCTGGAGCGGTAAATGAGGGGGCCACGCCGGTAAGTGGAACGCCGCCGTTAACGGTGGGGCCAAAGGTCTGCTGCCAGGCGTAGCTAAGCGGCAGGCTGTCAGGGTCGGAACTGCCGCTGCCGTCGAGGTCCACCGTCGTACCGGGGAGTGCTGCGGAGTCTGCACCAGCATCGGCGGTCGGTACACCCGCAGGGCCTATGCTCAGCACACTTAATGTGTCGAAACCGGTTGTCGTGCCGTCATCCACCGTCAATCGCACCACGTAGGTTCCCGAAGCATCCGGCGTAAATGATGCGGTGACCTGATCTGGAGTGGAGATTGTCGCCGTGTTGTCGCCGGGCTCTGAATCGAATGTCCAGGCGTAGGTGAGGGTGTCACCATCGGGATCTGAGCTTGCTGAGCCGTCAAGATCGACAACGTCGTTTATGTCTACCTGCTGGTCAATACCCGCCGCAGCCACAGGGGAACTATTGGTAGGGTCAGGGGTCGTGGTGTCGGTACTGCTACTACTGCTGCCTCCGCCACAACCGTAAACTGACAACAATATTCCGGTCAGTAACGCACAAACCGACCACACCCAGTACCGTTTTCCCATTGTTAGGCTCCTTTTGGCTGCCCATTGACCAGTATAGGTCATGGACATTCAACCAGCATTTTGAAAGTTAATTTTAGAGATACTACGCAGCGGACATGCTGCTGCAACTGTCCGATAATTAATTTGAAAGAACTTAATATAGCTCCAAAAAAACTTACATATAGCTCCAATGAAATCAAGTCCAATCCAGCATCAACCTATCCTATTCCCACGGTATAATTCAACTTAAATAGTGTCTTTGGTTTGATATTCTGTTCTGCACAGCCGACGCAACCAGGCGTTGAGACAGCTAGTTAACTGATGCCAAAATATACATTTGATACCAAAACAAATATTGCGTTATTCCTTTGGTATCGCTCATGTTCTCGGCCATGCGCTCGATATCGTCCGGGTCGCGTAGCAGCTCACTCGCGCCATTCCAGAGCGCACAGTCCGGGTTGGCGTGAAAAATGATATATCGCGCTTACGCCTGACCGAGAGACACGTCCCCTCAGCCGATAGTTGTCTGTGGAGAGTCTTTTGACTTTTTGCTAATTTTAAGGTTATAGTTTTATTCACTACCTGTTTTATGTGCTAACGGAATGCTTTGTGATTTTTGGATGGTGGAGATATGATTTTGGTCAGCGATAAACCCCTCGCCGACGTCAAGCATAACAACGATGCCAAGATGGTTTTGGCATTTCTCATGGTGTTTTGTGCAATTTTTACCTCATTCGAGGTTGTTAACCCCATCGCCGAGCTGGTCCACAATTACACCCACGCCATGTGTGGGGGCGACGGACCAAATACCCACGGCGCCGAAGATCTCTCCTACTCCCACGGCCCCACTGTGCTTTCCAGCACCAATGGCTCCACGATCACCAGCGCCACCAACGCACACATATATTTCAGATTCAACCACCCCCTGGAACCATTCATGGAAACACCCTCTCCTGTCCCCATACATCCAAGCTGATTGTCTTTCAATCGAAGAGGCAGCGACCCCCAATGGCCTGATTCGTAGTTGCTTGGATTACGTGTCGTGAACCGGAAGAGCAAATAGTTTCTCGAAAAATTTATCTTTTCTGCGTTCACGCCTTTTCTGTGGATGATGGCTAGTTTCACGGAGAGAACAAAATGAACAAGAACAAGAACAAGAACAAGACAGCCCCTTCGCATGACGAAATCGTCCACAAAGTGGTCCGCCACCTGCAATCGCGTTTCTTTCGGAATATCAGGGCAAACGCAGAGGGCATAATGCCGCCACCAAAGGCGTTTTCGTTAAATGACGGGATGCCGCTGGTACCGGATGTTACGGTGGGCAGTGATTCATCGCCAAAGCATATTTTTGAGGTGGAAACTGCCGAGACTCTTTGCGACGACTGCGCAGGTAATCGTTGGAAAACTTTTTCCAGCATTGCGAATAAGTGTGGTGGTAACTTCAGCGTGGTAGTCCCAAAAGGCATGGCCGAGCTGGCCATGACCAAGATGGCTGAACACAGCCTGGATGAAAGAATCTGGGAAATCTAAAGAATCCGGGTTCGAACATGGATAAAAAAAGCCCGCCAATTGTTGGCGGGCTTTTTTCTGATCGCCGACAAACCCTGCCTTTTCTCCGATTTACTTCGTCAGGCTAAAAAATGATCCTCGAAATACGTTGAGTATTCCTCCGGTCATTTTTTATATCCTTCCTCCTGGACTCGGCCCCCTCTCTGGGGCCTCGCCTAAAGGTGCGCTAATGCGCATCCAAGTTTTCGGTTCTGAAAACTTGCCTCGAATAAAATTCAGTGCCTGTCAACGATCAGTCAGGCTGAGTAAGTAGACAGGCAGACAGCTACGAGTAGCCGATTTTCCAGCCAGCTTCCCATTGTCTACCTTTGTCAAACAGCATGAAAAAAGCCCGCCAATTATTGGCGGGCTTTTTTGTTTATCGATTATCTGGTAAGGGCGCGGTTACTTCTTTGAGGCCCTCATCTCTTCGGCCATGCGCTCGATGTCGGCCAGGTCGCGGACCATCTCGCTCCAGCCGTACCAGAGTGCGTAGTCCGGGTTTGCGTGAAAAGCTCCCTGGAAGGCGCGCATCCTGTGCTTGAGGTGCATCTCAAAGAGCGTCTGCTCAATCACCGTGGGTGCGTCGTGGAAGGTCAGGAGGTCCGGGAAAGCGTAGGCGTAGCTCTCGGGCTTGACCAGCGTGCCGTCGGTATAAAGCGAGGTTATTATCCGAATCGCTTTGGCCAGCAGGTGGTCGACTTCGCGGATCAGGTCGTCGCCCTTGTCAAGCTCGCCCTTGGCGAACTTCGCTGAGTGGCACTCGCCACAGGTCGCGAGCATCTTGTTGCGTTCGCGATCAAAGTCTTCCTTGGTCAGCCTAGCCAGGTCGGCAGCTTTAACGACGTCGAGTCTGGCGGTGGGGTTACCTTCAGGGTCAAGCACTCCAAGAGCCTGGAGGATGGTGATCTGGTCGGCCTTCCACTGCGGGTCTTCGGGCAGCGGCAGGCGCACGGCCAGGAAACCCCATGCGGTGCGCACTTCGTGGTTGCCATCCTGCATGTGGCAGGTCTGGCACTTGGGCGCAGCGGCGGTTTCGGGGAGGATGCCCTGCTGTTTCAGCAGGTAGCGCACGCCATGTTTGGAGGTGGAGTACATCTCCCACTGGGGATGGTCGAAACCCATGTGACAGGTCTGACACGCCTGGGGCTCGCGGGCTTCCTTCACGGAGAAGGTGTGGCGGGTGTGGCAGGAGTCGCAGGCTGAGGCGCCGTAGTCTTGGCCCTTGGCTTTCAGTTCCTTGATCTCTGCCTCGGATTTTATGCCGATCTTGTGGCAGCCGCCGCAGCCTTTCTGGCCTGCGATCAGGGTTTGGGGCAGGGCGTGGGTTGTGGGCATATTGACTAATGCCGCCCATGCCAGGGCGTGTTTGCCCTTCTTGTACTCTGCCACTCGCTCCTCGTGGCACTCGGCGCAGGTGTCGGGTGTGGGCAGACTTACCTTCGCGTAATCCTCTGCGGTGGAATGACCGGTGCCGTGGCAATCGTCGCAACTTACATCTTCAGCGCTGTGCTTACTGGCTTTCCAGTCCTCGACCATTCTGGGGGTTTCTTTTGTGTGGCAGCCCACACAATCGGCGGCCATAGCCGCAGGCGCGATAAACGCCAGTGAAATAAGGATGATGCCGAAAATTTTTGCCATGCTCTATCTCCTCTTTACGAGTTTATGAATCCTGTACGCAGGCCATAGGTGGAAGTTAGACCGCCAGCGTGCCGCATTCTTTGACGTGGGTCAAACTAAGAGTGAATCAATCCCGATTTGACCTGTCCCGGACCGCTTTGACTTGTCCCGGTTAAGGGTACAGCGAAAAAAGGAAATGAGAAGGGGCAGCCATATGGCCGCCCCTGATTTGTGCGAGGGGTGTTGGTTCGGGGTGGTTACTTCCCGGTGCAGCGGCTCTGCTTTTTTGCCGCTGCCTTCATGCATTTGCCGCGAATGATCGGGTCGTGGTATTTGAGGCAGACTTTCACGTTGCGCTTGTGCTGGTCGATGCACGCCTGGTTCTTGTTGTTGACGACCTTGAGGTCGCTCGGGACCGCTAACGCGGTGGCGGCTGTGGCGAATAAAACCAGCATCATCAATGAAAATATCCTCATCTTCGCGCGCTCCCTCTTCAAGCCTGCACTGAGGCTGTCCCCGTGAATATGCTTCACTACCCGCAACGATACCACGCCTGTGCGTAGAGGGCAAAAAAGCATGATTCACACTCCTGATTTACCTTGCACAACTGCACGAGGGTGACTCTTGATCGGTTTGGCGCAGGGTGGCGCATAATTATTTATGTCCTCAAATTTGTAATTTCCGAAATTTTCAGTAAAATGGATATCTTCCGCTTGGTTGGTAGCAAGCGGGGAGGGTTAAGGTCTTTCACTCAAGCGTTCTTTGACTTCTTTACACGTGATTCGCAAGGGGAATTCTGGACTGATTCAAGGTTTCATGGGGATGAGCATTCCCAATCTATAAAACCAATGGCAAGGGGAGAGATTCACTAACCGTATGTATAAGGAGGAAGAGATGAAGAAGTTTCTGGCACTAACCGTAGTTCTCACTCTGTGCGGCTTTTTTGCACCCGTGACCAATGCCGCCATGCGCTACGCCACTATCGGCACCGGCGGCGTAACAGGCGTCTACTATCCCACCGGCGGCGCGATCTCCAAGATGGTCAACAAGAAGCGCTCGGAGTACAACCTGCGCGTCACCGTTGAGTCCACCGGCGGCTCTGTGTTCAACGTCAACGCCATCATGGCCGGCGACCTTGAGTTCGGCGTCATCCAGTCTGACCGCCAGTATCAGGCTTACAATGGCAAGGCTGACTGGGACGGCAAGCCCCAGACGAAGCTTCGCGCAGTATTCTCCATCCATCCCGAATCCGTGACCATCGTCGCCGCTGACGAGAGCGGGATCAAGACCGTTGACGACATGAAGGGTAAAATCATCAATATCGGCAACCCCGGTTCCGGTCAGCGCGGCAACGCGATGGACCTTTTTGCCGCCGCAGGAATCGATGTTGAAAAAGACATCACCGCTGAGGGGCTGAAAGCCGCCGAGTCAGCCGGTATGCTCCAAGACGGCAGAATTGATGCCTTCTTCTACACCGTCGGTCACCCCAACGGTTCGGTCAAGGAAGCTGTCGCGGGCGCTCGCAAGGTGCGCTTCGTGGAAGTCCCCGCGAAATATGTCGATGCCCTGACCTCCAAGTTCTCCTACTACGCTCCTTCTTCCATTCCCGTCTCCATGTACAAGGGCGTGGCTAACGAAGGCGATGCGGCTACCTTCGGCGTGAAGGCGACCTTCTGCACCTCCTCGGACGTGGCTGAAGACATCGTCTACGCGGTCGTCAAAGAGGTCTTCGACAACTTCGACGCCTTCAAAAAGCTCCACCCCGCCTATCAGGTGCTGACCAAGGAGTCCATGCTGCAGGGCCTCTCCGCTCCGATGCATCCCGGCGCTTTGAAGTACTACAAAGAAGCCGGCCTGATGAAGTAACAGCTTGACGGAAATATCGCCGGGCGGGAGGGGAGACCTTCCCGCCCGGTTTTCCTTCATGGCGGTTTTATTGGTCGTCATTCCCAAAAAGTTTTTTCGCCGGGTTTAATCACGGGTTCAGGAGTTTTTAGATGTCTGAAGAGCTAAGCCAGGATTCCCAGGGTCTCGACGCTGCGCGCAAGATGAAAGAGGAGGAGGAACTCGGCCTCAGGAGGCCCCAGGGGCTGCTGCTCTGGGTTGTCCCCGCCATTGCGCTCTGCTGGTCGATCTTGCAGCTGTCGCTGGCAAGCTGGCTCCTCGTGGACTCGACCTACATACGGGCGATCCATCTCGCTTTCGCCTTCGCAATCGTATTTCTTTCATACCCGACTTTGAGAAGAAAGATCGCCACGCCCGGCCTGCGATGGCTGAGTGAAACCCACGCTATACCCGTCATGGACTGGGTGGTCGCGGCTGTTTCAGTGGGCGCTGCTCTTTACATAGCAATCTTTTACGAAGAGTTGGCGACGCGGGTCGGCACCCCCACGGGGACGGATATCTTTATCGGTATCGTGCTGGTGGTGGTGCTTCTGGACGCCGCACGAAGAGTCATCGGCCCCGCGCTGCCGGTGATCGCCATATTTTTCACTCTCTATTCATTCTTTGGTCCCTATATGCCCGACGTGATCGCCTTCAAGGGTGTCAGCATCAACCGTTACATTACGCAGATTTCGCTCACGACCGAGGGTATCTACGGCATACCGCTGGATGTTTCGGCCACCATTGTTTTCCTCTTCGTGCTGTTTGGCTCTATGCTGGACAAGGCGGGGGGGGGCAAGTTCTTCATCGATCTGGCGATGAGCATGCTGGGCAAGTACAAGGGCGGACCGGCAAAGGCGGCGGTGATGGCGAGTGGATTGACCGGGCTGGTATCCGGCTCCTCGATCGCCAACGTGGTGACCACCGGTACCTTCACCATCCCGCTCATGAAGAAGGTAGGCTACCCGGCCAGGAAGGCGGCGGCCATCGAGGTTGCGGCCTCCACCGACGGGCAGATTATGCCCCCGATCATGGGCGCGGCGGCGTTCATCATCGCCGAGTATGTGAACGTGCCCTATCTGGATGTGTGCAAGGCTGCGGCGATACCAGCCTTTGCCTCCTACGCCACGCTTTTTTACCTGACCCATATCGAGGCCTCCAAGCTGGGGCTGAAGGGACTCGCCAAGTCCGAGCTGCCGGTATTCTTGCAGACGCTTTTGCGTGGTCTCCACTTTATGATTCCTATTTTCGTGCTGCTCTATGAACTCATCATACCGCGCCACTCGCCTGACATGGCCGCGTTCAGGGCGATCATGACGTTGATAGTCATCATGCTCGTACAGCACCCGATCCGCGCCATGCAGACAGGCCAACCGGTGGGAGACGCGTTCATGCGGGGGTTGAAGGATATACTCGCGGGGCTCATATCAGGGGCCAGGAACATGGTCAGCGTGGCTATCGCCACTGCGGCCGCCGGTATCATCGTCGGCGTGGTGACCATGGGGCTTGGCGGACTGATTACCGAGATCATCGACATCCTCAGCGGCGGCAACATAATGCTGATGCTGGGCATAACCGCCATAGCAAGCCTTCTCATCGGCATGGGACTACCCACCACCGCGACCTATATCGTCATGGCGTCGCTCACCGCCCCGGCGATCGTGGCGATAGCCGATATGCAGGGTTTCTTCGTGCCCTTGATCGCAGCGCACCTCTTCTGCTTCTACTTCGGCATATTGGCTGATGACACGCCACCGGTGGGGTTGGCCGCCTATGCTGCGGCTGCGATAGCCAAATCGGACCCGATAAAGACGGGGATACAGGGGTTTATGTATGACATACGAACGGCGATCCTGCCCTTCGTCTTCATCCTCAACCATGACCTTATCCTCCACGGAATCGACAGCTGGCTCCAGGCCATACTGATCTTCCTCATGACCTGTGTGGGGACCTTCGCCTTCGCCTCGGCGACCCAGGGGTGGTTCATCGCCAGGAACAAGTGGCACGACATCGTGCTGCTGCTGGGCGTGACAACGATAATGCTCAGGCCCGACATGATCGCCCGCTGGATCGGGCTCGCCCACGACCAGCGTTACTGGCTCTATCTGGCTGGAATCGCGCTTTGGGGTGTCGTCTATCTTATACAGAGACCCCGCGCACTAAGAGATGCGGCGCTAGGGGGTGGTTGAGAAACCCCGGATATCCTCCGAGTGACGTTGTCAGGGGCGAAAAATGATCCTCGAAATACTTTTCGGTATGCCTGCGGTCATTTTTCTTCCCTTCCTAGCCCTCGAAGGATCTTCGGGGCTTCCAGGCTATCGTCGGCTTAGTTGGAGGTTTGCCCGGCATCGGCTAAAATCTCAGGTTTAGCCCGGTTTAGCCCTGTTTAGTGTTACCCCCCCCGCTTCGGGAGAGTTTTTCGCAAGAGCCTCCTAGGCGCATAGCAGGAAAGGAAAACCCATGCTGCCCGAATACAAGACGATCCTCTACACCACCGATCTCTCAGCCAACTCGGCCAAGGCGTTCAGGCACGCCGTCGCCATTGCAAGCAAGTTCGGCTCCGACATACACATCATGCACGTCATCCCCAACGTGGACTCCGCCATGGTCAACTACGTCGCCACCGTCATGGGCGAAGAGATGTTCATGAAGCTGGAGATGGAATCGGAAGACGAAGCCGTTGAAGAGATACAGCGAAGGCTCAAAAAATTCGCAACCGACGAGCTGAACAGCCACCCCGAAGAGCTGAAAAAGATCAAATCCATCACCGCCCTCCACGGCGCACCCGCCCAGGCCATCATCGACAAGGCCGAAGAGGTTGACGCCGACCTCATCGTCATGGCAAGCCACGGCAAAGGCCCGCTGAAAGAAGTGTTCCTGGGCAGAGTGTCCGAGCGCGTGCTTCGTAAGACTAAGCGGCCGGTGTTGGTTTCGAGGTTGGTGGATTAAAATGGGGGAAGGCGCGGCTTTTCCCGCCTGACTTGGTCTTGTGCTCGCCTAAAAAATATGCGGCTCGTCTTTTTACGACTGACTTCGTCGCGTGCTCGCCTAAAAAATATGCGGCTCGTCTTTTTACGACTGATATGCGTCGCGTGCTCGCTCACACCCTTCGGCATAGTGAAGCTATTGCCTCGGTCGTTCACTTGCGCGTCTCCTTGTCAGTCGAAAAAATACTTTGCCTTTTGAAATATTTAAATACAATGCCTCGTATCTTAGACCTGACAAGCAAATCAAACGGATGAGAAAATATATGCAATTTACAGAAAATGAACTCAGAGATCATCTTTTTGAAAAGCATAAAGACTCTTTAGCAAGTTTGATATTGGGCCGTCGCGAACCAGTAAGTTGGGAAGGTGACAGATTTCCTCCTTTGAGTTTTCTTTTGCAACAAATAGCGGAGCAAAAAATAAATAGAATTATTGATGGACTAGAATCTTTGGTTATTACAGCGAAAGAATTGCGTCTTGAAAAAAAAGGAGATTCAACAACAAGAATTGATCTTTTCGGAAGTTCAGAAGACAATGGACTAACAATAATAGAATTAAAAAAATCCAAACAAACGGAAAGACAGGCTTACACAGAGCTTCTTGCTTACGCAAATCATTTTTGTTCTGTATTTCCCGGTGTAGCAGAAGGGGCAATGAATTCAGTTTTAATTGCTCCGATGGAGACTAGAACTGTCAGAGATGCATTTGTGCAGGAGCTTTTAGGTAACAATAAATCAACAGCCGCACTCATACCTAAACAACTAGATAGCGAAATAACTCTAACTGTCTATTATCCGCATGAATCCTATTATCAATGGTTTGAAAATAAGCTTTTTGATGATAGGTCAATGCTTACTGTGGCTATTGCGTTTCAAGATATTGATGGCTGGATAGATTCTGATCTAAAAACTGATGGCAAGGGAATTCCGGACTACTCCAAAAAAGCACTAAATACAATCTCCAGTACTATATCGCACCGCTTAGAGGCTGAAGGTTTTCATTCTCTAGTTTATGCATCTCAGAAATGGGGAAAAATTGGTCAAAATTTCCCATACCCCAATGTCATTTACGTAGTCTTTATTAACCCATTTGCTTCATTTCGTACCACTGTGGATGACGGGGGTATTTACGGGGACTCCAACCTAGGACGGCTAGAGGAAATTCAGTCGGTTTATGATCAATTGGCCAAAGACGAACAAGAATTTTGGGTAGAAAGCCTTGAGTCAAGTTTTCATGGCCTTGCGATTCGTATTGTCAGGGAAGAATTCCAAAAGTGTTTTAGGAATACAGATGGCGAAACTATCGGTAACGAAATATCTTTGCCAGATTGGTATGGTATCAAGACTAGTATGATTGATGCTGTATGTACTCATAATTTAGATGTGTTTCAAAGTGGGTTGTTGCGTAAGATATATATGAGGTACATAGATCACATTTATGACAGAAAAGAAGATGATATATATTTTTCCGATGATCTTCCTAAATATTCCTATAAGACATTAAGAGAGTTTCTTCCTGTTTGGGAAATACTTAGAGGTCTTGGCTTGGGTTATGATCACAACGAAGAGAATATCTAAGATGTTCTAGGGTTTTAGTCCTTTCCTTTTAATATTTTGCTTTTGACTTTCAACTCCCCCACCGAGCTGTGCAGTGAGCGGATGAGGAGTCTTTGAGGGTCATGCTGTCTGAGGCGAAGCCGAGTTCATGACCCTCCCTCAGACGCGAACGGTTCCCGAAGGGAAGCACACGTGCTCGAAGGGGCGCGTCTTTGCGGTACTTTCTCCGCGCAGAGAAAGTACCCTCGGGGTGCAGGGGACGAGCAGTCCCCGCATCACATAAACCCGATCAAATGACCTTGAAAGGCCAAGCGCCCAGCGAAAAGGCCCAGCGGCCTAGAGCGCCCCTTCCCCATACACCCTCTTAACTCTCTCCACCATCTGATGAAGTTCCGAGAGGAAGTTGGATTTGTCCATCTTCTGCATCGGCGCGGGGCCGCCGGTCATTTCTCCCATTTGCCGTAGTGTGTCTAAAATTTCGCGGGTGGCGAGTGCGCTGGAAATAGTAGCTTCATCATGTTCAACCCCTTTGGGGGTGAGGACGAAGCCGCCTCGGTGGATGCACTTTTCCGCCAGCAGCAGGTCGGTGGTGATCGTTATGTCGCCTTCTTCGATCCTTTCCGCGATCCAGTCATCCGCTTCGTCGAAGGCGTCGCCAACGACGACCAGTTGTACTTTTTCGTCGAAGGGGACTTTCATGCGGCGGTTGGAGACGACCAGGACGGTCAGTCCGTGGCGCTTGGCGACTTTGTAGACTTCGTCTTTGACGGGGCAGGCGTCGGCATCGATGTATATTTTCATTTCACTCCATTCCTGTTTTTTTCCAGTTCAATGAATCGACTAAGCGCCTTGAACATCCGCACAAAGTCCGCGCCGTTGCGGTCTGGAGCGCGGAAGCGGCGGTGGAGTGTCAGCCGTATGGCGGGGACGCCAATGGTCTCTTTGCAGTAGTTGACTACGCTGAATTCTCCCGGCTCCTCTTCGCATAGGCTGACGCCTGTTATCTCTTCATTTTGCAGACATTTTTGCAGGGAGACAACCAACCCCTTGGGCGCACGGGAGAGAATCTCGATATCGAACCCCGCTTCATTGGGGGCGCCTTGCAGGTCGAGTATCAGCTTCGCACCGCATTTTCTGACCAGCTCACCCAGCCGCTGCTTGTATATACACTTGGAGTCGTGCTCCGGGTCGCCTCCGTAGAGCTTCTTCACCGCGATTGCGTTGCAGCCGGTGTGACGGCTCAGGAGGAAGCCATAGGCCCCGGTGAAGATATCGGAGCGCTTGATCTTGCCGCCCCTTATCGTGCGTACCGAGTGGGGGGCACAGACCACCACGGGCAGCGGACCCTCCATTACCATGAACGGGTCGGACTTTTTCGGGTTGGTCCGCTTCTTCGTCTTCTTGAAGTGGACCTGCTCCACGCCGAAGGCTTCTTCATGGATGCGGTCAAGTGTGGTGGAGGGTGTCATCATCGTTTGCTTGCGCTGTGTTGGGAGTCGGTTCAGGGCAACATTAAACCATACTTTGATCGGGGTCATTCATCTTTTGCTTTAGCTTTGTTTCTAATAGGATAGACTGACTACCACTGACAAGTGACTTGGCATGATTTACAGATGAGGGTGAGGCGAGGCGATGGATATTCTGAAGACGAAGGACCGTATTTGCGAGGACATCACCTGCGACATCGAGGCGCAGTCCTCTCTCCACAAGGGCAATCTGGACTGGATGCGCCACAACCTGCACCCTTATGTTTTCCTGACCATGCATGAGGAGCCGGGGGTTATGCTCACCCTGGCCACCAACCTGCACCGCATGGCGGACAACCAGCGCATCACCCTGGTGGAGCGCGAGGACCACTTGATATGCGCCTGTCTGGACCAGCCCGGCACGCTCTATGAGTCGATGCAGCTCCTGGGCGACCGCGCCATCTCCTACGCTGAGATAACCCATTCCATGGGGAGAATTCCCGGCGTCAATATGGGGCTGGAGCTGCAACGGTTCCACTTTGCGCGAAAGTCTGAAAAGGAAGTCTTGCAAGCTCCAAAGGCGCGCATCCCCCTTGCGATTACCAAGCCGATAGTTGAGATCCACAAACACGATAACCCCGACGCTGACCTCGCTCCCTTCAAACGGGCGCTTGAGCTTTTCTGGATCAATAACGAGAACTATGTGCGCGTCTCACCGCCCCAGCGGGTGGCGCGGGTGCTGTGGCTCTACCTCCAGGCCAAGGCCAACAGGGGACTCTACCTGCACACCGAGCCAGCCGAGGATGTGTACCACCACCGCGAGACGCGGGTTATGTTCTCGGTGGGCAACCCGCCCTCCAGCGGCTTCATGGCGCAGGTGGTCGAGGTCTTAAACCGGCTGGGGCTGGGTATACGCCGCGCCTATTGCCTCAGCATCAGCACCGGGGTCCATCCCTACCTCATGTGTACCTTCTACGTCACCACGAGGGGCAAGGGCAGTGAAGAGGAGCTGATGCCCGGTGGGGAGCTTTTTGCAAAGCTTCGCCGCGAACTCTACAACACCCAGGTGCTCGCCCCGGTCAGCCGCGTCTACCGCGAGCTGGTCGTAAAGGGGACGCTGGATGGCGAGCAGGGAACGCTGGTGAACGCCATGACCGCCTTTTGCCACACCACGCTGGGCCACAACAGCCCTGATCGCTATGACCTGACCGAGGTGAGGAGGGCGCTGGACACCAACCCGCGCATGTGCAAGCGGCTGGCCGAGCTGTTTCAGTTGAAATTCGATCCCGGCCTGGAGCTGGAACTTGACGCGCGCACGAAGGATTATGCAACCGCCCGTGATGAACTTGAGTCCAGGATAGCCGGCTATAACACCGGCCACCGGTGGCTGGACCAGGTGCGGAAGACCGTCTTCAGGGCGGCGCTGGCGCTCATCGACAACACGCTCAAGACCAACTTCTACGTGCCTGAAAAGCATGGAATCTCTTTTAGGCTAGACCCTGCCTACCTTGAGACGCTGGGCGAGGAGTTCAGCTCCGATCTGCCCCCCGAGCGCCCCTTCCGCATCACCTTCTTCTTCGGGCGCTACGGCGCTGGCTACCACATCGGCTTCTCCGACATCGCGCGGGGCGGCTGGCGCACGATCCTCTGCTCCACCGCCGACGACTTCATCACCAACTCCACCACGCTGTTCAGGGAAGTCTATGTACTGGCGCACACCCAGCACCTGAAGAACAAGGATATCTACGAGGGCGGCTCCAAGCTGGCGATGGTGCTCGACACCAACGGACTTGAACGCGACCGGGTCACCGCGCGCCTCTACAAGGAGCAGTATGGGCTTATTAACGCCTTTCTCGACATCTATGTCACCGACGAAGAGGGGTGCGCTTCCAGCCCCCACGTGATTGATTATTACCGCGAGGACGAGCCGATAGAGCTTGGCCCCGACGAGAACATGCATGACGAGATGGTGGAGCTGATAGCGTGCCTTGGCAGGGACCGCGGCTACGTGCTGGGCAATGGCATTATTTCCAGTAAAAACATAGGGATCAACCACAAGCAGTATGGTGTGACCTCGCTTGGCGTGGTGACCTTCGCCGAGATCATCATGCGGGATATGGGCATCGACATCAGGAAGGATGTGTTCACCGTCAAGATCACCGGCGGCACCAACGGCGACGTGGCGGGCAACGCCATGCGGCTCCTGCTGGACCGCTGCCCCAAGATGGAACTTAAACTGGTG
Source organism: Deltaproteobacteria bacterium (assembly GCA_030591565.1). GTDB lineage: Bacteria > Desulfobacterota > Deferrisomatia > Deferrisomatales > BM512 > JAUVAU01. The sequence goes on along the minus strand of JAUVAU010000028.1, from coordinate 11,936 downwards.
GCGTCGGGTTCCGGCGCACTCTTTGACCCCGACGGCATCGACCACACCGAGCTTTCCGGGCTGGTGCTGCGGGAAAACGTAGACAGCTTCGACCCGGAAAAACTCAACATCGGCGGCTTCATCCTGCATCGCAATAAAAAGAGGGAAGAGGGGCTGCGCGAACTATTCCTGAAAGTGGTCAAGACCCCCAAGGGCGTCGAAGAGCAGTGGGTGACCTCGGATGAATTCTACCGGGAGTTTGCCTCGCTCCTCTTCACCGTGGACGCCGACCTCTTCATCCCCGCCGGTGGCAGGCCCGAGACCGTTCACGAGGGCAACTGGGACCGCTTCCTGGACGGGGAGGGGAAACCCACGTGCAGAGTGGTGGTGGAGGGGGCCAACTCCTACATAACGCCCCCGGCCCGCCAAGCGTTGCAAGACCATGGCGTCGTGATAATCCGGGACGCCTCGGCCAACAAGTGCGGCGTCATATCATCGTCTTACGAGATCATCGCCAACCTGATGATGACCGACAAGGAGTTCCTGCGCCACAAAGACGCGTATGTGGCCGACGTGCTGAAAATCCTTGAAAAGCGGGCCTCGGATGAAGCGCACCTCCTCCTGGCGAGGAAGGCGCAAGGTAGCGACAAACCGCTGGTCTTCACCGAGATATCGCGCATGTTGAGCGATGAGATAAACGCCAAATACGCAATGCTCTTCGAGTTCTTCACCAAGAACCCTGAACTTGCCGACACGAAGGAATTCAAGCGCGTGATAATGAGCCACCTGCCCGACTTCCTTGGCCGCAACCCAAAATTCAGGAAGCGGGTCAGCACGCTGCCGAGAAAGGTACTCAGCGCGATCCTCGCCAGCGAGATAGCTACTTCACTTATTTATCGCGGTGGTTGGGGGGAGGATTTTGAAGTCACACTTGCTCGCTATGTAAAAGAGAAGTTTTAAGGGCTTCGGCTTTTTCCGCCTGGGCTGCGTCGCGTGCTCGCTCACACCCTTCGGCATAGTAGTTCTATTGCCTCGGCCGTTCGCTTGCGCGTCTCCTTGCCAGCCGCAAAAATCCTTCGCCCTTGGATTGTTGGGTAAGGGTGGCTGCGCCGGAAAAGGGCTAAAGAAAAGGGCTAACTCCCGAGTTCGCGTTAAGGTGCGGTGATGCGTCTTTCGAGGAGTGTCCGCATGTCTCGGCGGCCATCGGCGATAAGGTAGATGTAGACGCGCTTGCCGAGTACGCGGTAAATGACCCGGTAAGGCTTGAAGAAGACCTCCCGGTATTCTCTGATCCCCAGCGCATCCAGCTCTTTTGGATAGGTCCCCCTGTCGGGGAACTCGCAGAGGCTGCCAACGACCTCCCCGATACGATCGAGCACCAAGTCAGCGTTGTCGGGGGCATCATGCGCGGCTATGTAGCCGTAGATATCGGCGAGGTCGCGCTCCGCGTCAGCGGTTAGGAAAACCTGATAGGGCATGGGAGTTAGCGCCGTTTGCGAATACCAGCGAGGGCCTCGGCTGCGGGCTTCACGCGGCCCTCGTCGATCTGGCGATTGCCCAGCGCGAGAATCTTCAGCAGGGCCATCGTCTCCTGGGTCTCCTCATAGGTGTGAATGTCCTGAAGCACCGCCTTGACCTCCCCGTTTTGCGTGATGATCAAGGGCTCGACATGATCGGCCAGACCCCGGATCAATTCTGCCGCATGGGCTTTGACGTAGCTGATGGGTTTGACTTGCTCTGATAGTTTCATAAGCAAATGCCTCCTCTGTTGACTCAAATATAGACTATAAACGGTTCTTGGTCAATTATTTGCTTTTGCTGAAGGTGGTTGGGGCGACTTCGCCTCCTGCACGAACCCAGCGTCACCACCAGCGCTCAATCGCTAGCCGTATTGTACATACTGTCGTCGCTCAATCGCTTGGTGGATTCCTTGGTTTGCGCACAGGATGCTGTGTCGGGCGGCTGCGCCGGAATGTTAAAATGCAAGGCCTAACCCCCAATTAGTTCAATTAGTTTTCAATTAATTGATTCATGGTAAAACCGAGGCAATGCAACTCATTGCTTAAATGAATATCTTGTCAAAATCTTTTCTTTTGCTTCTCTAAATGGGTAGTTAGCTTTCAGTTCCTTTTCAATTTCAGAGTCATGCTCCCATGGGGATTCCATGTAAATCCAGCAAACGTCATGCCAGCCACCATCGACAGGATAAAAAGAAGCACCTATACATTTTTCACTTTCGCTGTCGTATTTTTGTAGGAGAGTAAAATTTGCTAAACCAGATTGCATTTTATCTTTTAGCCCCTTTGGAACAGGAACAAAAACAAAGGCGCAACCTGTATCTGGAATGAACATTCGATAGGGTATTGGAGGGTTTTCTTGCCCAGCATTTTTCATTGCAAGAGAAAAACGCTCTTTAAATTGCTTCAAAGCTGACCTATTGAGCTTTGTCAGTTCACGTAAAATACTATAGTAATCCTGGGGATTCTCTGAATAAGTAGTTCTCTCTGGAAAACGGCTGATAATCCCAGAAATATCCCAATCTGAAATATTATGTTCAAGTTCCTCCCACGCCTCCACAAAGTGAACCGAAGGCTCTATATCAGGAGAAATATATGACAGGTATTGCCCAAGAATTGCCTCTTCAGGTAAATCATTAACTGCATTGCCCCAATTTTCAATGAGCAACGCCCTAAAACTAAGATACTCGTCAAACTCTTTAACAGTAAGAAGTGTGGTTAAAACTTTTCTGTAGTTGTGAGGGTTGAAAATATGAACGAAACCTATAGTGGCGCTTTGATAAAATTTTTGATTAGAATATTCTAGTGGGAGCAATTCAGTAGCCCCATAGAGCACCACGCTATGCGCCACTCTTAACTTTTGAGCTGCTAGGTTAAACTTGTCTCCTCTGTGATTAGCAACTTCAATCACCTCATTATTGCTAATATAGTGATGAGTGTCTTTTAGCTGCTTTACTGCTTTTCCCTTTACGGTCCTTTCAAACCATCTCGCCTCAGTGTCAGGTGTGATAATGCCATGGTCACCCCTCTCTTTAATTTGATAGACGATTAAGCAGTCGTCAACCCAAACTACATTGTCAGCCAACTCTAGCTCAGAGGCAGCAGGAGGGCTAAAGGTGTTTTTAGAAAATGTAAATTCTCTATAGAAAAAATGCTCATGAATGTTGGCAACATCGCTTTCTAAAGTCATCACGCCCCACTATTCAGAAAATATCGTCCCCACAGCTGACAGATTTCTCTAGTCAAATTAATTGGTTACAGGTTTTGCCAATCCATATTACCATGTCCACAGTAAGGACAATATTAATGAGTGACCACAAGACCCTGAGCCTAGCCGCCTGGGGTCTTGGCGTTTGTGGGAGATTGACCCCGCAAAGGACAGGGTACCAATGAAGCTATCGGAACGCTATCGAATCATGAAGGAGTGAATCGCCCCCGGTATTCTAGACACACTCCACCTGCATGAAGTATTGCCTTTCGAATTCCACCGGAGACCGGGGAGAGTTCGGGGGACAAGAGAGTTCGGGGGACGTAATACTTAATTGCCTTTGATTTTCACCCCCACCGAGCTGTGCAGTGAGCGGATGAGGAGTCTTTGAGGGTCATTTTGTCTGAGGGAGGCTTTAGCCGAGCGAGTTTATGACCCTCCCTCAGACGCGAACGGTTCCCGTCAGGGAAGCACACGTGCTCGAAGGGGCGCGTCTTTGTGGAACTTTCTTAGCGCGAAGAAAGTTCCCGAGGGGTGCAGGGGACGAGCAGTCCCCGCATTCCATAAAACCAATCCAATCAAACGAAAGCCCAGCGGCGAGCGATCCCAATAAAAAAGGCCCACTCTTTCAAGTGGGCCTCCCAATCAAATCAAAAAACGCGTGCAAGCTGCGCGACTCAGCGTTTATTTTTTCTTCTTTTCCTTGAACCCCAACCGGTGAAACGGATTGACCACGCTGGTTACTGTGTTGGTGAGATGCGCGGAGATGCGTTTGATGTAGCGCGCATATAGCGCCAGGGTGGTGGCGTCGCTGCAATCCAGCCCTGCACAGTTGCCTTGTACGAGATCGTTGACGATTGCGTCGCAGGCCAGCCCCACGTCGGAGCGGTATGAGCCCATCAGTTTTCTGGCGCCGTCCACGTCGTGGGTCCGTAGCACTTCGATGGTGCGGTCAAACCTTGAGTGGACTTCCTGTTCCATCACACCGAGGCTCTCGCTGTATTTCCCGGCGTTCAGCTTCTTGGGGTGATGGTGCGCAAGGTCGATGATGTTCTTGCAGTAGTCGCCGATGCGCTCGATGTCGATCACGACGCTCACGAGGATCATGCCGCTGGTCAGGTCGCCCGAGCCTTCCACCGAGCAGTGGGTCATCACCTTGCGGCGAACGTCGCGCTCATACTTGTTGACCTTCTTGTCCAGCTTGCGGATGTCTTCGTTCAGCTCGGCGGTGTCGCTCGCACGAAGAACCCTGACCGCTTCCTGAAACATGGTGCGGTCGATCTCAAGCATCTTGAACGATTCGTTCCACGCCTGGTCAAGCAGGCTGTGGGACTTCCAGATTTTAATCAGTTCTTTCCACATGGCTTACCTTGTCGCATAAATAAGTACTATTGGAATTATAAAGAATACCACCAAAATATATACCAGCGGTACCCACTTGCGAATTATCGCCTGCTCGGCCATCCAGTTAGCGAGGTTGATCGGGATATTTCTTACCGGTTTAAAGGCCGTTATTGAAACTATACCGCACAAGTTGAACAAGAGATGCGAAAGCGCCACGGTGATGGCTGCGACGAAGTGCTCGGGCGCAGCCAGGGCGGCGAGAATAGCCGTTACGGTGGTGCCTATATTCGCCCCAAGGGTGTAGGGGTAGATCTGGGCCAGGGTGAGTATGCCGGCACCGGCCAGCGGCACGACCACCGAGGTGGTGATGGAGCTTGACTGGACCGTGGCGGTGAGCAGGATGCCCATGACGAACGCCAAATAGGGGGTGCGGAATACCGTACGCTCAAAAAAGCCGCTGGCGCGCTGCATAACCACGCCGCGCAGTAATTGGGTGATGTACTTTAACGCGATGAAGAGCAGGATAGCCGCCACTATCAGCACCACCAGGGCCTGGATGCCCTTGGCGTCGAAGGGCGAACTCACCGTACTCACGACAAACTTCACGACCGGCTTGACCACCGCCTTGATGGGGCTGTTGAACTTCAAGTCCGTCCCGGCGGTGAGGATGTTTGCCATCCAACCCGACATCTTCCCCAGAAAGTTTGTGTAGTACTGGAGCGGGAAGAGGATGATTACCGCCATCAGGTTGAAAAAGTCGTGAACCGTCGATGCCGCGAAGGCCCGCTTGAATTCGAGCGAACGGCCGATGTGCCCAAGCGAAACCAGAGTGTTGGTGACGCTGGTGCCGATGTTGGCGCCCATTATGATGGGTATCGCGGTCGATACCGGCATACCGCCCGCCACGAGGCCGACGACGACGGAGGTGGTGGTTGAAGAGCTTTGCACGAGCGATGTTGAGAAGACGCCGATAAAGAGGCCGGTGATCGGGTTGGACGCCAGCGCGAAGATCTGAGTAGCCAGGTCCTTGCCGAGCAGTTTGAAGGAGGCTCCGATCATTCCGATGCTTATCAGAAAGATGTAGAGCAACCCAACCACCCCGGCCGCTACAAGTACGTTACGTAATGTTCGGTCCAAAGCCACCCTCTTGAAATGACGCGTAAACCATATCGTCCGTAAGATGGGCACATGATACGAACGTTGCAAAAAGAATGCACGTTACGATTTTGTTACGATTGGCCGAGGGCGCTTAGTTGGTGTTAAGCGCAGGGTGGAAGCTGGTTTCAGGGGGAGGGGGCAGGGGATTTCCCTTAAAAGAGTCAGTCCTTTAGCGGCCACTCTTCCTCTTCGAGCACTTCAACGTCGGCAAAGAAACGGTCCCACTCCACCTCGGTGCCGTGCACGGGACATTTCAGTTTCATCTTGCGCTCGTCCACGCCGATGACAAGCCAGTCGCCGCTACGCGGGCCGCCGCTGAGTCTGATCTTCTGACCCACTTCCAGGGGATAGCGTTTAAAGAGCGTTACTGTGTCATTTGCCATTGTTCACTCCCAAAATCAAGAAGGTTTGCCCCCATTATACACTGAAGCCACTGAACCGGTGGCTTCGCTCTAGGCGGCTGTTGAAAAACTCTCCCAAAGCGGGGGGTAACACTAACAGGGCTAAACCGGAAATTTTAGCCGATGTCGGGCAAACCTCCAACTAAGCCGACGATAAACTGGAAGCCCCGAAGATCCTTCGAGAAGTAGGAAGGGAAGAAAAATGGCCGCAGGCATACTGGCAGGTATTTCGAGGATCATTTTTCGCCCCCTGACAACATCAATCGGAGGATATCCGGGGTTTTTCAACAAACTCCTAGGCGTTGTCTGCCAGTTTTTCAGTGTCGTTCTTGTCCGCCAGCCGTTCGATGACCAGTGCGCCCAGAAGATAGAGTACGAGGCTCAGCACGATGTGGGTGATGGTGAACCTTGCGCCCATGAAGGAGTACTCGAAGGCCAGCACCGGCAGCTTGGTCGTAGTCCATACGCCGACGAAGAAGATGATGTAGGCATAGCGTGCGCCTTTCTTTGCCAGAATGGCGGCGATGGGGAAGGCCACGAAGAGCGGTCCCGCCGCAATCGAGCCCAGCACAATGGCGACCAAAAGCCCCTTCATCCCCGAGTCCCTGCCCATGTGGCGCACCATCGTCTCTCTGGAGACCCACACGTCCAGAAGCCCGATCAGCACCAGCACCGGTGGCAGGATGGTCAAGACCATGAAGAAGTTGTCCAGGGCTATCGAGCTTGCGACAGCGCCCTTGTCGGGGTTGACAATGTAGAGTCCCAAAAGCGCGACGCAGGCGGCCAGCGCCCACTTGTAGTAGCGCAGCGTTCGCCTCATGCCATCACCTTGTGGATCGCGAGGACGAAGCAGATCGCCACCGCCAGGCAGAGCAGGTTGCGCATTAGGGTGATGCGTGTACCGAAATATTTGACCTCAATCGGCAGGGTCGTTAGCCCCACGCCCATAAGGGCGGCGAGAAATGCAGCCACCTGCGGGTAGCCCGCGCCCTGTTCAAGCAGCGTGGCCCCGAGGGGGAAGGCTACAAAGCTGGGCATGAAGACCGCTGAGCCGACCGCGAGGCTTACCACCACGCCAAAAAACCCGGAGGATTTCCCCATCAGCTTGCCTATGGCCGTTGCATCCAGAAAGGCCAGGGTGACCCCGACAAAGATCAGGACGACCATAATAAATGGTACAAAGCTCCTGAGCTGGTTGAGAGCCTTCACCAGCGCCAGCTTGGTCTTTGCGCGATTCTTGAAAAATGAAAGGGCCAACAACACGCCGGCCAGAGCGTAGAAAAAATATCCGGTCATGTTGTAGTGGTGATTTCCGGTTGCAGGGTTTTTGAAACTGTTTTGGACCGCGCCCATCGCTCCTGGCCCCGAGGCAAAAGGACCACCTCCAGTGTGCTTGGAGGCCACGGCAGAAGACGGATCAGCCTGATGCAACTATACCACACCAACAAGCTCGTCCCGGAAGGCGCTAATGGTGCAAAAAACCGTTAAGCAGCGCAAAAAAAATCAAAAACGCGTTTTCCGCCCCCTTGTGGGCTATTTGACCTTAAATAATTGGAAATTTTAAAAAAATTGATGGAACATGGATGAATAATCCATTGGCTTTGTGTATTGTTAATGGGTCATTGGTGTCGCTTTATTGAAATTCAGTTGAGGAGGGATAGACGATGACCACAGTGCTAGTGCGTTTTTTTACTCCCATTCTTGTCGCGATCGCTCTCATCCTTTCAATGCAGGTTCAAAAAGTTCACGCCGAAGCCCTGGTGATCGGCCTGATCCCCGAGCAAAACGTCTTCAAGCAGACCGCGCGCTACAAGCCCCTTGGAGAGTACCTGCAAAAAAAGACCGGAGTCCAGATCACCTTCACCATGCTTTCGCGTTACGGCAACATCATCGACCACTTCATCAACAAAAAGATGGACGGCGCGTTCTGGGGCAGCTTCACCGGCTCCATGGCCATAACCAAGCTGGGGTTGCGTCCGGTGGCGAGGCCGTTGTGGAAAAATGGCGTCTCCACCTACCACGGCCTCATTTTCGTGAGGAAGGATAGCGGCATCAAGAGCGTGGAGGATATGAAGGGCAAGCGGTTGGCGCTGGTCGACCGTGCCACCACCGCAGGCTATATTTTCCCCCTTGCCTGGCTAAAGGAGAGGGGCGTCACGGTTCACGAAAATTATTTTCGTGAAGTGTATTTTACCGGCAGCCACGACGCGGCGATCTTGGCCGTCTTGTCGGGAGAGGCTGATGTGGGCGCGGCAAAGAACACTATCTGGGATATTTTATCCGTCGATAATAAACGCCTCGCCTCCGAGCTGGTCGTGCTGGGAAAATCAAGCGATGTGCCCTCCAACGCCCTGGGGCTTTCCTCAAGCGTTTCAGACAAGACCGCCGAGGCGTTACGGGATGCGCTGTTGGGTATGGACTCCTACCCGGAGGGCAGGAAGGTCCTGGATGAGTTCGGGGCGCTAAAGTTTTTGCCGACGGTTGAAGAAGATTACAAGCCGGTCTTCGATATGGCCGAAAAGGCTGGCATTGATCTCAAGAACTACACCTACGAGAATAAGTGAGCCTGGCCTCCCATGAAACTTAAAATCATCTGGCTATTATCCTCGGTTTTCGCGGTGTTCGTCATAGGGTCGCTCCTTGCCACCTCCCATGTGGCGACCACGACCGAGGAGCTTGACCGCCTGCTCAATCTGCACAAGATCGAGAACATGCGTGTGGGGCTGGTCGAGTCGATCCGTACGGTGCAGGCCGACCTTCACCTTGCGCGCTCACCCATCCCCGTGAACCTGGATTCGATCATCAGGAACGCCAGCCACCTTGAAAAGGCCTCCCACACATGCGCGGGTTGCCACCACAAGCCTGAGCTGATGAACAAATTTTATAAGATCGAAAAGCTGGTGCGCGACTACCAGCAGGCGCTGAGCTTTTTCATCACCGCCTCCGCCGACGCCGAGCGGATCGGAAGGCTCGACATAAACGCCGTCTTAATAGGCGAGGAGCTCCTCGCCCTGACCGAGGAGCTTTCCCTGTCGGCAAGTGGCAAGCTGGACAGGATGACAGCAGTTACGCTGGATGAGATCAAGAACGTCAGATTCATCCTCCTGATCACCCTGGCTTTCACCGTGTTCGTCAGCGCGATCATGTCGCTCAACCTGATAAGGTCGATACTCACACCCATAAACCAGCTGATGGTCGGCACCAGAAGGATAACCGAGGGCGAGCTTGGCCATCAGATCGAGATAGCCGAAAAGACCGAGTTCAAAGAGCTGGCGGAAGACTTCAACTCCATGAGCACCGGCCTCAAAGACGTTTACCTCAGGCTGGAGCAAACCAACGACGAGCTTAGCCATGAGATGATTGAGCGCAAACAGGCCGAAGACCAGCGCCGCGACCTGATGGATCAGCTGCTCCATGCCAAGAAGATGCAGGCGGTGGGCGTGCTCTCAGCAGGTATCTCCCATGAGTTCAACAACCTTCTCCAGATCATTCAGGGCACCGCCGACCTGATGCACATCAGCATGGACAAGGCCGACCCCGCATATGGCAGGGTCGAGGCGATTCAGTCAGCCGCCCAGCGTGGCACCAACCTGACGCAGCAGCTCCTGGCGTTTAGCCGCAAGATGGAAGTTGCCCCCGTAGCCATCGACGTAAACACCAGAGTCGGCCAGGCCAAATCCATCCTGGAAAAGACCCTGCCCAAAAACATCAAACTGGAAACCCTCATAGATTGCGAGAACTGCACCGTCCTGGTGGACCAGTCCTCAATCGAGCAGATACTACTCAACCTCGCGCTAAACGCCGGCGACGCCATGCCCGATGGCGGCACCCTGCGACTGATAACCCGGCGTGTGCCGGCATCCGAGGTGCCCGCCACCGTCGGGATCGCATCTGACTGCGCCCTGATCCAAGTCACCGACACCGGCCACGGCATGAGCGAAGAGACGCTGGAACACATCTTCGACCCCTTCTTCACCACAAAAGAAGTCGGCGCAGGCACCGGCCTCGGCCTCTCGGTCACCTACGGGATAATCCAGACCTTTGGCGGCATGATCCTCTGCGAATCCTCACCGGGGGAGGGAACGGTGTTCAGCATCTACCTGCCGCTGGTCGAAGGATCGGCGGTAGCCACCGTGTGTGAAACACGCCCAGCAGCAGCGCAAAGCAATGTGGGCGAAACGGTGATGATGGTGGACGACGAAGAGGCGATATTGAGCACGGGGAGGGATATCCTCGAAGACGCCGGCTACAAAGTGCTAATCGCAAGAAGTGGCGAGGAAGCGCTGGAGATCTTTAAAAAACAGGCTGGCGAGATCGACATCGTAGTGCTGGACCTGGGCATGCCGGGCATGGGAGGCAGAGAGTGCCTCATCCAGATGGCCCAGCTCGACCCCACCGCCCGTATATTGATCTCGACCGGCTATGGGATTGATGGAAATGAATTTGGCGAAGTTGAACTGTCCTACATGGGACTCCTGCCCAAACCGTTCAGGCTAAAAGACCTGCTTGAAGCCGTGGACAAAGGGTTGGGTCGCGCATAGCGCGCGCTCGGCAGCGCCTTTTTTTTAGTTGGATGGGGTTTATTGTATGCGGGGGCTGCTCGCCCCCTGCACCCCTCGGATTTGTTTGGTGGGCCTTCTGGCGAAGGCTCCGGCGACCGAGTAGATATTTGGCTGGGTTGTTTCGCTCGCCTCTTCGAGGCTTTAGCGACGAAGGGGAGGTTCTTGTCAACCTCCCCTCGACCCCTGGACACCCCGCAAGCTGCGCTGATCGTTCATCTCTCCGGGGAGGTCATAAAGCCGCTCGCTAGCGCTCGCTATAAAGTATGACCTCCTGATCCTACGAGCTGAACTGCTCCGCTTGGACGGGGAAGGGTAGGTCAAAAGCATCGGAATGGGTCGGGAACTCAGCGAGGCTAACGCCGCGCCTCAGACAGCCCGACCCTGAAGTGATAAAAAATTAGTTGCTCTCCAATTTGACGGAGCAGAAAGGGTTTGCAATGAACCAAGATAGTCACCTTATTGATATTGCAGAAGTTCTTGAGCTAGATAACTATGAAAAGGTCAATAGCTATCTCGCTGCGGATTGGCGCTTAATCAGTACGCACCTTACTGACTATGGTGACCCCGTCGCGCGGCACCAAAAGACAATATATTGTTTAGGCCGCCCCTCCACTGCAAAAAAAATTAAGTAGTTCAGGGGCCGGAACCCTTAATTAGACACAAATCACGGGGCAGATTGTATGGCTTTTTCGAGTGCTAGGGAAATTTTTGACAGGATGCCGCAGGGTTTTCGGGCGGACAAGGCGGTGGGGGCTGATCTGGTTTACCAGTTCCATATTTCCGATGTGGAGCCGGGGGGTTGGTATGTCGTCATCAAGGATGGTACGTGTGCGGTTGTGGAGGGGGTTCACGATGCGCCGACGGTGGCGTTGACCATGGGTGAGGATGATTGGGTCGCGATGGTCAGCGGTAAGCTGAATGCCGCAATGGCTTTCATGTCCGGCAAGATCACGGCGAAGGGCGACCTGTTCGCGGCGCAGAAGTTTGGTTCTTTCTTCAAGATAGGGTAAGGGTCGGGCTGTCTGAGGTGAGGCGCTAGCCGAGCCGAGTTTCCGACCCGTTCCAATGCAGTTGACCTACCCTCCCCCTTCAAGCGGTTGAAGCGAATGGCGAAGGATGAGAACCTTACGCGGAAGCGAGTGTGAGCGAGCGGCTTCGGAAGGTTCCCGTAGCGGTGAGCGGTCCGCGCAGCGGAGCAAAGCTTGTGGGGCGTCCGGGGATTAAAGGGGGTGGGACGAGCCACCCCTTTTACCGCTAAAGCCTCTCG
>JAUVAU010000055.1 GCA_030591565.1 Deltaproteobacteria bacterium | reverse complement strand
TGAAATTTCTGCGACACGATGATGTACTTTTCGACTCCAAATACTTTTTTCATGCGTACGACCGAGTCCAGCGTCCTGAGTCCCGCGTAGTCGCTCGTTATATACTCCTCCGGTACTCCAAGGGAGATGAGGTCTTGCTTCATCCTGCGCGGTTCGTTGTAGCGCATGGATGAATTGTCGCCTGAGACGAGAATGCCCCGGACCTTGCCGGCATGATAGAGTTCGGCTGCGGCTTCGATCCGTGGCATGTAAAATTGGTTCAGCCCTCTTTGGGGGACGAACTTGGCTGTGCCCAGGACCATGGCCACATCGCACACCTCCACGTCATCCACGTTGGAGTGGATTCGCTCCTCTCCATATCCGGCTATTGTGTAGTTTGCCCAACCGGCAAAAAGCACCACGCAGACGGCTACGGTCGCAAGGAGTATCGGGAGTTTGGTTTTTATGGTCATGGGATCATTCGCGTGTCCACCCGTGCGTTGTGCGCGGCTAACCCGGCTCGCGCCCTCTCCTGGAGCGTGGGAGGGTGAAGATAAAGGTCGCCCCCTTGTTCTCGCCTTCCGATTCGACCCATATCTTGCCGCCGTGGATTTCGATGAATCTACGTACTATCGCCAGCCCCATGCCGCTGCCCTCAATTTCAGAGGAAAGCCTGACAAAGGGCCTGAAGATTGAGTTCTGGTGTTCTTCCTCTACGCCAATGCCGTTGTCGATCAACCTGATGGTGACCTGGTCCGGGTCTTCCTCCACTTCAATTTTCAGGAACGAATCGACCTCTTCCCGTTTGAATTTGCAGGCGTTATGGATGAGGTTCTCAAAGATACGCCTCAGCTGCGTCTGGTTGCCCTCGATGGTGGGCATCGTTTGCGGCACGATGATCCTGACGCCTGCGCTGCATGCGAGCCCCTGTGTGACATCCGCAACCTTGCTCGCGATTGAGTGGAGATTAACCCTGGTGATGTGATGCTCTGTTTCGCTGGCCTTTAGCAGCTCGGAGAGATCGTTTAGCAGGGTTTGGACCCAGTCCACCGCGTCGCTTATCCTGTCTGCGTACTCAGCCGCCTTTTCGGTGTTGCCGGCTTGCAGCTGACGCTTGGTCAGGTTGGCGAAGCCGCTTATCGCTACCATGGGGCTTCGGATGTCGTGGGAGATGGCGCGTGTCAGCATGCGCAGCTCATCGGTGCGCTTGACGACCCTTTTCTCCAACTCTTCGTTGGTGCGCAGCCTGAATTCACGGTGCTTGAGCTCTTCGGTGATGTCCCTGATGATCCCGAGGTGGCCCAGCGTCTCGCCCTTTTCGCCAATTATCGGTGCTCCGATGGTTTCGCTGGGAAAGACTTCCCCGTTTTTTCGCCTGTAGTTCACGTGGTATGGAGCACCGGCTTGTTTTTGGGCCTTATTGTACCGGAGCCTGCCCTGCTCCAGATAGTCTTCCTGGTTGGCGTAGAACATTGAGGTTGTCCTGCCCAGAAGCTCGGCGGGCTTGTAGCCGATCACTTTCTCCACTGCGGGATTGGCCATTATGATTTTTCGGTTGGAGTCGACAAAGATGGTGGCTTCGGGAAGGGCGTCGAAAATCGTCTGGAGCAGGAGTTCTTTTTGGCGAAGCGGTGACAGGATCAGGTCATCGCCCTGATCTCCGGTCTCAACCCGGGTTTGCGCTGTATCGGGAATTTTATTCGTTGTTTTTTTCATGCCTTGCCGTCGTCAAGTGTTGGTCATGGGGCGGTTACGCCAAGCTTTATGACATCTGCGGGTTCGATGAAGCCGGGGGCGTTGTCGATGCGGACGCCGACGCGATTGAAGTGGCCGCCAAGGCGCCAGTAGCCATTCTCCAGGGTCAGGATCGAGTCGTCGACATAGGCCTTGGTGAATGTCACGTCGGTCTGCGCATCTATGAGTTTGGGTCTTGCACGCACGCCGTCGGGGGTTTCATATAGCAAAACCGCGCTACCCCTTAGCGCTCTGTCAAAATCATATGGCTGGGCCGCGATCGCCATCAGCCCGCCCACGGGATCTTTTTCAATGTCAACCGATAGCCGGGATTGCTCCGGTGCGTAGAATTTTAGAAGGAGGGGGACTTTGAGCAGCAGGCGCCCCTCGGCTCCCCAGGTTATTACCGTGAAGCGGTCCCCCCGCAAGGCGTTTTCGGCGGGTTTGTAGATGTGGCCGGGCGGCAATCGGAGTTGAAGCAGACTTTTCAGTTTTCCGCCAATGGGCTTGGCGATCTTGTTTGTTTTTCCCACGGGACAAAAATCGGTCACCCACACCAGGAAGTCCAGCTCTTGGCCCCACCCTGGTTGTGGCTGGATTTTTTTGGAATCCAAAACCAGAAGTCTATTTCCGGGTACGTTCCACACCAGGGCGTCCACGGTGGTTCCCAGCCGAAGGGCTTCGCCGTCATTGTCTGGAAGGTCCAGCTTTTTGATGAAGACCACGCGCTTGTCGTTATTCTCGATATATATTTCACTGGCAACTTCGCGGCCACCAATATTGCGGTTGACCACGTGGACGGTGAGGTTGTTGCAGCTTATCTCGAAGGGGCCGTAGTCGGTGGCGGACCACTGCTGGGCCACGCCGGGCGCGGCGTGGAGGGAAAAAAGGATAAGCAAAAATAAAACCAATAAATTTCGGGGCATTAGCCACCTTCCAGCTTGTGGGTATCGCTCTGGTTCGATTCTACATTTAATTCGGTTTTTTAGCCAGATTGGGGCTTGATGTCTCAAAGAATTAAAATTTTCTGCCTGCCCACACAACTCTGCCGATTATTTTAAAATCGATATCCGACTCGGCGGGATAGACGGTGAAGGGCTCATACGCCGGGTTGTCCGAAATGACCCGGATGTTTCCATCGGGCAGAAATTGGAGGCGTTTCACCAAAAGGACGTCGGTTGAGCGCGAAAGGTAGATGCCGTCAGATCGGGCTTTTCCCGGAGCGCTGTCTACCAGCAGGATGTCATCTTTGCCAAGGGTCGGCGCCATGGACTCGCCGCTCATCATCACAAGGACCAGGTCCCCGGGGTTGGCGCGCAACTCCGATCTGATCCATTCGCGCTTGAAAGCCAGGGAGTCAATTACCCCCTCCTCACCGACGAAGGTCCCGTCGCCTCCCGAAGCGGCCATGTCGTAGAGCGGGATGCAGGCGTAGATGTCGGGGTCAAGTCCTTGCGCGTCGGTTGGTGCGGCGAGGTCCCGCAGCAGGGGTTCGGTCCGTGATTTGTACATGTTTCCAGTGCCGGTGAGTATCCAGTCAGGGCTTATTTTGTATACATCGCAAAGCTTCGTCAGGAAGGCTGCGTCGGGTAGCCCGTCGCCCTTTTCGTATCGAGACAGGGTATTTTTGTGGATGCCGAACCCTGAGGCGAACCCGGTCAACGACTTTCCGGCACGCACCATTCGGATGCGGTCGCCGATATAGTTGGACTCATCTACCTCTGCTTTTGATTCCATGTGAGAGTGTCTCCCGGAATTTGTTTACCCCTGAATAAAGCAAGACAAAAGGCACAAAATATTATTCTAAATATATAATTAATGGTTGCAGCGCACAATTTATGGTGCTACTGTGGGCGTGTCAAGGGGAAGCTCGTGCTACGCCTTATGTATGGTTCGCACTCAGTATCCTTTTGTGGAGGGCTTTGGGGGGTAGTGATAGATGAGGCCAGCTGAGATATCAGTTTCAATTCCCGATCCCCAAGTGTTCCCAGCCGTTCGACCGCTTCCTTGAAGGCTTTTGATTTCTTGATGTGCTCAAGAAGCTCCAGCTCGTTTGGCGTGAGCGGCAAGCCGGTCTGTTCTACGATGTGTTGATCCTCATAGGGGGGGATTTCACCATAAGCGAGCCACTGCCAGCGCAGTTTGTGGCAGTGGCTCGCCTCGGCCAACCGCTTGGCGGGGATTTTGTCCCCCTTGCGGTTGGTCCAGTCCGTGACGGCGGAAGGACCTACGCCGAAAAATTCGGCTACTTCCCTTTTGGTCTTAAATCCATTCAGCTTTTTGACGTTTTCGATTATCGAGCTGGCGCTTAGCGTTTTTTTCAAATGCGCTCTCCATCCTCGGACTTGGGGTGTGTTATTTCCTTGGAATACGTAAAAGACGAACGTATATAAATACGATAGAAGTAAAATACGTAAATAACGTATATCAATTAATACGTTAAAAGTCAATGACACTGCGGCAATGTTGAGTGGAGGAAAAATTTAATGTTTGAGATTGCTTCTTTAAAGGAATGTTCTGAGCCGATTAACGAGATAAATGTATGCAAGCTTTCGGGGGAAAACCACAAGGAGTGCCCAATACTGAAAAACGATGCGAGCCTTGATGAGTTGGTGGAGGAGGTTTTGTGTTGCAGGGGGTTTTTGTGGGATGTCTTGTTGGATGGGAAGTGGACAGGGTGCTCGGCGCGGGTGGTCAGGGCGCTGTGCGCCACATTCGGCTCGGATCGAGTTGCTGAGGTCTTTGATAACTAGCTTTTTCTGTTTTTATTAAACGTCTGCGTCGGGAGGGGCCGTGATGATGCTTACGCCTGAAGTGTGGAAACGCAGTAGGTACAATAGATACTGTGCACTTACGCACCACATCTTTTGGGATGGTGATTACCATTATTGGACGGGCATGGTGGTTAAGGGGGTGGAGGACCAGAACCCTGACAACCCCAATTGTTGCCATGATCTGTCGATTTTTGAGGGGGGCGAGGTGGTTGCCGAGCGAGCTGCCCTGGTCAAGCTGAGGAGTGGGCTTAAAAGTTCGGGCAAGAGCCACAAGGAGGCTGGTGCGCGGTTGGGGATGGGGCTGTCGCGGTTTCGCCAGCGATTGTATGGGCGCAGGCCTTTTTCGGGGGTTGAATTCAACTCGCTGTGCAGGCTTGCCGGGTTGAATCCGCTGGAGTTGGCCTCGACCAGCGGCGAGCGGTGATGCATATTGAGCAAAAGCTGCTTGTCGCATCTCCAATGCTACGTCGCAAGGTGGCGCAATGTGAGAAGCTGGCCCGCGATGTAAAGATCAGGATGATTTTTGATGAGATGAAGTTGAGGGGGGATGGCTACAATAAATCGGTGCGAAGGTTGAGCCGCCGTTTTGATACCTCGACCTCAACCATAAAGAGGGCCATACGTAACATGGCCCCATATGGGAGATTATCCCAAGGCCGAGGTGGTGGTGTTCGGCCTTGGCAACTCAACTGAAAGCGCGCCTTCAACTCTTCAGGCTGTTGACAAAAGGAAGTTGGCTGGAAAATTGTTTATTCGCAACTGTCTGTCCATCTACTTACTCAGCCTGACAGATTGCTGACAAAGGTTGGATTTTCTTCGAGGCAAGTTTTCAAGACAGAAAACTTGGATGCGCATTAGCGCACCTTCAGGCGAGGCCCCAGAGAGGGGGCCGAGTCCACAAGGAAGGTGATAAGAAATAACCGGAGGAATACTTGTCGTATTTCGAGGATCATTTCTTAGCCTGACGAAGTCAATCGGAGAAAAGACAGGCTTTGTCGGCGATCTGTTAACTCCTGTTGTTGGTGCGCCACTTAATCCATTTCTCTTTGTCGAGCCCAAAGTCTTCTCCGGTGATTAGCTGGAGCGAGGTCACAGCGGCTTTTTTGAGGTCGCTGTTTTTTTCGCTGAGCAGGTCGATCAGCGTTCCAACTGAGTCGTTGTCCCCAAGGCGCCCCACCATTTCGGCGGCCGCTCTCTTGACGAGGGGGCTTTGTGAACCAATCAGCTTGCGTATGGCGGTGACTACCTCGACGGTGCGCGAGTGGGTATCACTGTAGGGTCCGTTCAGATGCGCGTATATTTTCTGCTCCATCGTCGCGGCAAGTTTTAGCGCACTTATCTGCTTTGCCTCGCCCCTGGCCTCGTTTAGCTGCAATTTAATGAGATTCAATGCAACCATGTCGCCCGAGGTGTTTGTGCCCGAACTACCGGACCCGATTACCGCCACTTTGTTTTTCTTGCCCTCTTTGCCCTTCTTGCCCCTCTTATTGAACGAAATCACCTTGACGTCGGATGACGACCCCATCTTGCCGGAAACGATTTTGGCTCGGTTCGCTTTTGTTTTAGCGCCGGTCTTGACCCTCTTGGGTGAGGTTTTCTTCGCCACGACCCTTTTTGCCACGACCTTGGTGACGGCCCGGGCTTTTGGGGTGGTCGTTGTGCTGGGCGTCGTGCTGGGTGCTGTGGGAGTTTTGACTCTCTTTGCTGCTACGGCTGGAATCGCGAAGCTGGGTTTGGGAGCCGGGGCTGGCGTTGCCGCAACTGCTGGCGTTGGTAAAGGCTTTACAGGGACTGGCTTTGCTGTGGGTGGCGGTGTTGGCGCAGTTTTGACCGGGTCGATGGCGGCCAGTGGGGGATCGGTATCTATTGCCAGCTCAAGTTTTCGCTTGGCGAGGATGCTGACCATCCGCTTGGTGAGCTTGGCACAGGATTTGTTGTCGGGCTGCTTGTCCATCAGGGAAGCAAACCGGTCCAGAATGTTCTTGGTGGCCTTGCCTCTGGGGGTACCCATTTCGTCAAGCGCGGGCTGAATCTTGTCGATTATGTGACTGACTGATCGCTCTGCGCGAACCCTGGTGGTGGAGTTGCCCTCCCAGAAGAGTGGGATGAACTTGTCGCCGATGACGGTGAGGATGGCCTCGGCCTCTTGGCTTTCACCAAGTGAACCCGCGTTGAGGTCGATCAACCCTTCAAGCTCGGCGGCGGCGGCTCTTTTTTCGACGCTGCGGCCATTTTTGAAGGTCTTGGAGAGCCTCTCGATATGTTCCTTCGGACCTATGTCCAGGTAATCCAGGAGATCGGCGGCGTGGGCCGTTGAAATCAAAAACAGTACCGCGATCAGGGCAGCGGTCGCTTTACGTAACATCTTACAATTACTCCTCATACGCCAGTCACACTGATCCACCGGGGACCAACTATTTAGAACTCCAGTTTTGGGGTAATTTGGTCGTAACCGGTCGAGTACGTACGGCTGTCTGTGCACTTTATGCGATTATGATTGTTTCATACCCGGCGCGATTTATAAAGGCCATACCTGAAAAATAATTACCGTGCTGTAATGTATTATAAACAGGACAAAACTTAACAACAGACCAGTGTATGTGATACTTTATACAGGCTTCGGCGTTACGATCCCGATCGTCCGGCCAGACAGTTTGTTTTCGCCTTTGTCGGCGGGGTGCTTATGGCTGTGGGCGCCAGGGTCGAGATGCAAAGCGATGGCATGCAGATCGTCATCCTTACTTCCAACAGGGACTCCACGGCAACCATCCCCCAAGCCACCGCCAACATGGGTTACAAGACCCAGGTGCACAAGGAAGATGGCTGCTACAAGATAACGATAGGCTGACTAACAGAGCAGGTAAGTTGATTTTTTCACGGTCTTGACCAATTCATTTTGGCGGGCCGAGGGGACGAGCGTAGTGGGAGAGCTGCAAAAGGCCACCGAAGAGGTAGCGAGGCTCACCGAAGAGGTTAGTCGGCTAAAAGCTCAGCGCGACAGGGCTTTTACCCACATACGCCAAAAGCTCGATGATCTTCTGGGTGTTTTTGGCACTGTCCCTCTCCAAACCGAGGAGCTTGACGATGAGATGCTCATCGACCTGGGCCCCATCGGCACCGTTACCGCGTCGTTTGACCAAGTGCTTAAACACTTAAACAAGACCAAAGATGAATTGGCAGTCGTCCGCGAAGACCTCAAGGCGGTCTTTTCCAACGCCGGTGTCGCCATCCTGATCCTCAACACCGATCTACAGGTTATCGACTTCAACCGGTTGGCGCTGGATGTTACCAACCTCGACAATGAAGAGCTGCTTGACCGCCACTGTTACGAGATCGTCTGCGGCAACGAAGCACCCCCCGATGACTGTATGCTCAAGCGCGCACTGTTTGAGGGCAAGAGAATCCACCAGCATGTCGAGAGCAAGAGGTTCCACCGCCATGAGCTTGATATCTCCAACCGGCTCTATGACGTAGTCGCCACCCCTATATTCAATAACGATGGCGTTGTGGACCACATGGTGTTGGTCTACGTTGATATAACCCAGCGCCAACGGGATATGGACAAATTGAGCGCCAGCGAGCGGCGGCTGAGAAACCTCTTTGACAACACCAGCGACATGATACAGATCACCGATTTTCAGGGCGGTATCAAATTCGTCAATCGCGCCTGGTCCGAAGTGCTGGGTTACGGGATGGAGCAACTTGAAGGGTTGGGACTCGAAGAGTTGGTGGATGGGGAGTATCTCGAAGGATACAAGGAAGCCCTTGAAAAAGCGCGTGACAACAAGACACGTGTGCATATAGAGACGGCCTTCATCGCCATGGATGGCCGAAAAGTGCTCATGGACGGCAACGTATCGTCGACCGGCGCCAAGGGCCAGGGAAAGGTGCTCCAGGGTTTTTTCAGGAATGTGACCAGGCAGAGAAGGCTTGAGGAGGAGGTCTCCAAAGCGCAGCGGCTCGAATCCGTTGGTTTTCTCGCCGGTGGTATCGCCCACGACTTCAACAATATCCTGACCGCCGTGCTCGGTAACATCTCGCTGGCCAAGCTTTACAAGGAGCGCGGTTACGACATCGGCGACAAGCTGGACAAGGCTGAAAAGTCGCTTCTCAGGGCAAGGGTGTTGACCCAGCAGTTGCTTACCTTTGCCAAGGGGGGCAAGCCGGTAAAAGAGAAGATGCTGCTTGACCGCCTGGTCAATGATGCCGTGATATTCGCACTGTCGGGTACAAACGTTGGGTGCGATTACGATATCGCTGACGATACGTGGCTGGTGGACGCCGACCCCGGACAACTGGAGCAGGTGGTCCACAACCTTGTCATCAACTCGGTGCAGGCCATGCCCGACGGTGGGACTCTCCATGTAAGCCTGTGTAATGTCAACGCCCACGACTACCCCGACCGCCCTCTGACGGGCGATGAATACATAAAACTGGAGATAAGGGATGAGGGGGTAGGGATTCCCGAAGGGGAGATCGACAAGGTGTTCGATCCATACTACAGCACCAAGGATGGAGGAAGTGGCCTTGGACTCAGCGCCGTCTATTCCGTGGTCAGGAATCATGGCGGCGTTGTCGATCTGAAATCAAAGCTGGGCAGGGGCACCACGCTTAACATTTTTATCCCTGCGGTTTCCGGGGAGGTGGTGGAAGCGACAGCGGTCGAGGAGGAGGCTGTCGAGGGCAGGGGGCGCATCCTGTTCATGGATGATGAGGCCAGCTTACGGGAACTCATCTCCACTCTGATGGAGCACTTCGGGTTCCAGGTGGTGACGGCGGCTGATGGCGAAGAGACGGTAAAAATCTACAACAAGGCGTTTAAAATGGGCAGGCCCTATGACCTTGTGGTCATGGACCTTACCATACCCGGCGGCATGGGCGGCAAGGAGACCCTTGAGGAGTTGATGAAGATCGACCCCGGTGTCAGGGCGGTGGTTTCCAGCGGCTACTCAAACGATACGGTCATGTCGGACTATGACAAATATGGATTCGCGGGGGTTATGGTGAAACCCTATAAAGTAGAGGCGCTGGCGACCCTGGCGAAAAAGATACTCAAACAGTAGCGGTGGACGATAAGCCCATAAATATTTCGCCCCCGGAAGCGCTACGCCTCCAGGGGCTGTGCCCGTCAGTGTCGATCTCCATCCTGGTGGGATAGACGGGCCTGTTACGGAAAAGCTAGCATAAAATACCCGCCCGACAAGGGGCAGTTCTTCCTATTCCATCCCCTCTTCATCAAACAAATTGAAAATGCTGAGGAATTCGTACTCGGTCAAAATTCTTTCGATCAGCTGGGCGCGCTCCCCGACCTCTTCCCTCTCCAACATGTGCTCGAAGGCGCGCACGTAGATGGGGTGAAGGCAAAGCGCCCGGCATACGGCTTCGACCCTCGCCTCGTCGCCGCTACGCAATGCCAGCTCGAAATCAGTTAGAATGGCCAGGAAACAGCTGTCGGCGATCATGTCGAGCTTCGAGCCGTCGGGAGCTTCCTGGGTTGTCCATCGTCGCACTGGATATCTCCCCGGCGCGCCTCGGGGTTGGTGCGCGCCGATTTCGTAAAATATAGCGCTGTGCTGAAAATGGAAAAGGGGCAATGTGCAAATGTGAAATGGGAAAAAGCCGTCAGCCGCATCTTCCCGGCCAACGCCCATGATATGCTTATGCTCCTCGCACAATTGCGCCGACGTAATGTTGATCTGCACAGGTCGTCCCAAATGAAGGAGCCATCCCATGACCATCAGATGTTTTGGCGTTGATCCCGGCTTGATGCGCACATACCACGACGAGCAGTGGGGTGTACCTGTAACCGATGAACGGCTGCTCTTTGAGCTGCTGCTGCTCGAAGGTGCGCAAGCGGGGCTCAGCTGGGAGATAGTACTCAAGCGGCGCGAAGGGTATCGTCTGGCTTTTGACGATTTCGATATGGAGAAGATAGCTCGCTATGATGACGAAAAGATGGCCGCGCTCAAAAATGACCCCGGAATAATCAGAAACAGGTTGAAAATAGCCTCGGCTGTTGGAAATGCACGGGCCGCCATCGCCCTGAGGGAAACGGATGGGGGGCTTGTGAACTTTTTGTGGTCCTTCGTCGAAGGCAAGCCGCTTATGCCAAGGAGGAAGCTGGCTGACCAGTGGCCCGCCGAGAGCGATATTTCCAAAAAGATGTCAAAAGAATTAAAAAAGCGTGGGTTCAACTTCGTCGGGTCGGTTATCTGTTACGCCCTGATGCAGTCGGCTGGCCTGGTCAACGATCACCCGGTAGAGTGTTTCAGACATGACGAAGTGGTGAAACTGGGTGGAAAACCTGTTGGCTGATTACACCGGCTGTTACATCCACAGCACCCAGGCGTCGGCTATGTTCTTCATTAGCCAGTCGCCCCCGGCAAACTCGATCCAGTCATGCTTTTCGCCGCCAGTCGCTCCGCAATATTCAGCGCAGGGCGGACAGACCCCGAACCAGCCGCCATCGCTGCGTATGTGATTCATCAGCTCAAATGCGTTGCCATATTTGTGGTATATGGGTGACCTGATCTTTTCCGCTTTGGTGCGGCTAGCCAGCTCCGCGCCCTCCAGGGTCAGCCAGACGTGTACCGAGCCCCACCGCTTTTCGGCGACCAGTTTAGCCATCAGCAGGGCAAGGATCGCGCGGTTTGGGTCGTTGCCGCCGTTGGTTATCGTGAAAATATATTTACCCTTTTTCTCCATGTCGGCAAATGCGTTTGCCCCAACCAGCGCCGCTGCCCCCGCCAGCCCTGCCGCACCAAGGGTTTTCAGGAACTCGGACCGCTCCAGCTTCTTCCCGGTTTCGTTAGCCATGGTCACATCCCTCGCAAATTCAATTGTAGTGAGTTAAATCTAGCGCAAAATCAGGAAAAATAAAGTGGGGATAGGCGCTGTGTCGCGCAGCTTGGCCGCGTTTTCTGATTTGGATGGGGTTTATTGTAAGCGGGGACTGCTCGTCCCCTGCACCCCTCGGGAACTTTCTCTGCGCGGAGAAAGTTCCACAAAGACGCGCCCCTTCGAGCACGTGTGCTCGCCTAACGGCGAACATTCACAATTGAGGGAGAGTCATGAACTCGGCTTCGCCTCAAACAAGATGACTCTCAAAAACTTCCTCAATTGCTCACTGCACAGCTCGGTGGGGGTTAAAGGACAACAGCAAAACGCCAAAAATAAAGGCCCGATGCCCATGAGATGTACTGTCAAAGATTATCCGGCCCCACAATTTTCATAAAATCCTTTTTGGAAGAAAATTTAAATTGGGAAGGGATGGGAACATTGACTTTGTAATCTTTATCGTTAGCCACCCTCCAACCTTTGTTGTTAATGGCTTTGACAACATCAGCTTTTTGAAATACATATCCTTCTCTTTCATTAATAAGAAGGACAACAAAATAACTGCCATCAGGGCTGACATAATCTATATATTTTTTACCAACACCCCAAAAAGGCTTTCTGCTACGGCTAACCTTCACAATCATAAAAGAACCTCTAAATACAAAATAATTAGGCTTTTTGAACAGTGCCTTGAACTGTTTTTGGGTCTCATTGCTGAGATCAAGCGCTTTCGCACTAACTGCTTCCGTGAACAAACGAACTTCAATGTCCATTTACACCTCCAAAACGTCAGCAGACTTAGTAAGGATTGATAAACAGAATAGCATTAACACCGCTCTGCTTTGTCCTGACCTCACCAGCTCCGTATTCTTTAACAATATCACCCTTCAAGATTACATTATAGTCGGCCCTATCATACGACCACCCAGAGATAAGCCGGTTGGTATACTTGAACACTTCATACCCTTCTGGGGCTGAATACCCGTCAGGCTGCCCCAGCAAGTCTACAACTTCTTGTTTTGTCATCCCTGGACGCATCCGGGTCATCAACTCACCAGTTGCACATGCCGACAAGAACAGACAGCAAACAACGATCGTGGCAATTCGAGTTAGTTTCATGGTATCCCCTCCCTATGGTTGAACACAGCCCGACAATTCCAACCTCATATTATGCCGCAACTCAACTGGAGTCAAAGGGGTCCATTTTCGCATCAAGGGTCAGGTTGTTTGAGGTGAGGCGCTAGCCGAGCCGAGTTCCCGACCCGTTCCCATGCAGTATTCTTCCGTCTTTGATTTTGAATTTAAACTCCCCCTTTACCGCTCAAGCCCTCGAAGAGGGAGAGAGGAATGCCTTTAAATACCATAAACCCCATCCAAGCAAACAAAAAAGCCGAGCGGCGAGCGTCCGATTCAGCGCACATGATTTTACGTTGTGTGCCGCCCCCAGCCTGTGGTATGTTCCCGCCCTTGTCTGGAAAAGGGGTGCAGCAGCACCCTTTTTTCAAATTTAAAGGCCATAAGGAGGCTATTGAGAAAACATGGAAACCAACAACATCACCCCTACCGGCGAAGAGACTATGGACTTCGCAAAACTGCTTGAAGAGAGTGGATCAGTTCCCGAAGAGGGAAAGGTCGCTCTTGGAACGGTACTGAAACTCACCGACGAATTCGTCATCGTGGATATCGGATACAAGTCCGAAGGTCTGGTATCTCTTTCGGAGTTCAAGGACTTTGACGGTACCGTCGAAGTCGCAGAAGGCGACAAGATCGACGTTTTGGTCGAGAGGCTTGAAAATGAGGATGGCATGGTTGTCCTCAGTAAAGACAAAGCCGACAAGATACGCATATGGGATTCAATCAGCACGGCAGCGGAAAACGACGAGACAGTCGAAGGCCGCATCGTGGCGAGAATCAAGGGCGGCCTGAGCGTCGATATCGGCGTCAGAGCGTTCCTGCCCGGCTCACAGGTCGCACTCCGGCCCGTACGCCAGCTTGAAAAGCTGATTGGCGAGTCCTTTGAATTCAAGATCATCAAGTTCAACCGCCGTCGTGGAAATATCGTCCTTTCCCGCCGCGTCATCCTGGAGAAGGAACGCGAAAGCCAGCGCAAGGACACTCTGGACAGGCTCGAAGAGGGCGCAGTCCTCACCGGCATCGTCAAGAACATCACCGACTACGGTGCGTTTATCGACTTGGGCGGCATCGACGGCTTGCTCCACGTCACCGACATGAGCTGGGGCAGGGTCAACCACCCCTCCGAAATGTTCGAGATCGGCGACGAAGCCAAGGTCAAGGTGCTCTCCTTTGATTCCGAGCGCGAGCGCGTTAGCCTGGGCTACAAGCAGTTGGAAGAAGACCCGTGGCAGAACGCCGAGGAGACCTACCCGATCGGCGCCAAGGTCATGGGCAAGGTCGTATCCATCACCGATTACGGCTGCTTCGTGGAGCTGCAAAAGGGCGTCGAAGGTCTTGTGCACATCTCTGAGATGAGCTGGACCAAGCGCGTCACCCATCCCAGCGAGAAGGTCGAGATAAGTGGTGAAGTTGAAGTTATGGTCCTCAATATCGACTCGGAGCGCAAGCGCATCTCGCTGGGGATGAAGCAGTGCGAGCCCAACCCCTGGGATGTTCTCGAAGATCGTTACCCGACGGGTACCGTCGTTCGCGGCAGCATCCGCAACATCACCGACTTTGGTGTGTTCCTTGGAGTTGAGGATGGCATTGATGGCCTTATCCACGTCAGCGACATCTCCTGGACCAAGCGCATCACCCATCCCTCCGGCATCTTCAACGTCGGCGACGAAGTCGAAGCCGTTGTCCTCAAGATCGACAAGGATCAGGAGCGTTTCAGCCTTGGCATCAAGCAGCTGCTGCCCGATCCCTGGTCTACGATCACCACCAAGTACAACGTCGGTTCTGTTGTCGAGGGCAAGGTCACCAACATCACCGAGTTTGGAATCTTCGTGGAACTGGAACCCGGCATCGAGGGTCTCGTGCATGTCAGCGAAGTTGCCAGCGTGAAGGTTGAAAACATCTCCGATAGAGTACAGTCCGGCCAGCTCATTCAGGCCGAGGTGCTTAACATCGACCAGGAAGACAGAAAGATATCCCTGTCGATGAAGGCGATCGAAAACGTCGATGTCCGTGAAAACAAGATGGCTATTGACGCGGTGAAGAAAGATATGGCCTCCAAGTCCACCGCCACGCTGGGTGAAAAGCTTCTCCAGGCCCAGGCTGAAAAGGCCCCCGAAGAAGTGGTCGAAGAAGTTGCCGCTGCTGAAGAGGCCCCCGAAGAAGTGGTCGAAGAAGTTGCCGCTGCTGAAGAGGTTGTCGAGGAAGTGACCGAAGAGGCAGTCGAGGAAGTGGCCGAAGAGGCAGCCGAGGAAGTCACGGAAGAAACTACCGAGGAAACTGAAAAGTAATTCCCGGGTTATGAGAAGTTATGGTTAAAGGGGCCTCTCCACTGCGGGAGGCCCCTCAGATCGCTGACAAACCCTGCCTTTTCTCCGATTTACTTCGTCAGGCTAAAAAATGATCCTCGAAATACGCTGAGTATTCCTCCGG
>JAUVAU010000065.1 GCA_030591565.1 Deltaproteobacteria bacterium | reverse complement strand
GACCACATCAAGGTTTCCGTCGCCCGACACGTCGGCCACAACGAAATCGTCGGGAGCAGCACCGCGGGTTACGCTACCCATCGCCAGCTGTGGCGGCTCTACGGGAGTTTCGCTTTCATGCTCCTTCACCGAAAGGCTTGACTGACCGTCGAGATATGTAAAGGAGACGATCTCATCAATTCCGTCATTATCCATATCATGGGGTTGGGCGGCCTCCCCCTCATCAAGCTCGTAGACTATAAGGTTGCCATATCCATCGTCCGACCCTGGGTCGTATCTGACCAGAGACCCCGTGGGCGCGGCCATATCAAGAAAGCGGCTTTCATAATCGGCAGAAACAGAGTCAACGTCCCCCTTTAGTAACTCGGAAATAGTAACAAAAGTAGCAAAAAAGGGATCCATACCGTGATAAATAGAAAAACTCGTGGTGAGTATTACTCCCGTTAATGGAATGAGGAGAGCAATTTCTATCAAAGTGAAACCACGTTTGCTGGATCTGAAAAATCGAGAAAGTATGCTCTGGATTCCGGTCTTCTTCATTTTTTAACCTCGCGATAAGGAGTTTTTCGACCTGGGTTAGCTGTCACTATTCTAACCAACTTTTTGGGAACGTCTATAACGCAATCTATTTTAATTCGCGCATGAAAATAAAAAACCCGCCACTTCCATCAGGAGGTGGCGTCAAACCACAATAAAAAGGCCCGGATACCGCATTGCGCGCGTCCGGGCCTCTTAATTTACATTGTACATATCTTATTCAAATGTCACCGTGGCGTTCACGGTAACCTGATACCCATTGCCTATCCCAAACCCATTTATATATGAATCATCACGATGATAACAGAGACCATCAGCTTGCATTTGGAACACTTGACTATACACAGGTGTAGTTGGGGAAATGGTAAACCTTGAATCGTCAGTTCCGAATTTCAATTCCTGCTTCGAATCTTTCAAGTAGCCGGGATCTTCATCATAGGTGTCTTTCATGAATATCTCTCTACAATCTACGCAGTTGTTGTCATAAAAAACCATCCCTCCATCACTTGCATCCCACTCGGTGGAACCGGCACCCGGTATGACGAAGTAATGATCCATTTCCTTTACATAGCCGAGAAGTTCAAATGATTCGTTTTTCAGGGAGATATACGAAATACCTCCAAGATATGTTTTAGTATAAACCGGAATTGCGGTTACGCGTATGGGGCCGACGCCGTGAGGGTCTGCGTAATCTCTACCCGAATACTTGATCGGGGTGAAGTCAACATCGGGTAGCCCTGGCGCCCTTGCGCCCAATCGCCATTCAACTTCATTAAGGTCGCCACCATCACAGTAACCGCTATACCGAATCGAATTATAGGTAATGGTTATCTTTCTATCCCAATAGGTGGGGTCTCGTTGACCAAAACTCACATTGTTGTCTATCTCGACCTCATCACCATCGGATTTACCATCATCATCCGTATCATGGTCAAGTGGGTCGGTTCCGTTTTCCCATTCGTCGCCATCGAAGAGCCCATCGCCATCGGAATCGACTTTAGTTACTGCGCTTGCGGGATACACCCTTGTTCCTGGAAGTACGCCATCCACGACGACAATCCAACCGTCTCGTTCCACCAGATCCGACAAGCCATCGCCATCGGTATCGCTCTTGTTGAGAGAGGTCCTTACCGCAGCGCCACCATCGTACTCAACAAAATCGCCCAGGCCATCCCCGTCGGTGTCCGCCGAGCGAGGATTCGATTTCAACTCGTATTCCAACGCGTCTAAAAGGCCATCATCATCGCTATCCGTGTCCAGGGGGTCAGAGGT
The DNA here is from genome assembly GCA_030591565.1 of Deltaproteobacteria bacterium. Lineage (GTDB taxonomy): Bacteria > Desulfobacterota > Deferrisomatia > Deferrisomatales > BM512 > JAUVAU01. The sequence continues at coordinate 9,134 of JAUVAU010000065.1, read as the reverse complement.
GAAGTGGTTGCTGGCGCCGTTGACCACAGCGGTAAAACCCGCCACCTCAAGGGCATCGGAGAGACCATCGTCGTCTTCGTCATCGTACATGGAGGCATCACTGGGGTTATTGGGGCTTCCCAGCGCAAGACTAGCTTCGAGACCATCTGGTGCACTCTCACCGTCAGTGTCGGCGTTTAGCGGGTTAGTGGCGAAACCATTAGGCTCACAGGCCAAGGGCTGATGGTTTACCCCGATGTAGTCATCGCCGCCCGGGACGCTGTCGATTGTAGCGTTGGCGCCGGCGGTGATGACGATGGCCCCGTTGGAAACTCCCCCCTCAAGGACGTCGTCTCCCGACACTGAAGATTCAGCGACCCCGTTGCCGCCGTCCAGAATCACGATTCCAGCGTAAGGGACCACTGTGAGGAACAACTGGGAGGATCCATCCAGGATGTCGTAGCCATATATTTCCTCATAATCACTGAGGCCATCACGGTCCGTATCAACCCTGTTTGGGTCGAGTCCACAACCCTTCTCAAAGTCGTCCGTCAGGTTGTCGCCGTCAGAGTCCGCGCTGTAGCCCCTCGCCCGGACAAGATAGGAGGGCTGACCTTCGATGTAGACCGTCCACCCTTCACGAGCCTCTTCATAATCGCCGAGTCCGTCGCCGTCAGTATCGGGCAGCTGGTCACTGGTGCCTTGCAGAAATTCTTCGCGCGCTGCAAGGCCATCTCCATCCTGGTCTTTGACATAAGCCATGTAGATCGTGTCACCCGCTTGCAAGACTATATCGTCGAAACTGGCAAGGGTGTCCTCGTCCAGGGTTGCGCTGGTCGTCACCAACCATAATTTGTTATTGGCGAGGTCCTCGGCGACGCCATTGACCTGTGCCAGCGCCATGAACGTCCCCGACGCTGTCTCCCGGGAAGACGTGTCATATTGCAGATCGAGGATATTGTCAAAAACGTTCGCCATGGTTACGCCGTTTGCCAGCCCGACGGTTCGCTGCGGACTGGTGGCCACAAGGAAGCTCTGTGGCGGGAGCTCGCCACCATAATCGATCATGACCATGGCGGTTTTTTGCTTAATTGTTTCCCCGTAAAAGTCGTAACTGTTGCCGTCGGCGTCTGCAAGGGTATAGCTTGAGACTTTGAGCATCATACCGTTCGGGTTTTTCAGAAAAGACTGTATCATTTCGAATTTTTGCGTATCTGCCTGCATAAGGATATCGTTATAGCTATCCCCAGGTGCAAAGGAAAGCGGTACGTCATCTCCCCGTTGCAGCTCCAGTACGGGAGTAAAATCCGGTGTGTCGTTCATGTAGCGCGCAAGCACACTGAGCCGCAGGTTCACCAGGGTGAAGGCGATATCGCCTGTGTTTTCAATGTTTATCGGCACAGATATATAGCCGCCAGTGAGTGTTTTGACCAAGCTACCGTGTTCACCCATACTTTCCTGGTAGGCTTTTTCTGCCGATTGAGCCTGGCTCTGTGTCCATGAGACTGAATGGGAAGAGGCCATAGCGGCGGAATAGCTGTAGTTTATCGAGGCGCTGCCCGATATGTTGCCTACAAATTTCATCCCATCAGCTCCCGCTTCAAAGCCGATTTCCGCGCCGACGCCAATAGTATTCTCAGCCACGAATTCCGTGCCCTCCGATATTCCTGTTTCTGTAGAGACACTCTGTGCCAGCGAGTCCGTCACGGAAACATCTCTGGTCCATCCAGTCCCATCTTCTTCTTCACCGATCAGACCGATAACAGGCGTAGCCGCGATCTCGATGTCTATCTTGGGAACATCGGCGAGGATCGGGTCAAAACCACTTCCGAGGGTTTCTACGATTTCATAGTAATCGCTCCAACTGTCGCCATCCGTGTCTTTAAATATCGGGGAAGTGGCACCCAGGCCCGGCGTGTGTGTGGGGTCGTTAAGGAGGTCGATTTTCAGCTCTGCGCTATCGAACAGGTTAGAGTTTGGCGTAAGGTCATTGTCGGGACCGCGGGAATCCATGTCAGAGTCGATAGAAAGGGGGCTACTGCCCCAGCGATTCAGTTCTTCGCTATCGCTTAGCCCATCGCCATCGGTGTCAGCCAGTTCCGGGTCGGTTTTGTTCATAAACTCCTGGTAATCACTCAAACCGTCGCCATCTGTGTCAGCCAAGTCAGGATCGCAGGTAACCTCATAGTGGGCATCCATCTGCCCGAAGGTATCTGTGCCGAGTCCGAGACCGAACTTATCGGGCCAAACTTCCCAACCTGCGACTTCCTCGGCATAGGTCAGGCCGTCGCCATCGGCATCTGTCGCGCAGATCGCGTCAGGAATATCACCGCTGCAATCTACATCCTGAGTCAGGGTAGTGTCAGCATCACTCCCACCCCCACCACACGCGGGTAAGATCAAAATGGCGAGAAGCACCAGAACTCCAGTAGCAATTACACTGACACGTTTCTTCATCACATACCTCCATATCCACTCACATTATGCCGCAAGCTATCGCACAGCCCGCGCCAAGCACATTCCGTTTCAGCTGGGTAAAGTGTTTAAACAAGATGGAGTCGGCTCTTTCACGGCAAAAAATGTGCACAACCCACCGGGGAGATATTTTAATGGGCTTGGAAGTGCAGTCCATTTCAAAACCCGTTAAATCCGTGAAAAACACACGCAAGTATCTGCTTTTTAAGTGTTTTCTGCGCTCGCAAAATTATGGTTGTAAAGATTTGATTAAGTGGCTGTCACTATATGTTGGGAATGCCCAAATACAGGCTAACTAGAGGGAGAGCAACTTGGTGAGCAGGGTTTCAATCCTCACCCGCTCGTGAGAGTCGCCCTTGCAGGAGGCGAGGACAAACCTGGCCGTCCTGGTGATTTTGTTCCAGCGGGGCTGCTTGGGGATGGTGGAAAGGGAGAGGTAACGGTTGAGCGTCTGGGTGCGCTTGCCCCCATCCTGGTCCACGTAGACCTTCCAGAGGCGGGACTGTTGGGCCAGCTCGACCTTGCTCTTGCCGCAGCTGTTGACCCAGTAATCCAGCGAACCGTTCATCAGCTCCACGGCGAGCTTGCGCTTGGAGTCACCGCCGTCATCTTTTTGTAAAAGCGCGTCCACCTGCTCCAGCGCGGAGTCTATCGTCACTATGCTCTCGCGCAGCAGGGTCGAGTCGTCTGCGCGTTGCGGCAGCGCGTCGCCAAGGGATTCTTCAAGGGCCTGGAGGCGTTGCCTGTTGCGATTAAGCCCCTCGATCACCTCCAGCGCCGGGACAGCCCTGTCGCCCTTCTCGCCATTGGTGCGCTCCCGCCTTACGAGCAGCGCGGCGTAGTTTTCCTCTTCATGGTCGAGGACGGCAAGCTCGACATCCACCATCAGTCGCCCGCCGTCCGGCCCAACCAGCGCGATCTCTGCAAAGGGCCCTGCCCCGCCCTCATCCTGCATGACCGAGGAGATACTGTCGGCAAGCTCGATGGGGACCGTTCCACCCGGGAAGATGCGCTTTAGCGGATATCCCGACAGTTCCTCCTGCTCCACCCCCAGAAGGTCGGAGACCCCGCGGTTGCCAAAAGCTATCTCGCCCGCCTCGTCCACCGCGATTATGGAGACTCCGGTGGTGTCGAGCATCTCGGTGAGTTGACGCTGGTTCTGGCGCAGGTATTGCTCCACCTTGATGAGCTGCTCAAGCTCGGAGGAGAGCTTTTCCACCGAGGAGAAGGTTTTTGCAAAACGTTGTGAAAGCGCGAAAGACTCCGCCAGCACCAGGGCCATCATGCCCAGCGACGCAATGGAGGGCGTGTAGATGAAGTCATGGGAGGCGAGCACGTCATTTAACACCGTCACGTAAAAAAGAGTCATGCCAAAGAGGATCGTCCTCGCGCCCTCCCTGCCCGCCATTGTGGCTCGTATGAGTACATAGGTTATGTAGAGATAGAGGTAGAGCAGCACCACCTGATAGGGAACGACGATATAGCTCGACACCCTGACGCTGCATATCACCGCTATCAGGCTGGCTACCGCGCCGATGACCTGTATCGCCCTGACAACCCGCCGGGAGCTCTCATTGGGGTAGAGTGAGCAGATGAACATCAACATCACCGGCATGGTGACGGTGACGGTGAGCAGCTCTATCGTGTAGAGCAGCTCCCAGGAAAAGGAGGGAAAGAGGTAAACCGCGAAGCGGGTGTTGGTGAGTACCGTGCGTATGGCGATGAGCGTGCAGAATATCGCGAAATAGAGAGCCGAGAGTACGCTGCGGCGCAGCATGTAGATGAAAAGGTAATAAACCCCCATCACCAACAGCCCGCCAAAGATGAGGAGGTCCAGCGCCCACGCGGTGTACTGGCTGCGCAGGAGGTCTTCATGGCGGCCAATCTCTATCGGGTACCAGACCCCGCCCTTGCGGTGGTGGAAGTTGGAGACCTGCAGGATGACCTCCAGCCGCCCCCCATCGGCGGTGAAGGGTTCCAGCTGGATCAGGTATTGAGGACGCATCGTTTCACGGCTGGTCCCCACGACGCCGTTGCCCGCCACCTCCTCGCCGTTGATCCACAAAGTGTAGGCGCAGGCCTCTTCAATTATCCTGATCGCCAGGAGCTGATCTTCAGAGGTCTTCGTGACATTGAGCCGGAAGGTCGCGTAGCCGTCACCGGACTGCTCGACCCCGTCAATCACCTTACCGTCCCATCTTCCGGGGATCTGGAAATGGCCTGTCATTTGCGGAGGATCGGGTTTGTGAAAATCGTTCGGGGTCAGTAACTGCCGCCAATAGAACTCCCACTGCCCGTCCAGCGTCACTATTCCATCCCGGCTGAAATTCCATTGTGAGAGGTCTTGGGAACCATCTTCGGCGCGGGGTTGCACCTTTGAGGCTTCGCAGGCGGACAAACAGACGCAAGCGAGGAAAACCAGCAGTAATTGGAGGAGATATTTCCGAGTCATTCATTTCCCCGAAGAAAGAGGCTGCTCGGCAAAGCCTTTGCAACCTCTTAAAAAGACAACTGAAATATATTCCCCATAATACACGTACCGGACGCGGCGATAAAGCGCCGGAATTGACAACGTGAGCAGCACAAACAAAAAGCCCGCCACTTCCAACTAAGGGAATGGCGGGCTTTTCTTCGTAATGGTGGTCCCTACGGGATTTGAACCCGTGTCGCCGACGTGAGAGGCCGGTGTCCTAGGCCAGGCTAGACGAAGGGACCATGTAGCTTTTAAAACGGCTCTGATTACCGTCTTGATTGTAAAGTGGTTGGGGGAGAAGGATTTGAACCCTCACTGGCGGGATCAGAACCCGCTGTCCTACCCTTAGACGATCCCCCAACACATGGAAAGAGCATCTTATAGAAGAGTGTGGCCCATGGTGTCAAGCATCAATCAACCACCATGCCCGCATAGCCCACAACACTCGAATAATCGCCGGTCACCTCACCCGACGTGGCGTAGCGCACCTCCCTGGCCCCACTCGCACCAAGAACCTTGGCCGCCGCCAGCATAATGGCCGTTGGGACCACCCCGCACATGGAGATATTGTGCTCGCCCACCGTGGACAAAAGCCCGCCGGGGTCAAGCGCCAGGACCTTGTCAATCGCGAGGCGATCCTTCACCCTGGCCTCGTCGTCGGACTCGTAGTGGGTCATATCGCTGGACGCCAGCATGAGCACCGGCTCGGGCCAGGAGGCCAGCACCTCGCCAAGTTCGCGCCCCACCTGCAATATCTCTTCACCGGAACGCAAGCTGAAACTGATGGGGACGATTTTCACCCCGGGCTTAATGAATTGCAGAAAAGGCAGCTGGACCTCAAGAGAGTGCTCCTCCTCGTGGGCCACACTGTCTTCGCGCAGCGTCGGACACCCCTCACGCAACGCCTGGGCCAAACCCTCGTCAATATCGGTCACCCCCAACGGCGTACGCCAGGAACCCGAAGACATTATTGACGCCCTGGTACCCTTGCCCGTGTGATTCGGCCCCAGCAGGAGCACGGTATCGGTAATAAAGACCGAACCGATGACACTGGCCGCCACGCCGCCAGAATAGACATAACCGGCATGGGGGCTGACTATGCCTATTGCAGAGCGCATCTCCCTTCCAATGGGCAAAACACCGCGCAGATATTCCGCAAGCTCCGCAGAACTACCGGGGTAAAATCTGCCCGCCACAACCGGATTCCTCATCATCGAAAAACTCCCCATTTCACGATCAAGCCTACCGCCAATACACCATAAAGGAAAGTACGCCAAAACACTTTGAAAACTCGCAATCATCACACTTGACTAGTATAGACAGGGGTATGTAGTATACCGCCTTCTTTTCGCAAAGAAGAAAATTTGTGTGCAGTGGAGAGGTGACCGAGAGGCCGAAGGTGCTCGCCTGCTAAGCGAGTGTACTCGAACGGGTACCGAGGGTTCGAATCCCTCCCTCTCCGCCATGCATTTGACAATTGAATCATGAGTTTAGCATCGGAGAGGTGACCGAGAGGCCGAAGGTGCTCGCTTGGAAAGCGAGTGTACTGCAAGGTACCGGGGGTTCGAATCCCCCCCTCTCCGCCATGCTTAACCTGTGGTATGTTGATTAATGTGGGCTAACCGGTAAAAAAGGTAGCAAAGCCCGCTGAAGTATTGTAAATAGATGCCTCGCAAAAATGCGCGCCTGTGGTTCAGCTGGATAGAACGACGCACTACGGATGCGTAGGTCGGGGGTTCGAATCCTCCCGGGCGCGCCAGTTATTATAGAAAAAGGGTCGGACTTAAAAGTCCGGCCCTTTTTGTATTGAAGCGCTTGGGAGAGATGTGGAACCCCCGCTGGGTTCGTTCTGGTTGCCGATAAAGGCAATCAGGACGCGATTTATCGCGGGTCGAAGACCCGAGGATTTTCAATGCCTTGTAAATCCGAGTCAATATCCCGGGCGCGCCAGTCGTAGAGAAGAAACCACACTTACGAGGAAGCGGACTATTTGCCCAGAAGCTTTCCAGCTTTTGCGATGTCCCGTCCGGGGTGATCTGTATAGATGATGGTCACAGCCGCAGGCTGGCAACCGGTGACCTCGACTATCGCGTCGGTGATCCTTTGGGCCAGCTCCTGCTTCTGCTCAACAGTTCTTGACTCCAGCCAATCAATATTGACTATGGGCATGGCGCACTCCTTGGACTTATCGGTCTGGGTTACTGGTTTTTGACTGTCCTTTGATACCTTGTTCAGCTTCGCCGGGCAAGTTTGTTGGCAAATATCGAGATCAGGCCGCCTAGCATTATGTACCCGATGACCATCTCTGCCGTGACCCAGAATGCCGCCCAGTCGGACAGTGGTGTTATGGTACCAAGTCCAAGGGAAGTAAAGGCTGCAAAGCTGGATTGAAATGGTGCCCAGTACTGCCATGCAGTTTCTCTAGCCACATCAAAAGCGTCCTTGCCAATGAAGCTAAAGATCAACCCAAAATGAAAGATCAGCAGTAAGCTCACTATAGCCCAGCGACCTAAAGAGCGCCCACAATCACATGAACCTGCCCAACACCAATAAACCCACGGATGTTTCTCCTCAAATTCTTCCAGATAACCCATGTCCTGCACATCGCGTTTGAACATCTGGCTGCCGTAGCAGGACTCAACACGTGCACCACGACATTTCATTTTCCGATCCCAGGTCACTCCACTCACAGCTGCATTTCTGAGATCAGCTTCCCGAAGATTAGCCCCTTCCAAGTGGGCTTCAAAGAGATCGGCCCCTTCCAGGTGGGCGGTAGTTAGATCGGCCCCTTCCAGGTGGGCTCGAATGAGAGTGATCCCTTCCATGTTGGCGAAACAGAGTTCGGCCCCCTCCAAGTGGGCTTCATTGAGATTGGCGCCTTTCAGGTGGACTCCAATAAGTTTGGCCTCCTCAAGGTGGGCTCCATTGAGATAGGTGCCTTTCAGGTGGACTCCAATAAGTTTGGCCTTTTCCAGATGGGCGTCATTAAGAAGGGCTCCTTCCAAATGGGCTTGCCACAGAGTGGCCCCCTCCAGGTGGGCTTCTGAAAGTTCGGCCCCTTCCAGATGGGTTTTCGAGAGATCGGTTCGTCGTAGGTCAGCACATTTGCCCTCGCGTTTATTCGATGTCAACCAAAGCTTGTGTTGTTCCAATATGTGCTGGAGTTCTTCCGGAGTGATTTTTCTCAGTTCATCGTCTGCCATCTGGTGACCCCTCTTTGCTCGGTTTGGGTTGATATGGCTAGGATATGCCACCAGTTTTTGATTGGCAACTAGGCTACAAAAGACAAGATGGGCGCACCCCTCTTCAAAGTGGGTTTACTTTAGTGTATTGTCACCGCCCACCTTGAAAGGAATGAGAAAAAACGATGGCAAAGCAATTCGTCTATGTAATGAAGGGGCTTGGGAAGGTCTACCCGCCCAGGCATGAGGTTTTAAAGGATATCTGGCTCTCCTTTTTTCCGGGGGCCAAGATAGGCGTGCTGGGGCTGAATGGCTCGGGCAAGTCTACGCTCTTGAAGATTATGGCAGGCATCGACACCGATTACATCGGTGAGGCGTGGGCTGCCGAGGGCGTCACTGTGGGGTATCTCTCCCAGGAGCCGGAGCTGGACCCGGCCAAAACCGTCATGGAGATCGTGGAAGAGGGGGTGGCCGAGACCAAGGCCCTTTTGGCTGAGTTTGAGGCTATCTCCATGAAGTTCGCCGAGCCTATGGGTGACGACGAGATGGAGAAGCTCCTTGAAAAGCAGGGCAGAGTCCAGGATGCCATTGACGCTGTAGGGGCCTGGGAACTTGACCGCAAACTTGAGATCGCCATGGACGCGCTACGGTTGCCGCCCGCCGACCAGTTGATTGCGCCGCTTTCGGGTGGCGAGAAGCGCCGGGTCGCGCTTTGCAGGCTGCTCTTGCAGTCGCCGGATATGTTGCTCCTTGATGAGCCGACCAACCACCTGGATGCGGAATCGGTAGCGTGGCTGGAGCGATTCCTCGCCGATTATCCGGGCACCGTGGTGGCTGTCACCCATGATCGCTACTTCCTGGACAACGTGGCTGGCTGGATACTTGAGCTTGACCGGGGCCGCGGCATCCCCTGGGAGGGCAACTATTCCTCCTGGCTGGAGCAAAAGGAGAAGCGGCTCGCGCTTGAGGAGAAGAAGTCCAGCGCCCACGCCAAGACCCTTCAACGCGAGCTGGAATGGATCAGG
>JAUVAU010000092.1 GCA_030591565.1 Deltaproteobacteria bacterium | reverse complement strand
TGTGGTACGGTGAAGTCAACAACATCTACGGTAAGAGCACCTACCTCAAACCTGATGATGCCCGCTACTCCGGCGGTGGCTTCGGCGCTGACGGCGTCAACGTTCAGACCAAGAACGCCTATGCCGATCTCAAAATCCCCATGAACGTTGATCTCTCCTTTCGCGTCGGCATCCAGGGGCTGGGCGATGACATCCAGTCCACTTTCATCAATCAGGACGTCGCAGGCGTCACCGCCAAAGCGAACTTTGACATGGTCGGCGTAACCGCCGGTTGGGCCAAAGGCTATGAGGGTACCCTGGACGAGCAGGATGACATGGACCTTTACGTAGTCAAGGCTTCCGTCAAGGTTTCCGACACCCTGAGCTTCGGTGGCGACATCTTCCTGGGCAATGACTCTGCTGAGCAGTCCGACCTCATCGTGGTCGGCCTCTTTGGCAAAGGCACCTTCGGTCCGGCTACTGTTGACGGCTTCCTCGCCATCCAGTCCAACGACGACGAAGACGACATCGCAGCCGACGGCTCCACCGGTGTCAGCGGTACCGCGATGGTCGCATCCGTCAATGGCGACTTCAACCTCGACGTCGCCAAAGTCGGCGCCCGTATCATCTACTACAGTGCTGATGACGACGAGAACGACTACAACCAGTGGCAGAACATCGGCGCCTTCGAGTTCTACAAAGAAGGTCTGAACATCTTCGGCACCGACATCTACAACACTGGCTTCACCAACGACCGCAAAGCTTTCAAAGACGCCGCGCTTGACGGCTACGGTCTTCTGGCCCTCCTTGTCAAGGGCAGCGCCACCGTGGATGTCTTCACCTTTAAAGGCACCCTTGGTTACTTCATGGCTCTGGACGACACCAAAGACAACGAAGCCGTTGCCTCCAAAGAAGGCACCGACCTCGGCCTCGAACTGGCTTTTAACGTCAGCATGAAGGTCGCCGAAGCCGCCACCCTCAGCCTGCGCGCTTCCTACGCAATGCTGGGCAGCTTCTACGAAGAAGCCGGCACTGGCCCGGGAACTGGCGATGCCGACGACATGTACATGGCAGCCCTTATGCTGAACATCCCCTACTAAGACGTTCAAGCATAATCTAGAATGACAAAAACCCCGGGGCCTTGCGGCTCCGGGGTTTTTTATTTCCCGCATTAATTTATTTGAAAACATGTCGCAGTTAGGTAGTATCCTACTATGACTAAACACCTCTCTTTTCAGGCGGTGACCATGAAAACCCTGACCACCCTCAGCTGTTTGCTGGCTATTATTGCCCTAAGCTCCTGCTCGATGAATATGGAGCGGAAGGAGTGGGCCGGCGATATCAACTGGCGTTCCCTTGAGCAGGCAAGGGTTGAAGCTAAAGAGGTCGGAAAACCGCTCATGATAGATTTCTATGTGTCGGAGGCTTGCCACCGCTGCATGATGATGGCCATGCAGGTCTATGCAAAGCCGGAGATATCCCAGTACATCAACGTCAACTTCATCCCCGCCAAAATAAACATCTCCAGGACCCTTACCCCCGAGGAACATGCGCTTGGTAAGAAGTATGACTTCAACTACGATTGTCTTGTGGTTTTCGAGACAGCTGATGGCGAAGTGATAGAAGACGTGAAGCTGGGGAGGTTCTGCTTTGTGGACCCGGTTGATCCGAAATTTTTCATGGGCTATCTAGAGCGCGCCAATGAGCTGGCCACAGCCGATTAGTTGAAAAACCCCGGATATCCTCCGATTGACGTTGTCAGGGGGCGAAAAATGATCCTCGAAATACTTATAGGTATGCCTGCGGTCATTTCTCTTCCCTTCCTACTCCTCGAATGATCTTCGGGGTTTCCGGTTTATCGTCGGCTTGGTTGGAGGTTTGCCCAGCATCGGCTAGAATTTCCGGTTTGGCCCGGTTTAGTGCTACCCCCCGCGCTTCGGGAGAGTTTTTCGTCAGAGCCTCTTAAAGCGGCAGGTACTCTTCATTTTCAATGCGGTATGTTTCCTCCGCTGGCGTCCCGATCTCGCGCAGCACCGCGTCTATCCGGTCATGCTCACCGATATCGAAGCTGATAGCCAATCCGCAATCGGAGGACAGTTTGCGTGGGACAGGCATAACCTTGATATCCACCCCAGCCTGTTTGAGCGCCTTTTCGGCACTCATGACCTTGTGGACGCTATTAAAAATCAGTACTCCATCCCGCAACATGCTTTCATCCCCGCATAATTTGTATTAGGCTTTCACCATGAAAAAGAAACCGGCCCGCGTGGGTTCACTCATACCAAATCTACTGAAAAGTATCGAGTCCTCTTTCCCCACCGGCGGTCACCGGGTGTGGGAAGTCTGGGACGAGGTTGTCGGGCCGGAGATCGCAAAACGTGCCCAACCGCTTGAGCTTCGAGGCGCCAATCTCACCCTGGGAGTGAGCAGCTCGCCCTGGCTACAGCAGCTGACCTTCCTGGCCCCCGACATCATTGAATCGCTAAATAAAAAACTCGGCAAAAAGGTTGTGGGCAAGATTCGGTGCCGCCTGGCGACCATCGAACCCCCGCCAAAACCAGTCCGGCCGGAACCCGACCTCGACTCAGTCACCCTCACTTCAGCTGAGCGGGAACTGGTTGAAAGCACTGCCTCGGGAGTGGCCGACTCCGAAATCGCCGCCGCCATAAAAAAGGCACGCACCGCGAACCTCAAACGGCAACAACTCCTCCACGACCAAGAAGCGCCTCTGCCTCATCCGAGTACTTCCTCTGATCACTCCCCCCGGGATGAAGAATAAGCGCAGGCTCCACCCTTAACCCCTCGACCGATCCCCCCAGCTGCGCAGCCAACATGGCAAGCGTCGCTGCTTCTCCCTCGCGGGAGTGAATCATGCGCAGGACCTTTGGCTCAAGACCAACTTCCCTGCACGCCTCCATCAGTGACGACAACCTTTGGGCTGGGATAATCGAACAGAAATATCCGTGATTTTCCAGCAGATGGGAAGCGGCTGCAGAAACCTGTACGAGGGTGATCTTCAACTCATGGCGGGCCAGCGCCATCGATTCATCGGGGCCCACCCGCCCGCTACCGGCAACATGGTAGGGAGGATTTGCGACCACCAACTGGGCAGCTCCAGAGGGGAATAATTTTTGGGTGTGGGAGACATCGGACTCGGCGAACTCGACGCGGTCGCTCCATCCATTCTCTTGGACCGACCTGCGCGCCATCTCGACAAAACAGGGCTGCAACTCAATACCCAGCACCCTGCGTGCGCCGCCAAGGGCCAGCGTACAAAGACCGACAACCCCGCTGCCCGAACAAAGATCTATCAGATAATCGCCACCAAACTCGGTGGCAAATCGGGCCAACAACACCGCATCTACACTAAAGCGGTACCCCTTGGCAGGTTGGTAGACCTTGACCTCGCCTCCAAGCGCCGTGTCCAGAGTCAAGTCAGCCTTGGTCATATATCAGTCCAGGGGATTAATCAAAAGACCCGTCACAAGCTTGGGGTAGAAATAGGTGGACTTCTGCGGCATGCGTTCACCAGTCTCCGCCACAGCCTTTACCTGATCGACCGGCGTTGGATTCAAGAAGAACCCTGCCTGCACCTCGCCCGACTTGACCATCTCCAGCAGCGCCGAGGCCTCCTTGACATACTTGAGATTGGTGTGGGCCGCCTGCGCCTGTTCGTCGACCCCCAAAACATCCTCAATTATCAGCGAATGCAAAAGCGTCACATCCAAAGGACGCAAAGGCGGTGCACGTCTGGATAGGACAGTATCCAAATCAATGTCATCTTTGAGAGTCAGGAACCACAGCCTATCATCCCCGTTGATAGCCATACCAAAGAAGCTTCCCTGTCCACGCTGCTGGAACAACTTCTGTATCAGCTCATCCACGCTGCCATCGAAAACATCAAGATCAAAATTCTCAGCGAGCTTCGCGATGCACTGCTCCGCACTGAAATCAACGAGATCAAAAGCACCCCTGTGCGCAGGCAGCACAGTGAGGCCCGGCGACCAGAGGTTCACGAGATACATAAGCAGAAAATTCCAAGGCTCCTCACTGGTACAGTCCGGGTTGGCCTCACGCATCTCGTCCCTGTACTGCAATGCGGTTTCGTATCGGTGGTGTCCATCAGCGATAAAAAAGCTCTTGGGCGCCATCGCCTTAGCGATAGTCCCGGCAACCGCATCATCATCAACCGTCCACATACGCACGGTCACGCCATCGGGCTCAACCACAGTGTAAACCGGCTCACCAGCATTCTCTTTTTTCCAACCGGCCAGGCAATCATCAATGATGTTTTCCGGATCGTCATAAAGGCTAAACACCGGGCTCAAATTCGCCCTGGTAGCCTTGGTGAGCTTTAACCTATCGGCCTTTGGCCCTTCAAGGGTCTTTTCGTGTGGCCGGTAGAAACCAGACTCGGCATCCTCCACACGCACAGCAGCCAAAAAACCGCACCTGGTGCGATTGCGGCCGAACTCGCCAATATAATCCTCCTCCACATAGTAGATCACGGGGCGCGCCTCACGGATCAAAATCCCCCTATCCAACCACTCGGAGTAATCACTGGCGGCCCTGGCGTACTTCTCGTCACCGCTATCGGCTGGGAGCGGCTTTGTATAATCCACCCGCACAATCGCATAAGGGCTTTTGGCGTAAAGCTCTTCTCTTTGCGCGTCGCCTATCACATCGTATGGAGGACTGACCAACTGCTCCAGCGGGCCAGATTTCTCAGTATCGTAACGCACTCCGGTAAACGCTCGCACATCAGCCATCTTGTAAAAACTTCCTTTCAAGCACTTCTAAACCGCCTTTAACCCATCGGCCAACATAAACAGCGAGGCAGGGTGGCGAATTTTCAGGACAAAACTTCCATTCGAAGGCGCTAAGATTAATCGTTCAAACCCTAGAGTACAACCACAAAAACAAAGAGCCCCGATTACGACTTTTGGGTCGTAGTTCGAGGCTCTTTGTTTATAAAAGGTTCGGCGGCGTCCTACTCTCCCACCCGGTTGCCCGGGCAGTACCATCGGCGCTGAGGGGCT
>JAUVAU010000069.1 GCA_030591565.1 Deltaproteobacteria bacterium | reverse complement strand
CGAAGCCGAAGAGCCCGAAGCCGAAGAGCCCGAAGCCGAAGAGCCCGAAGCCGAAGAGCCCGAAGCCGAAGAGCCCGAAGCCGAAGAGCCCGAAGCCGAAGAGCCCGAAGCCGAAGAGCCCGAAGCAGAAGAGCCTGAAGCCGAAGAGCCTGAAGCCGAAGAGCCTGAGGAAGAGCCGGAAGAGGCCGAGGAGTCTGAAGCACTTGAAGAACCTGAAGCGATAGAAGATGAGTCTTCTGAAGAGGAACCCATAGCTGAGGCCCCAGAAGCTGAAGAGCCAGAAGAGGTGGTTAGCGAGGAAGAGGTTGAAGAAGGCGAAGAACCTGAGGAAGAGCCGGAAGAAGCCGCTGAAGAGATAGAAGCGCCAGCAGAGGAACTTGAAGAAGTTGAAGAGATAGAGGAAGCACCTGCGGAAGCACCTGCGGAAGAGCCTGCGGAAGAGCCTGCGGAAGAGCCTGCGGAAGAGCCGGTTCCGCCACCTGTCAAGAAAGAGGTCCAGCTTCCACCCAAGGCTCCAGACCCCTTCGTCTGGAGAATACACGGAAGGGACACGGTAGCCTACAGGCTGAACGAGTCCGAATTGCCGGGGATATTCAGGTCGTCATTCGCACTCGCTCCCGGCGAGCTGGCGATAGTCGTTAGCGGCAACAAGATGCTGGATACGATGAGCCTGGGTACGGAACGCACCGGCACCGCGCGCTCGTGGATACACCGGCTCTACGGCAAAGCGAAGGATGTCTCCGTCATCTTTACCACCTCCGATACGGCCAATTTTGAAATAACGCTTCAGGGCAGGACGATGGACGGCGCCAAGGTTGTGGGCGATCTTGTCTTCATGGCTATGGTCAGCGCGCCCATTGCCGGCGAGCTGGTATCCTACATGAAGCAACATGAGATGTCCTGGCTGACTCCCCGGGATATAACCGATTACCTTGGTCCCAAACTCAACGGGGCTCTTGAGGGCGAACTCTCCTACTACCGCTCCGATGATCCAAGCGCCACCAAGTATTATCAGGACGCAGTGGGCAAGATGCTCAAAAAGTGCGCGACCGACATGGGTATGCAGATCGGGTTCCTCAAGTTCGATTGGGCCAAGGACGCTGAAACAGAGCTGAGCCAAAAGGAGAAAGAGGCGACAAGGGTTGACGCCAGGTGGCGCTTTGGTGTCGAGAGGCGGCTGACCGAGGAGTTGCACGCTTTCGATATGCATGTCAAAAGCCTGGAAAATACCGAAGCTCTAAAAAATGCGTTGATCGCCAATAACAGCGCAACCACGGAGATTCTCATGAGGGCTGTCTACGGAGTTGAGGCGCTCGATGGCGACCCGCCCACGACCGCCGCGATCGACGAGAAACTCGATGAAAAGAGAACCCTCACCGCCAAACTGCTGGAAGAGCTGAAAGAGGTGAGAAAAGAGGTTGAAGAAGAACTGGAGAAGGGGCCACCCTCCACCCAGGCTGATAAAGAGGAAAGCGAAGAACCCTTTGAAACGTCTAATGGGGAAGAAGATTTTCTCTCCAGCGGGGGCTTCGATGAAGAAGAGCAGTTTGATGACCATTTCGACTTTTTCGACCGCTCCGGCGGCACCCTGCTAAACGGCGAGGACAGTGAGACAAGGCCGGATGCTTCACCGGAAAGTCCCCCCAACGGCAACGGATCGAATCTGAGTCCATCCACCCTGGGTGGTTTGGGCGGCAAGGCAGCAAAGAAGAAAAAAGAGGGAGAGGCCACCCTCAACCTCGGGCAGACCAGAAAAGATACCGTCTCCTCTCGCTGCCCCTTTTGCATGGCGCCCATCAGGGTCGGCGCGAGCAGTTGCAATAACTGCGGGCGTCATTTTTCCTAAAGGGGGGGCGCTGATTCGCGCAGCTTGGCACGCGTGTTTTTGATTGGATGGGCCTTCTTACGAAGGCCTTTTTTATTGTATTTAAGGGCGTTCCGCTCTCCCTCTTCGAGGGCTTGAGCGGTAAAGGGGATGGCTCGTCCCATCCCCTTTAATCCCCGGACGCCCCACAAGCACTGATCCGCTACGCGGACCGCTCAAGGCTCCGGGAACCTTCCGAAGCCGCTCGTTACACTCGCTTCCGCGTAAGGTTCTGATCCTTCGCCATTCGCTTCATCGCTTGGACGGGGAAGGGTGGGTCAAAAGCATGGGAATGGGTCATGAACTCGGCTACGCCTCGGACAGCATGACCCTGAATGTTGAAATGCAAGGTCTACCCCTCTGACGTGCCAGCATGCAGCACCGTGTCTTTGCATTTGCTCGATATTTGAGGATAATCACTAGTGGTATAGTGGCTTTAGAAACCAGAAGGGGAGTTGTTATGACTGAAGAAATTTCAGACAAAAATGATGAGTTGAAATTCGGGTATTATCTGGTTGTATTTCTCGACATCATGGGACAGCGAGATGCGATCAGGAAGTTGCAAGTCCCAGAAATAATCAACGAAGAAAGCACCAAAATAATCCACGAACAACTAAAAAATACAGTTGGTAAAGTTGCAACAGTCCGCAAATTGATACACCAAGCTATTGATGTTGTCTGCAAGCCGACGGGAAACAGGTTCTCTTTCCCGTCTAATGTTCAAAACAAGCTAGAAAAAGAAGCAAAGCCAACTATAAAGCTTATGCGCTTTTCAGACACAACAGTAATTTTCATGCCATTAGGCGGTAGCAGTATGCTTAATGCATCTATTAATACATATAGGGTGCTTTCTGCTGCGGCACTTGTTTTGCTAGTTTGTTTTAAAGATGGATTAGCACTGCGCGGAGGGATTGAAATTGGTGCATCAATCAATTTAAATAAGAGTCCATATTCTTCAGAAGAGATATATGGTGCAGCATTAGAGCAAGCATATACTTTGGAAAGCAAACTTGCTGGCTACCCACGTGTTATTGTTGGAAATGGCTTGCTCAAGTTTTTATCATTGACTGAGGATGATTTAGATACAACAGAAGACAAGAAATTAGTAAAATATATGAACGATTCTACAAAAGAACTACTTCTTCGTGACAATGACGGGTTGCTAGTACTAAACTACTTGTCAAACCATATTTTGAAATTATTTAAATCCCCGAATACACAAGCTCCCAAAGAGCTTTTCCGAAATGGTTTGGCTTTTGCGGAACGTGAACATGAGCGTTTTTTGGATAAAGGAAATTTGAAATTGGCCTCAAGATATGGGCGCTTGTGTTCTTTTTTCAGAGACCATGAAGAATTGTGGGAGAGCAGTTAACATGGTTCGGGGTGGGAACTCGGGGGACGCAATACTTAATTGTTTTATTTTAACCCCCCACCGAGCTGTGCAGTGAGCGGATGAGGAGTCTTTGAGGGTCGGGTTGTCTGAGGTGAGGCGCTAGCCGAGCCGAGTTTCCGACCCTCCCTCAGACGCGAACGGTCGCCGACAGGCGAGCACACGTGCTCGAAGGGGCGCGTCTTTCTGGAACTTTCTTCGCGCAAAGAAAGTTCCCGAGGGGTGCAGGGGACGAGCAGTCCCCGCATACAATAAAACCAATCCAAATATAAAAACCGCGTACAAGCTGCGCGACTCAGCGTAAAAAGGCCTCGCGCCCAGCGAAAAAGCCAAGCGGCTTCAGCGCCCCTCCCCCATTCCACTTGTCGCGTCCATCCCCAGCACCCCAGCCACGGTCTTCTTTGTGTTCTTGTAAAGGACGTATGAAGCGGGGACTACGCCAAGGGTCAGGGCGGTGGAGACGAAGAGGCCGAAGATGACGACGACGGCCATCGATTGCCACCACTGTGAGCTCTCGGTGTTGTATTGGTAGCTCATGTTGGCGAAGTCCACGCTTATCTTCGCGGCCATCGGCAAGAGGCCGAGTATCGTGGTTATGGCCGTGAGCAGGACGGGGCGCAGACGTATCATGGAGGCGGTGACGACCGCTTCGCGCACGGCCAGCCCTCGCTGCTCAAATCTTCTTATCGCATCCAACAGCACTATGCCGTTGTTGACGACGATCCCCGCCAGCGAGATGACGCCGATGCCGCTCATGATGATCCCGAAGGGTTTTCCAAAGGCCATAAGCCCGGTGAAGACTCCGATAAAGGAGAGCAGCACCGAGAACATGACGATAGCCGGTACAAAGACCGAGTTGAACTGGACCACAAGCACCATGGAGATGATGAAGAGCGCGATGAGGAACGCCTTGGAGAGGAACTTCTCGGATTTCTCCTGTTCCTCGGCTGCTCCGCCAAACCGGTAGGTGATCCCCTGGGGGAAGGAGTACTCTTCCACACGTTTCTGAAAGGCTGCGCGGATGTCGGCGTCGGCAACTACCCAGGGTTCAACCTCCGCTCCGGCGTTTAGCACGCGTTTGCGGTCCAGGTGCTTTATCTGTACCGGACCGGAAACCAGCTCGGCGTTTGCCACCGTTATGAGCGGGGCCGAGGTGCCGAGCATCGTGGGGACGTAGACCGAGCCGATGCGGCGTGTGTCCATCCGATATTCGACGGGCAGTCGCACCAAAATGTCGCGCTCATCGTCGCCGTGGCCAAAGGTCCCGGTCTTCAGCCCGCCAATGGTCATCTGAAGCGCACTCGCCACCGTGGATTGGTCAAGCCCAACCATGGCGGCACGCTCTCTGTCCACCATCCACTCCAGGGTGGGTTGGGCGGTGGCTGCGTCGTCGGTCGGTTTGACCACCCCCGCTACCGAGGACATCAGGAGTTTCATGTCTCCGATGATCCTGGTCATCTCGCCAAGATCGTCACCAAAGATATCTATCGACACCGGCTTGCCGGTGGGCGGGCCCTCTTCGGGAACCACCACGTCAAACTCCGCTCCGTAAAGGGGATAGGTCACCTGGTTGCCTGCTTTGTCCAGCCCCTCGACCCTGTTGCGCACCTCTTCGAGGGTGAGGGAGGTATCCTCGCTGTGGTAGTCGCGGTCCACGAACTCGACACGGAGCGCACCCGGCCCGGCGATCCGCCCGCTTATCAACCCTATCGTCACTCCCACATGCTTGAGGTTCTGCACCGGCTTGTCAAAGCCGCTGCCTGGTTTGCCGAATAGCCGCGCCTCGGCTTCCAGCGCGAACCGGTCGTTGGTCGTGAGCGAGGTCCCGTCCGGCGGGGTTATCGAGACGATCAGCCTTTTGGGGTCCAGCGGCGGGAAGAACTCAATGCCCCTGCCGAATACGCCAAAAATCGAGATCGTAGCTATCAAAATGAGCAGAGAGGTGGTCAGCGTCCACAGGGGGCGGTCGAGTACGAACTCAAGAAATCGTCCGTAGAGTTGCGCCAGTGCGTTGGTGGGCCGCTCGGTCTCGGGGTCAAAGGTTGAAGCAACGTTTTTCTGGCGCTTCATCGTCAGGGCGCACAGCGTGGGGTTGATAACCAGCGCCACAAAGAGGGACGAGGCCAGCACCACGATCACTGTCTTGGGCATGTAGCTCATGAACTCGCCCATGATGCCCGGCCAGAACGCTATGGGCAAAAACGCCCCGACGGTGGTGACTGTGGAGGTTATCACCGGCCACGCGACCTCGGACGTTCCGACGTAGGCGGCTTTTGCCCTACCCATGCCCATCGAATAGTGGCGGTAGATGTTCTCCACGATGACGATGGCGTTGTCCACAAGCATCCCCAGCGCGAGGATGAGCGAGTAGAGGACCATGGAGTTCAGCGTGAAGCCCAGCAGCGTCAGCACGATGATCGACATCAGCATGGAAAAGGGTATCGCCCACGCCACCAGTATTGCGTTGCGAAAGCCCAGCCCGATGAAGATGACCAGCAGCACCAGAATAAGCGAGGTGCCGATGCCGTTCTCCAGATCGGAGACCACCATGCGGATATCCTTGGAGAGGTCCTGCACTATCACCAGATGCACGCCCTCGGGCAGATAGAAGGTGTCGGCCTTTTTTACGCACTCCTCGATCACCCCCAGCTCGTTGGAGCCGGTCTTCTTGACGACAATTATGGAGATGGCTTTTTTGGGCTCGACGTAGCGGTCACTTGGACTGACACCATCTTCATCGGTGAAGTCGTAGAGGCGGGCTCGTGATTTTTCATCGGCGAAGGAGTAGCGGACCGTGGCGACGTCGCGCATATGGATGGGGGTGCCGTCGTCCCCTGCGCCAATTACCAGGTCGAAGATCTCCGCAGGTGAGGTGAATTCACCGGGAGCGCGGACTATCAGGCGGTTCGAAGGCAGGGTCGCGGCCCCGGCTGAGATGTTGCGGTTCGTTCCCCGGAGCACACCTTGCACCGCGCCCAGGGTCAGTTTGTAGTGGTGCAGCCGCTCGGGATCGACCTCGATGAGGATCTCCTCGTCACGTCCACCGCTGACGTTGACATCAAGGACGCCGGGTATCGTCTCCAGCTCATCCTGAATCCGCTCGGCCAGGTCCAGAAGCTCCGAGAGCGCCACGTCTGCGCCGCCGATCAGGTTGTAGACCAGGATCGGGTGTTCCTCGTTAAGGGAGAATTCCTTGATTATCGGCTCATCGGCGTCGTCGGGCAGGTCGCCCTTGGCGGCGTCAACAGCGTCGCGGACCCTTTGCAGCGCGGTCTGGGTTTCCACCTCGGGCTCAAACTCCAGCATTACCACGGAAGTGGACTCGGATGAGGTGGAGTTCATCTTTCGTATGCCCGAGACGCCGTTCAGCTCGGTTTCCAGCGGTATCGTCACCGCCGTCTCCACATCCGAGGGGTCTGCGCCATCCAAAACCGTGGTGACGAGGATGAAAGGGAACTTGATCTCAGGGAAATTCTCCCTGGGCATATCCATATAGGTGTAGGCGCCGATGATGACGATCCCGACGCACATCACCAGAACCGCCATGAAATGGCGTATGGCGAAACGGGTGATAATCACTACTCGCTCCCGCCCGCTATGTTTTTGGAATCATCCCCATTGAACCGGCCATCTTCCTTGATGACGTTGACCGGTTCGCCGGGTATCACGCCATCCCAGCCGCGCACTATCAACCGTTCACCCTTTTCAAGGCCGCTCGCGACGTGAACGATGTCGCCGCTGATGGATGCCGGTTCGATCGGCCTGGGGCGGGCGATATCTTTGCCATCCACCGCTTCGACCACCAGGACCCTGGGTCCGCGGTCGGTTACCAGCACCGAGGAGATGGGGATGATGACCGCGTCGGGGAAATGGATCAGCTTTATGTGGGCCTTGGCGATCATCCCCTGCCTTAGCGCATGGCCGGGGTTCTCGGCCTCAAGCTCCACCGTGAAAGTGTTTGAGGCCGGGTCAGCCGATTGGGCGATCCTCCCCACCTTTGCGGCAATTGAGATGCCTTCACCGTCGCCGCCGGTGAGCTTGGGTAGTCCGGGGAGGATGATCCGGGCGCTTACGCCGGGCTCGCCGCCCGACATCTGCATCGAGAGGAACTTTTCAAGGGCCGGGTTGGCAAAATCCAGAAAGGGTACGTAACGGTCGGGCACGTTGACGAGCGCCCTGATGGAGGAGAGGTCGTATATCTTAGCCATTATTTTTCCGGCGCCGACGAACTCCCCCTCCTTTACAAGGTGCTCTTCAACCACGCCGCTTATCGGGGCGCGAAGGTGAAGCTTGTCGAGCTGGACTTCAAGGGAATTTTTCTTCGCCTCCACCTCGCCAAGTGCCGCACGGGCCACTCGGGTGGCGGCTCTCGCCTCCTCAACCGCTGCCGCTATCGTCTCCACGGCCAGACCGGCGCGCTCGCGGGCGTCGACGACCTTCTCCACGGCCAGGCGTGACTGGGTGAGCCTGTCCTCATCCCGGTCAAGCTGCGCTTTTGCGAGGACACCTTTTTTCACCAGATCGACTGTGCGCTCGAAATCGGATTGGGCGAGCTTCAACGCTGATTTGGAGGCCTCAAGGTCAAGGTCCACCGCCTCGGCATCGCGCCGCGCCTGCTCATGGGTCTTTTCGGCCCGGGCAAAACCCCGCTCGGCTGCTTCGACGCTGGCACGCGCCGAGGCGCGTGCGGCTTCCAGTTCGGAGAGCGTGGAGCGGATGGAGGTGGTGTCCTGTAGGGCCACTATCTCCCCAGCTTTCACCTCTTGGCCCTCTTTCACCTTCCACTGCGAAAGTCTGCCGCCAAATTCGGGGCTGATCAATGCCGTCTCCGAGGCCATTATCCTTGCCGGAAGCAGCAGCTCCTCATCAAAGGGGAGCGAGTCCACCGCGACCACCTCCACATTTGCCATCCTGGCCACCGGCTTGGGAGGTTTCACGACCTCTCTGCTGGCGCCGATGGCGATGACCACCACGATGGCGACGGCCAGGACGAGCGGCGCCAGCCAGAAAGACAGCTTTTTGCTTTTATTGGATGTTTCTTTATCGGAAAGCATTTTTTCTCCACCGCCGGAATGGATCTCTTGGCTTGATTTATATCCAGTGTTGCAAAATACATGATCGGGTCAGATATTCAACGTTTCTGGCCCCGTGGGATAAAAATAACAAACTTTTCACAGATTGCTCGGCAAATCCTTCCATCCAGAGGCTAATGAGGGCATGATTAACCGTCGAAAGGGTAGCCCCAAAGTCGCCATTACCACGATTGTCCTGTCAGCGGGTCATTTTGGGGCGAGTATTTTCATTAATTTTGCCTTTTGCTGTGGCTGTTTTTCTAGGGTATCATGCGGGATCGTTAATGGGAGAATTGCCTTGTGTGAGCGCAATTTTGCAATAGGCTCGACCTGCTTGAAACTTTACATAGTTTTGGCAGTAATATGAAGTTCGTATATGTGATATTGGGCGCCGCTATCGGTGCCTCGGCCAGATACGTCTTGTCCGGATGGATAAGCTCGGCCACTACCGGAGACTTCCCTTGGGGAACCCTTGCGGTGAACCTGCTGGGTTGCCTGATTATCGGCGTCGCCTGGGGTGTGGGTGAACACGGCGACTGGTCGATTGGTCTCCGTACATTTCTTTTTGTCGGGATTTTGGGATCTTTTACCACCTTCAGCTCTTTTGGCTTGGAAACCCTGAGCCTCATAAGAGGTGGTGGGTGGGTGTATGCCTTGGCTTATGTTTCGGCTTCGAATATTGTGGGGTTGTGTCTCGTCTGGGCGGGTTTTTCAGCCGGGCACACCATTGCAGGGTAGAGTAAAGACACTGAATCTGAGGATTAATAATGCCATCGGTTTCAAATAAACTCATAATTATCACCGCGATCATCGGGGTTCTTTTCTCCTCGGCTCCCCTTTGGGCGGAGGTGAACATGACGTTGCCTTCCCTCGATCAGTATGTAGGCGCTGAGGGTTGTAAGGTGTGTCACGAGGACAAGTATAAGGGG
>JAUVAU010000041.1 GCA_030591565.1 Deltaproteobacteria bacterium | reverse complement strand
TCGTCGCGTACCAGAGACCAGATTGCGATTCCGACCCCGAAGGTTACGACGGCGGAGACAATCATGACCGGACGCCAACCAAACCCATCCACAAGCAATCTCAGGGGGACGCCCGCGAATACCGCGCCGACGACACCCACGAAAAGCGCCAACCCCGCCGCCAGGGCGAATTGGCGAGGGGCGAACCAGACGCTCGCCAGCTTTAACATGCCGACGAAAGCAACCGCGACAGCCCCGCCTATCAAGAGCCTTCCCGCCGAAGCCACAGCGAAGTTCGGGGCCAGGCCGAAGGCCAGACTCCCCGCACAGGCGATGAACGCGCCAGCGGCCAGCAGCTTCCTCGGACCCCACCGGTCGGCCAGGATGCCGGTTGGAATCTGCATCGCCACATAACTGTAAAAGTAGAATGCCGAAAGATTCCCGAGTGCGGCAGCACCCAAACTGAAATCACGCGACAACTCCGCAGTCATTACCGCTGGGGCCACGCGCTGGTAGAAACCGATAAGGTACAGTGCCGCACCAAGCCCCCAGATAGTCCAGGCCAACCGCGCAGGCGGATGGTTGACGGGAAGGGTGGGGGAGGTCGCAGACGAAACGGGGCGGACTTGAACGTCGTGTTGGGAGGATCGAGTTGTCATTTGATTAAGATGACAGATTTGCAGACACAAGAACAGCCTTCATCTTCGGTGGGGGCTGTTCTTGGGTAAATGGTGGTCTGGAAATGTTATAGGAGGCTCTGACGAAAAACTCTCCCAAGCGGAGTGGGGTAACACTAAACCGGGCTAAACCGGAAATTTTAGCCGCCGCCGAGTGAGATCAGTATCTTGGCGATCTGGTCATGCCCGTAGGCGTTGGCCCAGGCGAGCGGTGTGTTGCCGTCGCAATCCAGCTGATCAATATCGGCGCCGTAGCGGAGCAGGATTTTGACCACCTCAATGTGCCCCCGGAGCGCGGCCTTGTGCAGGGGGGTTCGCTGGTCCCGGTCTTTGGCGTCGATCCTCACGCCATGTTTTAAAAGCACCTCCACGGCTTGGGTGTGGCCGCGTCTTGAGGCTTTGTGCAACGGGGTCCAGCCTACCATATCGGTGGTTTCGGGGTCTGCACCGTATTTCAGGAGAAACTCGACCACCCGGCCCGAGGCGGCCCGGTGCAAAGGGGTGCGACCTTCGCCATCGCGGGCGTTGACTTTGGCCCCCTTTGACAGCAGCCAGTGAACAGCATCGATATCGTCCACCGCTACCGCATGGTGCAGTGCCGTCCAGCCATCGCTGAGAGACTCATTGAGGTCGGTGCCGGAAAACCCCATCTCGTAAAACACCGCCTCCATAGGGGCCTCGCGCAGGGTGGGCACATCGGGTCCGGCAAAGAGTTTGGGGGTCATGACGGCTATCTCCCACATGTTGAGGAAATAAAAAAACCGAGCTTACATGCGCAGGTACTCACGCTCTTCAAATACAAGTACTGCAAGACCCCGACTTTTGTTACCGCCGAAGCGGCTGAGGCACGCACCCGTGCCAAGCCTACATGGGTAAGAATAGATCAGCGCGGGGAGGTGTCAAGTGATGGTGACTCTATGACTTGGAGTTGTGGAGTGCAGCCCGGGAGCCTGTTGAAAAACCCCGGATATCCTCCGATTGACGTTGTCAGGGGCGAAAAATGATCCTCGAAATACTTATCAGTATGCCTGCGGTCATTTTTCTTCCCTTCCTACTCCTCGAATGATCTTCGGGGTTTCCGGTTTATCGTCGGCTTGGTTGGAGGTTTGCCCGACATCGGCTAGAATCTTCGGTTTAGCGTTACTCCCCCGCTTCGGGAGAGTTTTTCGTCAGAGCCTCCTGGTCCTCCCGTCAACCGATTATTCCAGTAGAAATTTTTTGTCGCTCTGGTGCGGGTTGTGACAATCGGTGCAAAGGTCGTCGCCAGCCTGAGCCGTGTGCTCCCCTGTAATGGGCTGGTTATGGCACTCGACGCAGAGCGTCTCCGGGTCATATCTGAGATAGGTGGGATATATCGAGCCGTGGGGATCGTGGCAAGCCGAGCACATACCCATGGCCGTGGGGCCGTGGACATACCTCTTTTCATCCATTTTAGAATGGCAGCGGCTGCATATTTTTCCAACATCGCTGTCGGGCTCAATCGTCACTGTTTCTTCATGGCAGGCGGAGCATTCATCACGCTTATCCATCCTGGGGTGATACTCATATGCACCCTTCCCGGCCTTGGGGGCGACGATCCAGTTGGCTACCAGCGTCTCTCCAGCCAGGGTGAAGGTGACTTCATGGGTGCCTTGACCCAAGTTCAGCGCCGTTGTGAAGCGGCCATTCTTGACCCTGAAGGAGGTTTCCCTGCCGCCAAAACTTATCTTGCCCCGTTCGCCATCGGGACCTGAACCGACTACTCGGACTCTTTCTTCTGTGAGGGTGCAGTCGTCAAGAGGTGACAGCAGCTCTAGCGCAGAGGCAGTCAAGGGAATCGAAAGCGCCACAACCACACAAAACACCGTGGTCAACTTATTCATTTGAGCAAACTCCATCTAGAAATTAGGAGGTAGCAGGTAATACATCCACACCAGCGGCAGGTCGTTTCCATCCGAACCTGACCATATTTAATGGCTCAATGTAACTCATTTTGCGTTCAATTCCAACCATCACCGCCAACATGGTTACTGGGTACGCCGTAAAAATCCAAAAAATGCCCATGCGGTGCCAAGCATCAGTATTATCGCCCCCCACAAAACGAACTGGACGCCCGGGTCGCGGTGTACGTTGAATACCGCTTGTACGCTCACTACCGGCCCTATCCAGGTTAGCTGCATGTTGCCGAGGCGTGCGGTGTTGAAGACGCCAACGGAGCCGATAAACGCCCCGGCCAGGTCGCGGCCATCGGGGGCGGATAGCACCAGATAAGCTCCCGGCCCCATCCAGTTTTTGTATCTCCGGCCTTCTTCAAGCCCACCCCTGAAGCTGATCGTATTTCCATTGGGGAGGGTCAGTGGGGTTGGTTTGGAGACTGACCTCGCGCCCATCCCCTGCACACTGAAGTGAGCGCCGATTATCGCCTCGCCGCCCCCGTTGGGGTAGACGACGGTGGGACCGTCGATCAGCGGGTGGTTGAGTTTTGCTTCTCCCTCCACGATCAGCTCGCCCTTTTCATCGAGCAGGGATACGTAGCTGACGGTGTCCAGCGCATTGCCTGCCTCGTCGAGAACCCTTTTCACATCGTCCAGTTTCAACTTTACACCCATTGATTCAATATCTACTATCTCGCCCTTGGTTATCTGGATGTTCTGGACCTTTTCGCCCCAGCCGCTGCCCAAAACGAAGCCGATGAAGACGAGCATGAATCCCAGATGAACGAGAAGCTCGGCGGGGCCGCGCTTGGTCGCGCGGCGGCGAAAGAACCAGTGGACCGTGCACAGGGCGAGGCTTATCACCATCACCCAGGTCAGCCCCACCAGGATGTAGACCCAGGCGGAGTAGGGCAGCTCGCCCGGCGCGATCCGGTCCATCCAGACGGTGAAGGGGACCGAGTCCATCTTCACCCAGAACTTGGGGTCTCGCTTGTAGGCGATTATGGAGCCGATGCCCAGATCGAGGCACCAGAGGCAGCTGACCAGGACGAATGACGCCGGGGAGATCAGGAGGTCCCAGACTTTGAGAAATGGATTTTTCTTTTTGACGGCCATCCGGTTCACCTCAATTTAGCGGGTGGGAAGTCTCGAACAACAGTCCGAGTCCCAAAAAGGTGAACAGGACAAGCGCGAAGCCGGCGATGGTCAGCAGGTCAAGCGGCCAGCCCTGCCATCTGCCCCGGTTTCTTATGTGCAGCACCCCCGAGTAGTAGAACCATAGGATCGTAGACCACAGCCCCTTGATCCTCCAGGTCCAGTAACTGCCCCACGCCAGATAGGCCCACAGGCTGCCCGCGATCATGCACCAGGAGAAAAATACATAGCCCAGGTATATGCACTCGTCGAGCATCCTTCTCTCGTGTCCGTAATCCGAAGCGCTAAGGCCCAATAGACGGTAAAACGAGATGAGCGCCCCCACCGCGAAGAGGCCGTAGGCCGCAAATGAGGTTGAGACGTGAAGCAGAAATAGCGGTGTGTCCAGCGCGGGAGTCAGTGGTTTTAACGCCATGTCGCCGCCGCTGGCCTTTAGTAGCGCCAAAATGACCAGGGCGAGGGTGGCGGGCAGCAGCCTGAACGCCTGGTAGCGCCAGGTGAAGTAAAGGGTCGCCCCGACCATCCAGATGGAGAGGAAGTGCAGGGTGGAAAAGAGCCCCGTCACCGGCAAAAACCCGACCGCGTTCCACCTGTGGATGAGCAGTCCCGTTATGAGAATAAAGCCGATGTTGGCGCTACGTCTGCCCCAAATCCTGAAGGGCGAGCCCTCGGTGGGTGCGCCGATGGCGCAGAGGACAAAAGCTATGGAGAAGAATATAAGCGCAGCGTAATGAACGTTGCGGGTCAGTTCAAGCATCTCTGTAAGAGTTTTCCCTTGAATCGGGTGTCAGCGGGCCCGGGGTTCATCGGGCCAGGGTTTTGCGGGTCGCAGTTTACCGGGTCACGGTCCATTACTGAAAACGAAGCCTAAAGGTACATTGATTTTGCCGTTTAAGCTAACTTCGATTTTTCAATCAGCTCACCCACCCTGCAAAGCATCCGTTCGATATCCGCCGGGGAGGAGAGGCGGTGGTCACCGTTCTTGACCAACTCCAACGCCACACCGCTTCCGGTGAGCATTTGGGCAACATCCAAAGATGTCTGCCAGGGAATCTCATCGTCGGCCAAACCATGTATGAGATGGACGGGGCAGGTGACCTCAATGGGGGAGGCAAGGAGCAGGTGGTCTTTCGCCTCTTCCAAAAAGCGCGCCATTATGGGAATGCTTCTCCCCGACGCATCCGGTGGAGTATGGCACACACCGTCGGTTTCCAGCGCGGTCAGTCCGTCGCGGTCAAGGCTCGGACGAATAACCCGCTCGGTGAAATCGGTGGCGCAGGCGATGGTCACGATTCCGCCGACTCGGTCACTACGTTTTCTTGCCAATAGCAGCGCCACCCAGCCGCCCATGGAGGAGCCGATTATTACCTGGGGTCCGCTGGTCAGCTGGTCGAGGATGGCGGTGGCTTCAATGAGCTTTCGGCCTATCGTTCCGTCGGTGAAGACCCCCTCCGAGTCGCCATGCCCGGAGTAGTCGAAGCGCACGAACCCCCTGCCGCTCTTTTTGCACCAGTCGAAAAGCGCCTGGGCCTTTTCGCCGCTTCGCCGGGATGCGTAGCCGCCCAGGAAGATGATCCCCGGAGCTTCCCCTTTTATCCGGTCAAAGGCGAGTAATTTGCCTCCAACCTCCAATCTCTTGTCAATTTCCACGGATATTTTCATGATTACTCGATAAATTACATTCGCTTGTTCGGTGTTTTCGCATCGTTCGACCTGTCCACGGGGATTATATTGACTGACCATAGACACCACAAGCGCCAAAGGGGCGCTACAGATCGCTGGCAAAGCCTGTCTTTTCTCCGATTGACGTCGTCAGGCTAAGAAATGATCCTCGAAATACGACAAGTATTCCTCCGGTCATTTCTTATCACCTTCCTCATTCTCGAAAAAAATCCAACCCTTGTCAGCAATCAGTCCGGCTGAATAAGTAAATAGACAGACAGTTGTGAGTAGACAATTTTCCAGCCAATCTCCTTTTGTCTACCTTTGTCAACAGACTGAAGCGCCAAAGGGGCGCTACCGGATGAGTCGGTCCAATCCATTGGCGATGGGCCGACATTCCCCCGATAAAAGTGGTAAAATAAGTAACTAGACCAGTAAAAGAGGTTTTTTGTAAATTAAGTCTTGCGAAAATTTTTTAGTCTCGCTAAAAATACTAGGTCAATTTGTTCTATTTGCGACATCTCGGTCGGCAGCGCAACAAGCATCTTTTTTTGCCGCCGGATGTCGGCACATTTGTGCGTTATTTTAAACGCGTCCGGTTCGGTGACGAACGATTGAAACCCAACACCTTGGGTGGCGCGCGGGAGTGAGTGACATGCTTGAAACCATGGGCAAGGTCGAAGAGATCATAGCCCTCAATGACAACGACAAAGAACGTCTGATCCAGATTCTGCTGGAGCTGCAAAAGGAGTTCAGGTGGCTCAGCCGCGAAGTCCTTGAGCGCGTCGGCAAGAAGCTGGATGTCCCGATCAACCACATCTACAGTCTGGTAACCTTCTACTCGCATTTTAGCCTAGTGCCCAAGGGGCGTCATGTGATGAGCGTGTGTGTGGGCACCGCCTGCCACGTCAGAGGGGCCGAGCGCCTCCTCGATAGCGTCGCCAGTGCGGTCAAGTGCAAGCCCGGGTGCACGACCTCCGATGAGAAATTCAGCCTGGACACCGTCAACTGCCTTGGAGCCTGCGCCCTGGGGCCGGTCATGGTCGCCGACGGCGAATATATGTCCAACCCCACGCCGGATGAGATAAGCAGAAAGGTGGAGAGCTGTGAGTGAGGTGGCGATCCGCATAAATACCCCCGAAGAGCTGGAATCATTGCGCGATAAGGTAATTAGCGCGCGTGACCCCGACGCCACGGTGGTCTCCGTTTGCACGGGCCCCGGTTGTCTGGCCTACAAGAGCCATTTGGTGGCCGAAAATATCGAAGCCGAACTTGAAAAGCATGGATTGGCCGACAAGGTGCGCGTCTCACGCACCGGTTGCCACGGCTTTTGCGAGCGCGGCCCCTCCGTAGTCATTCTGCCCAGGCAGACCTGTTACCTTCGGGTGAAACCCGAGGACGCCGAGGAGATAGTCAAGACCACACTGGTTGAGGGCGGCGTTGTCGAGAGGCTGCTATATGAAGGCAGCGACGGGGTGAAGATCGAACTGGAACAGGAGATACCCTTCTACAAACATCAGGACAAGGTGGTCTTCGGTGTAAATAAATATATCGACCCCATGCAGATGGATGACTATCTGGCGGGTGGCGGCTACCGGGCGCTTGCAAAGGCGCTTACAAAAATGACCCCCAAGGAGGTGACCGAAGAGGTCACCAAATCCGGGCTTCGGGGCCGTGGCGGCGCGGGCTTCCCCACGGGGAGGAAATGGGACGCCACCAGCAGGGTCGAGGCGGACCAACGCTACGTCATAGTCAACGCCGACGAGGGCGACCCCGGAGCCTACATGGACCGCGGCATCCTTGAGGGCAACCCCCACTCGGTCATCGAGGGGCTGATGATAGCCGGTTACGCCGTGGGCTCCACCGAAGGCTACATCTACGTGCGCCAGGAGTACCCGCTGGCGATTGACCATGTCCTTTACGCGATTGACGTGCTACGCGGGATGGGGCTGCTGGGCGAGAATATCCTCGGCTCCGGCTTCGATTTCGACATCAAGGTGCACAAGGGCGCGGGAGCCTTTGTCTCGGGCGAGTCCAGCGCGCTCATGAGCGCCATCGAGGGCCGCGTGGGTGAACCCCGGCCCAAGTATATCCGCACCTCGGTAAGTGGCCTGAGGGGCAAGCCGTCGAGCTTGAACAACGTCGAGACAATGGCGAACGTGCCGCTCATCATCGACCGTGGGGCGGACTGGTATGCGGCGATGGGCACCGAAGGCTCCAAGGGGACCAAGATATTCTCGCTCGTCGGCAAGGTGCTCAACACCGGCCTGGTGGAAGTCCCCATGGGCACCACCCTCAAACAGATCGTCTTCGACATCGGTGGCGGTATGCGCGGGGGCAAAAAGTTCAAGGGAGTGCAGACCGGTGGACCCTCGGGAGGTGTTATTCCTGAGGCCCAGCTGGACCTGCCGGTGGACTTTGACCAGCTCGCCAGCGCCGGCTCCATGATGGGGTCGGGCGGCATGATCATCATGGACGAAGACACCTGCATGGTGGACGTGGCACGCTACTTCCTCGACTTTCTCGCCGACGAATCCTGCGGCAAGTGCGTACCCTGCCGCGAGGGCATCCGCCAACTGGTGGTCGTGTTGAAAAGAATCACGGCGGGCGAGGGCAGGGAAGGCGACATCGCGCTGGTTGAAGACATAGCCGAGATGATGAAAGACAGCGCGCTCTGCGGGCTGGGGCAGTCGGCTCCCAATCCTGTTCTTTCCACACTAAAATATTTCAGAGACGAGTACATCGCCCACATCGAAGAAGAGCGCTGCCCCGCTGGCGTGTGCAAACCGCTCATCGCCTACTGGATCGATCCTGACAAGTGCATCGGGTGTCAAAAATGCGCCAAGGAATGCCCGGTGGATGCTATTAGCGGCGAGAAGAAAGAACCCCACACCATCGACATGGAAAAATGCACCAAGTGCGACACCTGTTTCAGGGTCTGCCCCACCAAGGTCCAGGCAGTCACCAAGATCACCCGCGCCGAGGCCGAGAAACTTGGAGCGCCCCGTCAGGTTGAGGAGGCCGGAGCATGAGCGATACAGTCACATTCACCATAGATGGCAAAGAGGTGAGCGCCGATAAGGGCACCAGCCTGCTGATGGCGGCGCGCTCGCTGGGGATCGACATTCCCACTCTCTGCCACCACGACGAGCTGGCCGATTTTGGCGCTTGCAGGCTCTGCATCGTCGAGATCGACAAGGGCGGCTGGAAAAAGATCGTCACCTCCTGTCTCTACCCGGTTGAAGATGGACTGAGCGTGGAGACTGAATCCGAGAAGGTGATCCGACACCGCCGCACCATCCTTGAGCTTCTGCGCGCGCGGTGGTCGGAGATGCCGCGAGAACTGATAGAGAAGTATCAGGTGCCGGAAGACCGGATGGAGACCGAGTCCACCTTCTGCGTGATGTGCGGCCTGTGCGTACGCCATTGCAGCGAGCGCAAGGGCGCCAACGTCCTTGGCTTCGTGGGCAGGGGAACCGAGCGCCAGGTAGTCGCCCACGAAGAACCTGCGCTAAAATATTGCCGCGACTGCGCCGCCGAAAACGGCATGGAGTGTCTGGCCGTCTGTCCCACCGGCGTTGTGGTCAACGACTTTGCCCTGAGCCCGCCCCACATGACGCCCAAGGGAACCAAGGCGCGTCCCGTCAGGGCGCGAGACAACGAGAATCAGGAAGAGGTGAACAAGCTGATAGGGGATTGATGTTTTAGTATTCTATTTACATTGCAAGGAGTTGTAGATGCAATTTATGAAATACGGTCTCGTTTTGCTGGGTATTGGCCTGTCCATAATCCTTGGTATCTCTTCAGAAAGTGCGCAAGCAAAAGATGGGGACCTGGACAAGCTGATAGCGCATGTTTCACCACCACCGCCACCTCAAAAGAAACTGTACACAGCCTATAATATGCGCCACAAAAGAGGTGTGGTCTCAACCGTCAATTATCAGGTAAACAATTTAATCTCGGCTGGGACTGAGGTGATAAAAGTTGTTTTAGCTGACAACTCTGGAAATAGATGGACAGCCGACTTAGAGAAACAAAAAGTGTCAAAGGGATTTGGCGGTTCAAATGACTTAGATGCCAAAAGCGTCAAGTTTACAATAGCCGACGGGAACGAATACCGTATCGATTTCAAAAAAAGACACCACCCTGAATCATCCATTTGGTCCATTGCCAAACAAATGTTCACAGAAAAAACACCGTCTGAAATGTTTGATGGCATGAATGATCAGGATATTTCAGCGATCAAATCTGGTCAGGTTTTAGAGGGCATGACCATGGATCAGGTAATATTATCGATGGGTATCCCACCTGAACATAAAACGCCAGACGCGATGAACAATTTAAAATGGCAGTACTGGATTACTCGCACTATGACGAAGGACATCTGTTTCGATTCAGATAAACTTACGATCCGTTGCAATGTAATACCTGAGGGGCAAAGAACTCCACTATAAGCAGACTAACCGGTGTTGTTTATTCTATTGGGCGGTCAGCGATGACTTGGTGACGGTCAGCCGTTCAAAGATATAGGGCGCGACTTCAAAGGTGCGCCCGCCGAGCCTCTTCATCAGCGCCTTGGTTTTATCCCCCCCGCCTTCGACCGAACAGGTGATGTAATGTTTGTCTCCTACGGTGGACGAACTGACCTCGTAGAGCGTGCCGGCCTTGGTTTCGGCTCTGTATACCGTATGAAACCTCGCGTTTAGATTCGCCACCTCTTCCAGGGTGAGAACCCTGGTCATCACGACGCCATTGAGGGCGGAGGAGAAGTGACGAGTCTGGGCTATCTCCAAAACATTTCCATCCATGACGAAGACACCTTCATAGTTCCTGGAGGCGGTGAAGCTCTGGGCCGGGTCCCGGTGCTCAATGGCGACCTTTACCAGCTCACCGGAAGGCACGTTGAGCAGGTCGCGCCTGATCCAGTTTCCAGGGTCGGCCTCTATGTTGGTGAGGGTTGACGCGACAAACACCGCCGGTTCGCCACCCTTCAGCACGAACTGCCCTTTTGAGGGGGTGACCTGCCCTCCCGGTCCTGCCCTGCCGGGTCTGGGGTTGCCCATGGTGAGGGTCGCGACCACCTTGCCCGTGGAGTCGGCCAACTCCACCATGCCGCCGAAGGGTGGCTCCCCCACACCCATCATGGCGTATTTCTCCGGGTCGTCGCTTAGCCTGTCCACCACCTGCAACTGGACCAGTCCAAAAACAAACCGGTTCAGCTTTGCCGGGTCGGCCTCATAACCCTTCTCCTCCACGACACCCCATACGCCGTCTATCAGCATCAGGGTGGTCTGCTTGTCTCCCCTAGAGAGTTTGACCGAAGCGATCTTTTCCACCTCAAGCCCCTCAAGGAGAGTGGCGGTGGTGAAGCCTTTGGTGGAGGGTTTGTCCGCTTTTTGCGCCAGGAGAAAGGCTGCCACAACTGCGACAAGCGCCAGGGCGATGACCGATCGGGAACCTTTAGCCATTTTTACCCCTCCTCTGTGTAACGTCGGGCCTTGAGGTTTTGCGTTGTCTCCAGGCCAGCGGTATGAAGCCCACCCCGAGCACCAGCAGCGGCATGCCGATTATATTGATGAATTTAAGCCAGCCGCCCAGCCTCTCCACATCCTGGCGAAGGTTCCTTCTGACCTCGCGCAGCTTCTTCTTGGTCTGGGCAAGCTCGGTGCGGAACTTCCTGATCTCTTCGAGCTGCGAGGAGGCGAGCACCGCTTTCTGGTCCTCGCCGCTGCTGGCCTGGAGCGCGGTCAGGCGGCGGTTGGCCTCATCTTGCTTTGCCAACAACGCTTCTTCCGCGCCGCGCCACTGTTTCTCGGCTTCACGCTCCATCTCGGCGACCAGGGTGAAGGGGCGGTTGGAGTTGCCCCTCGTGCGGAGGTTCACCAGCTCCGGCTCCCCGCTCATCACCTCTGCCAGGTTGCCCGCCAGCGCGAGGTTGTCGTTCATCACCATCAGGAGCGTCTGGCCCAGAAGGCTTCTGCGCTCCACCGAGAATTGATCCCACAGCCAGTCGGCGTCGCCGGTTACGACAACGGCGGAGGGGGTTTCACCCTTGACCATGTGCGTGCCGCTTTCAACCCCTTCGGGCGGGCCGTCGGGAAAAGCGGAAGTGAAGGTGCCGGAGACAAGGGTGGCGAGGTCCGCTTTTTTACCGTAGGGGTCGAATTGGCGCATCGCCGTTGCCGGGTCGGGGACCATTTGCAGTATAAATACCTCTAGTGATCCCGCCTGGTCGGTGGTTTGAATGAGCGGGGTGTAGTGAAGCCCCTCGACGCCGTCGCCGGTTTTTTCAATGCGTCCCGAGTGGACGAAGAGCAGGGAGGAGAGCTCGGCTGTGACCACCTCATCGGGGTTCACCTCAGTACCGGTGAGCGAGATGAAGGTCGGGTGCTTCATCTTCATCTCGCCCGCGAACACCGTGGTGGCAAGGGCCGGATCGGCGACCACCTTACCCCTGTCCATGAAGAGGCCCCAGCCTTTTAGCAGCTCGGGCAGGTCGGAGGCAAACTCCTCCTCGCCCTGCTGCTGCGCGGGGGTGGAGCTTCGCTGGGCGACGCTTAGCGGATCGAGCGCCACCAGCGCGCGGCCACCGCCGACGATGTATTGATCCAGCGCGTACCGGGCCGCCGGGGTGAAGTTGACGGGATGGATCACCAGCAGGAAGTCGAGCCCCTCCAGGGAGGGCGATGGCGTTGCCGGATCGATCGTCCTCACCTCGAACTGGCGGGACAACTCCTCCACCACCGCCCACGATGGCATCGGCGGGGCGGCCCCCATCTGCACCATCGGGTCATTCTCGTTTCCAGCCACCGACAGGGTGGTCATGATGCCCACCACCTTTTGCGCGCCGCCGCCAAGGGCGGAGATCATGCGGGTCAGGTCATATTCCAGGTATTGCTCCCTTGCTGGAGTAAGAAATGGAAGTGCCTCTTCCCTGCCGATATCGCTCACCGCGACGAGGCCGAAGTAGAAGTCGTCCTGCTCGCTCAACTGCGCCGCTTGCAGCCCATAGGCCACGGCCCACTCCTCCTCCTCGGTGTCGGGACGGGGATCGAAGGTCTCCACCGTTATCGCGCCCGCCGATTCACCCTCGTACTGGCGCAGCAGCTCCAGCACCCGCTCGGCGTACTGGCGCATTTGCGGTGTGTCGGTGGCCAGCGTCTTGGAGTAGAAGAGCTTGAGCGTGATATCGTTGCCAAGTCTGCCCACGATTGATTTGGAGCCGTCGCTGAGCGTGTAGAGGCTCTCTTCGGTGAGGTCCAGGGAGAGGCCGCCAAGGGTGGTCGAGGTTATGAAGTTCAGCGCGAAAAGTAGCGCCAGCGCTGCCGCCAGGGTAGGGAGGAGACCGAAGTTGTTTTTCATCGTCATCCCCCCTATGCCGATTTTCTAGCGTCGAGGATCACCGTGCAGGCGTAGAGCCATACGATGATAACCGAGAGGAAGAAGACGAGATTTTTGATTTCCACGACGCCTCTTCTTATGGAGTCGAAGTTCGCCAGGAAGCTCACCGACGCCACCGCGTCGGTGAACCAGCGGGGGCCGGCCTCCATGAAATCGAGGATCACCGGCATGTCGGACAACATGAAGAGAAAACAGACCATAGCGGTGAGGACGAAGCTGATCACCTGGTTCTTGGTCAGCGCCGACATGCAGCAGCCTATCGCCAGATAGCCCCCGGCCATGAGGAGCGACCCCAGATACCCGGTGGCGATCTGTCCCATGTCGGGGTCGCCCAGGATGGAGACGGTGATGACCATGGGGAAGGTCAGCACAAGCGACGCCCCCAGCAGCGCCCACCCCGCGAGGAATTTGGCGATCACCGCCTCGCCCACCCCAACCGGCAGGGTGAAGAGCAGCTCAATGGTGCCGCTCCTTCGCTCCTCGGCCCACAGCCTCATTGATATGGCGGGCGCCAGGAAGAGGTAGAGCCAGGGGTGCCAGACGAAGAATTCGCTCAGGTCAGCCTGTCCGGCCTCGAAAAACATCGATATCTTGAAGGTGAAGAAACCGGACAGCATCAAAAATGCGGCTATGAAGATGTAGGCCAGCGGCGTGGTGAAGTAGCCGCGCAGCTCGCGTCCGGCAATCGTCAATATCCTCTGCATATCACTCACCTCCCCGTGCAGTCAGCGTGCGGAACACCTCATCCAGCTGGCCGCGCTCGACGTGGAGTTCGGTGATCTTCCACCCCTTGTCCATAGCCAGCTCGGTTATGCCCGCCGCCAGCCCCTTTTCGCCGGTGGGGTAGACGATGACAGCGGGTGCGCCATCCACCTCGGTCACCTTCGCCTTTTCCGCCAGCGCCAGCGCCCCAAGGGTCGGGGCCGCCACCGAGACCTCAACCCCCTCGAAGGCGACCGTCACCGCGCCGTGGCGCACCGATTGGCTGCGAAGCTCTTCGGGGGTGCAGTCCGAGATTAGCTTTCCGTTGTCGATGATGATCGCGCGGGAGCAGACCGCGTCCACCTCTTCCAGGATGTGGGTGGAGAGGATGATGCACTTGTCCGAAGCCATATCGGCTATCAGGCGGCGAACCTCATGCTTCTGGTTGGGGTCAAGCCCATCGGTGGGTTCGTCGAGAATCAGGACCGGCGGGTCGTGGATCAGCGCCTGGGCCAGACAGGTGCGCCGCTTGAACCCCTTGGAGAGCGTCTCGAAGCTCTGGCCCCGCACCGAGGAGAGGCGACACAGCTCCACCACGCGATCGATCGCATTGGTAAGCTCTGCGCCGTCCATGCCGCGTATAGCGCCGACGAAGGAGAGAAACCCCTCGACGCTCATCTCCCCGTAGGCCGGGGCGGTCTCGGGCAGGTAGCCAAGGGTCTGGCGCACCGCCATCGGGTTTTTCAGCACGTCGTGACCGCACACCGTGGCCGTGCCCGAATCAGGGGCCATGAAGGCGGTAATTATCCGCATGGTGGTGGATTTACCGGCCCCGTTCGGACCCAGAAAACCTAGCACCTCGCCCCGCTTGACCGAGAAAGAGAGCTGGTCAACCGCCGTGATGGGACCGAAGCTCTTTGTTAAATTCAAGGTTTCAACCATGACCGACATCGCTTACGTCTCCTCCAGGATCGCCGACAAACACTGCCTTTTCTCCTATTTACTTCGTCAGGCTAAAAAATGATCCTCGAAATACGCTGAGTATTCCTCCGGTCATTTTTTATATCCTTCCTCGTCCTCGAATAAAATTCAGTGCTTCTCAACGATCAGTCAGGCTGGGTAAGTAGACAGACAGCTACGAGCAGCCGATTTTCCAGCCTGCTTCTTTGTTCTTAAGTTTTGGTTAATGCAACCACAGGGGTACATACCCTAGCCGTCCGGAAGGGAAAAAATAAGCGTTGGAGTGTGTAGAATCAAGAAAAAAATTATGGCGGCTCGTTATTAGCAGAACCGCCATAAAGGTCTATTATGTCGAGGCCAATTCAAACTCGGGCGGATCAATGATCGTGCGCTTTACCGAGCACTGGTCCATCGTGCGCAGGATCGCCTTCCCGTATTTCTCGGGGAAGCCGGGGGGGAGCTGCAGGTGTATCTTGGCTTTGGTCAGCTTATGTGTTTTCGGGTCCCGGTCAAACGATGCCGTCAACTCCATGCCCTCGGTGCTGATGCCCCGCTCCTTGCAGAAGGCCAGCGCAAAATAACCGGTGCAGTTTGCTATGGAGGACAAAAAAACCTGGAAAGGCGAGGGCGCGGAGCCTTCGCCGCCGGCATCTGTCGGTTGATCGGTACGAAAGGTGAACTGGTCCATCTGGGCTTCGACGGCCAGTCCTCCGGGGAATGTGACGGTCATTTCCATTTGCTATTCCTTCCTTCAATAAAGATTTACGCTATTGTATCCAAAATTTGACGTAGGGCAATTATTCACAAGCGCTAAATAGGGTACTCTGTCGTTCACTTTGAACCGACGGAATTGAGATGATGAAAACATCACGCAAGTTACACCGGTTGACGGGAATTATCTTTCTTGTTTGGTTCGCCGCCATGGGACTGAGCGGGATAGTGCTGAACCACCCCGACCTTATTGACGGGATTGATCTCGCCAGAGACATTATACCCGGTGACTATGAATATACCCGCTGGGACAGGGCCAGCTTTCGCGGTGGACTGAAAGTCGGCGAAGGTGAGTTGATTTTCGGCGAGGCCGGGGTGTGGCGGGTAGTGCACGAAGCCCAGTCATCAACCGCCCAACCACCTGAAAATTTCAACCAGGGGTTATCCGATTCCGCCTATCTCAGAGACGTACGGGCGGTGGTCATGGATGACGCCGCCGGCACGCTCTACGCCGGAACCAGGGGGGGGCTGTACAAGCGCGAGGTGACCGAACGGGGAGGGCAGTGGTCACCGGTGGAAGTGGATGGCGGACATGAACCGGTGGTCGATCTGGTCAGGACTCCCGGCTCGCTCGTGGTGTTGACCCGGTCGCATGTTTACCGCGTCATGGATGAGGCTCCCGGTGAGTTCACCCAAATAACCCCTCCCAGAAAGATCGGCCCCGAAGAAACTGAAAGCCTCTTCCGCCTTATTTTCGAGATGCATAGCGGCCACACCTGGGGGTTGGCGGGGCGGCTGCTCGTTGATTTCATCGGCTTGGCGACCCTCTTCTTCACCATCACCGGCGGCTGGTTCTGGTGGAAGAGAAAGAAAAAGAAGCTCGCCACAGGCGCGGGGGGGAAGCTGGCGAGAAAGGGGCTGAAGCTCCACATCAAGGCTGGCTTGTGGCTGGCGCCGCTGCTCTTCTTCGTCGCATTAACCGGTATTTTGCAGCGCCCACCCTTCCTCATCGCGATAGCCAGTGTGGAATACCCCAACTCCTACTATCCGGGGGTTCGCGATCCCAACCCCTGGTATGACAAACTTCGAAAAGCTCTCTACGATCCCTCAAGTGGAACCCTCCTGATCTCCACCGCCGACGGGGTGTTCGAGGGGGGACTCTCGGGCGACAGGGAGTTCGACCCGATCGAATTTACCCCGCCGATATCGGTGATGGGCGCGACCGCGTTTCAAATGGTCGAGGGGGCGCGCATGCCCACGATTCTGGTTGGCTCCATGTCGGGTATGTATCTGTGGGACCGGAAAACCGGCTTGTTCGTCGATTTTTTCACCGGGCAGCCCTCCACGAGTCAGTATGGTCCGCCCGTGGGCGACAATATGATAACCGGTGCGTGGAAGCGGGGGGGGCGCTGGTTGTGGGGTGAATATGACAAGGGGATGGGAACGGTACCGGCCCGGCCCCTGTGGCGCGGACCTAAGCGGGTACAACGCAATCACATGCCCATGCCCGCCGAGCTGTCGGACGGGGGGAGGATTTCTCTCTGGCATGCGCTATTTGAATTGCACAATGGCCGCATGTTTGCTTTCATTCTAGGGTGGTGGTCGTGGGTGGCGGTCCCCGTTGGCGGGTTGCTCTTCATGACCGGAACCGTCAGCGGGATCATGCTGCGCCTGGGCCGTGGCAAGAATAAAAAGAGTCGGTGTACCCAGTGATTTGTCCCACACTTCAAAACACTTGAGGATTAGATGAAGCCGGAAGCGAAATTTTTGAGCGAAGAGGAGCAGCGCCAGGCACTGGCGCTTGCCCGGCGCAGCCTTGAGGAGCGCCTGATTAAAGGGGGCGAGGTCGATGCCCGGTCGGCTGGTGTGGACACCGGGGGAATCTTCGGCCAGGACCGGGCAGTGTTCGTCACCCTCAAGGTTGGCGGCAGGCTTCGTGGCTGCATCGGCCACATCACACCCTCCGAGCCGCTATGGAAGAGCATAAGCGGTAATGCAATCGCGGCGGCCATACATGACGGGAGATTCAGCCCGGTGGATGGAGACGAGCTGCTCAACATAGATATCGAGGTCAGCGTCCTCACCCCGCCGGAGCCGATTGAGAGCGTTGAGCAGTTCGAGGCTGGTCGCCACGGTATAATCATGGGGTTTGACGGGCACCGGGCTGTTTTCCTCCCCCAGGTAGCATCCGAACATGGTTGGGACCGTGAAAAAACCCTCCGGTATCTCTCGCTGAAGGCGGGTCTGCCTGAAGATGGCTGGACTCAGCCGGGTGTCAAATTTCATCTCTTCGAAGCGCAGGTGTTCGCCGAGGAGTGAGAGCCCTCTTTTTTTGAGTCCGCCCTGTGGTGTGGGGGCGGGGCGGTCGAAAGGGTATTTTGAAAAATGCAGATGTCAGCTATCGGGGCGGAAGAACTCGAAGATTTTATCAAGGGACGAATAGTTGCCGTCCCCTCCAATTGCGCCGAAGATGGCGGGCCCTTCTTTGAGGAGCCGCTTGTGGGTTTCGCCGCCGCAAATGATGCGCTCTTTACCGATTACAAGAAGATAATCGGTACCTTTCACCAAACCCCCGATGAACTCTTTTCCCATGAACACGGTGGCGGCCAGTCCGCTAAAACCGTCGTGTCGTGGATCATGCCGATCGCCAAACGTGTCAAGGACTCCAACGCGGCAGAGGAGCACTACCCCTCCAGACTCTGGGCCCATACGAGAAATTTCGGACAGAAATTCATCGACGCGATGACCCTTGAAGTTGCTGCCTGGTTGCAACAAAGGGGGGCGAAGACGGTAATCCCCATGCGGTCCGAGTTGTTCAAGTCGCTCATGGATAAGCGCGTCGGCATCGCCTCCACCTGGTCGGAGCGCCACGGCGCATTCGTGGCCGGGCTGGGCGCCTTTGGCCTCTCCGACGGCTTCATCACCAGCAAGGGGATCGCCCACCGGATCTCTTCCATCGTCACCGACGCTGCTTTCCTCCCAAGCGAGCGAAGGGGCGAAGGCTATCAGTCCAACTGCCTCTTTTACGCCAAGTCCACCTGCGGCAAGTGCATCAAAAGATGCCCGGCCAGCGCCATCACCGAGGATGGACACGATAAAAACCTCTGTAGACGGTATAGCTATGGCGTGGTTTTGGATAATGTGGGGGAAAAGTACGGGGTAGAGGTAGCAGGTTGCGGCCTTTGTCAAACCGCAGTGCCCTGTGAGTCGATAAATCCTGTAAAATAGCTGTTTCTTGGACTTAATCGCACCTCTCTTTTCGGTATGGTGGCGCAAAATCGCCGAACGCGCTATCATTAGGACTGCTGTTACTG
The DNA here is from genome assembly GCA_030591565.1 of Deltaproteobacteria bacterium. Classification (GTDB taxonomy): domain Bacteria; phylum Desulfobacterota; class Deferrisomatia; order Deferrisomatales; family BM512; genus JAUVAU01. The sequence continues at coordinate 4,337 of JAUVAU010000041.1, read as the reverse complement.
CTTAAACAGCGATATTTGTTGCGTTTGTTTTATTTTGTGGAGGACTATTTGGCTGACGATCTGGTCGAAAAGGGTTCGAATTCATCGGTTGATCCCGAGGTCAGGCTTGGGCGTGAGGAAGCCATAACGGCTTTGGTGGAGCGGTTCGCCGAGGGTGTTGCGGAAATTGAGCGTCTGAAAGAAAATCTTCTGGACAACCTGGATGGGCAGGGTCGGCTCGCGCGCATGTTGGAGGCAAATGCTTCCGAGTCACTTGAGCGCGCACGCGAGTTGGCGCAGGACAGTGAAAGCCTTGAGGTCAGACAGGGCGAGATTCGGACCCTTGAGAGTGACCTCGCCGCTCATATCGACACCCTCACCACCGAAAAAGGGCAGTTGGCCCAAGAGCGCCAGCAGTTTGAACAGCTGCGCGAGGATGCGATTGAGACCAGCAACGCCATGTACCAGCGTCTGGCCGAGTTTGAAGAGCGTGAAAAGGCGCTGGCGCACAAGCAGGGCGAGCTTGAGCAGGGGTTCAACGAGCTTGAAGAGCGTGAAAAGGAGCTGGGTCTGCGCAACGCTTCCCTTGAAGAACAGGAGCGCTTGCTTGAGGATGCCGCGCGGGGTTTGGCGAAAGAGCGTACAGAGCTGGCGATGTCCCGTGCCAAGCGTGATGTGACTGCCGTGGACCTTGAGAATATCGAGACCAAGGCGCCTGCCGGAAAAGTTTGCATCAGCCGCCCCGCGCTCCAGGTCTTCATCGTCGACAATATAGGCTCGGTGAGGAGCGGCTTGAAGCAGGTTTTCGATGACTATGAGATAGAATCCAAAACCGTCACGGGGTTGAGAGAACTGGTCCAGGAAGTTTCCAAAGTGGACCTTGAGCAGCACTACCCGGTGGCGATTTACGGAAGCGGAGCGGATGTTGAGGCGGAGCTGCTCAATATTGAGACCTTCGTGTCCAAGTTGCCGGGCGTTCCGTTGGTCTTCGGGACCGAGATGGGCTTGACCACCGTGCGGTTAAAGGCAATGAAGGCGGGGGCCGCCGCGGTGGTTGACAAGCCCCAGGAAGCGCTGGCCGACTCGCTGGCCGCTGAAGCGATGGTACGCAGATACATAGATTCTGCCGCCAATATTTCGCGGAATATATACGTACGATTCGTCAGCGGACTCGAAAGCATGGGCTGCCTGGAAAAATCCTGAGGCCGTTTCAGGCCCACGGATAAGGGGATTTAAGATGAGTAAAAAGATCGGTGAACTGCTCGAAGAATTTGACCTGATCGACCCCAAACAGCTTGAGGGGGCGATCAAGGAGCAAAAGAGAACGGGCGAGCGGCTGGGCGACGTCATAATACGCCGGGGGCTTGTCACCGCTGAAGACCTCGAGCTGATCCTTTCGCGTCAACATTCAGTTCCCTCCATCAACCTTGAGCAGTACATGCCGCCGCCCGAAGTCATCGCGCTGGTGCCCGAGCGCTACATGCGCGAAAAGATGGTGGTGCCTGTGGAGCTTCGCGACAAGGTGCTCACCGTGGCGATGGCCGACCCGCGCCAATATCAGCTCATCGACGAGCTGTGCTTCATGACCGGTAAGAACGTCTCCCCGGTCGTCTCCACGCAGTTCGGCATCAGGATGATGCTCGAAAAGCTCTTCCCGACTGAAAAGGAAGAGGTGAGTGACGCGACTGTGTCCGATATCCCCCTTGATATCGAGACTGATAAATCGGAAGGTGCGATGAACCTGCCCGGTTTTTCCAAGATGCTCGCGGCCCTCAAACCTTCCCACGTCGCCAAGGCGATCCTCACCACCGCAGCCAACATGGGCGCGACCAATCTACACATCAAGAGAACGGACTCCACCGGCTCCATACGTGTAAGAGTGGATTCCCACCTTTCGCCGCCCCTTGAGGTGGCGCTGAGGCACGCGCGAGATATCGTGAAGGGGTTAAAGGACCTCGCTTCGATAGATGAGAAGGTTACCGTTGCGCGCCAGGGTTTTTTCGACTCGAAGCTGGCGGGAGATTATTTCAGGGTTACCATCGCAGCCATGCCGACCAGTAATGGAGAGTCGGTGGTTGTCACGATGGAGCGCCCCAAGGCCAACGCGGCGCTGACGCTGGATGTACTCGGGATGTATCCCGAGATGCTTGCCGCGTATCGCGAAGTGATAAGCAAGCCCAAGGGACTGATCATCTATGCGTCCCCACCGGCGAGCGGCAAGACCGCGACGATTTACGCCACGCTTGACGAGCTTAGTTCACCGGAGCTTCGCACGGTTACTATCGAGAGCCCCATACGCAGAAAGCTTGAAAATGTCGAGCAGTTCGACCCGATGGAAATAGCCGGGCTGGATTCGGCCGCGCTTCTTCAATCCATGCTGGCCCAGGATGTGGATCACCTGATGGTCGCTGATCTCTCCTCGCCCCAGGTGCTAAAGGCTGCGCTCAGGGCTTCGCAAAACGGCGCCCTGGTCCTTGGACATGTGGACTACCCCGGAGCGTTGGCCTGCCTTGATCGAATGGTTTCGGTTATGGGGGCCTCTGCCTCCCTGATCGCATCCGAGCTTCTGGCGGTTGTGGGCCAGCGGCTGGTGGATATGCTCTGTTCCCACTGTCTCGTGGCCCAGACGCCCGAAGACGACCAGCTACTGAGGCTCATAAGGCTCACCGGGCGCAGGCAGCCCCAAGTCTACACGGCCAAGGGCTGCGACAGGTGCGGCGGTACTGGAAGAGCCGGTAAGGTCGGCATCTTCGAGCTCCTGCATCCCACCGATAAAGTGAAGCAGTTGATCATCAATCGCACCCCCGAAAGGTCGATGCGCGAGATACTGAAAGCCGAAGGCACGCGCACCCTCTCCGATGATGGTCTGATGAAGGCCTCGGATGGGCTGGTCTCCTATGAGGACGTGCTTTCAGTCCTCTAGTCGCAACCCCCTCAGATCGCTGACAAAGGCTGTCTTTTCTCCGATTGACTTCGTCAGGCTAAGAAATGATCCTCGAAATACGACAAAGTATTCCTCCGGTTATTTCTTATCACCTTCCTCATTGACTCGGCCCCTCTCGGGGCCTCGCCTAAAGGTGCGCTAATGCGCATCCAAGTTTTCTGTCCTGAAAACTTGCCTCGAAGAAAATCCAACCCCTGTCAGCGATCTGTCAGGTTGAGTAAGTAGATTGCGAATAAACAATTTTCCAGCCAACTTCTTTTTGTCTATCTTTGTCAACAGCATGAGGCCACCCGATCAACCGGGTGGCCTTTTTTGCTTCCTGTGGTCATGGCCCCGCGTGGGCGACTGCTCTAAATAAAAAAGGGGCCGTGTCCACATGACGCGGAACGCGGCCCCTTTACGATTATCGGTGGTGCTGCTTCCTAGTATATAGCCAGGTAGTTCTCAATCTCCCAGTCGGTGACTGCGATGCGGTAGGCATCCCACTCCCTGCGCTTGGCTTCGATGAATTTTTCGAAGATGTGCGGTCCCAGGGTGTCCTTGGCGAGCGGGCTCGCTTCCAGCACGTCAATTGCCTCTTCCAGGTTGGCGGGCATGCTCGCGATGCCGGCGTCGTCTTTTTCAGCCGGGGTCATCTCGAAGATGTCCACGTCTGTGGAAGCGGGGCATTCGAGTTTGTTCTTTACGCCGTCAAGGCCGCTGTTGAGCATCATTGCAAAGGCCAGGTAGGGGTTGCATGTCGGGTCCGGGCAGCGGACCTCGGTGCGGGTCCCCATGCCGCGGCTGGCCGGGATGCGGACCAGGGCGGAGCGGTTGGAAGCTGACCACGCAACGTAGACGGGGGCTTCGTAACCGGCGACCAGGCGCTTGTAGGAGTTTACCAGCGGGTTGGTCACAGCGGAGAAGACGCGAGCGTTCTTGACGATGCCGGCGATGTACTGGCGGGCGGTCTCTGAGAGCTGCAGCTCTGCGTTTTCATCGAAGAAGGCATTTTCACCCTCCATGGTGAAGAGGGACTGGTTGGTGTGCATGCCCGAACCGTTGATGCCGAAGACGGGCTTGGGCATGAAGGTGGCGTGCAGGCCGTATTTTTTGGCGATAGTCTTGACCACCCACTTGTATGTCACGGTGTTGTCGGCGCAGGTAAGTGCATCGGAGTACTTGAAGTTGATCTCGTGCTGGCCTTCGGCGACCTCATGGTGGGAGGCTTCGATCTCGAAACCCATCTGCTCAAGGGTCTCGATGATTTCGCGGCGGCACTCGATGCCATCGTCATCGGGATCGACGTCGAAGTAACCGGCAACGTCATGGGTGACGGTGGTGGGGGTGCCCTGTTCATCTTTGTGGAAGAGGAAGAACTCGGCTTCCGTACCCACGTTCATGGTGAAACCCAGCTCCTTGGCTTCGGCCAGGA
>JAUVAU010000068.1 GCA_030591565.1 Deltaproteobacteria bacterium | reverse complement strand
GCGGCCAAAAAGACTGTAACGGCGAAGCCCGCAGTAGCCAAAAAGCCTGAAGCGACCAAAAAGACTGTAACGGCGAAGCCCGCAGTAGCCAAAAAGCCTGAGGCGACCAAAAAGACTGTAACGGCGAAACTCGCAGTAGCCAAAAAGCCTGAGGCGACCAAAAAGACTGTAACGGCGAAACCCGCAGTAGCCAAAAAGCCTGAGGCGACCAAAAAGACTGTAACGGCGAAACTCGCAGTAGCCAAAAAGCCCGCGGCGACCAAAAAGACTGTAACGGCGAAGCCTGCAGTAGCCAAAAAGCCCGCGGTGACCAAAAAGACTGTAACGGCGAAGCCTGCAGCGGCTAAAGATAAAATCAGCTTCAAAAACGACATGACCAAGTATGTGCATAGCTCCATGCGCACCGTGACTGAGACCGGACGCGCCGTAGCCAACGAATTTGTCCGCACAAACCGTAGCATATGCCTCGGATATCTTGATTCGGTTGCGCAGATTAAAAATTGCGTACCCAAGAAAATGCACATGGTCAGCAGGATGAGCGAAGAAGCTGACCGCATAGCCAGAAAATGGGTTGAAGAGAGCGCAGAGCGTACTCAAGAGACGATCGACCAGATGACTCGAATCACCGATACTGGCATCAAAACGGTTGATAAAATGCTAAACGCTTCCAGCAGCCTGTTAAATTTTGACAGACTCATGCCTGTACGGAATTTGGCTGACCAGATAAATAAGACAGCCTCACGTTTCAACAGATAGAAGGTCCCTGTGGTATGGCCTGAATGGGGCGCCTGTTCACTGCAACGATAACAGTGCCCGAGTGAGTGCCATTTTCGCAACAAAAGCGTACAGGGCTGTTACTATAGGACCCGGCTGCCACACTTGGTTGCCGGGTCCGCTTTTTCCAAGAAAGCAATCCGGGCATAAAGCTGACGAATCCATCTACCCAGAAGACCGGCTCCCATGCCCAGGTTGCGTTCAACCTCGGCGGCGCTGTGGCCTTCTTCGATCACCATCTTAATGGCTTCTTCCCTAAATTCCTGGCTGTATTTTCTTCGCTTCAATTCAACACCTCCTTCTATCGGCTGATTATAGCCTAAGGGGGTGTCTACTTTTACGCTACCAGATCATTAAGCTAACGCTTAGGTGTGCAAAAGCCTGCTTTTGGCACATACCACACCGCCCAACTCTTCCCGGCATGGCTCTGATGTCTTACCTAGTGCAACGGCTTCATGAGTAGTGCCATTATGGCGATGGCGTGACTTATGCTTCATCGAGAAAAGTTTTATCGACTTTTATAAGCCTGCTCCTTCAGGAAAACCGGGTACACCCTGATCGAGTTGTACTCCCAATGATTTTAAAGTCATGCAGACCAGGTTGTATTGTCCCACGGTAAAGATGAGATCTAACATCTGTTTTTCGTTATATCCAGCGGAGAGAGCGTGCCAGATTTCATCGGTCATGAAGGCATCCTTGTGTAATTCGTCTACCGAGCGGATAAGCGCCGCATCGAATTCTGACCATCCGTCAGCATCCGCTCCCCTGGTGATGCGAAGAATCTCTTTATCGCTAAGCCCTACCTGTTTTCCAACCAAAGTGTGTTGCCCGAATTCGTATTCAGAGCGGCATAGCCAGCCGATGCGAAGAATGAGAAGCTCCCTGTCGCGGGGTGGAAGGCTGGACGTTTGAAGTACATGACTGCTAAAAGACAGCCAGGCTTCCAGTAATTTCGGATTTCGAGCCACGGTTGTTATAATGTTGATGACCTTCTCATCTGGGAAATGTTTTTTCAGCGGTGTAAGCAGACGGGACTGGTCGTCGTTCCATTCCGCCTCTCCAAGTGGAGCAAGACGCGGTTCTGACAATTGGCCAGGATCATCGTTTGCGCAAGATATGTCCGTAAAAACCATAAAACATAAAAGCAACGTGGAAACGAGCATATAAGCCATTTTTTGCATAACAGTCATCTGCTACCCTTTGCCTTTCCAAACAATTAGAGTGTACAAATAAAATCGGCCTCACTAACTGACCGTCCTAACGCCATGAAGGCAATTTTTCACCTCAAAAAGGCTCCTATCTTGAACAATCATCCCATGAGCGGCCCTAGTGCGTCATAAACGACCGCTTATGGTTCTCGCTACAGTGTATTGATCAAAACGCCCCGGGAAGTTGATCGGTCCTCAGGGCGTTTTGAGTATTTTTCTTGTCTTACAACTCTATAATGTTAAGGCAACTTTTTCCAAGACTTCCGCCCCAGCGACTCGAACTCCTCGGTGCTCATGTACGTAAGCTCGGGTAGATATTCTCCCATTACTTTGGCTTCCTTGCCGGGTACGGAGACATTCTGTATCGTTTGGGTGAATTCCGGCGAGGACAGCATGTTTCGCATGATAAGTAATCCGTCGTTAAAGTTCCCGGCTCCGTCGCCCCTTCCCCCCCCCACAATCCATCCACTTCACGCCGAACTTCTCATGGGCATTTTGCGGCCGATTGACAGGAAGGCTCACGACTAAAGTGTAGTAGCCATTCTCGTCCAGGGGCAGCTGCTCGTCGAAGGCTCCATCGACTACATTGTTGGTGGGGGAAAATTCATTAGTCGTGATCGACCAGTAGCACACTTGAGCTCCACTCTCCATCACCGAGTCGCCCTTAAATGTCCGGGGAGTGGTGGGCGCTTTGCCTCTGATAACTACCACTTCTCCCATGACCACGTCGATATTTGTAAGGGTTATCCCGGTCAGATCCGTCACCAGTTCGGGTCGAGCCTGGGAGTCTTGGGGGCACCCTGACCGATCGTCTTGAAATAGCCGGTACTCTTATTGGCCGAGACCATCCTTACTGCGTCGGCGGGGCAGATAGCCATGCAGTCGCCACAGAACATGCACTCGTCATCAGGAGATTTTTTCATGCGGGCTTTCTTGTCGACAAGGTAAAGAGCATCCGCCGGGCAAATCGTCACACAAAGATTGCACCCGGTGCATGCTCGATCATCGATCTCAACTTTCCCGTGAGTCACTTCGGCAGGATGATCGTAGCGTGGTATATATCGACGCTCTTTTTTTGTTATCAGGCTCATAATTGCTCCTTTACATAATGCTCGCCTTGGCCCCGTCCTCGTACCAGTCGATGGCATGGGTCTGTCGGGCCACCATCCCGTCGGGTTTGGAGAAGGGGAAACCAACGCTCAGGCTCGTGAGGAATTTGTAGGGATACTCTACGCCGAAGAACTTGTTCCATTTGTTCCCCTGCTCAAAAATCAGCTTGGCGAAGCTCACCCAGCAGGTGCCGAGGCCCATGGAGTGGGCGGCCAGCACCATGTTCTGCCCCGCGATGCCTCCGTCGAGGTCTGGACTGCCTATGCCTCGCACGTCTTTGAACAGCAGTATCACCGTGGGCGCGCCGTGGTAGAGGTCCAGACGGCCCTCGGAGATCAGATTGAGGGCCCCGAACGGCGTGGGATGGAGCTCGGCGGGCTTTAGACGGATGAGCAGATTGGCCAGGGGCCTCTTCCAACCTTTTCCGGGCTGCCGGTAGTCGATCATTTTGGCGAATTTCTTGCAGCCGTCGACTACATCCCCGGTCATCTCAGCAATTATCTTCGGGTCGCGCACCACCACGAACTTCCAAGGCTGGCAGTTCCCGGCTGAGGGAGCGAACCGGCCCGTCTCGAGGATGCGTTTTATCATCCACTCTGGCACCTGCTCTTTTTTGTATTTCCGTACGCTGCGACGTTCGAGGATGATCCTCTCGGTCTCGGTGTACTGGGTCAGGTACTTCTCTTTCGGGTCCGTTTGGACTTCATTGTCGACTTTTTCTTCCATCTTGATTCCTATCCCAAGCCTTAGGCCACTGCTTGATCGGTTTTCGAGGCATGACCTTTATCCGAGTCGGGTTTTTTCAGGAGCCAGCAAGCCAGCGCCGGCAGAAGCACCAGCGCGCCGACCATGTTCCACACGAACATAAAGGTCAGCAATATTCCCATGTCGGCCTGAAACTTGATCGGCGAAAACACCCAGGTGCCCACGCCTATGCCCAGCGTCACGCCGGTAAAAGCCACTGCGGTGCCGGTGGTGCGAAGGGTATTGTAATACGCCTTGACCAGGGGCTCGCCCAGCTCCAGCTGAGCGCGCAGCTTGTTGTAGATGTAGATGCCGTAGTCGACGCCGATGCCGACACCCACTGCGATCACCGGGAGGGTCGCGACCTTGATCCCGATGCCCAATTTGGTCATTAGCGCTTCGCAGAGGACCGAGGTGAGAAAGAGCGGCACTACCACGCAGACCGCGCCGCGCCAGCTGCGATAGGTGATGAGGCAGACTAGGAAGACCACGGCGTAGACGAACGCGGTCATCCGCACATGCGCCTTGGCTATCTCGATGTTGGTGGCGGCCTCTATCCCGGCGTTGCCCGCCGCGAGGAGGAATTCAAAATCCTCGTTGTTGTTCTCGGCGGCGAACTTCTCGGTCAGCGCGACTACGTTTTCAAGAGTCTCGGCCTTGTGGTCGTTTAGGTAGACCACTATCGGGGCCATCGTGCCTTCGGTGTTGACCAGGGTACTCGGCGCCCGCATCACGAGGTTGTCGAGCGCCGCGGGACTTCGGGGGACCGCCAGCCACTTCAGGTTGCCCTCGCTGAGCGCCGAGTTCAGGCGCTTCATGTGTTCGACGTAACTTACGACGCCCTGCACCCCAGGCAGCTCTTCGAGCTGGCGGCGAAGCTGATCGACGGCGACCACCGCGCCGTAGTTGCTGTTGCCCTCCAGGGGAGTCTTCAACATCACGACGAAGACGTCGCTCGACGCCGAATAGTGATCTGTCATGTAGGCGCTGTCGAGGTTGTAGCGCGAATCAGGCCGAAGCTCAGGGGCTCCGGCGTCCAGATCGCCGACCTTGATGTCTTGCTTGATCGCCCAGCCGCCCGCCAGACCGAGGGCGGAGACGAGGATCACCACGGCTGCAGCCTTGGGCTTGGTCAGGTTCGCCAGCAACCTCCACACGGGATGTGTCTTTTGTTCTTCCTTGGCCTTCATCCGCGCTACTGCCGAACTACTCATACCGACGTAGGACATCATTATGGGCAGGAGCATGAGATCGGTGAAGGCGACCACGCCCACTCCGATGGAGGCGCCAACGGCGATATCCTGAATGACACCAATGCCGATGATGAGCAATGTGGCAAAACCGATGCCGTCGGTCAAAAGCGCCGCAAGCCCCGGCACATAGACTTTACGATAGGCGCGGCGCGCGGCCCATAGATTGCTGGAGCCGTTCATCAGCTCGTGGGCCATGGCGTTGTTCATCTGGATGCCGTGACTGACCCCGAGGGCGAACATCAGGAAGGGCACGAGCATTGAGTAGGGATTTAGCCCGTAGCCGAAAAGCTTAAGCAATCCAAGTTGCCAGACCACCGCCACGAGCGAGGAGACCGCACGCACCGCGGTGGAGCGGGCACAGCGGCCGTTCAGGTAGAGGAAGACCAGCAGGATGACGAAGGCGATGCCAAAAAATATCACCACCCGGTTTGCGCCCTCGATCAGGTCGCCTACCACCTTTGCGAAGCCGGTGATGTGGATCTTTATCTTGTCATTTTGATATTTGGTGCGAATCTCTTCGAGTTTCTCCGCGAACACCTTGTAATCCAGCGGCTCGCCGGTTTCCGGGTCGAGGTCGCGAAGGGGCGCGAATACGATGGAGGATTTCAGGTCGTTGGCCACGAGGGTGCCGATTTCGCCGGATTTAAAGACGTTGGCTTGCATCTGCCTCACTTCAGTGGGCGAGCCGTCGTAGGTGTCCTGAATGACAGGCCCACCGGCAAAACCCTCCTCGGTCACCTCGGTCCACCGCGTTACCGGCGTCCACAGGCTCTTTACCGCCGGACGATCAACGCCGGAGATGAAGAACACATCATCGGTGACCTTTCGGAGCACTTCCAGGTACTCGGCGTCGAAGATGTCGCCCTCGGTGGTCTCCACCGAGACGCGCACCGTGTTGCCCAGCCCCTTCAGATCTTTTTCGTGCTCCAGGTAGTTTTGGATATAGGGGTGGTAGGTGGGGATCATCCGGAGAAAGCTGGCCTCGGGGCGCAGCTGGATCATCTGGTAGCCGAGCACCAGCGTAAGCACTGCAAAGAGAAGCAGAAAAAGGGCGCGGTGGTGAAAGAGCGCGCGTTCCAACCAAGATCCCAACTCGTGTTTTTTTGAAAACTTTTTTTCCTGCATCATGACCTACTGACCTCCTTCGACCTATTTATATGCCGAGCCGCGCGAGGGTCAGTCCCCTGACGCCCACAACAAGATACTCGCCGTTATCCAATTCCAACACAGCTACGCTCCCGGGGAACCTGCCCGCCAGCGGTGAAAATTTATGTCCCCCAACATCGCTATGCATTACCTGACCGTTGTAGCCGATCAACACGACAGTGCCGTCAGCTCTTACCGAAGCGGCGGAAAGGGCCGATCCCTTAGGCTTATCCACCCTGCTCCAGCTTACACCGCCGTCTTCCGAGCGAAAGGTGTTGCCGCCCAGGCCGTAGGTGAGGACGAAGTCGCCAGCGGAGTGGCCGACGATGCCGAAAAATGAGCCTTCATAAGGCGAATCCAGCCGCGTCCAGCTGGCCCCGAGGTCGTCGGAGCGAAAGAGCATCCCCATCTCGCCGACGATGTAGAGGCTGTCGCCGGAGTGGGTTATCGCGTAGTAGTGGAAGCCGTCTGGGTTGTCCATCTTGCCCAGTATCGATTCCCAGTTCTCGCCGCCGTCCACGGTGCGGAAGATTATCCCGAAAGAACCTATGGCGAGTCCGAGTTTGTCGTCGGCGAACCAGACGTCCATGAAGGGACGGGTGGGACCTTCCCTGACACCCATCTCGGCGTCGCTGAGGAAATACTCCAAATCTTCCAACTCAATTTCCAGCTCTTCCCGGTTATCCTCAGATGCTGCGGAGAGGCGGGCTTTTGCCTCTTCGACCAACGTGGAGATCTGCTTATGCATCATCTCGTTGATTGCAGAGCCGTCGAGCTGCATCTTCCAGGTAGCGCCGGAGTCGGTGGTGTTAAGAATGACTCCGTCATGCCCCACCGCCCACCCCTTCTCGGGGGTCGGGAAGGTCACTGCGGTGAGGGTGATGCTCACCGGCACCTCAGCCTGACTCCAGGTGGTCCCATTGTCGTCGGAGTAGCCAATCCGTCCGGCCTCGCCGACCACGACCAACCTGCTCCCGGCGCGGGTTGCGTCCATAAGGGGCGAGACGGCGATCCGGGAGGTCTTGTCCGCCGGACGCGACAGCAGATCGTTGAGGTTGGGCTCGGCAGCTACGCCGGTCATGGCGACCAATGCCAGGCAACCGGTAAATACCGCCTTGATACAAGTTCTCATCGGTGTCTCACTTTCAAACAAGAGAGTGGGGCCCCTTGCCGGGGCCCCACTAACACATATTATCTACAATGTCGTAGCATCCGAGGTCTTGTTCAACCCCTATCGCTACACTTCTAACGGCGACCTTTGCGCCGCAAGGTCTCGGGAGTGAACATACTGTCGTCGACATCGCCGAAGAAGACGAACTTGGACTGTTCGTTGAAGATGGCGTTCACCGCGTAAGAGCTGGACTGGAAGTCGTAATCGGCACGGCTGGCCTCGCGGTAGCCCGGTAGATTGTAGTAGTTTACGCCGTTCTGCACGCCGGTCCTCCAGAGGTTGCCCTTGCCGTCGTAGCGGTCGGTGAGGACGCAGAGCCAGGAGTCCTCGTCTATGTAGAGCGTCCGCTTGGAGTAAGTGTGGCGCTTGCCTTCCTTGAGAGTAGCCTCAACCACCCACACCCTGTGCAGTTCCCAGCGCATCACGTCGGGATTCCTGTGGTAGGGGGTCAGGTACTCTTTGATGGTGGCGAGCTCGGCCTTGTAGGAGTTGTAGGGGATGTACACCTCTTGTTTGCCCAACAACTTCCAGTCGTAGCGGTCAAGCGCGCCGTTGAAGAGGTTCGCGTCGTCGTAGGTGTTGAGCCCGGCGCCACTGGGGTTGGGGGTGTCGTAGGCGATGGTCGGCGCGCGACGTACGCGGCGCTGGCCCGGCAGGTACTGCCACGCCTTGCGCTCGTTCTTGGTGGGGTTCATGTTGTCGCGAACCACCAGGAGCTCACCCTTGCGGCGCTTGGGGGTCACCATGGACTGATATATCCACCAGACGTCACCGTCGTTGTCTCCAGGCTTCCCACCCTTCAGGTGGTAGGGGAACTTCTCGTAGGTCAATCCACCGCCTGCTACGGAGAAGGTGCCATCGTCAAGGACCAAACCGGCGGTGACGGTGGCCCAAGACGCCTCGCCTTTCCAGCGCCCGATGTGGTTGTAGACCACCTCCTCGGCGTTCTGGGGAATCGGGAAGGGGGTGCCGCCATAGCCGCCCTCCATACCGAGGCCGTCCTCGGTCAGCTTAGTGCGGGTGGCGTTCTTGAAGGTGTTCTCATAAACCCACTCGGGCGCTGCCGCGGTGCGGCGGGTCGGGTAGACGTCGATCCGGTAGGTGTCGGGGTATTTCTTGAACATCTCGACCTGACCCGGATTGAGTTTGTCCTTGTACTGATCCAGATTGGCCGCGGTGATGCTGTAGAGCACCTTGTCGTCGGCGAAGGGGTCTTGCAGGAAGTCGCCGGGTTTGTAATCTATGCCTTCGGGCACGCCTGTGAGGCCACCCTCCCACGCGGGGATGGTGCCGTCGGCGTTTCCGGCGCGCTCGGCACCGAAAGGGGTGAGTTCATTTTTCAACTTTTCGGCGTCAGCGGGGCTGACAGCCGCCTGGGCTGCGCCTACCACAAGCATGGCGGCCAGTCCGAGTGTTCCTATCTTAAAACGGTGTAGCTTCTTCATCTATATTCTCCTCATTTGTTTGGTATCAGTTAAACCTATCCCGGTTCAGCCTAGAAGGTGTACTTGAACTTTACGGCCAGGAAATCCCTGTCGGCCTTCTTATGGTCCTTGGCGTTGTTGAGGTAATCGGTGTAGGTGATGCCGAAGGTGTAGTTGTTCATGTAGGTGAAGTCCATGCCGATCGAGGCTATGTCATCATCTTCATTGAAGGTCCCCAGCACGGAGGATACGCCTTTGGGGCTGAACTTGTAGCTGAGCGGCACGTTGATGTCGAGCCCGTTGAGCACCTGGAAGTACTTCAGGATGTACTTGACCTTACCACCCCAGGCGAACTTGTCAGACATGAGTTCTGCGTTTTCCATGCCCTGCACGCGGTTGAAGCCCACCTCGGCCAAAAGTAGCGAGTCATCCCAAAACCAGCCTGCGCCTCCGAAGTGGAAAATGGAAACCTGCCCCTGGATGAGATCGGCTTTTACGGGGGCAAACATGGGGTTGTTGACCACGAAGCCATCCCGGAAGGTGAACTCACCGGAGACGTTCGTACCGCCCAGTACGGTGGAGAAGCTGGCGCCGTAGAGCTTTACGTCTTCCGCATACGTTAGTGCGTAGGTGCCAGCGCCAAAGTCAACATCGAACGCAGGCGTTTTTTCGTGGTAGTTGATGTAGTAGAAACCGAACTCGGTGTCGTTTAGGCCCTCGGCGATATACTGGACCGCCGCGCCATACTGCCCCGAATCCGAGGGGTCGCTATCTTCCCCACGAGACAGCATCATCGGTCCCGGCAGGACAAGGAGCAGGCCGGCGTTGTCAAGGTAATCGTCGGTGCTGAAATAGGAGCCCGCCTCGTCAAAACGGTTCTCTTCCCACTCCCACTGGTAGTAGCCTGCGACCGAAAGGTTAGAGGTCACGCCCGCCTGGACCCAGACCTGGCCAGAGGGGAGAAAGATGTCCTTGAGCTCGGCGGCGGGATCGTTAGCGGCGGTGGCGTCGACGTGGCCCTGAGCCGAGGATACTCCATTAAGCAAGAACAGGCTCTCGCCCCAGCTCACCACTTGCTCGCCCACGCGCACGGAGACCGGGACGGAACCGGCCATGAATTCGC
>JAUVAU010000018.1 GCA_030591565.1 Deltaproteobacteria bacterium | reverse complement strand
GCTGACAAACCCTGCCTTTTCTCCGATTTACTTCGTCAGGCTAAAAAATGATCCTCGAAATACGCTGAGTATTCCTCCGGTCATTTTTTATATCCTTCCTCGTTCTCGAATAAAATTCAGTGCTTCTCAACGACCAGTCAGGCTGAATAAGTAGATAGGCAGACAACTACTAATAGCCGATTTTTCTGCCAGATTCCTATTGTCAACCTTTGTTAATCGGAGGATATCCGGGGTTTTGCAACAGCCTCCTAGAGTTCGTTGGCGGTCGCCAGGAGCGCCGCCTTAGCGCTCATGTAGTCGCGCATCGCCTTTGCCTGATCGGTCAGCGCCGAGGTCAGGCCAAACTCGGCGTCGGTGACGTCCAGCGTGGTCGCGAGCCCGTTGTCAAAGGATATCTGGGCCATTTCCAGCGCCCGTTTGGCTTGGCCTATGGTGGCGGTGGAGGCCTCAAAGACCTGTTGGGCGACCTCCAGCGAGTCCAGGGCGTTTCTGGCCTCCAGGGTTATCAGTTGCTCAAGCTGGCGTCTGCGAATCTCAAGGCTTCGGATGGTGGAGTGGGATTGCTCCACTTTTCCGCTGGTGGAGAGGCCGTCAAAAAAGGGTATCTCCAGCTTTATCGCCGCCTGCCAGACCTCGGCGTCCTCGTCCAGCCTGTTCACCTCTTCGGCTGCGACCCCCCATGAGGCCAGGGCGACCAGGGTGGGTTTGTTGTCGGCGCTGTTTATCTCCAGCAGCTTCCGGGCGGATTGGAGCGAGTAGTCAAGCGATTCCAGTTCGGGCCGGTTCGCCAGGGCTTTCCGGGTCAATTGGTCCAGCGTTGGGGGGGCGAGGTGTTCGTATTCCAACTCTCCCTTGGGTTCTATGGAGCTTTGCTGGGGGCGGGCGAGGATGTTGTTGAGACTGGCCTCGGCGATTTTAACGAGATTGCGCGCTTCTATCTCGGGGGTCAGGGCGTTTGCCACGTCAACGCGGGCGCGGATGACCTCGAACTCGTTGGATACGCCTGCGTCAAATCTCTTCTGTGCTGCGTCGAGATGGGCCTGGCGCTGCTCGACCCGCTGGCGCGCCACAGCCACGAAGCGATGGGCCAGCAGCAGGTCATAGTAGCCATTGTGGACGGCGAGTTTAACGAGCCGCCTGGCGATGATGATGTCGATTTTAGCCCGCTTCTTTTCAATTCTGGCGCCGTCGATGGCGTTGTAGGCTTTGCCCCAACTATAGAGCAGCTGTGTGGCCGTGAACTTGGCTTCGTGAAAATTTATCTGGGTTGCGCTGGTCCCCAGCAGCTTGGCGAAGCTCTCGTCGTAACCGGTCCCGGCTGTCGCCTCGAAGGATAGCTGTGGCAGCACGGCGGAGCGCACCTCGGTTATCTGACCACTGAGCCGTGAAGATTCCTCCCTCGCCAGCTTGATGTCGTAGTGGTTTTCAAGCGCAATTTCCAGTGCCTTGTCAAGGGTAAGCGTTTCACCGTGACTCGGGCCGGCAAAAAGTATCGCGAGAAGGAGGAGTGTGATGTGTTTCATCGGGGTGGGGCTCCGCTGCGGCTCACTGTTTCGAGAAGTTCATAACTCTACGCGGATGTGGCGGAAATTACAACGGCCCCGGCTATTGTAGCCAGGGCCGTTTATAACTTTTTATAGCTGATAAGGTTCTTAACCGAGCGCCTTGTCCAGGTCTCCAAGGAGGTCGTCGATGTTTTCTATACCGACCGAAAGCCTGATGAAGTCGGGCGTCACCCCCGCCAGCTTCTGCTCCTCAGGGTTTAGCTGGGAGTGGGTTGTGGAGGCGGGGTGGATCGCCAGACTCTTGGCGTCGCCGATGTTGGCGAGATGGCTGAAGAGCTCAAGGTTGTCTATAAAGGCTTTGCCCGCGTCCAGGCCACCCTTGATGCCGAAGCCCAGGAGCGCGCCAAAGCCGTGTTTCAGATACTTCTTGGCTCTCGCGTGGCTGGGGTGTTCCTCCAGGCCGAGGTAGTTGACCCACTCCACCTTGGGATGGTTCTTGAGGTGGTGGGCCACTTTCAGGGCGTTTTCGCAGTGGCGTTCCATCCTGAGGTGCAGCGTTTCGAGTCCCTGGAGGATGAGAAAGCTGTTGAAGGGCGAGAGGCAGGCCCCGATGTCGCGCAGCAGATTGGTGCGTGCGCGGATGACGAAGGAGGCTTTGCCCACCGCGTCGGCCCAGACTATTCCTCCGTAGGAGGGGTCCGGCTCGGTGAAGACGGGGAACTTGTCCGAGCTTTTCCAGTCGAAGTTTCCCGCATCGACGATGGCGCCGCCTATGGAGTTGCCGTGTCCGCCGCAAAACTTGGTCAGGGAGTAGAGAATAATGTCGGCCCCATATTCGGCGGGGTTCAGCTGATAGGGGGTGGGTACGGTGTTGTCCACGAACAGCGGTATGCCGGCGTCGTGGGCGATTTTGGAGAGCGCCTCGAAGTTGGGTACGTCCAGCCCGGGATTGCCGATTGATTCCACGAACACGCACTTGGTCCTGTCGGTGATCGCCGCCGCGACCTCATCGTGCTTTAACGTATCCACAAAGGTGGTTTCGATGCCGTACTGTGGCAGGGTGTGGCGCAGCAGGTTGTAGGTGCCGCCATAAAGCCCGGTGGAGCTGACTATGTGGTCGCCGCTGGAGCAGACGTTGAGGAAGGCGTAGCTGACGGCTGCGGAACCTGAAGCGGTAGCCAGCGCACCGATAGCGCCGTCGAGCAGGGCCAGCCGCTTTTCCAGCACATCGGTCGTGGGGTTCATTATGCGCGTGTAGATGTTTCCCGTGGCTTCGGGCGCAAAGTCTTCGGGGCGCAGCCCCTCCTGGTCCAGGTTGAGCCTGGGCGCCCAGACTTCGGGTTTCAGGCCGAAGAGAGCGGCTGCGTCCTCGCTGTCCTGAAAGACATAGCTTGTGGTTTGATAGATCGGGACTGCGCGGCTCCTGGTGGTGGGGTCGGGTATCTGCCCGCCGTGGACCGCGATGGTTTCAGGTTTCCAATTCATAGTATTCCTCCGGGGAATTGTTTATCTGTTGGGTGGTATATTTATACCTTTATACTCCCGGAAGGTCAAGAAAGTTGACCAAACTATTACTTAAATACCGTAGAATACACCGGCTATTTGTGTGTGTTTTAAATGTATTGCATATTTAGTTAGTTACGCTGAATATATAATCCAGATTAGAAGTCGGCAGCGTTGCGGGGCAGGGAATTGTGGTGGGGCGGGTAAAAAAATATTTACTCTTCTGCAGGCAAATGGAGGGCGGTTTGCCGGGAGCCGGGGGGGACAGCGCGCAGGGAGTGGTGCTATTCTTCTTTGTCCGCTGAAACGTCGGGGACCTTTTTGGATGAGGTGGTCTTGATGATGTCGGCACAGAAACTCTTGGTGTCCACACTGTCGATGATCCCCCTTAACACTGAAGCCTCCAGCCTGCCGAGGTGCATGAAGCGAATGCGGCCCGTGTCGTCGAGGATGAAGGTGGAGGGGGTGCCGACCACGCCGAATTTATCGGCTGTCTCAAAAAATTCCGCCGTCTCCCTGTCGTAGGCGACGGGGAAGGTGATCTTGTTCTCTTTGAGGAAGGGCAGCACGAGATCGTCGTATTGGGGGCCGTCGAGGCTTATGGCGATGAGCGACACGTTGTCGGCGACGAGTTCATCGTACATCGCCTGCAGTATGGGCATCTCGGCCTGGCAGGGGAAGCAGAAGAAACTCCAGAAGACGATGATGGTGGCCTTTTTGCCTATGGACTCCTCCATACTCACTTTTTTGCCGTCGATGGTGGTAAGATCGAAGGCGGGTGCTTTGTCGCCTATGCGCACGTTGCCGTTGGAGGCCGACGGTGGCCTTTCTGTGGCGAAAAGCGGCGACGCGGTCAACGAAACCAAAAGAAGCAAAAGCAACAGGGCTTTGGAATGTCTCAAAACGGTACTCCTGAAAAAATAGAATCAAGTGGCTTTGGCAAAGAGCCGATAGTCTTGGTGCATGGTCTCGGGGTCGATGGCCGCATGTGGTTCCTCCAAGAACCCGGACTGAGCGTAGAATATCACGTTTTCGCTCTCACGTTGCCAGGTTTTGGCGGTCTGGAGCCAATTTTTTCTCCTCCGGGCAGGGTGCTGGACTCCTATGGCGACTGGATAGCGGAGAAAATACGTAGTTTTGGGCTAGGGAAAGTGACGCTGGTTGGCTACTCGATGGGGGGGACATTGGCTCTCAATGTCGCGTTGCGCTACCCCGAGCTGGTTGGAAAACTGGGGCTGCTGTGTACCTCTTCCTGTTGGGGGGAGGGCTGGAGGGGCAAGAGTTCCTGGCTGTTGAAGGGGGTGGTCGGCAGGTTGGTCGCCGAGTTTCTCCAGTTCAACGCGGGACTGAGCTTGAAGAAGCTGGTGTCGGGCACCGAAGCGCTTGAGCTGGTTGAAGATATGCTTGCCCTGGCCGACCGGCCCACGATGGTCAAAATATTATATGAGTTGATGACGACTGACATGCGAGGGGAGCTGGGCAAGATCACGGTGCCGACCCTTGTGGTGGCGGGCGGGAAGGATTTCATAGCGCCCGGACGGTATTGGCGTGCGTTGATGGCGGGGCTGCCCAATGCGGAGTTTCACCTTGTGGGAGGCGCCGATCATTTTCTCTGTGCAAGCCACCCCGGGTGGCTTACCACTCGCCTCATGCAATTTGCGCAACCTGCGCCAGCTGTGGAGAGGGAAGATTGAAATTATCCGAAGAGCTTAAGAGTTATCTTGATCAGGCCGCCTACGCGCTGGTCTGTGTGACCCTGGACCTGGGAAATGGCTCGGAGACGGTGGTTATCGTAAAGTCCACCGCCGATCTGATTGATGGTCTCGCCAAGGCGAAAGCTACGGTCGGCGTGGGTTGGCTTGTGGAGCAGACCGATCAGGGGCCTGTGGCCTGCATGTGCATAAAGTGCGCGGACGACAATACCGGCGAGTTGGTAGGCGAGACCTACTTCGACCTCATCAACGAGGATGAACTGGACACCCTGGAGGGGTTGGTCAACCAGCCCAGGCTGAAGGTTGCGATGTTCGACGAGGAGATGGACCTCAAATACCTCGCCGACGCCAGATGGGGTGCTCTGGAGCAGCTTTACGCCCAGCAGGCGTTTGACCGGGCCGAAGAGCTGATGGAGAAGACCGAGGTCTACGATTTTGAGAAGGCGAGGGACCTCTTTCAAGACAAGGTCAATCTTGAAAAACTGGTCGCGTCCATCCTCGACGATGAGGATGGCGGTGACGAAGAGAGTGGAGGGTAGCCCCATCGACTCCACGCTGAAGGGCCTGAAGAGCAAAATAGAGTGTCTTGACAAGACCATAGGCGGGCTGGGAAAGGTCGCCGTGGCTTTTTCGGGCGGGGTGGATTCCACCCTGGTGCTCGCTGTGGCGACGCGGGTGTTGGGCGGCGAGGTGGTTGCCATAACCGCTGTTTCAGCCCTCAATCCTGCGTCGGAGACGAAGAGGGCCAAGGAACTGGCCGCCAGTCTGGGCGTGCGCCAGATAGTGAAGGAGCTGGACGTCCTCTCCGATTCGGTTGTCCGTGCCAACCCCCTGGACCGCTGCTACCATTGCAAGAAGGCGATCTTGGGGGAGTTTCGGGCTATTCTTGAGTTGGAAGGGATTGAGCACTTGCTCGATGGCTCCAACGCCGAGGACAAGGGCGACTACAGGCCGGGAGCGCGAGCGGTGAAAGAGGCTGGCGTGATAAGCCCGCTTGTGCAGTGCGGTTTCAACAAGCGCGAGGTGCGCCAGGCGTCGAAGCATTACGGGCTGCCCACCTGGGATATGCCCGCCATGGCTTGTCTTGCGACCCGGCTGCCCTATGGGGTGGCGCTGACCGGTGAGCGTCTCTTGATGGTGGAAAAGGCTGAAGAGGGGCTCAAGCGGTTGGGGTTTTCCAACTTCAGGGTCCGTTACCACGGTGAGGTGGCGCGGATTGAGCTTTCCCCCGATGATTTTGAAAAAATATTCGGCAAGGTGCGTTTAGAGGCGATAGCGACAGTAAAGGCGGCTGGTTTTAATCACGCGACTGTTGACCTTGAAGGCTACCGAATGGGATCGTTCAACGAGACGATAAACTGGAAACCCTGAAGATTCTTCGAGGGCTAGGAAGGGAAGAAAAATGACCGCAGGCATACGAAATAAGTATTTCGAGGATCGTTTTTCGCCCCTGACAACGTCAATCGGAGGATATCCGGGGTTTTTCAACAAACTCCTGGAATAAAGAGGACTTGACGAGATATGGATACCGAAGCCTTACGTGAGCTGCTGACGCGCTTGCAGGATGGGAGCCTCAAGCTGGATGAGGCGGTAGAGAGCCTCTCCGGTATGTCTTTTGAGGAGCTGGGTTACGCGAAGCTCGACCATCGCAGGCGCATGCGCACCGGCTACCCCGAGGTGATCTACGGTGAGGGGAAGACCCCTGAGCAGGGTGCTGCGATCTTTAGCGGGCTTGCCCAAAAGGGTGATGTCGTCCTGTGCACCCGCGCCTCCGGTGAGATGGCGGCGGCGATAAAGTCACTGGTCCCCGAGGCCGTTTATCATGAGCAGTGCCGGGTGGTTGGCTTCAATAGGAGGGCTCCTGCGGGCAAGGGGCTGGTGGCGGTGCTCTGCGCCGGCACCTCGGACCTTCCCGTGGCCCAGGAGGCGGCGGTGGTCTGCGAGGCGTTCGGTTCCAGGGTGGAGAGGGTCTACGATGTCGGCGTGGCGGGCATTCACCGCTTGTTCACCCACTCGAAGGTGATCCAGGAGGCGCAGGCTATCGTGGCTGTGGCCGGCATGGAGGGTGCGCTGGCTTCGGTCGTTGCGGGGCTGGTGGATGTGCCGGTGATCGCCGTGCCGACCAGCGTAGGCTATGGGGCCAGCTTTGGCGGTGTCGCGGCGCTTTTGGGGATGCTCAACTCCTGCGCCACCGGCGTGGCGGTGGTCAATATCGACAATGGCTTTGGAGCCGGTGTGATGGCTGATATGATAAATCGCCAAAGCGATCGCAAAAGCGCCGCAGGGTTGAACGGGTAGGCCATGACCATGCGGATACTCTACTTTGACGGGGTGTCGGGCGTGTCTGGCGACATGTTTGTCGCAGCGATACTTGATCTGGGCATGCCGCCCGAGGTGTTGAGCCAGTCGGTGGCTGCCCTTGGCCTTGACGGTGTGGCTGTCGAGATTGGAAAAGTAAAAAAAGGAGGCATCCCGGCCACCAGCTTCAAGGTCGTGGATAGCGCTACGGGCTTGCCGGTGGAGACGCTCACAGGCCAACCGCTGCGCAGACCGGCCGACCTGTTGGGAATCATCGAGAGGGCGCCATTGGATGAAGAGGTAAAAGTAGGCGCCATTGCTGTTATAATGAGCATCGCCCGTGTTGAAGCGAAGGTTCACGGGGTCGGGTTGGAGGATCTGCATTTCCATGAGATCGGCGCGGCGGACACGATAGTAGACGCGGTCGCGGCGGCCGAGGCGCTGAGGTGGGCCAACGTGGATATAGTCGCCTCCTCGCCGCTGCACCTTGGCACGGGGCAGGTGGACACCGCCCACGGTGTGCTGCCAGTGCCGGCTCCGGCCACCCTCGAGCTTTTGAAGGGGATACCGGTAATGCCCGGAGAGGTGGAGGGCGAGCTTACCACACCTACTGGAGCGGCCCTGATGGTCCATTACTGCAACGAGTGGGGCGCGCAACCCCGGATGGTGGTGGGTAACGTGGGCTACGGAGCTGGACAGAAGGAGTTTGAAGTGCCGAACGTATTGAGGGCTACCCTGGGGGAGGTTGTGGACCAGTGAGGCTATTGAAGGCTGGCGCATTATTCGTCGCCGCGCTCCTCTTTGCCGTGAATGTTTACGGTGTCGAGGGACGCGAAGCCGACGCCGAAGCACGGGGGATGCTCCGGCTCGCCTGGGACTCCTTTGACAGCCTCAATTTCAATGAAGCCCTGAAATATCTGGATGAGGTGCCTCCCCGCACGGCCCTGCTCGCCGAGGTGGTCACCCTCAAGGCCGAATGCCTCTATCAACTTGAACGTTTCTCCGATGCCGTGACAATTCTTGAGGATGACCCCACCCTGAATGTTGAGGGCAGGGTGTACTTTCTCGAAGATATCTACGCGGCGTGGGCGGCAAAACTGGTGGGGGGCGAGCGCTACGACGAGGCCAAGGGCATTTTGCTTGATGGCGCGCGGCGTATGGGTAAGCGGAGCCTCTTTTCCGCCATGTCCACGGTGGTCGCCAATCAGGCGGAGATAAACAGGCTGTCGGGGACCGACGGTGTGACAAGGCTCAAGGGTGGGGGAGAGCTAAAAGTGGTAACACAGCCCCTGCCCGAGGTTGGGGATGGTTGGATTAAAGTCTGCCCCCCTGGCGAAGGCCACTACGCCGAAGGCGTTGGCGGTTGCCGCGAATGGATGCCGGTGGCTGCTTATGCGTTGGAGAAAAGGGGCGGTTCGGCCTGGCTCAGGATCACCAGGGAGGATTTCAGGAAAGCCGCCAGTATAGAGTCGGCTATTTTGGAGCTGGATTACTTCGATGGCTCCGGTTTCATCCGCTTCTCCAAGGGTCCCATCGCCATAGACGCCGTGCTGGAGGATGCGCTGCTCGACTCGGTCACCTCGGGCGCGGGGCTGCGTGGCGGGGCCAAGATGCTGGTCTACGACGCTTCGCGCCAGCTCGATCAGTATCTTGAAATGCTGAGCTGGATGAAGAAGCATGGCGACCGGGTGGAGGTCGAGAGCTTTAGCGATCATGTGTTGCTCAAAAACCCCGCCACTGGTAGAACGTTGCCTCTCTATTTCGACGTTTGGGGTGAGCTCTTCGAGGGCTCGCCCGGTGAGTGGGAGGAGTTCTGGCGCGATGTCACGACCGAGCTTGCAATGGAGGTGAGACCCTTCACCTGCTTTTGTGGTCGCGATGTGCTGCTGCGCCAGACGATAGTAAATGAGTGGGAGGGGCTCGTCGCCGAGGAGACGGACGACGGCGTCGCTGTAGCCATCCAGGCCAGTTGCCCGTTGCACTGGGCGATGGTGAGGGAAAACACTCTGACCCAGTGGGAAATAAGCAGGGAACAGCTGCTGGCGGAGGTGGAGCGCCAGGCGCTGGAGTCGGTGTGGGAGATAGGTTTCAGGCGGGTGGCCGATGGGGGTTCCCCCTATCTCATCCTTGCGGGGTGGGGTGTCAGTTCGCTGACCTACAGGCCTGACGTATTGCTTAACGTGCTGGAAGCGGTGGATGGCAAGCAATTACGTGGAGAGAGCGTGAAGGTGTGGGCGCCCACCATGGGCTCGCTTATAGTAGCGCCGCAAAAGGCGTCGGATTCGGTGGCGTCACATGGGGCTCGTATAATCTACAAGGATTTGGGGCCGGTCCAGGAGTGGGGCGGACCGCTCAGGGTGAACAGGATATTGAAGCTGCCCGGCAAGCCGGTTGGACAGGTGCGCTTGAGGTCTCTGGAGAATTGATGAAAATGAATATCGGACGGTGGGAGGTGGAGTTTGATAAGGAGGCCACCCGCCGCTACTACGAAATGATGGAGGAGGGCGCCGCGCTGCGCTGCGGTTGCACCGGTTGCTTGAACTTCGAGGCGGTCAAGGGCGAGTACCTGCCAAAACCGCTGGTCAAGAAGTTGAAAGGGTTCGGTATCAATCCCTTTAAGACCGTGTCGGTGAGACGGGTCGCCCCCCTTGAAGATGGCAACTCCCTCTATGCAGGTTCCTATGCTGTAATCGGCAAGATCGTCAAGGGCGAGGAGAGCGCCCGCTCGGGGGACGCGCGGCTTGATATCTTTGAAAATATCGCACCGGGCGCGCATCTGGCGCTGCGAAAGTGGAATACGCCCCCTTCGCCCTGGCCCGAAGAGGGGTGTGTGCGTGTCCGTTTTCTCGTGACGCTGCCCTGGAATGGCGAGGATCCGGAAACTCCTCTGGACCTGGCTACCTGCAAGGGTCCTGCTGACAGGGAAGATGACGGCGACGATTGGAGCAACTCCTGAGCGACGTGGTTACGGCGCTGTGGGGGTGACCATGGGATTGGCCGTGGGCTTTGGCCGCCACTCCCTTCTCGCACTCCTCCTCGTGGCTGCGTGTACGGTGGGGCAGGCGAGGGCAAGCGATTTTGCCGAGATCAACCTCGGCGTCGCCGCCAGGTACAAGTCCAGGGTCTACGTAGGTTCGGATTTCACCTTTCTCCCGCTCCCCTACATGGAAGCGGAGTACAAAGACTTTTCCTTCAGGAACGGCCAGCTCTCCTGGCGCTTTCTCTCCACCGGCACAACTCCTTTCCTCAAGGGTCGGCTGGTCTCCGAATACGGCTTTGACGGCTACGACCCGGGCGACTCCTCCGGGGAACTTCAATATATGGAGGAGCGCGACGGCACCCTCTACGCGGGGTTGGCGGTCTCGACCGGCATCTCCATCTTTGAGTTGGAGCTTTTGCTGCTCCAGGACATTCTGGGAGTACACGACGGACAGCGCGGACAGCTGGAGTTGGAGGCGGGAATTCCCCTGTCAGAGCGCCACTTTCTTGAGCTTGCCGGGGGCGTGGAGTACATGGGGGAGGGGTTCACCGATTACTATTTTGGCGTGGAGAGCGACGAGACCACTGCTTCGCGACCCCGCTACGAACCCGATGCAGCGTTCAATACTTTCTTGCGTACAACCTTTAGCTGGGCGGTCACCGAGTCCTGGGGTTTCGAGGCCAGCTACCGCTACAATCGCTATTCTTCCGAGATAACCGATAGCCCCATAGTTGACGTCGATGATAGTCACGAGGTCCGGGCGGGGTTCACCTACAACTTTTACCCAAGACTCTTCGGTGGGGAGGATGAAACCTCGGCAATTCGGGAGGATTCTCCCGTGAGACCGCTTGGCAGCGCGAAAAGGAATCAGCCGCTGGTGGTGATCCTTCCCGACGTGGGGATGGGGTCTGGTGATTTTGCACCTCTTTCCCAGCGGCTCGATGAAAAGGGGATCGCTACTCTTGTTTTGAATCCCTTGGGAAGGGATATCTATTTAACCATCGACGGAGCTGCTCAGCTTGTGAAGCTATTGAAGGAGATGGATATTTCCAATGGGAGGGAGGTGGCGCTCTACTCGCAGGGTATGGCGGGAACCCTCGCCTACAGGGCGGCGCTTGAGGCCCCCGAGGCTGTTGACTCCCTTGTCATCGGCTGCACAGCGGTGAACCGGTTCTATAGTCTGCCGCCGAGGGTATTCATGCGCTTCGGGCAGGAGCGGTATGGGGGGATTGCCGTTGCGCTGGGTGCGCCGGAGGCCGACCCCAAGGAATTGACGCGATTGCTGGAGAAGATGGCGCTAAAAAATCACCCGAATCGGCCACAACCCGGCACGATTGAAGTGCCTTCACTCTTCATCGGCTTTGAGGACGACGTTCTCTTCCCGGTAAGCGAGATGGAGGAGGTCGCGACCTTCTTTGAAGTCAGTAAAGTGGTTGAACTTGAAGGGGAAAAAGAAAACGGGCGCTATTGCTCGATGCGCCCGGAGTATCTTGAAATTGTCGTCGAAAGGCTGGCTGAAACACTTGCCGAATAGCCAGCCCGCTAGTCCGTAGCCCCTTACTTCTTATCCAGCTTGGCCCAAGAGTCACGAAGCGGCACCACACGGTTGAAGACCGGCATGGCCCAGTTGTGCTCCTCCGAGTCGGCGCAAAAATAACCAAGCCTCTCGAACTGAACCTTCTCACCCGGTACGTATTGGGCCAACGATGGCTCCAGCTTGCAGTTCTCCAATGTTTTCAATGAGTTCTCGTTTAGATTGTCCAGCCAATCCTCTTCGCTCTTTACTCCGGTGGGGTTCTCAATCGAGAAGAGGCGGTCGTAGAGGCGGACCGTGGCGTCCACCGCGTGGGCGGCGGAGACCCAGTGGATCGTCGCCTTCACCTTGCGCCCATCGGGGGAGTCGCCGCCCCTGGTTGCGGGGTCGTAGCTGCAGTGCAGCTCAATAACTTCGCCGTTTTCATCCTTTACAACCTCGTTGCAGGTGATGAAGTAGGCGTAACGAAAACGCACCTCGCGACCCGGTGACATGCGGAAGAATTTGCGTGGCGGCTCTTCGCGGAAATCATCCCGCTCGATGTAAAGCTCACGGCTGAAGGGCACTTGCCGAATTCCAGCCGACTCGTCTTGAGGATGGTTGGCCGCTTCCAGCATTTCCACGTCACCTTCGGGGTAGTTCTCTATCACTACCTTAATCGGGTCGAGCACTGCCATCCTGCGTTGGGCTTTCACGTTCAAATCCTCGCGAAGGCAGTGCTCCAGCAGCGCCATATCCACCATGCTGTCTTTCTTCGCCACCCCGATCCGGTCGCAAAAGTCGCGTATCGACTCGGGGGTGAAGCCCCTCCTGCGCAGCCCTGCTATGGTCGGCATTCTGGGGTCATCCCAGCCGCTTACATGATTTTCTTCAACCAGTTCTATAAGTTTGCGCTTGCTCAGTGCGGTGTGGCTGAGGTTGAGCCTGGCGAACTCGATCTGGCGCGGGCGCACCGCAAAGTCCAGCTGCTCCAGGAACCAGTCGTATAGCGGCCTGTGGTCCTCGAACTCAAGGGTGCAGATGGAGTGGGTGATCCCCTCAAGGGCGTCGGACTGGCCGTGGGCCCAATCGTACATCGGGTAGATGCACCACTCGTCGCCGGTGCGGTGGTGGGTGGCGCGAAGGATGCGGTACATGACAGGGTCGCGCAGGTTGAGGTTGCCTGCGGCCATGTCGATCTTGGCGCGCAGCACCATTGAGCCATCCTCGAATTCGCCGGCTTTCATCCGCTTGAAGAGGTCGATGTTTTCTTCCACCGAGCGGCTGCGGTGGGGGCTCTCGACGCCGGGTTCGGTCCGGGTTCCCTTGTATTTACGCACCTCTTCCACGCTCAGGCTGTCAACGTAAGCCTTGCCCGCTTCAATGAGCTTTACCGCCATCTCGAAGAGTTGCTCGAAGTAATCCGACGCGTAGAAGAGGTTGTCTCCCCACTCGAAGCCCAGCCAGCGGATATCCTCCATGATGGAGTCCACGTACTCCTGCTCCTCCCTGGAGGGGTTGGTGTCATCCATCCTGAGGTTGCAGGTGGCGTCGGGGTAGTCGTTGGCTATGCCGAAGTTGAGGATGATCGACTTGGCGTGGCCGATGTGCAGGTAGCCATTGGGCTCGGGGGGGAAGCGGGTGGCTACTTTGCCCCTGTTTTTCCCTGCTTCGCGCTCTTCGTCGATGATCTTGTAGATGAAATTGGCTGATTCGGCTGATTCAATGCTGCTCATTTATGCAAACCTTCCTTCAGGTGTATTTGTAAAAGCGGCAAGAGTGTACCACAACCGGGGGTCTTTGCTATAGAGCGAGCGGTGCCTGCCGGGAGGCTCTGACGAAAAACTCTCCCGAAGCGGGGCAAACCTCTAACTAAGCCGACGATAAACTGGAAACCCCGAAGATCCTTCGAGGAGTAGGAAGGGAAGAAAAATGACCGCAGGCATACTGATAGGTATTTCGAGGATCATTTTTCGCCCCCTGACAACGTCAATCGGAGGATATCCGGGGTTTTTCAACCTCCTACAGAGCCCAGAGGCTCAGCGCGGGCCAATAAGTGATGAGCAATACAGACAGAAGTAGCAGGGCGATAAAGGGCAGGCAGGCGCGGTAGACCTCGGTTATCGGCCGATCAAAGCGGTAGGAGGAGATGAAGAGGTTGAGCCCCACCGGCGGGGTGAGGTAGCCAAGCTGCATATTCGCCAGAAAAATGATGCCCAGGTGGACGGGGTGGATATCGTAACCCATCGCCACCGGCAGGATGAGCGGGACCACCAGCACGATGGCGGAGAAGATGTCGAGAAACGCCCCCAGCGCCAGCAGGAAGACGTTCAGGAGCAGCAGGAAGGTGAAGCGGTCGTGAACATGGGCGCCGACCCACTCAAAAAGCGCCTCAGGGGCCTCGGCGTAGATCAGGTAGTTGGTGGAAGCCAGCGAGACACCTAGTATTATCATTATCCCGCCCACCATCGTCATGGATTCCCGCATGACCCTGGGGAGTTGGGGCAGGGGCACTTCGCGCAGGATGAACACTTCTACAATCACAACGTAAATGGCGGTGACCGCCGCGGCCTCGGAGACGGCGAAGGTGCCGCTGTAGATGCCGCCAAGCACCACCACCGGTAGCGGCAGCTCCCACATCCCATCTTTGAGCGCCCTTAGCGCAGCCTTTATTTTAAAGGGGGGGGCTTCTTTGGCGGTGTTACGGTTAACCCAGAAGCTCCAGCCGCCAAGCAGCACCAGCATCAATACACCCGGCACCGCTCCGGCCTTGAAGAGGGCGTCAACCGAGACCGGCTGGCTAAGCTCCATCTGCTGGACCACGACCGCGTAGAGGATGAGCGGTAGCGAGGGCGCGAAGAGCAGTCCAAGGCTGCCCGAGGTCGTGACGAGCCCCAGGCTGAACCGCTCGGAATAATCAGCTTGCAGCATCGCAGGGTAGAGTAGCGCGCCGAGGGCGACGATGGTGACGCCGCTGGCCCCGGTGAAAGCGGTGAAGAACGCGCAGGCTATAAGTGCTATGAAGGCCAATCCGCCGGGCAGCCAGCCCATCAGCGTCTGGGTTATCGCCACCAGCCGCTTGGGTGCGTTGGACTCTCCCAGGAGGTAGCCCGCGAAGGTGAAGAGCGGTATCGCCGCCAGCACCGGCATCTCGGCCAGCCGGTACATCTCGATCCCCAGTACGCTCAGATCAATCTCCGCGTGGTTAAACCCCAGAAGCGATCCTGCGGCTATGACCACGAAAAGCGGTGCCCCCAGAATCGCCAAAAACAGCAGCAAGCCCATGAGCCAGATCATGAGCGCCCCTCGCTGTGCCCGCCCTTGTTGTCAAGCAGCAGCTCTTTGCCCGCCCTGACGCAATGTACGAGGTACCTCACGGCTATAAGCGCGAACCCCGCCGGTAAAACTATCTGCGCCACCCAGGCGGGGAAGTCGCCCATTATCACCGAACCATATTCGCGCTCACCCTCGGTGAAGAGGAAGCAGTAATAGGCCGCCACCATGCAGACAGCCACGGTGAAGAGAGAGGTGATGAAAAACGCCGCAGCCTTGAGCTTTGGCCTCAGGTACCTGGAGATCAGGTCAATCGTTATCTGGTTGGCCTTGCGGCTCGCCACCGAAGCGCCCGCCATCGCTATCCAGAGGACGAGAATCCGGGTGAACTCATCGGCCCAGGCGCTGCCGGTGCCAAGAAAGTTGCGCTGGATTATCTGGAGGGTCGAAATGAGGATCAGTGCCGTGAGCAGACTGGCGAGGAAGAGGTCCTCGACCTTGTGGAGCATGTTGAAAAAGCGGCTGGGAGTAGGTTCCTCGGGGGAGGTCATTTACCCCTGTCCGCCTTGAATTGAGCGAGGTGGTCATGAACCAGATCGTAGGTTTCCCGCGATATTTGGCCGTCGGCGATCAACTTTTGGGCGGCCTTGTCCGAGGAGGTGCGCCATATCTCCAGGTCTGCCGCGTGGGGGGTGACGGATTCGAGCCCCTCGTCGAGCAAGGCCCTGTAAGCTTCTTTGTTGTCATCGCGATTCTTGGCTCCCAGCCCCCTGTAAATCGCTGACATCTCCTCGCGCATTATCTGCTGGTCCTCTGCGGAGAGCTTTTTAAACCGCTTGGCGCTAATCACAAGCGTCGCCATCGTGTAGGCCAACGGCGTCTCGGTGATGTATTTCACCTTGGTGTACCACTGGAAGGCGATCGCGCCGATGGGGGGAGTAGCCACTATGTCCAGAAGACCGGTCTGGAGGCCCGTCAGGACATCGGTGATCGGCAAGGATACCGGCGAGAGGCTTAAAATGTCGATCACCGTCTTGGAGATCGGGTCGCCCTCGGGTACCCACATTTTTTTGCCTTTTAATGATGCCATGCCCATCACCGGCTCACGGGCAAAAAACCTCGCGAAGCCGCCCTCGGCGAAGCCAAAGCAGATGAACCCAGCCTTTTCCAGCCCTGCCCTGAGGACCGGGTCAACCCTTTCGCGAACGTAGTCAACCGCTTCATGGGAGGGGAAGAGGAAGGGGACGGAGTAGATGCGCAGGTCGTTGTACACCTCGGAGAGTGAGCCGGAGGTGAACGCGCCGCCGTCGAGCTGTCCGACGCGGATTTTTCTCAGCACGCTGCGGTCGTTGCCCATGACGCCGCCGGTGTAGAACTTGATCTTGACGCGGCCCTCGGTGCGCTGCTTGATCCGCTCGGCGCCGATCCGCATCTGCTTCATCCAGGTGGAGCCCTCGGGGACGATGGTGGCCAGCCGTATCGGCTTTGCCGCCCAGGCCGACGAACCGGTCAACGCCACGGTCAGGAGGGCAGCGAGGAGCAGTTTAATTGCGCAGGAAGCGGTGCGTCCCATATTGATTCCCTTTAAAACAGCAGCTGTTTAAAGCAGCCGCCATCAGATGTAGCCGCCATCAAAAGTAGCCGTTAGAAATAGTCTTCAGCCGACTTAAGCAGCTTGGCGGCTGTGCGTTTTGCGAGGGTGTTCGTGAGCGTCTTGCCCGGCACCTTTGCAGGGGCCTCCATCACTTCGCCCAGGAGTTTGTCGTGCAGCTCCCGGTCATAAACAAGCCTCGCGTAACGCTTGGCGTATTCCACTTTGACCGTAAGGTCGGTCCCGCCCGAGAGTTCAATCGCCCGCTCAAAATGGGCCTTGCCGATCTCCGGCTTGCCGCCCAGCGAGGGTGGACGCAGGGTGGTGAGGACTCCCAGATACATGTGGGCCGAGCCCTCTTTGTAGCTATCGTCCAGCGCTACCACCCGTTCGAGCATGTACTGGACCTTGGGCAGACCTAATATCGCTCCCCAATCGCCGCTCCTGACCGACATCCACAGCAGGCGGCAGACCGCGTAGTTGTAGAGATAGGGTAGCTCGGCCTTGCCCATCCCGGCCACTATCGCTTCCACCTCGGCGGCTGGTTTGGCGATCAACCCGCAGGCGTCATCGCTTTCCAGACATAGCGCGCGGTCGGCATACTCGTCGGCCCGCTGGGTCAGCGTCAGGGCTCTGTCCGGATCGTCTACGAAGGCCGCCGCGTAGGAGGTGTAAAGCTGGGATGCGGTTACGAGGTAATCCTCGTCGTCGGGAGAGGAGATGACCAGACTGTCGGCGATCAAGAGCAACGTCGGCAGCGCCTCGGCCACGGTCTGCGGGTCGTCGTGGTTCTCCATGGCGCCCGGAAGGTTCTCAGCCATGTTGAGAGCCGCGCACCCCCCGAAGGCGGTTACCAGGAAGGTCAACGCCGCCACGACGGTTATGGTTTTTAAAAAACCTTTAATACTCACTGCTTACCCTTGGTTATCTATCTGCCTGGTCCAAGCCGTCCCAAAAGAATGAAGAGTATAACATACCCCCGGTCAGTTCAAAATCCTGGCCGGTTTAAAATCTGGTTAGTTTAAAATCCCGGTTATTTCAAAATCCAAGTTACCCCTTGATAACCCTGGGCAGGATCATCTGGTGCTGCGGGCAGAAAGATTTGGGGTTCTGATATGCAGAGCCGACAAACGCGACCATGTAATCGCGCATGCCGGACATCGACACCAACTCATCGATCATCCCGTGTTTCGCGCAATAGAGGGGGCGTGAGCGGTCGTAGTACTTCTTGACCAGCTCGTTCATCTTCTCGATGGTCCCGTCAAGTGGTTTGCCCGCATCCTGATCCTTGACCAGACGACGCGCATAGCTCGCCGCTGCGGCGGTTTCGCCGTGCATCACGTATATCTCGGTGGTCGGGATGCCCAGCGTGAAGGCGTTGTTGTTGTTGGCCGGTGGCCCGCACATGACGTAATGGGCCGCGGCGCTTCCCTTTCTCAGGACCACCAGCATCTGGGGCAGGTCGGTCTGCTCAATGGAGTAGATGAGCGACTGGCCCAGCCCCAGCAGCTCGGCCTTCTCAGCGGTATCTCCGACATCAATGCCCGAGGTGTCTTGCAGCCAGACGATGGGAATCCTGTCGCGGCCGCAAAAGGTCACGAACTCGCTCATTTTAATCAGCCCCTGGCGATAGAGCTTGCCGCCAATGCCGGGGTAGTCGGCGTATTCGGGATAACCGGGGGGCATGAACCCCTGGCGGTTTGCGATTATTCCCGTGGCGAAGCCATCCACCTTGACCAGCGCGGCATATATCTCAGGGCCGTAGTCGGGGCGGTATTCCAGATGTTCGCTTGAGTCCACGAGTCTGGCGACCACTTCCTCGATCTGGTAGGTGCGCTTCTGGTTGTAGGGGATGATATTGTCGATCTCGTCGGGTGAAAAGCGCGGCGCAGTAGGCGCGGCGACCCTGAAAAAGCGTGGTTCGTAAGCGGGGAGGCCGCCCACATAGTCCTTGAGAGTTTCAAGCACAAGCTGCTCGGAATCGAAGACGTGACGGAAAAAGCCGGTGACGTCGTGGTGTACGGTTGCGCTGCCCGGAGGGGCGGCCTTGAACTTTCTGGTGGTGTCGATGAGCGAGAGGCAACCCGCTTCGTCAAAGGCTCCCTTGGGGCTCATGCCGCCGACGATGCCGCCACCCCCCACGGCCATGTTGGCGTCCTTGTGGGCGATCAGCAGCGAGGGGCTGATGGAGTGATAGCCGCCGCCTGCGGGGTTGGTGCCGAAAATTGCCGCCAGCACGGGTACGCCCAGCTTTTGCAGCTCGGCGTTCCTGAAAAAGGTCGCGCCGCCGCCCAGCCTGTCGGGGTAGACCTTGTCCTGATTCGGCAGGTCCACGCCGCTGCAGTTGACCAGCCAGATGAGCGGAATGTTCAGCCGCTTGGCAAGCTCGGTGCTCCTCAATACATTGGCAGGCTGTCCTGCTACCCACGCCCCGGCCATCAGCTTGTTGTTGAAACCGGCCAGCACGACCCAGCGCCCATTTATCCTCGCCAGGCCGTCCACTATGGAGGTGGAGCCGCTCTTGTTGTCCTCGGGGTCGAAGACCGAATGCATGGGCAGGAAGGAATCCTTGTCCACCAGGTATTCGATCCTCTGCCACACGGAGAGCTGGCCCCTTGCGTTGATCTTCTCGGTGGGAACGCCCTGGCCCTCAATCGCCTTTTGGGCGTGGTCCAGAGCCAGCTCCACCTCTTTTATCGACCCGAAGCTCTCCTTGGCGCTTTCAATCTGTTTCTCGGTCAGGGGAGAGCCGATGGGATTCATCTTCTCGAAATAGGGTTTCATTGTGTTATCCTCCAAGGGAGCTGAATTTGTTTTGCCTGAATTTACTTTGTCCACTGAGGCTACAATGTAGCTGAACAGCCGTTCATTTGAAAGGGGATAAAAGGGTATTACCGGGGAAAATGTGGGAGGGCTTAGGTGCAGAAGGTAGTATTTGATCTGACAGAGGTCAAAGGGTGGGCCGGGTCAAAGCTGACACCCGCCCGGAATCCCGGCACAGTAGCGTTGCAAAAAGGTTTTCCCGAAAGAATTTTTTTTGTGACAGACATATGAAAACCCTGCCATTGGCCTGGGATTCAAAGGATGAAATCGTTTAGGAAAATGAACGTTTTTGAAACGTTTGATCGCATGAGATAAAGTCTACACAAGTGAGCCATGCTATTCGCAATGGACCTGAAAAGGTATTGAAGGCTAATCTTTCAACCGTTTCCAGATCTCCAGCATGACCTGGAAGTCTCCTCTCTGCTCATCTTCGACGAGATGGAAAAAGGGACAGTCCAGACACCGTGTATGCTCTGCGTCGATTTTTTCCAAGCAATCAGTATCATCTACCCCCCAGCACGCCCTTCCTCCATTCACACCACCGTTTAGCCCGTCGAGTCTCTCTTCTATTGCTGCGGGACATACCCCCTTATCCTCGCACTGTTCTCCACCGGGTTCCCTACCGCACTTCATGTATTCCCAGCAGTTCATTTTTTCTTCTTCTCCCGTTGAAAGATTATCACTCCGAGATAGTTTAACCAAGCAGGCGACTATTGTCACAAAAAGAGAAGGGAATAGCTACGACGACTACAAAAAGGGAACCACTCGGCGAAATCGGACACCTACAAAACCTTCATGATGCCCTTGGCCGGGAGTTCCGGGCATTGTGGTCGCCGGTATCCCACAAACTGAGTTGAGAGGAATTTCGATGTTCTCCTATGTCTTTGGTCCCGTACCATTGAGGCGCTTGGGGCGGTCGTTAACTTTACGGTCAGGGCGAGACGGGGCCGGTCGACTGTGGCTTCGACCCTACCTCCCCTTCCGCAAAAAATTCATTTGCCCGAGCGGACCAAACGCGCTCGGAAAGCACCATTGAGCGTAACGGAGGCTATTTTGGAGCAAAAAAGATCCATCTCAGACGAATCTAAGGGAGGAGGTGCCGGAAGCACTCTTGCAGGCGTTGACAACGTCCACCGTGTACTGGCCGTGGCAAGTGGTAAGGGGGGTGTGGGCAAGACTACCATCGCCGTGAATCTTGCCTTGGCTTTGATTCGGGAAGGCCGTCGGGTGGGGCTCCTGGACGCCGACGTATACGGGCCCAGCGTTCCGCTCATGTTGGGGCTTACACAGCGGCTCCGGCGCGAGCACGGCACAATCGTACCAGCCAATAAGTTCGGGCTCCGGATCATGTCGTTGGGAATGACCGTAGAGGACGATCAAGCGTTCATTTTGCGAGGCCCCATGGTCAGTAAAGCAATTCGCCTGATGCTAACGCAGGTGGAATGGGGAGAGCTAGACTACTTGGTAGTGGACCTCCCGCCAGGCACTGGCGACCCTTCTATCACCGTGGCACAAAGTCTGCCCGAAGTATCTGTCCTGATCGTCACTACGCCTCAGAAAGTGGCCTTGTCAGATGTGCGACGCGCTGTAGGCTTGTTCCGAAAGCTCGACAGACGCATTATCGGCTTGGTCGAGAATATGGCTTACTTCAATTGTGGGCACTCAGCGGTGCCGATAGAAATCTTCGGACACGGTGGGGGAGAGGAGTTCAGTCGGGAAACGGGGATTCCGCTGTTGGTTTCCATTCCTCTCGACCTGGAAATCCGGAAAGGTGGAGATGAAGGAGTGCCACTGATGGCATCTGCGCCTATCAGCGATGCGGGCCAGCTCTTTCAGTCCCTCGCTAAAAAAATTGTCGAGATGACAGCTCGTCCGATACGGGAGCTTAAAAAGCCGGAAGGTAAGGGGGCACCCGATAGGGCGTATTGACATGGTTCACTACATCATGTGGTCTCACCGTGGTTGATCAAGGAAGGAGAAAACCATGCCACTTCGAATGCGCAGACGCAGGCTTTGGACTCACCCTGCTTGGGGCAATTGGCACCACCACGGCTACGCACCTTGCGGTCCCATACCACTCGGACCGTGGTGCCCGGTCAGGATGAGTGTAGAGGAAGAGAAAGTAGAACTCAACGAGTACATCGAGACGCTTAAAGAGGAACTGGAGGCGGCAAAAGAGACGTTGGAGGAACTTGAGAAATCCGAATGACTTAGCTTGGGGGTTTTTGTTGCCCATCGAGAAATCCATAGCACATGAACATGGTATTCACGGTGAGACCGCTAGGGTTTTGCGATAACCGGATATTTTGACGCTGCAGACGGGCCGAAATTCAGCATAAGGCAAGGATATTTTATATTTATCGGAAAAGTAGACCGTCGCCGGGTAGATCAACGCCACTCGAAAATGGTCGTTTTTGAAATCTCGGCCTAGTCGCGGTATGGTCGTTCCGTAATGGAACGTTTTTGGCGGCGCTACATACTTCTTTTTGCTCCCGTATTAGCCATCTAATGAAGTTGGTTATTGAGAGGGGAAAACGCAGGTGGAGACGTTCACCGAACTAAAAAACTTTGTCATAAATCCTCTTTACCCCCAGCAGCGGCTAGCCACACTGTCCGCTTTGGACATCTCCACGATCGACGCTCCTATAGCGGGTACCATCATGGATTTACAGGAAGTGCCCCACTGCTTCACCCTCCAAAGTTGTTATGGCCATTTCGTTCATCCGGGGCAGCAGGACCGATATAATCTTGAAAGGCTGTCTGATTTAAACAGCCTTGATTCGGTCACGTATCGGATAGGCTACCTTGCACTCTGCATTGACAATAATCCCGATGGAAAAAAACTCCTTGAAGACCTTAAGGGCTTGGAGGCAATTGCCCCGGATTATATCCAATTCGGTTGTGCAGAGTGGTTTTGGGACATGCAGGTCAATTCATATGTCCTTCAGGTTGAGCCGGTACGATTCAGGGGCAAGGATGAGGTCGCTATCGACTATCAGGAGGCTCTGCATATTCAGGAAATCAGAGGCGGTTTTTTCTCTGGACTAAGCAGCCTCTTACGCAAGCATCTGTATAGGGGTCATGCCGCGCACTAAAAATCGATCCTTTTTTAAAAGCCAGGTGCCGGTCATGTCGTGATCAGTCAACCGAGCGTGCCGATCACATCCGCCCTTTTACGGTTTAACCCATGAGAAAGCGGTGGCGGACTCTGCCGAGGCTGGAGAGCAGGCTGGCCTTGATGGTGGGGTGTTCTGCTTCCAGTTGGGCAAGCAGTGCTTTTATGCGATGTCTTTTCTGGTCGCGGCCCTCGTCGTGGACGGGGCAGCCGCACTCTATCAGGGGAAAATCCATCACCTCGGCGTAGCGCACTATCAGTTCTTCAAAAACCAGACAGAGCGGGCGTATGACGATGTTTTTGCCATCGTCTGCGTGGAGGACGGGGGGCATGGATTTGATCTCGCCGGTGAAGAGCTGCGCCATGAGGAGCGTTTCGATGAGGTCGTCGGCGTGGTGGCCCAGGGCGACCTTGTTAAACCCTTCTCGCTGGGCTATCGCGTAGAGGACGCCGCGCCTTAGCCGCGCACAAAAGGAGCAGTAGGTAGTCCCCTCGTTTATGTTTTTCTCCACTACCTTATTCATGAGGGTTTTCTCGGTGAAGTGTTTGAACCCCAGCGAGTTGCAATAGCGTTCAACCACCTTCGGGTTGAAGCCCTCAAAGCCGGGATGGACGGTCACGGCGGTTATTTCGTAGTCGAAGGGGACGTGTTTGAGATGGGTGTGGAGCAGATGGAGGAGCGTCCAGGAGTCCTTGCCCCCCGAGAGCGCCACGAGAACCCTGTCGCCGGGTTCGATCATCCTGAATTTGCGTATGGCGCGGCCAGAGAGTTTGGCGATCTTTTTTTCTATGCGTTTTGCAAGTTCCATTTGGTGTGGGGAGACCTAAAGCTCGTCTTTGAGCATCTCGACGAAGCTCTCAAGCCTCGTGCGAGTGCGGCCATCCAGCGGGGCGGGGCGGTCGCCCTCGATGGTCAGCACGGGCACCCCGAGGCTCTGGCGCAGGACTACGTCCTCCATCTGCCTGAAGCAGAAGGATTGCACGTAGTGAACGATGCCGGTGATCTTGCGCCGCGCTATCTCCGCCTTGATATCCTCGATGCGTGCGAAGACGTCGTAGGGGTAGGTGAACCGCCTGTAGGCTTCCACTATGTCAACGTCGAAGTAGGGCAGGGAAAACTGGCGCTGCGTTTCGTTGAAGACGACCCTGGCCCCGTGGCTCTCTAGAAACTCGTAAAGACCGTCATATATGGTGGGCACGCCGATGTAGCCCAGGCGCACCTTTTCTTCCAGCGGGGTCCGGCCTTTTGTTTCGTCTATAAGCCCGGTCAGCCCCTCGCCGTATTTTTCGGGGTCGGAGTTAAAGTCGCTGGCGCTGACAAGCGCGAGGTGGTTCTCAAAGCCGGTCACCCTGTTCTCTTCCCAGGTGAGCCGGTCCACTTCGGCGGCGAGGCGGCGGTAGGTGTCAAGTTTGCCTTTCCACTCATTGGCAGCGGAGAGGTCTGTGCCCAGGTTGGCGCAGAGCTTTTCTATCTCGACCTTTAGCGACTCGTAGGAACGGTCGTAGGGGTAGGCGAAGGGGATCGTCCCAAGCCCCTTGAACTGCCAAATTTCCAGCAGCGCGCGGGTGTTGGAACAGTCGCCACCCATCACGCCGATGACAGCCTCGACCCCATACTCGGCAGCCGCCGAATAGATGCCCTTTATCCAGCCGCAGGTGGTCGGAGCGAGACCGGAGATTTCGGCCGCTTCGATGAGCCCATTGCGGTCGGGGTGGGTGATGAAGAGGTTGTTGAGGTCCACCGGCTTTTTACCTGAGGCGAAGACCGCTTCGACCGGCACGGTGGTGGTTATGCCGATCAATCCCGTAGAGGTCATTCTTCTCCCATCAGGGTCGTGTAAATGACGAAGGCGCCAACGGCTACCGCGCCACCGACGAAGAGGAGGATCATCTTGTCAGGGCCGACGATATCGTCAGAGATGACGTATTGGAGGAGGAATGTCCCGGCCAGGATAGCGCCCAGGGCGGCGAACATTATCTTCCACCTCATGAAGTAGCAAAAGACCATCAGGGCTACGAAGAAGCCGATGCCGAGGGGGTGTGCGAAATACGAGATGACGCTGTCATTGGAGAGATGCTCCATATACGGGTCGAGATTCAGACCTGAGAACCAGCCGGTTATTGCGTCTAACATGTGTAACTCCTCCAGATAAATCCATATTTGAAATTCAATATTAACACAAATTATATATGTTAATGCTAGTCTAGCAAATGCTCAGCGCCGATAATGTACCCCCGGAGGTGATTTGTTGGAACCTAAAATATTGGGTTTGATACAAAACGGTGCGTTGATAGTGACGGCCCAAAACAGGCTGGCCCGCGAAATTCAACGTGGTTACGACGCTGGGATGAAGTTGAAGGGGGAGAGGTGCTGGCCCTCCGCAAAGGTCATCTCGCTAAGCGGTTGGACCCGGACGCTTTGGGAGCACCTATGGCGTGGCGTGGTCGTGGACGGGTTCACTTCCCAGGCGCTGTGGGAGGAGATAGTAGAGGCAGACGCCAAGGCCCTGGACGTAAAATATCTCGATACCGCGACCACAGCCGAGGTAGCCCGTGAGGCCTACAGGCTGATGGGTCTCTACAATAGCGACCCCCGCAAAGAGTACTTCCCCGACGACGAATGCAAGGCGTTCATCCGCTGGTTCACCGCTTATGAAAAAAAACTGGACGCCAAGGGATGGCTTGATGAGGGTGCGCTGCCCCTCAGGTTAGCTCGAGTGGTGGAGGAGGGTGGAGAGGGTGGAATAGAGCTGCCCGGGACCATCGGTCTGGCGGGCTTCGATGAAATAACCCCTGTATACAGGGACCTCTTCGCGGCGTTTGAACGTGCCGGGGTCGAAGTGGTCAAGCTGCCTTTCCCCCGCTGCGACGCCAACCTGACCCGCTTTTGTGCTGTCGACCCCGAGGCCGAGGTCCTGGGCGCAGCCAGGTGGGCGGCGGCGAAACTGGAAGGTAACCCGGAGGCGCGCATAGGGGTGGTCGCCTCCGACTTGAACCGCTACGCGCCGCTGATAGAGCGGGTCTTCACCAAGTTGCTCGATCCATCCTCCACCATGCCCGGCGCGTCCTACAAGCCGCCCCCCTTTGACATTTCCCTGGGCGGTGGTCTTGGCGAGGAGCCGGTTGTCGCCGCTGCTATGGAACTAATAGCATCCGTCGATTCCACCTTCGATTCACCACGACTGCGAGAGCTTATCGCCAACCCCTTCTGGGGACCGGGTGAAGTGGTGGGCAGTTCCATTCTCTCCTCCTGGCTGGCCGCCAGGGGCCGCACCGAGTTCACCTTTGCCGACCTTGTAGCCGATCTGAAATTGGCGGTCACCAAGGGGGTGTTTTTAGCCGAGTCCCTGGTTGAGCGTTTTGGGGAGATGAAGGAAAGCGCGCAAGGTGCTGGTGGCGGTAACGACAGTAGGGCTCCCTCCGTTTGGGCCAGATCATTTCTCCAGCTACTTGATGCTGGAGGGTGGCCCGGTACAGCTACGCTCAATAGCCGCGAGTATCAGGCCGTGACCTCCTTCAGGGAGGTTGTGGGCGGGCTGGGGGTGCTGGACAATGTGAGGGGGAGTGCCAGCCGCAAGTGGGTGGTCAAGAAGCTGAAGCGTGCAATCACTCAACCCTTTCGTCCAAAATCCGAGGAGGTGCCGATCGTCGCGCTTGGTATGCTGGAGGCTGCCGGGGCGGAGTTCGACTATCTCTGGTTCCTGGGCTGTGACGATGAACACCTGCCCGCCGCCGCCCGGCCCAACCCCTTCCTGTCCTTCGAGTTGCAACGAGCTGCCGAGATGCGCCAATCCACACCCGAGGGGCAGCTTGTACACTCACGCGAGGTGTTTTCACGGGTGATTGCGTCAGCGCCCGAGGTGGTGGTCAGCTATCCGCAGCGGGTCTCCCAGACCGATGTGCTACCCAGCCGCTTCATCGAAGATATACCCGAGGGCGACCCCGTCATGGGGGAGGATTACACCCCGGCGGCGCAGTACTCCCACCGCTTTGCCACGTCCCTCGACACTATGGATGACGTCACCCTCGCGCTGCAACCGGGGGAGAAGCTAAAAGGGGGGACCAATCTCTTTGCCGATCAGGCCAGGTGTCCTTTCAGCGCCTTTGCTCACTACCGTTTGAGTGCAACCACCGCTGGCGACTCGGAGGAGGGGTTGTCGCCCCTTGAAAAAGGCAACGGCGTCCACGAAGCCCTCCACGCGCTCATGTCCACCTTCCCGACGAGGAAGAAGCTGGTGGCTGCCACCGACCGGGAGCTGGAGGCTGCCATCGCCAAAGCTGTCTCGGAGGGGATGAAGGCGGTGAAGAAGGAGCGGGGTTATGCGCTGGGTCCCAAGCTCCTTGGGGTGGAGAGAAAGCGGCTGACTGCGCTCCTGCGGGACTGGGTCGAGCTGGACAAGTCCCGGCCCGATTTTGAGGTTCTTGAAGTCGAGGCGGTGAGAAAGCTGGTGGTCGGTGGCCTTGAACTGAATGTACGTATTGACAGAATAGACCGGGAAGAGGGGGGCAAGGTTCACATCCTCGACTACAAGACCGGGGGCGCGGTTTCAACCTCAAAGCTCTTGAAGGAGCGTGGACGGCCTACCTTGCCCCAGCTGCCCATATATGCCCTGGCCTGCGAGGAGTCCACCGGGGTCGGCTTCGCCAAAGTCCTCTCGGGCGAAACCGGTATCGAGGGGATATTCTCTTCCGAGGAGCCGGGAAAAAAGGAACTGACACCAGAGGAATGGGAGAGGTTGAGGAGCGAGTGGAGGCAGGCGTTGGATAACCTCGCCAGGGAATATGAGGAGGGCGAGGCGGGGACGTTGCCATCCCTTGGTAGCTGCCAGTACTGTGACCTGCCCTGGCTGTGCAGGTCGGTCTTTGGCGGGGAGGAAGAATCATGAGCACTTCCCCGGTAGACCAGCCCGTGGATCATGTTACCCGTGACAGGGCGCTGGACACTGCTGAGTCCTTTATCGTCAGGGCTCCTGCGGGTTCGGGCAAGACCGAGCTGCTCACCGCGCGCTATCTGGCGCTCCTGGCACAGGTGGAGCAGCCCGAACAGATTCTCGCCATTACCTTTACCCGCAAGGCCGCCGCCGAGATGCGCAAGCGTGTACTCGACTCGATATTGGAGGCGCAGCAGGGGGGGCAGTCGCGCAGGGCTCTTTACGCAAAGGCCGCAGCGAAGCGCAACGGGGAGTTGGGGTGGGAGGTTGAGACCAATCCGTCACGGTTGAGGATAATGACGATTGACGGCTTCAACGCATTTTTAGTGGCGAAGATGCCCTGGCTGACCCGGTTTGGGCGGCCCCCCAGGATAGAACAAAACGCCGAAGAGCTTTACCTCGCTGCGGCGAGTGAAGTATTAGCTCATATAGAACATAACGACGAGTACGCCGGATTCGTCGCCGCTGTGCTGGGCCATTATGATAACAAGGCCGCGTCGCTGAAGAAGACGCTTGTGCGGCTCCTCTCCCAGCGCGATCAGTGGCTGCGCCATAGCCATACCGTGGAAAAACCCGACGAGATTCGCCCTAACCTGGAGGCTGCCCTGCGGGGGATGATCGAAGCAACCCTGCAAGTCGCCCGCGGGTTGCTTTTACCCCATGAAGCCGAACTCGTTGCGTTGGCAGGCTACGCCGGGTCTAATCTGGAAGATGAACACCCTCTGAACTTTGAACGATTGGCCGCTTTGCCCCGACCGGAGGCGGACAATATCGAGCTATGGAAAGGGTTGAGTTGGCTCCTTTTGAAGGCCGATGGGAAGCCAAGAAAGATGGTGAACAAGTCCCAGGGGTTCCCGGCGGGTAAGGGAGAGGCGAAGGAGTGGAAGGAGCGCTTCGCCCAGTTCATGGAGCGTATCTCGGAGGAGGGGAACCTTGTTGCTGCACTGGGTGAGATTAGCAAGCTGCCACCGGCCCGATACTCGGAAGAGGAGTGGCGGATAATCACGCCGCTGGTGAAGGTTGCGCGTCTCGCCATTTATTATTTACGCAAATCAATTGCGGAGAGCGGCCAGTGTGATTTCGCCGAGGTGTCGGACCGCGCGCTGCGGGCCTTGGGGCAGGTTGGCGAACCCTCCGAGTTGCTGTTGGCGCTGGACAGGAAGGTTGAGCACATCCTTGTGGATGAGTTCCAGGACACCTCCAACCAGCAGTTCAACCTCCTCGAAACGTTGGTGGAGGGGTGGACGCCGGGTGATGGCCGCACGATCTTTCTGGTGGGCGACCCCATGCAGTCGATCTACCGGTTCAGGGAGGCCCAGGTCGGGCTTTTCAAGCTGACGGAGGATTGCGGCATCGGGCTGGTAAGGCCAAGGTCGTTAACCCTGAAGGTGAACTTTCGCTCCTCGCCGCTGCTTGTGGAGTGGTACAACCGCGAGCTGTCCGCCATCTTCCCCGAGACTGACGAGATCAAGTCCGGCGCGGTGACCTATGTGGAGTGCATAGCCGGGGTGGAAGCTGGTGAAGACCCAGGTGAGGGTGAACAGGTCCGGTTCTTTCCGGTGGTGGGTAAGGATCACGCTGGTGAGGCGCGTGAGGTCGTGGAGGCTGCGAGGAAATGGGGTGAACAGGGTGACGTGGCGGTGCTGGCGAGGGGCAGGCCCCATCTTAAATTAATCGTCGCTGAGTTCAACAGGCGCGGTATCCCCTTTAAGGGTGAGGAGCTTTACTCCCTCTCCAACAGGGAAACAGTCAATGACTTGCGAACCCTCTACAAGGCGCTGTGCGACCCCTCCGACCGGTTGGCGTGGCTCGCGCTCCTTCGTGCGCCCTGGTGCGGGCTGACATTATGTGACCTGATGCAGCTCGTGGGTGGTGATGCGAGGCCGGTCCCGACGATTCTCGATGAGGATGTGTCCGGGAGGGTTCCAGCCCCGGTGGCGACCCGTATAGCGAGGGTGTGGAGGATAATGAAAGAGG
This sequence comes from Deltaproteobacteria bacterium, assembly GCA_030591565.1. Classification (GTDB taxonomy): domain Bacteria; phylum Desulfobacterota; class Deferrisomatia; order Deferrisomatales; family BM512; genus JAUVAU01. The sequence continues at coordinate 10,673 of JAUVAU010000018.1, read as the reverse complement.
GACTGGGGAGGATACGCCGTGAAGCGGCGAGGATCACCCTTGAGGCGACCTGGACCGCGCTGGGTGCACCTGCGTGGCTGGAGGGTGACGCCCTTTCCGACGCCAAGGCCTACTTCGAGCTGCTCTCATCCCTTGAGGGCGGTGGGATGATCCCAAGGCCGGAGCGGGTGGACAGGGCGCTTGGCAGCCTCTATTCCCAGCCGGTGCCGGGTGACGAGATACCCATAACCCTGATGACCATCCACAAGGCCAAGGGGCTGGAGTTTGACACGGTGCTGTTGCCTGGAACCGGAAGGAAGCCGGGGGGAGGCGACAAGCGGCTCTTCGACTGGGATGAGGATGAGACGGGTGGGCTGATAATAGGCCCGCCGCCGGGGCCGGGGATGAAGGGCTCGCCTGTGCAGGAGTTTTTGCGCCACCTTGAAAAGCGCAAGGAGCGCAATGAGCTTTGCCGCTTGCTCTATGTTGCAACGACCCGCGCAAAGAAGCGGCTCTTCATCTGGGGCCACGCCGATATGGGCAGGGATGGGGAGTTCAAAGCCGATTCGCGCTCCATGCTCGGCCTGCTCTGGAAGGTGGTCGGAGATCGGTTCGATGGCCTTGAGGCGATGGAGCAGGTTGAAGAGGATGCGGAGATCAGGCAGCTGAAAATCAGTCGCCATCCCGACGGTTGGCTTCCCGGTGAACTGGAAGCGCCCAAGCTGGTCATGCCTGAAGAGATTGAAGACTCCCCGGTTGAGGAGATAGAGTTCAACTGGGCGCAGAGCCAGAGGAAACATATCGGCAACCTGGCGCACCAGCTGATTGAGGCTGTGGGCAATGAGGGGCTGGACAGGTGGAGCCGCGCACGGGTCGAGGGGATGGGTCCCATGATCCACGCCAAACTCAGCGGTCTTGGGGTGGGGGCGGAGTCCATTGAGGCTGCCGCTGTCGATGTGGTGGAGGCGGTTTGTGCTGTGATTGAAGAGGAAAAGGGGCGCTGGATCATGTCGGCTGCCACCGACGCGGCCTCCGAGTACTCCCTGACGGGCCAGGTCGGCAAACGGTTCGGCAAGGGCGTGGTGGACAGGACTTTCATTGACGATTCCGGCACACGCTGGATAATTGATTTCAAGGCAACCTCCCATGAGGGTGGAGGTCTTGAGGAATTTGTGAGGGGGCAGGTTGAACGCCACCGGGCGCAGTTGAAACGCTACACAGCGCTCTTCAGGTTGCTGGAGCCGAAGCGCAAGGTGAAGGCTGCGTTGTATTTTCCGCTGATGCGAAGGTTTGAGGAGGTGGACGTTTGAATTTAGGTGACGCTGCTATCCTCTTCGTGGCGGGAATTGTCGCCGGTACGATCAACGTGATAGCCGGGGGCGGCTCCTTTTTGACGCTGCCCATACTGATCTTCATGGGATTGCCGGTGCCGGTCGCCAACGGCACCAACCGTATTTCCATATTCATCCAGAATATCGGCGCGGTGTGGGGGTTTGGCAGGCATAAAGTGATCCCCTGGCGCTTTGCCCTGAGGGCATCGGCGGTTGCTGCGGTTGGGGCGGGGTTTGGGGCGACGGCGGTGTTTTGGGTAGACGACGCCACCTTCAAGCGGTTGCTGGCATTCCTCATGGTCGCGGTTACCCTGTGGACGCTGGTTGGAAAGGGCGGCAAAGGGGCAGCGGAGGCCACCAATGACGGTAAAGGGCTGCCGCTCTGGGCTGAGATGGTCGGGTTTTTCTGCGTCGGTATTTACGGAGGCTTCGTCCAGGCCGGGGTGGGGTTCTTCCTGCTCGCAATGTTGACGATGTCGGGTTATGACATGGTCAGGGGCAACGCGGTGAAGGTGGTGTGCGTTCTCGCCTTCTCGCTGGTCGCCATAGTCATTTTCATCTCAAAGGGGGCGGTGAACTGGCCCCTGGGGTTGTCGCTGGCCGCAGGATCGCTGATAGGTTCCCAGATCGGGGTGAAGCTGACCGTGACCAAGGGGCACCGCTGGGTCAAATCGGTGGTGACCGTGATGGTGATAGTTTTTGCAATAAAACTGCTGGTGGGGTGAGTTTGCGGGGCTGAAGAGGTAAAAAAGGCCGGATATGGCGATCCGGCCTTGATAACTACAATAGGGCGATAGGGCAGGTAAGCGGTCAGGCCGCTTTTATTATCTTGCCCGAACGCAGACAGCGGGTGCAGACCTTCATGCGCTTGTTGCCCTTATCGGTCTTGGCGCGAACGGTCTGAAGGTTGGGCAGCAAAACCCTCTTGGTTTTGTTGTTAGCGTGGCTGACGTTGTTGCCGACCGCAGGACCTTTGCCGCAAACTTCACACTTCCTGGCCATCTCTATATACCTCATATCTAAATGTGTGGTCTGTTAAAACGAAGCGCATTATTTAACATTTTTGGTGAGTTGCTTGCAAGGGAAAACTTTTAGGAGGCTCTACGAAAAACTCTCCCGAAGCGGGGAGGGTAACGCTAAACCGGAGATTTTAGCTAATGTCGGGCAAACCTCTAACTGAGCCGACGATAAACCGGAAGCCCAGAAAGATCTTCGGGGTTTTTCGGCGAAGCCCCTAGAAAGGCTTCCACCAGCTTTTTCTGTCGCCCGACAGTCTGTAGGAACGCCCACGGCTCTTGATGTCGTTCAGTTCATCTTCCACTTCGATGATGCGTTTGTCCTTTTCCCGAAGCTGGGCGCGCAAGGACTCGTTTTGCTCCTTGAGCTTCTTTATCATCTTGTCGCGCGAGTCGGGTTTGGTTGGGGCGGCCTTTTGGGGTTTGGCGACTGGTTCCGCCAGGGCTTGGGCTATCTCCGCCTCTTCGGCCTGCATTTCGGGCCAGTCCAGGGAGAAGTGTTTGAGCTTTAGCAGGACGTTGGCGGGAACCCTGAAGTTCTCAGCCTCCAGCACCTTCCAGCTCTGTCCGGTGTTGGCGCAGGGGTGAAGCCTGAACTGCGCCGCGTCGATGAAGGCTCTCAAGAACTTCAGGTCGCCGGGCTGGTCGGGGTAGAAGCGCAGGTCATAGCTTATCGGCTCGGTGGGGATGTCGTAGAGCAGTACGCTGATGACTACGCAGCCATCGGTCTCCCGGTGTATCTCCAGCCCCACTTCCGATTCGCGGTATTTGACCAGGTCGGGGACCATGATGAGGAAATGGGGATACCCGACACGGTCGATCTCGCGGATGACGTGGGATTGCTCCAGTGTTTTGGCTACTTCAGGGCTTATCTCGAACATTGTCGTTCCGGGGTTGCCAGTTGGTCCAGTGGGTTGAAACGCTAAAAATACCGCGAGGTCACGTGTACTTCAATTAAATTAATCGAAACGGTGACTTTTGCCGATTTCGATCACAACCGCTTCGGCGGCGCGTGAGGCCATCTCGTCAACGAATTTTTGGGGCGTCTGATCAAGAACCTCGAAGGTCGCGTAGTGCATCGGCACCGCGAAGTCGGCGTTGAGAAGATCGACGGCAACACCGGCATCTTCAGCCCCCATGGTGAAAACGTCGCCGATCGGGACGAGCGCTATGTCAATATCGTCGCGCTCGCCTATGAGCTTCATATCGGAAAACAGCGCGGTGTCTCCGGCGTAGTAGAGTGTCTTGCCGCCGGTATCCACCACGAAGCCGCAGGGGTTGCCGGTGTATTCCGCGCCCTTATCCACGTACGCCGAGCTGTGTATGGCCCTGGTCATGCGCACCGTGCCAAAGTCGAAGGTGGCCCTGCCGCCGTGGTTCATGGGGAAGACCTGTGCCCCACGCCGCTGACAGAACATGGCTAGCTCGAAGGGGGCGATGATAGCTACCCTGTGCTGCTTGGAGATCTCCACTGCGTCGCCCAGGTGGTCGGCGTGGCCGTGGGAGACCAGTATCGCGTCGATCTTTGGCAGCTCCGAGGCTGCTATGGATGCCAGTGGGTTGCCCGAGAACCAGGGGTCGAAGAGGATATTCTGGTCGCCGTTGGACAGTAGAAACGCGGAGTGGCCGTAGTAGGTAAGCTCTATCATCGTTGCTCCATTGGTGTGCGCCCCAAAAGTTTTTATAATCATGGTTATTATGACTAAAAAGTGTACAGTAATCCAGTGGCGAGTGGGTAAAAATTTGTGGATAACCGTGATGTCGGCTGGTTAGGGCGACAAACCTTGAGACGGTTCAATGTATGCAGTGTAACATGTTGAAATAGTTAAGGTAGAATATGTATTCAGGGGCATGGTAATTCCACACTTTTTAAGGTGTGGTTTAGTCGCCGTAGTTATCCACAGGCTGTTGGTAACTCCGGATGCACTTTTTTGTTGACCCCGGCCCCGCGATGCAATCAAATTGGGCGTTTCCAGCCTTTGAACTGACATTTTCACCGAAAGGAACGCTTCAAAATGAACCCCGAAAAGTTGGCCCGTATGGTCGACCTCCCGCTCCTTCCCGGCCACAGCGGGGAGGTCAGATATAAATGTATAAGCTGCGCCAACACCTTCGAGCTTCAACGTCTGCTCTACACCTGCCCCGATTGCGGCAGCCTTTTGAGGATAGTGGACGAGGCTTTCGATGAGCTGAAGACCCTCTCGGGCGAGCAGTGGCGCGACGTTTTCGATCTGAGAAAGAGCCTTCAGGTGAAGGGGTTGCAGGGGATTTTCCTCTTCAAGGAGCTTATCCTCCCCCAGATATCGCTGGATGACGTGGTCTATCTGGGCGAGGGGCACACCCCCATGGTGGAGGCTAATCATGAGCTGGCGGCCCACGTGGGCGTGGGTTTCAAGGTGAAAAATGACGGCCAGAACCCCAGCGCGTCCTTCAAGGACCGGGGGATGGCGAGCGCCATCAGCTTTCTCAATAACTACATCCGCGTGAACAAGCCGGAATCCCTGCTGGGCATCTGCGCCTCCACCGGCGACACCTCGGCGGCTGCGGCGCTCTACCTCTCCTACCTGCCCAAAGATGCGGTGAAATCGGTTGTGCTGCTGCCCAGGGGCCGCGTGACGCCCCAGCAGCTAAGCCAGCCCCTTGGCAGCGGGGCCACGGTGATAGAGGTCCCCGGGGTCTTTGACGATTGCATGAAGATCGTGGAGCATCTGGCGGAGAACTACGAGGTGTTCCTGCTCAATTCCAAGAACCCCCTGCGCATCTGCGGGCAAAAATCCTTCGCCTTCGAGGTCGCGCAGCAACTGGAATGGAAGACGGCAGACGCCACCGTGGTGGTCCCCATCGGCAACGCCGGTAACGTGACCGCTATAATGGAAGGGTTCATCGATCTGAAAAACCTCGGCATCATCGAGGAGCTTCCCCATATCCTCGGCGTACAGAGTATGCGCGCCGACCCCGTGGCCCGTTGGAAAGCCTCAGGCGACTACAAGCCGGTCACCGTGACCCCCAGCGTGGCCCAGGCGGCGATGATAGGCAACCCCGTCTCCTTCCCCAAGGTCAGCGGGTTGGTGGGCGAGCATTTCAGCGACCGGTTCGAGTGCGTAGCCATAAGCGAGCAGGAGATAATGGACATGATGCTCACCGCCAACCGTCACGGCCACGTGGTATGCACCCAGGGCGGCGAGGCGATAGCCGGGTTGAAAGCAGCGCTCGCCAACGGTGTGGTTGACGGCAAGGGCGTATATGTGTGCGACTCGACCAGCCATCAGCTGAAATTCGCAGGCTTTCAGGAAGGCTACTTCGCAGGCTCGCTGGAAGAGGAGTATGGAGTGGTCTCGAAGCCCGAGCTGGTCAACAAGCCCGTGGCTCTCGAAGGCGAAGCGGACAAGATCGCCGCCCACCTCAACCTCAAGAGAAGGTGAGGTGGCGGTAATATCAAAGCCCCAAACCATTACCCATTGAAAGGGGCATAAGTGTGTGATATCTTCCCTTTCCGCTTGTGGGGCTGTAGCTCAGTTGGGAGAGCGATGCGTTCGCAACGCATAGGTCGTCGGTTCAATCCCGATCAGCTCCACCATTTTAAAAAGAAAGCCCTTGCCCACAAGCGGCAGGGGCTTTTTAATAGATTAGGGCTAGCAAAAGCCGATGTAACTCAGTTGGTAGAGTAGCTGATTCGTAATCAGCAAGTCAGCGGTTCGACTCCGCTCATCGGCTCCAGTAATATCAAGGGGTTACGAGAAACCGTAATCCCTTTTTCTTCGCCATAAATCAGCCGGTGTGTGTGCTTTTTTGCTGGTTGCCTGTTCAAAGACGTCTATTGCCCCCCTCACACACTCCTTGGCCACATCCGTGTATTGATAATCCGTGTCGCTCTTACGCCCCAGCGATGAAGGTCCAGCCTCTCCGAATCCCGGTTTGCTCGTCATGGGCAGTGACAAAGAACCCAGGTTTGGACTTGAACTTTACTTTTCTAGAAAAACTACTAAGCTCTAGCCTGCAGGTTATCAACATCACACTGGAAGGAGGAAGTTATGGCTACTGAAAATGGACAGGTGTATCTGTGCGAACTTTGCGGCAACAAGGTTGAGGTGCTCGAAAGCGGAGCAGGGGAGCTCGTCTGCTGCGGGCAACCGATGGAGTTGCAGAAGAACTAATATGCTCACACTACTTAAAGGGCTTCCGCTATGAAAAAAAACGAAGCGCAGATTGAACGAATTCTCAGAGTCTTGGCCGGCGTTGCGATCCTTTCGCTCCTCTTCATTCTTGAGGGGAACAATCGCTATTTTGGGCTTCTGGGTATTATCCCCATCATTACAGGCACTATGGGAGTCTGCCCCCTCTACACCATCTTGGGTATCAGTACCCTCAGGAAGAAATAGAGTCACCCAAAAGTTGCACCCACTTGGGTGGAGTTTGAGTGGGTTGGGATGCGATTGATGAGGTGATAGTAGCTGGCTGTTTAACCAGATAAATGAAAAGGGCTTACCCCGTACGGGGTAAGCCCTATTGTGTTATGCGATGGTGTTGAAACCCCTACCAGATAGTGATCGACCAGGAGTTGAGGGTGCCCTGGTCCGTGGGCCATTGATCATGAACTTCCAACGTCCAGGTGCCGTCTGGATCTTCCCCGGCAAAGGTGGAGAGGGGCTCTTCCGGTATGTAGCTGCCGGTAAAGGGGGCGGAGCCGGAAGTTATGGGTGTGTCGGCAAAGTCGTCGAATACAGTCCCGGTGTAATTAGTGCTGTTCCACCCATTGTCGCTGCTAAGGGTTATGGTTGTGCCCGAGGGTGAGGTCAGAGAGATTTCAAGATCAGAGTCCCAGGTATGGGTTATGTCAAGGGTGACGATGATACCGAGCAACGCCGTACTTGAAGAACTAACCGATAAAGATGAATAAGTGGTCGTATTGTCAATGATTGCCTGTGGCACATCCGTGCTGACAAATGTTTCGCCGCTGTCTCGAATGACAAACTGATCGCTGTTATTGTCCTCGTTCATTTCGGTTATTGCCTGCTCCAGATCGGCGACTGCGTAAAAAACCTCATAGATAAAAGAACCTTCAGGTACAGTTACGCTGCCAGTGCTACAGGAGGAAGTGGAGAGTGAGGATATCTGGGCTACGCCGTCGGGTGTGTCGCCCGGCTGGGGAGTAGTGGCAGGGCTGAGAAAGACACTTACGTCAAACGCGTCGGCGTCGGCGTAGCCATCGTTGCAGACCTCGAAGTTGACATTAGCTGAAGTTGTGTTGTCGACAACGGATAGAATTTCTACAGTCAGATCAGGTACAGGCAACACTGTGACTGTTGCAAACGGTATTCCGGAATCCTCATCAAGGGTGGGGTCAAAGCTATCATAGTTTGTATAATTGACCGTGGAAACGGTTGTGTCAATTCTGTACCAGTTTCCGAAGGAATAAGTTGAATCTATGACAGTTACAACTATCGTGTAATCCCCGGGAGGAACACTGCTCAAATCAAAGGTGCCCGTAAGCTCCGTATCTCCCGTATTTTCTTCACAATCGCTTGTATAGGCTAGTAGAGAACTACCATCTAGAGTGAGATATGCATCGAAGCAAGCTGCTGCCCCATTTACCGGTATCGTAAAATCGACGGCACCACCTGTGTTTACGCTTGAGGAGGAGAGCACAGGTGTGCCGGTCATAACGGGAGTATCCACAGAGAAGGACCAGGTCTCGCTTACATCGGCGGGGTTGCCGTCGCCGTCGGTGAGGGTGGCCGAAATGTTGGCGGTGCAGGATAGCTCCGTGCTAAACGGTGCGGCCAGATGAAAGAAGGCAGCTTCATCGAAATCATCAGCGCCAGCCACGGCAGAGCCGTCGCAGGTAAGCGTGAAAGAGGCGTTGGTGGCGTTGACGCCACGTTCTGTGTACCTGGCGTAGATGAGGTCAGCGCCAGGGGTGGCATAGCCGCCGTCCGGCGGGAAGGTTTCCGCTATGCCGGGGGGTGACAGATCGGTGGCTGTTGTGGTGAAGGACCATGTGAGTTCCTCGGCCAGCATGTTGCCCGCAAGGTCGGCCACCGTGGCGGTCAGGGTGGCGTGGTAGAGAGTGTCGGTTGCCAACTGGTAATTGGGGTCGCACTCGACCTTGTACATGCCATCGCTGTAGGAGACGGTCGCCATCACCGGGTCAGTCTCACCATCGGCAAGGAGGGTAAGCGTCGCGCCGTCCACGGTAGTCGCGTCCAGACTCTCGCTAAAGGTCACAGTGATCATGGTGTTAAGGACCACATCCGTTGCGTCAGCAGCGGGGGATGTTGATGCTACCGTGGGCGCGGTGGTGTCGGGAACAGCCGCTGGTGTGCTACTGGAGCTGGAGCCGCAGCCCGCTGCGAAGAGGGACAGGGTTAGGGCGAAGACCGCAAAGATACCGAGCAAGCCTTTTTGCATGGAGACCTCCTTTTGCCGGATTAATTGTGCAGTGAATTGTGTAAGTATAAGTGTGGATGATGAAGTATGAATCACCCACCAATATTAGGTACTAATAGCAGGTATTTTTAATTTTGACCAGTGAGACCACCCACTCTTTTGAATAAAAGATGGTTCAGGAAAAAAAGGGCTTACCCCGTATGGGATAAGCCCTTTTGTGTTATGCGATGGTGTATGAAGCCCTGCCAGACCTTGATCGACCAGGAGTTGAGTTTGACTTTTCGCTAGTTACTCTTTCAAGTGCCTCCATGACCATGACCTGCCCTTTATAATTTTCATCCGGCTCTCAAAAAAAGAGGCCGATGAAATCGGCCTCTTTTCAATTAATTTAAAATGATTATCTCATCAACCCACGCAGTATCGGAGTAGTGGCTATTACTACTATCCTTCGTATAACTCCACTTCAAAGTGTGGGTTGTATTTGGGTCGAGCGAATATACTGGACTAGTTGTCCAAGATGAATTCCCTGACCAGTAATTCCGTCGAACACCGTCAATGTAAAAAGTCAAACGGTCCCAATGTGACTCACATGACACTTTGTATTGAAAGGAAACAGTCGAGTACCCAATCGGTGTTACGTATTGCATTGTCGTGGATCCATTAGCACCAATATCTTGACCACGTGCAGACGCTAGTCCTGTCCCAGGGTTGGAGGTGTCTCTGTACCAAGTGCCTGAAAGTTCAGGATGGAACCCAATTTCAAAATCAAAAATTATTTCAGGAGCATATATATAAGAATCTATGTTGTTTGTTTCACTCGATTCGTCCACATCCTGCGCGCTATCGACTATTGCGTAAATATATGTGCCGGGCAAACCTGGTTCCCCCTGTGCGAAGATTGAGTCCACTTCACACCAGCCTGCCGGCAGGCCATAAATGCCACCGTATCCGTCCGCCGTATCCCCAACCTGAGGTGGTGTTCCAGGATCGACGAATACAGCAACTTCAAAAGGCCCTGCCTCGGCGTATCCATCGTTACAAGCCTCATACCAAACCAATGTCTGAGAACCGTAATCGTCTACTGCTAACACCTCAATCGTCAGGTCGGGCATTGGCACCAGAGTCGCCATGCCGAGCGGGATGCCCGAGTCTTCCAGTATGCCCATGTCGGAGGTTGACCATGCGTAGTTATCCAGAGAGATCGTGTCGTCGTAGACGTAATCCGATTCCGGGCCTCCGGTGGAGTGGTAGGCCTGGACCTGGATGTAATAGTCGCCGCCGGGTCCGGGATCGGTGTCTACGCTCACCACCGCTTCAGTGTCGCCGACTGCGGCTTTGCATCCCGCGCCCCCGCCTACGTTGTCAACGCCGTCGGACAATACGATGGAAACGCAATCGGCTGCACCGTTAAGTGGCACGGTGATGTCAACGGGGGTGCCTGCGCCCACGGGGCCAGCTGCCACAGGCGTGTCGGTCATGAGCGGGTAGCCCACTGTGAAGGACCAGGTGGCCGAAGCCATGCCGGAGTTTGCCGATGCGTCTTCAAGCGTGCCGGAGAAAGCGGCGGTACAGGAGTCGCCCACGGTTAGTGCGGCATCGGGAGTGAAGACCGCCTGGGTGAGGCCAGCATAATTTGCCGTGCCTGTAACATCAACGCCACCGCAGGTAAGCGTGAAAGAGCCATCGGTGGGCTCTTCACTGTTTTCTTCGCTGTATGTCACACTTACCAATGTCAACGTGTTCGCCACACCGCCATCGGCGGGGAAGACCTCGGCAATGTCGGGGGGTGACAGATCGGTGGCTGTTGTGAAGAAGGACCAGGTGAGTTCCTCAGCCAGCATGTTGCCCGCAAGGTCGGCCACGGTGGCGGTGAGCGTCGCGTGGTAGAGGGTGTCGGTGGCTAGCTGGTAGTTGGGGTCGCACTCGACCTTGTACATGCCATCGCTGTAGGCGACGGTCG
>JAUVAU010000080.1 GCA_030591565.1 Deltaproteobacteria bacterium | reverse complement strand
CTGCGTATCTCCTCGAAGCAATCGCGCAACTGGCGGATGGTCGGGGTGACGCTCAGCGACTTGGTCCACCTGAGGAAGGTGTCCACCTCGTCGGTGACAATCTCCTCGGCCTTGGCCGCTTCCTTGACGCGCTCTTTTTTGTTCCCCTCGACGATCCCCTGCAGGTCATCCACATCGTAGAGGTAGACGTTTGCCAGGTCGTTGATACCCGGCTCGATATCGCGGGGAACGGCGATATCTATGAGGAACATCGGCTTTTGCATGCGCGCCTTCATCGCCGCGCGCATCTCATTGGTCCCGAGGATGTGGTGGGGAGCGCCGGTGGAGGAGATGATGATGTCCACCTCTTCGAGATGATTGGCGAAATCATCAAACTCAATCGCCCTGCCCTCAAACTTGGCGGCGAGGGCTTCGGCTCTCTCAAAGGTCCGGTTGGTAACGAAAACCCGGCTCACGCCATTTTCCACCAGATGGGTCGCGGCCAGCTCGCACATCTCGCCTGCGCCGATCACCAACACCGTCTTGCCGCTCAGTTCGCCAAATATCTTCCGGGCCAGCTCAACTGCGGCAAAGGAGACGGAGACCGCCGCCTGGGCTATGCGTGTCTCGGTCCTCACACGCTTGGCGGTGGAGAACGCCTTGTGCATGAAACGGTTCAGGACCAGCCCGGTGGCCGAGCCCTGCACCGCCTTGTCATAGGCCTCTTTGACCTGCCCCAGTATCTGGGGCTCGCCCACGACCATCGAGTCGAGGCTGGAGGCGACCCTGAACACATGACGCACGGCGTCGGACCCCGCGTACACGTAGATGTGGGGCTTCAGCTTCTCCAGGGGTATCTTATGGTATTCGGCCATAAAACGGATGAGAGACTCGATGCCCTCTTCCCTTTGACGGGTGGCGGCATACATCTCCACGCGGTTGCAGGTGGAGAGGATGACACCCTCATTTACCCCATCCAGTCCACGCACAGCACGCGCCGCCTCATGGAGGAGGTCGGGGGCAAACGCCACCTTCTCCCGTATCTCCACGGGCGCAGTCTTATGGCTCAAGCCTACTACTGCAATTTCCATAGCTATCTATCGCCGAGGGTGCCCAATCAAAGGCCACCCGTGTATATGTGCAAACTCTCCAGCTGGGGCAATATCATTGGAAGGATGAAGTTGACTCCCAGGAAGGTGAAAAGCACACTCGCAAATCCGACTATTGACCAAACCGCCGCCAACTTGCCCCGCCACCCCACCGTGAGGCGACCATGCAAGAGTCCGGCATAGAGAAACCAGGTGATGATCGACCACGTCTCCTTGGGGTCCCACTGCCAGTAGGTTCCCCAGGCCGTCTGCGCCCAGGCGGCGCCGGTGATAATACCCAGCGTAAGCAGGGGAAAGCCGATGGTCAGGCAGCGGTAGTTTATTTCATCCAGCACATCGATATTGGGCAGCCTGTGGAAGAGCGCCCCGAGCTTTTTCTTTTTTAGCTGTCGTTCCTGAATCAGGTACATAAGCCCCGCCACCGCAGCCAGCGCAAAAGCGCCGTTGCCGACGAAGAGCAGGATCACGTGGACCGGGAGCCACCAGGATTGCAACGCGGGGGGCAGGTCGGTTATTTCGCCGGGAGTCGCGACCGCGCCCATAACCAGGAAAAGGGCTATGGGCGTGGCGAAGGCGCCAATGCTGGGCAGGTCGTAGCGCAGCTGGAAAAGCAGATACAGCCCCACGACACACCAGCCAAAAAAGCTGTATGCTTCGTGCAGGCTGGTCACCGGCGTATAGCCCGCCTCGAAAAAACGCAGGAGAAGGACGATGGTATGCACCGCGAAAGCAGCCCATGTGAGGTTGGCGGCTACCTTCTTCAACCCCTTCTTCAGCGTAATGAGATGGGCAAGCTGGCCTGCCGTGGCGAGCACGTAAAGAGCTATCGCCAGCTTCAATACCCAAAGATTCATCGTCTATTCTCCGAAATCAATAATCTCTTTAAAGTACGGCGCTCATATCAAAGTCCGGCGCGGCGCCGAAGGTCTCCAGAATCTTCTCCTCGGCAGCGGTCAGGTCGCCCCGAGCCAAGTCCTCTATAATCCCAGATTCAAACAGGTTTCGCCAAGAACTTGTTTCGCTTTCGGCAAATCTTTCTTCTCCGCGCAAAAGGGCGCACAAGCGCGCCAGCCGTTCCACCCCTTCGGGAAGCGCCTCGCCAGCCCGATCTCTGAGCCAGACGGCGAGAAGCGGCGATGCACCCGAAGTGGAGAGGACCAGCCCGATCTCGCCCATCGTCAGGCTCGCGGGGACGTGGAAATCCGAGGACTCCGGGTCGTCGGCCTGGTTCGCCCACACGCCACAGCGCGAAGCCGCCTGTGCGGCCATTCTGTTCGTCTGGGGATCATCGGTGGCGGCGAAGACCAACGCCATGCCCTCCACATCCCCTTCGACGAAGCCTCTCGCCTGAAAGTCGACCAAATTCCGCCCGGCCAACTTTTCTATCTCACTAGACGCTTTGGGGGCGACAATAGTTACAAGCGCGCCAGCCTTTAAAAGCGCCTTCACCTTCCGGGTTGCGACCCCGCCCGCGCCGACCACGAGGCACCTTTTGCCGTCAAGGTCGGCGTAGAGTGGGTAGAGGTCGGCCATGGGCTCAGGCGATCGCCTCGGCCCTGGGGGTCGTCTCGTTCTCAATCTCGTATTGAGCGACCAGCTCGGACACAGTGATATCGTACTCCTGGAGCACCATCAGCTTCCTGGGGTCGCGATAGGTAAAGTGTACCCTGCCCTGCTCGTCCTCGCCCCGAAGCTCGAAGCAGTCGTCGCTCTCTGCGGTCGAGTCCAGACCGTAAACTCCCACGCGCAACAGCTCGGGGCCTGCCCTGTCGTCTTCCTTCTCTTTTCGCTTGAACAGGCTTTGACGAAGAATTTCCATTAATCCGATCTCCATAAAAAAGGGGCTGGAGCCCCTGCTCTCTAGTTCAATTGCTCCAGTACCGCGCCGAAGAGGAGCGGGACAAGTATCTCGTGGGGTCCGGTGAGACGGTAACCTGCGCCACCCGCGGCGGTTGGCCTTGAAACCACGTTGACGCCGGGCCTGTAGTGGCGGATGAAATCCATGTCGGCGGCGGTGAACCGGCTAACCTCGGCCCCCAGGTTTCTCACCAGCGTCAACGCCTTCAAGAAGACCTCGGGCAAAATCACCGCGCTGCCGATGTTGATATAGACGCCATCTTCAAGCTCTTTCACCACCGAGCAGAGCTTCTTGAAGTCGGTCATCGTCGCCCCGCCAATCGCCTCGCCATCGGCGCTCGGGTGCATGTGAATGATGTCGGTGCCGAGCGCCACATGGACGGTGGCCACGGTGGAGGTGCGGTAGGCTGCGGCCAGGAGGCTCTTGTCCCTGTGGGGCAGCTCCTCTTCCCAGATCGCCTTGCCTACGGCTTCACCGATGCCCATCCCTCGCTGGTGACCTTCCAGAATGACGCGGTTAAGCCACTGGCCGGTCTGTCGCGCCATGCCGAATTGTCCGCCTCCAAGCTGCTCGCCCACATCCTCGGAACTCATTCCAGCAAAGGCCAGCTCGAAGTCATGGACAATGGCCGCGCCGTTTAGCGCGATGGAGGAGATGATCCCCCGCTCCATCAGGTCGGCGTAGAGGGGTTGCAGTCCGACCTTGATGTTGTGGGCTCCCATCGCCAGGGCGACGACCTTGTCATTCTTGTGGGCCTTTGCGATGGCGCTGGCGAGGCTTTTCAAGTCCTCGGCCTGCAAAAACGCGGGCATGGTGTCGAGAAATGAGGCAAAGGACGAACCCGGCGCGAAGGGCTTTTTAAAGGTCTCGACGTTCACCTTGGACTGCCTTCCAGCCAGGTCGTAGGTCCGGACCCCTTCGGGGTTCAGCGGGGAGATATCGGTAAACTTTTTTGACAACCTGACAGCTACCCTTCTTCGCCCCTGGGCGGAAACAATATCTCATCCACAAGGTCGCAGTAGGCGTGTATCCAGCTGATGTGGCACTCCTGGACCCTGGGTGTGTGAGCAGTGGGGGTGGCGAACACATTGCCGCATATCTGCGCCAAGCCGCCACCCGCTTCACCCGTTAAGCCAACGGTGGTACAACCCAACCTGTTGGCAGCCTCAATCGCCTTGATGACGTTGGGGCTGTTGCCGCTCGTGGAGATACCTATGGCGATATCACCTTTGGCGGCGAATGCTTCCAGTTGCCTGGAGAAAACCTGATCGAAGCCGTAGTCATTGCCCACGGCGGTAATCGTCGATGTGTTGACCGTTAGCGAGATGGCGGGCAGCGGGTTTCTCTCGATGAGGAACCGGCCCACGAATTCGGCTGCCAGGTGCTGGGCGTCGGCAGCAGAGCCGCCATTGCCGAAAACGAGGATTTTGGAGCCGCCTTCAAGGCTTTTTGCGGTGAGCGCAGCCAGGGAAACCAGCGCCCCGGCGTTGTCGGTCAGGAAACGTTTGACTGTAGCGGCGGTAAGCGAGGCGTTGTTGGTAACCCGCTCGGTCAATTCTGCTGTTTTCACTTTATCCAAGAGACTCTTTCATCTACCCTTTTCCGTTCCAAAAAGTCGATAAGACTAAGGAGTTAGCGCCGCCCTGTCAAGGGTTGTCCTATTAAGCCCTGGCTCTGACGCCAACTGCATTCAACGCTTCCAGCGTCCTTACCTCGCCGCTCCACTGATCCAGCGTTTCCCTGTCCAGCGGTTCATGCCTTTTAAGCTCGGGATCGAGCACATCGTCCACCCTGCACTGCTGCAGTTTGTGGTTCCTTCCCGGGCCGAATATTTCCAATGTCTGCTCCGCCATCCTGACCACCTCGGAGAGGCTCAGCAGGTGGGGATGGACGGTGGTTCTCAGCTCCACCGGGAGGCCGGATTCAGCTATGATTTCAAGACTTTCCCTGACAAGCTCGGGGTCGGACCCGTTGCCGGCGTTGCGCCTGTAGGGGATCGGCTCCAGCGGCGCCTTGACGTCCACGGAGAAGGCGCTCACAAGCTCGCGCTCGATCAGATTCTCCAACACCTGTGGCCGTGAACCGTTGGTGTCCAGCTTCACTTCCCAATTGTTCTTCTTGAACTGCTCCAGCAGATAAACCAGCCCCCCATTCATGGTGGGCTCGCCACCGGTGACGCACACGCCGTCCACCCACCCCCTCAGCGTTTCCATCTGCTGCAGGACCTGGTGCATTTCGAAGGAGATGAGTTTTTGGGGGTCGGTGACTAGCAGGTGGTTGTGGCAGTAGGGGCAGCGGTAGTTGCAGCCGGGCAGGAAGACCACTGATGCGACCTTGCCCGGCCAGTCGATGAAGGATGTCTGCAGAAAGCCTTTTATTTCTATAGCCGCCACTGACGTTGCTCCCTCTTCATGCTGCTTTGACGGTCCGACCCTCTAGTTGGTCAGCGTCGATAGATATTTCTTTATGCGGATCGCGCCCGAGATGTGGCTTGAATCGTCGAGCACCAGTATGGGCAGAGACTTCTCAGCCACCGTCACCAGGCCATGCCACGCCAGATGGGCCAGGGCATCGGGGTTTTCGGAGCCGAGGGTTTCGATCTTTACCCCCATCCCACCCAGATCGAAGTGCTTCTTGACGAACTCGCACTTGTCGCAGTTTTCCTTGGTGAATAGTGTCATTATTTGCCTCCCTCTATTTGGGAAACCGGTGTCTCAGCCCCCGCCTCGAAAAAGCCCTTATTGCGCATCCTCTCGCCCAGTTCACCCAGCTTGCCCTTGTTCCAGGAGCTGACCTTGGTGAAGTAGCCGGTGATGCGGGTGATGCCCTCCACCTCTTCGCTGCCGCACTTGGGGCACTCATCGGTGAGGCCGCGAAAGGTCCTGTTGCACTCAAGGCATGTCGTAAACTCGGGGCTGAACGCTATCTGATCGTTTTGCGTGTTCTCAAAGACCTTCTTGACGAAGTTCGCAAGGCTGGCCGACGAGGGACGCTCCTCGCCCAGCCACAGGTGTGTGATGGCTCCCGCCTCGATCAACGGATGGAAGAGGCCTTCTTCCTTCACGCGGTCCACCGGGTTCACATCGCAACCCACGTGGAGCTGGGTGGAGTTGGTGTAGTAGACCTCGCCCCTGGCGATGTTGCCCTGCACCACCCTGCCCGCCTGGGGTCCGTAGTGTTTCATGTCCAACCTGGCGAAGCGGTAGGTGGTGGACTCAGCCGGAGTCTGCTCCAGCACGAAGTGCATGTTGTGATGGCTGGAGAACTTGTCGGTCATCAGCTTCATATGGGCGATGACGCGCAGGCCGAACCTGAACGCCTCCTCGGACTCGTGCAACTCTTCGCCGGTGTGGACCTTTACCAGCTCGTTCAAGCCGACCATGCCCATCAGGTAGCTGACCCGGTGCATCCTGAGGTAGCTCTGGCCGTCTTTGTTCATGGTCAGGAGCGAGAGAGGACCGTTCTCACCCTTGCTCAAGAGCTTCTCGATGAACCCTTTCTTCTCAAGGTGGGCGGTGCACGACAGCTCCATCATGTGGGTCAGATCGGAGAAGAGTTTCTGGTCGTCGCCATCGGCTTCGTACGCCAGACGGGGAAGGTTGATCGTGACATTCTGGAGCGCGGAGTAACGCATCTTCCAGGGGTGCTTGGCGTCTTCCAGGTCCTGGGCCTCCAGCTTGAAGGAGAGTCGGCAGCACTCGGAGATCTTGGCGGTGTCGCCGCGGTCGAAGACATAGTAGGGGGTGCCCTTCTCCGCCGAGACGTCGCAGAGAAGCTCCAGGAACTCCTCATGCCCTTCGGTCTGGAAGAACTTGTCGGTGATGTGCACCAGCGGCTTGGGAAAAAAGAAGGGCCTGCCCGAGGCGTCGCCCTCGCGGTAGATTTTGAAGAGCGCGATGGCGAAACGCTGGGAATCCTTCTCGTACTCGCCGTAGGTCTTGCCGGTAAACTCGCCGCCGGGGCCGATTGCCGGCACATCCACGAAGTGTTTGGGCACCTCCCAGTAGATGTTGATGTCGGTAAATATCGCCTGACCTCCACGGGCCACCGCCTGCTGGGAGAACTCGTAGATCATCATCTGCGCCAGCTGTTCGATATCCTTGTCGCTCATCCCACCCAGGTAGGGGGCGAAGAAGAGGTTCACGGCGTCCCAGCCGATTGCTCCGGCGAAGTTGGATTGCAGCGCGGCGGCGAACTTGACCATGTGAGCCAGCAGGACATCGGGGCGCTTGGCCGGACGTGCGACCGCGAGGCTGTTGGGCAGGTTCAAGCCGAATTTCTTGAGATACTCAAGGCTCTGCCCCGAGCAATAGGGGCGGTCGATGAAGCCAAGGTCGTGCAGATGCAGGTCGCCGCGCATGTG
>JAUVAU010000011.1 GCA_030591565.1 Deltaproteobacteria bacterium | reverse complement strand
TCCTCGTCGTGGTGATTATCCTCCGGCACGTAGCCAAGCGACTCCGCCAGCTCGTTATCCTCTTCAACGGAGTGGCGGTGAACGGGTTTATCCGACTTGGTGGTCTGGGTCTGGGAGCAGGCGCAGAGGGATAGCGCAACCAGGATGGCGATCGTGTATCTGAATAAGTTCATGGAGTCTCACTTCGTAGAGGGTAAATAAAATTAATGACCTGCCAACGAATATATTGGAAAAACACCGATAAGCAAGTCAGCCCCTGGCAGAAGTGGTGTAAATTTTTCAACCCATGCAGGTAAAAGAGTGAAAGAGGGATGAGCAGCAGTCGGCCTCGGCTGAGGTAAAGAGCGGCATGAGGTGGCGGTAGAGGTGGTAAAAGCCAATAGCGGCGATGAGTATACCGGCGAGCTTTATCATCCAGTGGCCCGCCTTGCCGCGAAAGAGATGCGCCACGCTTCCCGAGACAAAAAGTACGGGCGCGGTGCCGAGGCCGAACCCCAACATGGTCAGCGCACCCTTGCCCACATCGGCGGATTGCGCCGCCAGCATCAGCATCGCGTAGGTGAAGCCGCAGGGGATGAAGCCAAAGATAACACCAACAGGAAAGCCAACCAGCGGCGAGTTGTAACCCCCAGCCTTGGCCGCGACCATGGTGAGCGGCTTTACAAACCCCTCACCTTTCAGGCGGAAGATTTTGAATTTTCCAAAGAGCCCCAACACGCTCAGCCCCGCCGCGATGACGAGCAGGTCGGTGAAGATCAACAGCCCCCGCGTCACCATGGCAAGGTCGCTCTGGATGAAGAGCATGGAGCCTGCGAGCCCCGTCACCGCGCCGAGCGCGACGTAGGTTGCGGTGCGCCCAAGGTTGTAGAGGAGATGGAAAAATATCCCTCTTTTCACCTGCCCCGCCATGGAGAGGGCCGCCACCAGCGGGCCGCACATCCCCACGCAATGGGCCGAGCCCAAAAAGCCCGTCACAAGGCCAGCTGTAAAATGCGCAGTGTCTATCATTTTCCATTCTCCGTTTCGTCGCCGTCATTGTAGCTGTCACCATCAGGGGGAAGAGGCTTGTCGTCATCTTCGAGCATCCGGTACTTGGCGTCCTCCAGATCGTCGAATTTGCCCTTTTTCGAGGCGAAGATAAAGACCAGCCACGCCGCCGTTCCCAGACAGAGCGAGAGCACGATGAGCGCCGTCATTGATTTCCACATATCACACCTTTTTCCCTGCCAACCTGAGCGAGTTGCCGACCACGCAGATTGAACTCAAAGCCATCGCCGCCGCCGCATGTATGGGGGCGAGCTTGCCCGCCACCGCCAGAAAGAGCGTCGTCACATTGTAGACGAAAGCCCAGCCCAGGTTCTGCCTTATAACCCTCAAGGTACGGCGCGACAATATGATCGCCTCGGGGATTCTCCCCAGATCGGGGCGCACCATGATGAGGTCCGCCGTCTCCAGCGCCACGTCGGTGGCCCCTCCTATGGCGCAGCCCACTGTTGAAGCGCCCAACGCCACGGCGTCGTTTATACCGTCACCGACCATCAGCACCCTTTCGCCCCGCTCCTGCTCCTCGCCGATGATGCGGGACTTGCCCTCAGGGTCAAGCCTTGCGTGTACTTCATCCACACCCAGGGTCTCCCCTATCAGCGCACCGGCAGCCTCGCTGTCGCCGGTCAGTATCGCCGTGGGGAGGCCAAGACCCTTGAGCTCGGAGATGGCGCTCACCGCCTCCGGCCGCAGCTTATCTTCAAGCCTTATGCGCCCCATGACAACGGAGTCCTTCGCCACCCACGCCTGCAGCTGGGTTTCATTGCCCTGCCAAGCCGGAACGTCAACACCCGCTTGGCCCACGAAGTCCCTGCTCCCCACCTTTATCTCGCCTTCAGGGGTGGCGATGCGCACACCGCGCCCGGGAATATTCTCGGCCCCACCTCCGCTTCCACCGACCGCGACCCCCATCCTGCCAGCCTCCTGGCTTATCGCCCTGGCGACGGGGTGACGCGAACCGGCCTCGGCGATGGCGGCGATCCTTACCACCTCCTGGGAGGTGAACCCCTCCACCGTGTCCACCCCCATCACATCGGGTTTGCCAAGGGTGAGTGTCCCCGTCTTGTCAAAAGAGGCGCGGGTCACCTTCCCCAGCCGCTCAAGCACGTCTCCTCCGCGAAAGAGGATGCCCCGCGAGGCCGCCCTGCCGGTGGAGACGACTATGGCAGTGGGGGTCGCCAGCCCAAGCGCGCAGGGACACGCCACCACCAGCACCGACACGGCGTTCAAGAGCGCCTGGGAGGTCTCCGCTCCCATCGCCAGCCAGCCGATAAAAGTGGACGTTGCGATGGCGAGGACCAGTGGGACGAAAAAAGCCGAGACCCTGTCGGCCAGCCGCTGCACCGGGGGTTTTCTCGTCTGTGCGCCCTCCACCAGCCGCGCCATGCGGGAGATGAATGAGTCGGCCCCCGCGCCGGTAACCCGCACATCCACAGCGGTGGTAAGGTTCATCGTGCCGGAGGTAACCGCGTCCCCAACGGTGCGCATGACGGGAAAGGGTTCGCCGGTCACCACCGCTTCGTCAACTTCGGTCCCGCCCACCTCCACCACACCATCGGCGGGAAAACGCTCTCCGGGTAAAACACGAATCAGATCGTCCCGCGCCAAATCGCCGCTCGCCACATCCACCGTCGCAACCTCTCCATCCCCTGTAGCTTCGACCCGGTGTGCTGTATCCGGGGCCAACCCCATAAGCCGGTGTACACCGGCCACAGCACGCCGACGCGCCAGATTCTCAAAGAGCCTGCCCACAAGCAGGAAGGTGACGATCATCGCCGAGGAGTCAAAGTAGACCTCGCCGCCGGTGAAGAGTGAAAAGACCGAGTAGCCGTAGGAAGCCCCCACCCCCAGCGCGATGAGCAGATCCATATCGGGTGCGCGGTTGCGTATGGCACGCACCCCGCCGGAGATGAAAGGCCAGCCGCAGTAGAAGACCACCGGCGTCGCCACCGCGAAGGCGGCCCATTGCAGGTAGATGCGTGATTCGGGGTCGATCCCGTGGAATTCCCCGCTGTAGAGCGCGATGGAAAAACCCATGAGCTGCATCGACAAAAACGCCGCCGTACCGAAGCGCACCATCAGGGAGCGGTTGTTCTTCTTCTCTATCTCCTCAGCCGCCGTGGCCGTGTAGGGGCGCGCCAGATAACCCAGGCTGCACACCGTCGCCACCACCTCTGCCCCGGTTATCTGCTCGGGGTCGAAGGTGACGGAAAGGAGGTGGGAGGAGTAGCTCAGCCGTGCGCGCTTTATACCGGCGGTGGTCGAGAGGATCTTCTCTATCACCCACACGCAGGAGGCGCAGCGCACACCGTCAACCAGCAGCGCAAGCTCCTTGCCCTCCGGCGTATCGAAGAGGAACTTCTTCAGGTACTCGTCGTCATAGCGCTGCTCAAAGACGCCGCTGGGCGTCCCCGGCTCTGTCCATTTGCGCTTCGTGTAAAAATCCGCCAGCCCCGCACCGTGTATGATCTTGTAGGCGATCACGCACCCGTTGCAGCAAAACTCCAACTCCTCGCCCTCATATTCGCTGACGACGAGATCGCCGGGAGGAATGACGAGCATGCAGTGCACACAGCGCTTCGCCTCCTTGCCGGAATCGGGGCTTTTGGGGGGCGTCATCGTCATTTTTTATCCGCCACGGGGGGCAGCGACAACCGGGTCGTCGCGCCGGTTTTTTCGCCGCTTGAATTTAGCGAGAAGTTCAATGGTGTCGGCGTCCCGGCCATCTCCAGGTCTATAACCACGACGAAGTTGAACCTCTCGCGGCTCTCCGGCTCCACCACTATGGCCTCGGGCAATCCCTTCACTTCAACCATCTCGGACTCTTCCAGCTCAAGGGTATAGGCAACCTGAGCATTACTGTAATTGACAGCGGTCCCCACCAGAAAGACCGCCACCCGGCCACCGTCGAGTTGCTTGACCACGCTTGTCTGGTGCACCCTCACCTGAAGCGCAGTCTCCACCGGGTTGGAGGCGAACCAGATAAAGGCCGCCCCCGCCACCAGCGCCGCCGTGAGGAGCGGCCAGCGTGCGCCGCCAAACAACATCCGCACCGTCCCAGCGCCACCGGCACTATAACCTATAAGCGAGGGGTTCCCCCTGCCCGCCATCACACCGGCGCAGGCGCTTATACACCTGCCGCACCGTATGCAGTCGCCCCCCGCGCCCTCGCGCACGTTCAACTCCATGGGGCAAACCCTGGCGCACGCGCCGCACTCGATGCACAATTCGGCCAGCTCCGGCTTCATCTCCACGGTCAGGCTCTCTTCATCGCCCACGATGCTCAAAAACTTGCCGTAGGGGCAGATCAGCCTGCAAAACACGCGGCCTAAAAACGCCATATCCAGATAGAGGACAAGCCAGATAAGGGCGAATATCGCCGTACCCAAGGAGAGGTTTGTCAGGTATTCGACATTGAAAAATGTCCGGGGCGCGATGAAGTAGAGCATGGTCGCGGCGGAAAAGATCGCCGCAACAAGACCCCCTATCAAATGGCGAAGAAAAACCGAATCCACTCTTTTCTCAAGCCAGGAAAAAAAATCGGAGAGCACCGATTGGGGGCAGCCCCAGCCACACCAGAGCCTTCCGAGCGAGGCGCTCAGCCAGAGGAGCGTGAAGAGCGAGAAGATCAGCGCGAGAAAGAGGAGGATCAATCCCTCCACCCGAAATGAGGTACCCACCAGGTGGATTACACCCGCAGCGAAGTCGAAACGGATAAGTGGGGAATCATGAAGGGTGATGAATGGTATGGCCGCGTAAGCGGCTGTGAGGAGGAGCTGGACAAGTAGTCGCCACTTGTCTGGGCGGATTGAGATTAGTTGCAGCATTTACATAGTCTATATTAGAGACAGCCCATAAAAAACGGCAATTTGCCTGCCGTCCCAATGAAACGCCAGGGAGCGAAGAACCGCTAACCGACCCGGTCCCGGACGAGGTCTCTTTACTTTTTCATCTCCACTTGCTGGGATGATCGTTTATCGAACAGGGCCTCGGAATCGAAATCAATCGCAAGGAAGTACGCCGAATAGGCCACCCCCCAGATGATGAGCGCCCAGAACAGCAACGTAATGAACAGCGGCGTACCGTCTTGCTGATAGGTCTGGGTGGGGTCGATATTCGACTCGTCGCCTTTCATGGCATCGGTCATAATGTCATTCCTCCCTTGAATCGCTCCTGGCCAGAGCTATTTTTCATCATCATCATCCATCATGCGGTACTTCGCCTTCTCGCCCGACTCCTTGCGCCCCTTTTTGTAGGTACGTATGACGATCGCCGCAAAGATCGCGAACATGACGACCGTGGTCCCTATGTATAGTACCGCTTTCCAGTCCATCTGCTACTCGGCCTGCAGGAAGGCGACCAGCTTCCAGATGCGGTCGCGTCCAAGCCTTGAAAAGCCGGGCATGCCGTCATCGGGCAAGCCATCCGCGATGGTATCGAACAACTCATCGTCCTCAAAGTCGCCGGGGGCAAGTTCGGGGCCGATATTGCCCCCGCGATCCGCTCCGTGACAACCCGCGCAGTTCCCGGCGTAGACATCCTTACCCTCGGCTATAGCCGCCGGGTCGCCGCCAAGCGGGTTCTCTTCAGCCTTTCTCAGCCCCTTGGCCTTGTCGGCGGCCTTTCCCGTCCGGGGCAGGTCGGTGCCGAGCTTCTGGAGATAAGCCACCATCGCATCCATCTCGGTCTTTCCTTCAAGTGCCGTTATATCCCCCTGGGTGTAGGGGAAGCCCAGCACATCCATCTTCCTGACGGCAAAGGCTGCATCTACCTTGGCGTCATTTAGCCATGAGTACTCGGGCATGTTGGTCTCGGGCACCATCGACCGGGGATCGACCATATGGCGGTAGTGCCACTCATCCGAGTATTTGTTACCGATGCGGGCAAGGTCCGGTCCCCCACGGCGAGACCCCCAGAGGAATGGCCTGTCGTAGGCGAATTCACCTGAACGCGAGTAGGGCCCATAACGCTTTACGTCTGGCGCAAGCGGACGGATCAACTGTGAATGGCAGTTGTTGCACCCTTCCCTCACGTAGATGTCGCGGCCTTCGTTTTCAAGGGCTGTATAGGGCGTCACCTCGGCGATGGCGTCAGCCTCAGTGTTGACCCAGAAAAACGGCAACACCATCGTGACAATGGTGCCCACCAATATGGCGGCGGTCGCGAGCAGCAGAAGCAGTACAGGGCGTTTTTCCCACATATTTATAATCCTCCCCTAAGGAGCTTGTCGAAAAACCCCGGATATCCTCCGATTGACGTTGTCAGGGGCGAAAAATGATCCTCGAAATACCTATCAGTATGCCTGCGGTCATTTTTAGCCCCTTCCTACTACTCGAAGGATCTTCGGGGTTTCCAGTTTATCGTCGGCTTAGTTAGAGGGTTGCCCGACATCGGCTAAAATCTCCGGTTTAGCCCTGTTTAGCCCGATTTAGTCCTGTTTAGTGTTACCCCCCCCGCTTCGGGAGAGTTTTTATACAACCTCCTAAGCCGTCTGGGCCACAGCCGCACCGGGTCTGGCTGTCTTGTATATATTGTAGAAGAACAGGAGGACTCCGGCGAGGTAGACCAGCCCGCCTAGCGACCTTATCCAGAAATAGGGCATGATTGAGATCAGCGTGTCCATAAAGGTAAAGGTCAGCGAACCGTCGGCGCCAACGGCCTTCCACATTATCCCCTCCTGCACGCCGGCTATCCACAGCGAGACCGAGAAAAGCGTCTGGCCGATAAAGACCAGCCAGAAATGCATATTGGCCATCTTTATGGAGTAGACTTCGCGCCCATACATCTTTTCATACATGTAGTAGATCGCGCCGAACATCACCATCGACACCCAACCCATCGTGCCCATGTGAATGTGGCCGGGCACCCAGTTGGTATAGTGGATGAAGGCGGAAAAGGTACGCACCGCCTGGAGCGGCCCCTGGAGGGTCTGCAACCCGTAGAAGGTGATGGCGGCGATGAAGAACTTGATCAGGTAGTTGTCCCGCATCTGGTGCCACTGGCCGTTCATGGTGAGGTATCCGTTGAAGACAACACCCCACGAAGGCGCAATGAGCATGATGGAGAAGGCCATCGCCAGCGTCTCCACCCAGTCGGGTACCGGAGTCCAGAGCAGATGGTGCGCGCCGGTCCACAGATACATGAAGAGCAGCGACCAGAAGGCGATTATCGAGAGGCGGTGGCTGTAAATAGGCGTATTCGCCGCCTTGGGCAGGAAGTAGTAGAAGACCGCCAGCGGAGGCACGGTAAGGACCATCGCCACCGCGTTGTGACCATACCACCACTGCACGTTGGCGTCGTTGGTTCCCGCGTAAATCGAGTAGGACTTGAATAGCGAGACCGGCACAGCCCCGGCGTTGACCAGGAAGAGCACCGCCACACCCACAAGCGCCGCAAGCGTGTACCAGAGTGAGATATACATCGTCTCTTCCCGGCGCTTCCAGATCGTCATGAACGCATTGACCGAGAAGATAACCCAGAGGATGACTATCATCAGGTCTACGGGCCACTCCATCTCGTGGTATTCCTTGGAGGTGTTGAAACCGAGGAGCAGGGTCACCGCGGCGGCGATTATGGTGGCGTTGAAAAACCAGAGCTGAAAGCGCGCCAGCCCATCGCTCCACACGCGCCTGCGGCTTAGCCGCTGGACGATGTAATAGAGGGCGGCGAAAAAGCTCCCGATTCCCCAGCCGAAGATACCTGCGTTGGTGTGGATCGGCCTTAGTCTGCCATAGGTCAGATATGGCCCGAAGTTGAGTTCGGGCATCACAAGTTGAAAAGAGATGATTACACCCAGGAGGACAGTAACAGCCCCCCAGACCAGGCTCCAAATTACAAAGCCCTTAACAATGCTGTCATTGTAATCCACACGCTCCATAGCGCTCCTCCCAGGAAGAAATAACGATGGAAATATTCTATTAGCAAAAGTTATTGCACACAAGCTAATTCTGACTTTTTCAATCCTCTTTTCAAAACACCCCGTCCTACATGCCTTTTTTTACATCTCCATGCTAATGGCAGTCTACCGCTCCATTTTCACACCGCGAACCGGAGGAACACGGCGTCAGGCAGGCGAGAACTGCAACAACCCACTCCCCAAAAGATGGGAGGGGCAGACCAGCCACAAAAAAAGGCGCGGAAGAAATTCTCCCGCACCGTTACACTCATTATCACTTTTTAGCAGCGAGCCAGCTTTATTTGGAAATTGTTGAACTCTAGGCTTCGCCAAACTGGAGGTCGCAGAGGTTGGCGTATCCACCGCCCTTGGCATAAAGCTCATCATGGCAGCCACGCTCGTCAACTTGTCCTTTGCGGATAAAAAGTATCTGGTCGGCGTGGCGGACAGTGGAGAGCCTGTGGGCGATGACAAAAGTGGTGCGCCCCTCCATCAGCTCGTTTAACGCCGCTTGAATCTCCTTTTCCACCTCGGAATCGAGCGAGCTGGTCGCCTCGTCCAGGATGAGGATCGGGGCGTCTTTGAGGATCGCCCTGGCGATGGCGATGCGCTGCTTTTGCCCGCCGCTAAGAAGATCGCCGCGCTGGCCCACCATGGTCTCGTAACCGGCAGGCATGCCTTCGATGAAGTTGTGGGCGTGGGCCATCTTGGCCGCCTCGATCACCTCCTCATCGGTGGCGTCGGGCCTGCCCAGCCTGATATTGCTCATGACCGTGTCATCAAAGAGATAGGTGTTCTGCGTGACGACGGCGATCTTCCCCCTCAAGCTCTTCGCGGTGTAATCGTTGATGTTGGTGCCGTTAACGGTTATCTCACCGGATTGCGCCACATAGAGGCGTGGCAGGAGCTTCAATATGGTGGACTTGCCCGACCCCGATTCGCCGACGAACGCTGTCACCTGCCCCAGCTTCGCCTCGAAGTTTATTCCCTTCAGCACCTTCTCCCTCTCCGCATGGTAGGAGAAATGAACGTCGTTGAAAGCTACCGTCTTGACCGCTTCTTCAAGCACCTTATCGCCAGCGGTCTCACTTTCCGATGGCGTCTCATCTATAACGCCAAAGACACGCTCGGCCGAGACCATTGCGAGTTGAATATCGTTATTGAGCATGCCGACCTGCTTGACCGGCTCGTAGAGCATGAAGAGTGCAGTGAGGAAGCTGAAAAACGCACCCGGCGTTGTGTGACCGTCAATAAC
Source organism: Deltaproteobacteria bacterium (assembly GCA_030591565.1). GTDB lineage: Bacteria > Desulfobacterota > Deferrisomatia > Deferrisomatales > BM512 > JAUVAU01. The sequence goes on along the minus strand of JAUVAU010000011.1, from coordinate 40,794 downwards.
CTGGCTGCCCCCATACCAGATGATGAACGCCGAGGCCGCTACGCCCAGGAACTCCATGAGCGGCGAGGTCACGTTCCTCAGCCTGGTGATCTTCATGATCAGGTTGTACATGGATTTGCCGGCGGTGTCGAAACGCTTTATGAGCATCTCTTCGCTGCAAAAGGTCTTCACGACCTCGATGCCGCTAAAGGACTCCACGACCACATCGTTCAGGAGCCCGCCCTCCAACAACATGCCCTGGGCATAGTGCCTTAGCTTCCTGGCGATTTTGCGCATGAACACCGCGCTTGCCGGGAAGATCATCATAGCCACTATCGCCAACTGCCAGTTTTGATCGAAAAGAACGATGACAAGGCCGATGGCGGTGAAAATCTGTCGGATAAACATGATGCCCGAGGGTATCGCCCGCTGCATTATCTGGACATCGTTGATGATCTTCATCATCAATATGCCGGTGGAGTTATGATCAAAGAACGACATCTCCCGGTACTGGATACAGCGCATCAGATCGCTTCTGATCTTGAGGACGACCAGCTCACCCGATTGTGTCATCAGGACCGATTGCAGATACCTGCTGACGCCCTTTATGGCGTAGAGCCCCAGCAATCCAATGGGCATGAGCCACAGCATTGTCCTGTCGCCGTTGATGAAGATGTCATCAAGCACCGGCTCCACAAACTTTGCCGTCACACCCGCAGTGGCCCCGACCAGGAGGGTACACACGAAGGAGGCGATTACCTTCTTCATGTGCGGCTTGAAATAGACTCCGATTCTTTTGATCAAAACGCTATTACCTTTATCGGCAAACGACCAACAAGCGGTGCAAGCCGTTGAAAATGAAATTCTCCGCAAGGCGCGTTTAGCACGTGCGAATTTAAAAGGTACTTAATATGCCGGAATTATACAACAACGGATGCAAAATGAGTGGGCAACTCTACTCGCGGCAAGACCTCATTGCAATAAATAATTTCGCGGGAAATACCCCGGTGGTGCGAAGAGATTCACGTGTTCAGGCGCTACTTTTTCTCCGGCCAGACCGATTCCAGAAACTTGTCCCTGCCCGAACCCCAACGATAGTACTTGTATCTGAGCGGATTCGTCTTGTAGTAGTCCTGGTGGTAGTCCTCAGCCGGGTAAAAAACAGTCGCTGCGATTACGGGGGTGACGATCAGCTTGTCGAAGCGGCCGGATTTTTCAAGCGCCGCCTTTGAGGCCTCGGCAAGTCTCTTTTGCTCCTCGTCATGGTAGAAGATGGCGGTAAGGTAGGGGGAGCCGCGGTCCACAAACTGCCCACCGTCGTCGGTGGGGTCGATTTGACGCCAGAACACCTCCAACAGCTCTTCGTAACTTATCTTCTCCGGATCGAAGTGCAGCTGGACCGACTCAAGGTGGCCGGTCGTGTCTGCGGAAACTTCCTGATAAGTGGGGTCCTTTTTGTGTCCGCCGGTGTAACCGGAGATCACCTCGCCCACCCCGTCAAGTTTTTCAAAGGGGGACTCCATGCACCAGAAACACCCTCCCGCAAAGGTCGCCACTGAACTATCCGCGCTTGCTGCCGTAGTCGTAGTCATGAGCATCGCCGCCATTATCGTTATAGTAACCGTCAAGAGCCGTCTAATCATTGTGATCGTTCCTCCCGTCCAGACAAATGTACCACGGTAAAAACGTTTCGGCATGCGCGTGGGGTTGGTGAGGGAAACGGGCCTGGCAGCTGCGCCGGAAATATTTACCTGAAAACAAAAAAAGAGGCTCAAATCGTAAGATTCGAGCCTCTTTGTCTATTTTGCTTTAATGACGTAACATTACTACAGTAGGAGTATGTTCGTCACATTTACCAAGCGGAACCATTCCCGCATTTGCTTCTATTGCCAGAAGCGACCCCCGCAGGGATTGCCTTACACAGCTCGCTTAGCCAGCACTGTCTACGTAGTCAGAGTAGTTAACATAATTAGAAGGCTTATCTTTACAGTAGTAATCGTAATAGCAGTAGTAGTACCCATAGTAATAATTATAGGAGCAATAATAGTAATAGTAGCAGTCGGAATAGCTCCAGTAATCAGAATACTTGGAGTACTTTGAATAAACGCAACCGGTCAGCGGCAGCGCTACCGTCATGCCAACGAAAACAGCCGAAACAATCCCGGACCACTTGCCCAAAGATATAAGAAACGACCTTCTTTCGTCTGAAGTCTCAGGTAGTTTTCGCATGTTTGTCCTCCTGCAGAATCGTGACAAACCCCCTTCTGAATCGGAAAAAATAAAAACAGCCCTGGTTCCAGCCTATCTCCCGGTCGCGTTTCGACAACCCAAGGTGAAAATATTTATTTTCGTGTCAAACCAACACATATTTTGCCCGATATTTTCATATCCCTGATATTTATATCCGTTACCCCCACGGGTAGATAGATTGAAATCATTTAACAAAATCCACTATCGACTACCTCAATATCCAACCATCCTTTCAAAAGATCATTGTATAAAAAAACGAAAACAAAAAAAGAGGCTCAAACCATTAGGATTTGAGCCTCTTTCATATTTTGCTTTGATGACGCAACTATACTACAGCAGGAGTATGTTCGTCATACCTACTAAGCGGAGCCATTCCCGCCTCTTGCCTCTATTCACTACAAGCAATCCCCGCACAGGGTTTGCCCTACCTGAACTGCCTAGCCAGCGCCATCGACGTAGTCAGAGTAGTTGACGTAGTTCGAAGACTGATCTTTATAGCAGTAATAGTAGCCGTAGTAAGAACTATAGGCGCAGTAGCTATAGTAATAGTAGTAGTAGTAGCTATAGTAGTAATCGGAATACTTTGAGTATTTCGAGTAGCTACACCCAGCCATGGGCAGCGCCGCGCCTGCGACCGCCATGCCGACGAAAACCGTCGTGACGATGCCGGACCATTTGCCCAAGGACTTTAGAAACTCTCTTCTGTCCTCAGAAACTTTAAGCTGCTTTCCCATAATCGACCTCCTGCTGTATCGGGAATATTATTGCGATAAACATTTTTACCGCTACCTGTTTTTTAACATACCACTGGAAATTGTGTCAACAACGCGCAGCCGATTTCTTGGGTCTGCAGCAAAAAAAATGGTTCCGCAAATAGTCGGCAATTCCGGCCATTTACCACTCTTACATCAGGTCCGACATCCTTTTATTGACACCACTAAATGACAAAAAAATTATCTATATTCTCCCACCCGAAAAGAGCAAAGCATTACTTTGGCGGTACGAATGGACCGAAATGCCTTGATGTGTCGCCGCAAATTGTAAAATGGGGGCTGAAACGGGACATTTTTATGATGCGCGCGGTGTTGCCGCCCACCCTCACCGATTTGCCCGTATCGAAGCGATTGATCCCGTCCAGGATAAAATGATGTGCGAACCCCTCGACGGTCCCCTGGTATATCGCCGACTGCCCATAGTCCTCCTCGCCCTCCTCAAGCTCAACCACCTTGAAAAGCCTCAGCGTCACGGCGGAAAACCCGACAGAGTCGAGCCGGGCAGCCAGGTCACCATCGGTAACACGCAGCGGAGACATGGAGACGATGCGCGGATCGCAAAAACCGGCCTTTCGCACCAGCCGCAAAAAATCGCCAAGATAGACTGCGCCGTCCAGATGCTCCCTGGCAAACGCCTCGTCCCTGTCCAGCCCCTCGGGGAGCCTGCGGTCGGAGAAAACGTCGGAAAAGTAGAACTCTCCACCGGGTTTCAGCACCCGGTAGACCTCCCGCAGCCCCTTCAGCTTCTTGTCAGCCAGATTGAACGCGCGGTTGGAGATGACGACGTCGAAATCCTCCTCAGCCAACCCTGCGTCGCCAAGCGCCCCGATGGAGCCCTTCCTGAAAGCGACGTTGGGCTCGGTGTGGCCGAACTTCTCCATCGTCGATTCCACATGTCGCCGGGCTATCATCAGACTCTCATCCTCGAAGTCCAGACCCATGACGAAGCCCTTGGGGCCGGCCAGCGCCGCGCAGAGATAGACATCGCGCCCGGTGCCGCACCCCAGGTCCAGCACCCGGCAGCCCTTGATCGATTCGGGGATGGGGGAGCCGCAGCCGGTGAAGTGGTCGACAACCTCGGCGTCGAGCTGCCTGAGCACCTTTTCCAGCCCGCTCATGGGCATGTGCGCCGGTGGGTTCGATCCCGGATCGAAATGGAAAGCGCCGCCGGAGAAATGGGCAAAATTGGGGGAAGTATTCATGGTCGCCTCACATTTTGTATTTACCAAAAGCGGAAGAATCCAGTCCCTGCAAGTACTGCTTCCAGTGCTCTTCGTCCTCTTCGCTTTTTTCTCCCTGGTCCTCGGCCAAAATCCCCGAAGACTCCATGAGATGGGAAGCGACGTAGACCGGAGCATTGGCGCGCAGCGCCAGTGCGACCGCATCCGAGGGCCTGCAATCCACCACCCTTTTTTCACCATCGGGGAGCGCGATGTGCAGCTTGGCGAAAAACACCCCCTCGTCAAGCCCATCCACCTCCACCCTCTCGACCCTGCCATCCAGCTTTGTGGTAAGGGTGTTCATCAAATCATGCGTAAGCGGCCTCTCCGGCGTTATCTCTTGCAGCGCGACGACGATTGCGGTGGCCTCGAAGATACCGATCCACACAGGCAATGACATTTCTCCCTCGGCATCCTTGAGCATAAGGACCGGAACCCTGGTCTTTGCATCCAGCAGCACATCTTCGACTATCACACGAATGAACAAAAAAGCCCGCCTCCGTTCTCAACAGCCTCCTAGACAACAACACCGACCATCGAGTTTACACCAGCATCCGTCACCTCGACCAGCACCTCGCTGCCAAGCCACTGGGCCTCGCCGGCAAAATTCACGATCTTGTTCTCCGGCGTGCGTCCCATCAGTTGGCCCTCACCCGCCTTGCTCCGGCCTTCAACCAGCACCGGGCGGGTCTCACCAATCCAGCGCCTGTTCTTTGCCAGCCCATGCTCTTTTTGCAATGTTTGAAGCTCGGCAAGCCGCGCCTTCAACAGCTCCTTTGGCAACGCACCCTCCAGCTCGGCGGCCCTGGTCCCACGCCTGGGAGAATAGTTGAAGCTGAACATACCATCAAAAACGACCCTCTTCATTGCAGCCAGCGTCGCTTCAAAGTCCTCGTCGCTCTCGCCGGGGAAACCGACGATCACATCCGAGGTGATGGCGATATCCGGGTTTACCGCTCTCAACTTGTCGATGAGAGTGAAGTAATCACCAGTAGTATAGCGCCTGTTCATCAGATTCAAAATCCTGTCCGACCCCGATTGGAGGGGCAGATGGATGTGGGGCATCAGCTTTGGCGCCTGGGCAAACAGTTCAATAAAGCTGTCGGAGAGGTCCTTGGGGTGGTTTGTGGTGAAGCGCACCCTTAGCAACTTCTCGATCCCGGCGACCTTCTTCACCAGCTCCACAAAATCTGCGCCGTCGCCCCCCTTTTGCCCGTAGGAGTTGACATTCTGGCCCAGAAGAGTCACCTCGCGCACGCCATCGCTGACCAAGCGCTCGACCTCTTTGACTATATCATCGCTTGGCCGCGATAGCTCGGAGCCCCGCACATAGGGGACGATGCAGTAGGAACAGTAATTGTCGCACCCCTGCATGACGGTCACGAACGCCTTTGGCCCCTGGCCCCTCGTGTGGGCGTAGAAGACCTCCATCGCCTCGGAATCGTTGGGCATCTCCACCCACACCATCCTGCGCCTGCGCTCGCTTATGCGGCGCACCATGTCGGGCACCTTGTGGACGGTCTGGGTGCCGAAGACGAGATCGACGAAGGGGGCCCGCGAGAGCACCCTGCGCCCCTCGCCCTGCGCCATGCAGCCGCCCACTCCCAGTATCAGCTCGGGTTTCCGCTCCTTCAAGAAGCGGTAGCGCCCCAGCTGGGAATAGGCCTTCTGGTCCGCCTTGTCACGCACAGTGCAGGTGTTGACCAGTATGAGGTCGGCGTCATCCGCGTCATCGACCTGCACGTGCCCCTGTGCGGCCAGCAGGTCTGCAAGGGTCGTGGAGTCGTGGTCGTTCATCTGACAACCGAAAGTCTGGATATAGAAGCGGCGTTCAGTAGTCATCTGTCAAAGCCATCAATGGTAAGTCACGACGTCGGCTCCGAAAAGCCCACGCAGTTCATTCTTGAGGTCATCCGAGGGCTGGAGCGACATGGTGGAGGGCAGCCGCATGGACACCCGCGCCTTGCCGGGGATGATGACATCCACATAGGCCGCGCAATTACCGCTGTGCTCCGGCTTGGAGAGGACGGCTTTAAGCGAGTCAATATCCGCCTCCGAGTGCATACCCGCATTAATGCGGATACGCACCGTCTCGGTCAGCGTCTCCGAGGCTTCGGTTATCATCACTATCTGGTCGGCCAACACCTTGCAGGCGTCTTCGCCCTTCTCCAGGGTTCCCCGCACGATCAGAGGGACGGGGGAGTTGAAAAGCTCCATCGCCTCGGCGAAGAGACCCGGAAAGATGACCACCTCAATCGTCCCCTCCATATCCTCCAGGGTGACAAACGCCATGCGCTTGCCGGATTTTGTAGTGATCTCGCGCTTGGCCGCGACGGAGCCACCCACAGAGACGGTGGATTTATCCGGCAGCTCCGAGATAGCGCTCAGCGAGGCGCTGGTGTTGGCCCCGAGCAGCTCACTCCACTGGCTTAGCGGATGGCCGGAGAGATAGAAGCCCAGCAGCTCCTTTTCAACATGGAGCTTTTCCGTATCGGGAATCTCAGGCAGGTTGGGCAGCTCATCGGCGAGCGCGCCCTCCTCCTCGGTGGCGGCGGGGGTCAGCGCATCAAAGAAATTCTGCTGGGTACTGTTGCGCTCCTTCCTCCTCTTCGCCCCCACCTCAAGCGCCAGCTCCAGCACCGCCAGGTATTGGGAGCGCTTGCCGCCGAGCGAATCGAACGCTCCGCACCTCACCAGACTCTCGATCACCTTGCGGTTGACCTTTTTCAGGTCCACCCGGTCGCAAAAATCAAAAAGCCCTGCGAAAGGTCCGCCCTCTTCACGCGCGGCTATCACCGTCTCCAGCGCCGCCTCGCCCACGTTCTTGACCGCGGCGAGGCCAAACCTGATCTTTTCGCCCGCGACGGTGAAGAAGAGATCGCTCTCATTCACGTCCGGTGGCTGCACCTCGATCGACATCTCTTTACACTCGACGAGATTCTTGACGATCTTGTCCGAATGGCTGCGGTCGTTGGTCAAGAGCGAAGCCATGAACTCGACGGGATAGTGGGCCTTGAGGTAGGCGGTCTGGTAGGCCACCAGGGCGTAGGCCGCGGAATGGGATTTATTGAACCCATACTCGGCGAACTTCATCATCAGCTCGAAGATCTTGACCGCCTTGCCCTCAGGGATCGAGTTCTCCTTTGTGCCCTGCATGAAGCGTTCGCGCTGCTCCTCCATCTCTGAGGCGATTTTCTTGCCCATCGCACGGCGCAGCAGGTCCGCCTCGCCAAGGCTGTAGTTGGCGAGCACCTGGGCGATCTTCATCACCTGCTCCTGGTAGACGATGACGCCGTAGGTATCATGGAGGATCGGCTCAAGCTGTGGCAGCTCGTAGGAGATGGGATTTTGTCCATGCTTTCGCCGGATGAAGTCATCCACCATGCCCGAGCCCAGCGGACCGGGACGATAGAGCGCCACCAGCGCGATGATATCCTCGAAGGTGGAGGGCCGCATGTTCGCCATAAGCTCCTTCATGCCGGAGCTCTCCAGCTGGAACACCCCGGTGGTCTCCGCATTGCTCAAGAGTTCATAGCTCTTGGCGTCGTCGAGCGGCAGCTTTTCGATATCCAGCTGGTCGTCGGCCGGCCTGCCCCGGTTTATCATCTCCACCGCTTTGTGGATTACGGTCAGCGTCTTCAACCCGAGGAAGTCAAACTTTATCAGCCCGATCGCCTCCACCGCCTTCATGGCGAACTGGGTAACGGTCTCCCCCTCCTTACCGGTGTAGACGGGCAGGTAATCCACCAACGGTTTATTGGCGATGACGACCCCCGCTGCGTGGGTGGAGGCGTGGCGGTTTAGCCCTTCCAGCCGCAGCGCGTGGGTAATAAGCTCCTTGATGCGAGGGTCCGCGTCCATCATCTCTCTGATCTGCACCTCTTCGTCTATCGCTTCTTTCAACTTGATCCCCAACCGGGTCGGCACCAGCTTGGCCAGCTTGTCCACGTCGCCGTAGGGGATGTCGAGGACCCTGCCAACATCCCGGATTACCGCGCGGGCCAGCATCTTACCGAAGGTGGTTATCTGGGCGACCTTGTCTCTGCCATAGTGCTCGGTCACGTATTCGATCACCTTGTCGCGGTTCTCGAAGCAGAAATCCACGTCGATATCAGGCATTGATATGCGTTCAGGGTTCAGGAAGCGCTCGAAGAGCAGGTCGTAGGGTATGGGGTCGATATCCGTGATCTTTAACGAATAGGCCACGAGGCTGCCCGCCGCCGAGCCGCGGCCCGGCCCCACCGGCACGTCATGGTTTTTGGCCCAGTTGATAAAGTCCTGCACGATGAGGAAGTAGCCGGGGAAACCCATCTCGCGGATGACGCCAAGCTCGATACGAAGCCGGTTGTCGTATTGCTCGACGGTGGACTTTTTCGTTTCCTCCGAGTCGAAAGACATCTTGGCAATCCGCTGCTCCAGCCCCTCGTGGGCCAACCGGTCCAGGCAATCGTCGAGGCTCTCGTCCTCCTCGACGCCATCATAGTCGGGAAAGTGGTAGGTCTTGAAATCCAGCTCCACATTGCAGCGGCCGGCGATCTCCACCGTGTTCTCTATCGCCTCGGGGCACCAGGAGAAGAGCTCGGTCATCTCCTCGGGGCTCCTGAGGTAGAAGGCGTCGGTCTGCATCTTCATGCGGGAATCGTCCGACATCGTCCTGCCGGTCTGCACACACACCAGCACCTCATGGCTCTTCGCGTCCGCCTGGTCGAGATAGTGGCAATCGTTGGTGGCGACCAGCGGCAGCGAAAGCTCTTTCGACAGCTCCACGAGCCCCTCGTTGACCGTGGTTTGTTGCTCTATGCCATTATTCTGCAACTCAAGGTAGTAGTTGCCCTCGCCCAGAATGGAGGAGTACTGGGTAGCCGCTTCGCGGGCGGCGTCCATATCGCCCCGCATGATCGCGCGCGGCACCTCGCCGGCCAGACAGGCGCTTAGCCCGATGAGGCCCTCGCTGTGCGCCGCGAGTATCTCCTTGTCTATACGGGGTTTGTAGTAAAAGCCGTTCTGGTGCGCTGCCGAGACCAGCCTGCAAAGGTTGCGGTAGCCAACCTCGTTGCGGCTGAGCAGGATGAGGTGGTAGTTACCCACGCCGTGGGGGCCGATTTTCCGCTCGCGCATGTCGCCGGGGGCGACGTAGACCTCGCAGCCGAGGATCGGTTTTATCCCCGACTTTTCAGCCTCCTTATAGAACTCGACCACACCATACATCGCCCCGTGGTCGGTCATGGCCAAGGAGGCGAGCTTATGCTGTTTTGCCCGCTTGAAGAGGTCTTTGATCCTTATGGCTCCGTCCAGCAGGCTGTACTCGGTGTGCAGATGGAGGTGCGTGAACTTGGCGTGGGGCATTTAAATATACTTTCGGCGTTTTGAAACCCACAACAGCAGAGTCGTGGGTAGTTATATACAAATCAGGTAAGCTGGCTTAACTACTCAATATTTTGAATCTGCTCGCGAATCTTCTCAAGCTCCGCCTTCATCTCGACCACGATGCGCGAAGTGTCGGCGTCGGGCGTCTTGGAGCCGATGGTGTTGGTCTCCCTGTTCATCTCCTGGATGAGGAAATCGAGCTTGCGGCCCACCGGCCCCTCCTCCTCCAGTATCTCGACGAATTTCTCCATGTGGCTCGACAGTCGCACAATCTCCTCGGTGACATCCGAGCGCTCGGCGTAGGTGGCAACCTCAAGGGCCACACGCTCGGTCACCAGCGCTTCATCCACCGCATCCAGTGTCAATTCGGTCAACCTTTTCTCCAGCCGCTCCTTGTGCTGCGTCACCATGAGCGGCGCACGCTCATCGACCCTGACGGAAAGTGCTTGAAAAACCTTGAGCCGCTCGGAGAGGTCGCGGTGGAGGTCTTGGCCCTCTCGCACGCGGAACTCCTCCATCTTGACCAGCGCCTTGTCCATTATCTCTTCAATGCGCTTCCAGCTCTCGGCCTCGTCCAGGCCGGAATCGGGCGCACCCATCACCGCCGGGAAGCTCAAGACCTGATCCAGGGTGACCTCCCCCGCCAACCCCAGCTCGCTCTTGAGGTTCTCCAGCACCTTCGCCGCCTCCCTGGCTGCAACCATGTTCAGGCTGACCGGCTGGGAGGGGCCGCGTTTGTCCCAGGTGGCGAAGACGGATATCTGGCCCCTGGTCAACCTCCCCTTGACCATGGATTGAATTTTGGACTCGAATTGTTGAATGTTCTGGGGGAGTTTGGAGAAAAAGTTGAAAAACCTGTGGTTCACGGCTTTTACATCTATGAAAAGCCTGCGCCCTCCAATATCCCCTTCAGCACCTCCAAAGCCCGTCATACTTCTCAGCATTTTATTTCCTCATACTCAAATAATTTAACAAAACAGACCGGCGACAGTTATCCCAGCGCCTTTTCCAGTTCATCCACATCCACCACCGCAGTGCCCAGCTTGCCCACCACGATGCCGCTGGCGAGGTTTGCCAGCGCGGCCGCTTCAAGCAGGGTGGCCCCTGAGGCCCACGCAAGGGTGAAGACCGATATTGCGGTGTCTCCCGCGCCGGTGACGTCAAAAACATCCTTTGCGCGAGTGGGGATATGCTCGGCGTCCCCTTCGGCATCGACCAGCGTCATGCCACGCTCGCCCCTGGTGACCAGGATCGAAGAGAGTTCGAGCTTTTTCACAAGCAGCGAACCCGCCCGCACCGCATCTTCATCTTCGCCGGGGAAGACGCCGCTCATCTCCAGCGTCTCCTTGGCGTTGGGGGTTATCACCCCAAGGCCCTTGTACATCCCGGCGTTTGCGGGCTTGGGATCGACGGTTACGGGCAGCCCCTTGGCTGCGAGCGGCCTGACGCAGTCGAGCACCTCAGGGCAGACTACCCCTTTGGCGTAATCTGAAATGATGACCGCTGAGGCTCCGGCAACGGCGGCTGTGGCGTTGGCGACCAACTTGGCCGTGGCGGCACCATCCAGCGCTCCCTTGCCCTCGCGATCGAAACGCACCACCTGCTGGTGCTGGGCGAAGACCCTGGTCTTTACCGCCGTGGGCCGGGTGGTATCCACCACCAGTCCATCCTGGGACGTTTCAACTTCGTTTAGAAGTTCCCTGATCCTCTTGGCGCCGCTGTCGTCGCCGAGGACCCCCACAAGGGTGACTTGGGCACCCAGCGCCCTCAGGTTCCGCACCACGTTGGCGCTGCCGCCCAGCCGCTGGGTTTCATTGCTGACGTCCACCACCGGCACCGGGGCCTCGGGGGAGATGCGCTCCGCCACGCCGTAGAGGAAGCGGTCGAGGATCACGTCGCCAATGACCACGACGCGGGTCTGGCCCGAGGAGATTTTTATCTTTTCCAACGCTTTTTTGGCGTGACCTGCGAATTGGGGCATCGTCTATCCTGAAGAAGTCCGGCCTGAGAGAATATCGTCAAGCAGCTCGGTGTAGCCATCGCACTGGCCGGAAAGGGTGAAACGCTTTAATACGTCTCGCCGTGCGTTTTGTCCAAAGCGTCTTACCTCGCCCGGGTCAGACGCCAAGTATACGATCTTCTCGGCCAGTTCGGAAGGATTAGCGACCGCCACCGTGTATCCGGTTTCACCCTCGGTGACGATATCGGGCAGCACCCCCACCCTGGTCGCCAGGAGGCCCACCTCGCAGCCCATCCATTCCAGCCCCACACGGCAGTTGGCCTCGCTTCCAACCGAGGTGATTATACCCAGGTCGAACGCCCTCAGGACGGGGGGCAGTTCATCCACGTGGCCCATCATGTGGACCCGGCTTCGCAATTTCTCCGACCCCTCCAACCGGCTTGAGATCTCGTCGGGCAGCTCCTCGGAGAGCTTGCGAAGGATGACCAGATCGACATTGGCTCCCTCTTCCAGCGCAATACCCATCGCGTCCAGCAGGTCACCGTGGCCCTTCACCGGGCAGAGACGACCGAGGATGCCGATCAAGAGTGAATCTTTGCCGATCCCGAACTCTTCGCGCACCGGATACACGGGACCGTCGGGTGTGAACAGGTCGGGGTCCACACCGCCATGGATTACTTTTTGCCGCTCTATTTCACCAATGCGTTCTCTCAGGCTCGCCTGCATCGTCAGATTGGTCGTCACCACCGCGTCGGCCCCCCTGGCGTAGAGCATGCGGTTGATGGGGTCGGAGCGCACGGGGCGCATGTCGCCGCGTATGCGCACCACCTTCACCCCCGCCCTCTTTGCCGCCCAGCAGATGAGGGGAAAGCCTTCTGAGCGAAAGACCAGCACCGCGTCAAATTTTTCGCGTGAGAGCTTCTTGGAGAGGTGCGACATGGCGGCGGGGGCGCTAAAGAGGGCCTTGGCGCCCTTATCGTTAAAGCCGCTCTCCTCATGCACCGCAAGACCACGCTTGACAGCCTCTACGGCACCGAGCGAACCCTTCTCGGCGAAAAAGACGACCTCATGGCCCCGCTTCTCAAACTCCACCGCCAAGTCCAGCGCATACTGCACCTCTGCATTTAAAAAGCGCACATGGGCCATCAGCATCAATTTCATTTTACGATCCGTCACTTTCACCCTCTATCCAGCTACCGCGCCTCATGCCACCGCCCCTCATACCAAAAGACCGGCAAGCGCGGACATGACTTCATCCACGGTAATCTCCACCAGACACCTGTGGTGGCCTTCGGGACATTTATCGCCGCCATGCAGGCTGCACGGCCTGCAGTCCATATCCCTCTGGAGCACTATATCCCGGTCGCCAAGGGGATAAAAGCCGAACCCCTCGACGGTGGGGCCCATGAGCGCGACGACGGGGGTCGCCACTGCCACACCAAAGTGGAGCGGGGCGGAATCATTGGTGATTATCGCTACCGAGCGGCTGATCACCTCCGCACTTTGCAGTATGGTGGTCTGCCCACATAGGTTTACACTGTTTTTTGCACCAGCAGCCACGCGGGCGCATACTTCCGCTTCATCCTTTGAACCGATGACCACAGGCGTCGCCCCCAGCTCCTCTTCAATCCTCGCCGCGAGGGCCATCCAATTCTCCTCGGGCCACTTCTTTGTCTCCCACCTCGCACCGGGGGCCAGGGCCACCAGCGGGCGATCCGCACTCACCCCCCCTTTGGAGAGGAGAGCGTCAACGGCGGTCACATCGTCCGGGCCGGGATAGAGGCTGGGCAGTACGCGCTGATCCGTTACGCCCGGAGGCGCTAACACCTTCAGGGCTTTCAGGTAGCGATCCACCACATGGAGGGGCTTTTCGCTTCCCTGCTTGCCGGTGTAGACGCTCATCCTGCGCGAGAGCCGCGCCTTGTCGTAGACGCTCCACTTGGGTCCGCGCACCAAAAATTTTAGCAGCGTTGTCCGCAGATTATTGTGCAGGTCCACTACCCAGTCGAACTTCTCCCCCCTCACCCGCGAGGCGAGACTGAATATCCCCTCGCCCTCGCCAAGCTCCAGCACCCCGGAAACGTGGGGGTTGTTCGCGAAGACCCCGACGAAGCGGCTCTTGGTCAGCACCATTATCTCGGCCTCGGGCAGATTACCGGCAAGCGCTTCCACCGCCGAGGTGGCAAGTACTACGTCCCCAAGCGACGAGAGGCGGATTAAAAGCACTTTCATCCGCTGCCCTTTTCGCCGCCGAGAAGGTGTTCGATGGCATCGTTGATTGTGGACCAGTGAATGAGATTCAGACAGTTGCCATGTTCGCAGCTCCCCCGGTCACAGGAGGCGCAGGCCGGTACATTGGGCGTCAGCACCGATTCGGGCTTTCCATAGGGCCCCCAGCGGTTGGGTGCGCAGGGGATCGCGTTGCAGAAAAAACCGAGCACCACCACGTTCAGGGCGCGGGCCAGGTGCAGCGGGCCAGTGGAGTTTGCAGTGAAGAAGGCGGCCTTGGAAATCAGCGCGATATAGGTCTCCATCTCCATGCCGGTCACCGTGTGGACACCACTGCCGCTGCCGGACAGCCCCTTCACCTCCCGAACGAGTTCAACCTCCTGACCCGTCCCCGCGATTATCACTTCAAAGCCATACTCGTCATGGAGGTGGCGTGCGATCTTGCCGAACATCGCAGAGGGAAGGTTTGGCGCGGAATCGCCGCTGCCGGGATGGACGAGGGCGAAGGGGGTGGAGATGCCGACCTCTTCAAGCACCTCGTCAGCCTTGGCTAAACTCTCGGGGGGGACCACGAGCCCGAAATCCACCTCTTCGGGTATCTGCCCACCCACCAACCCCTCAATCAGGTCCATGCCAAGCTCAAGCTCGTGGCGACCGCTCTTCTTGCGGTGTTTGTATATTTTGCGATTGAGCAGGAACCAGTTGTACCAGCGCATCCCGGTGCCATAGCGGAGCGGGATACGGGCCAGCCATAACGCCAGCGCAAGCTCGGGGCGGGAATAGAAGAGCACCGCCATGTCGAAATTCTTGTAAGAGAGCAGCGCACCCAGCCTGCCTGCCCCCTCGATCCCCTTGTGCTCACCATCGGGGTCGTAGACGATCACCTCGTCTATGGCTTTGTGCATCCGCGCGATGGGTTCGGTGTAATCTCTGGTCAGGAGCGTGATGGAGGCATCCGGGTAGCGGGCTTTGAGCGCAGTGCATGAGGGCAGCGTCAGCACCAGATCGCCGATGCGGTCGGTGCGAACAGCGAGTATCCTGCGTATCTCGCGCTTACTTGCCATTACCACCCTTTTGGGCGTCGTACATCTCTATCATCTTGAGGTAGCGAACGAAAAAGTTCATGGCGTCGAAAGCGCAGGCGAAGAGCCCCCGCCAGCCGTCGAGGATGCCGCCCTTGAAGAAGAGGCGACGAAAGAAGCGGGAAAAGGGCTTCCAGACGCAGAACTTGAAGAGCAGCGCACCCGAGGGTTTCAGCCCCGCCTCCAACATGAACCTGGCCTCGAAGGTGGTGTAGAAGTCGAACTTCTTCAGGTACTGGCTGATGTCCAGGTAGGGGTAGTGGATCATGTCGCAGCCTAGCTTGCCGATCTTGCCATCGACCGCGATCCTCTCGTGGACATGCTTCTTGGGGAACATCGCCTTGCCGCTCTTCAGCAGGCGCAGCTGGACATCGGGGTACTGCCCGCCATGTCTCAGCCATTTGCCGAAGAAGTAGTTTTTGCGCCCCAGCTTGTAGGCGTTGTACTCCCCGCTTGAGATACGGGACTTTATCTCCGCGACCAGGTCCTCGGGAAGCTCTTCGTCGGGATCGAGATAGAGTACCCAGTCGGACTTTGCCAGCTCGATGGCGAGACCCCGGTTGATGTTGATGTTGGGATCATTGGGGCGCGACATCGCGTTCCACCCGGCAGCTTTTGCAATTTCCAGGGAGCCATCGGTGGATTCGCAGTCGATGTAGAGGACCTCGTCCGCCCACTCAAGCTGCTCCACCAAGCGTTTCAGGTGATAGCCCTCGTTGATCCCGATTATCGATATGGTTACGGTGGGTGAAGCTCCCATCGCCTTATTGTCCTTTCTTCAAAAGCACCATGACGGCGTCCAGCACCGTTTCAGGGCTCACTTTGGTCATGCACTCGAAATGGCCTTCGGGGCAGCGTTTGTGTCCATGCAGCCCACAGGGTCTGCACTCCAGCCGCTGCTCTACAACTTTTGATTCCTCGATGAAGGGAGAAAAACCAAGGCCTGTCACCGTGGGGCCGAAGATGGCGACCACCGGGGTACCCCGCGCCGCCGCCACATGCATCGGACCCGAATCGTTGGTTATCAGCACTTCCATGAGGTCCATCCAGGCGGCGAGGGCCTTGAGCGAGGTGCGCCCGACTGCGTCCACATACTCGCCCCCATTACCAGACAGCAGCGCACCGACCTCGTCGGCCTGCTCCCTGTCTCCAGGGCCTCCCAGCAACACCGGTACGAAATTTTTCCCGATCAACTCCGTCGCAACCTCGGCAAAACCCTCGGCGGTCCACCGCTTGGTGGGCCACACCGAACCGGGGCAGAGACCGACAAACCTTGAGGAAGGATCGACACCGAGTCCCTTGAGAAACCCTTCGACCTCGCCCTTCTCCCTGTCGCCGTAGCCCACGTGAAGCACCCGGTCCTCGTCCAACACCTCCGCGCCCAGCCCGGTAAGGAGTTGGAGGTTCCTGTCCACCTCGTGCAGCTCCATGTCGCGCTTGACCACACTATTGTACACCATCGAGAAACCCGCGTCGGCGAATCCCACCTTCAACTTCGCACCTGAAAGGGCCGAAATGATGGAAGTGCGGTGGGAGCGATGTGGACAGAGGAGGATGTCGGGAGCGGTCTTTCTTACCTTGGCGACCGCCGAGAGGAGCCCCTCGCCACCCTTCTTGTCGTAGGTGAGTATCGCATCCAGATGGGGGTCATCCTCCACCAGGGGCTTGGCCTGGGGGGTCACCATCAAGATGATTGCCGCCCCGGGATAAAGACGGCGAAGCGCCTTGAAGAGCGGCGTCGTCAAGACGACATCGCCCAAAAAGGCCGTCTGGACTACCACTATGGAGGCGGCCTCCGGGAGTTTGGGTGATTGCGCTGACACTTTTCAGTTCCCGTATCAATCCAGTGGCGTGGCTTCGTCAATGAGCATGACCGGGATGTCATCCTCAATCGGATAGGCCAGCTTGCATTTGTCGCAGGTGAGTTTGTCATCCTCGCGCAGGTAGGCAAGTTGGCCCTTGCACTTGGGGCAGACCATTATCTCAAGGAGTTTGGGCGACAGAGCCATGGCATTTCAACCTTTCAAGTCACGAAAGCGGTAAAGAAAACAGCCTACCGTTCCAGGGTTACATCGTTCAAAAGGGTTCGCGCAAAATCGGCGAGGTCATCCGCGATGATATCCGGCTTCAGCCCCTCGGGCAGTTCGTTAATCGCTTGCGCACCGTAGCCTGTTTTCACCAGCGCGGTCCTGCATCCAGCCTTAACTCCGGCCCCGATATCGGCCACCTTGTCGCCGACCATCCAGGAGGCGGCGAGGTCGATTTCAAGCTCCTTCGCCGCGTCCAGCAACATACCCGGCTCCGGCTTCCTGCAGGAACAGGGGCCGGTGTGCTCCGGGTGGTGCGGGCAATACTTAAACCCTGTTATCTCAATATCTTTGCCGGATAAAGTTAACCCAAGTTCACGGTTAAGAAGCTCCACCCGCTCTTCGTCGAAGTAACCACGCGCCACCCCCGCTTGGTTGGTCACGATTACCAGCAGATACCCGGCCTCATTGAGGCGTTTCAACGCTGCCGCAGCGCCCTTGATAAGGGTCAGCTGCTCCACCTCGCTGATGTAGTGGCCCTCCTCGATGACCGTTCCATCGCGGTCGAGAAAGATCGCTTTATTCATTTCATTGGGCCATTTCCGGGGGCACCTCCCAACGCCGGTGCATCCAGAACCACTGCTCCGGGTTACGCCTCACAGCCTCTTCAATCCTATTGTCGAACTCCTGGGTGAAGAGCGCTATCGCCTCCTCGCGGTCATCGGTTTTGGGCGGCGCTACGATGGAACTAAAATACACCTTGAACCCACCATCGACCCTGGTGGTCTCAACCATCACCACCGGGGCACCGCTTTTGAGGGCAAGCATCGCGAGTCCCCTGTTGGTTGAAACCGGCTGAGCGAAAAAAGTGGAAAGGATGCCGTCACGGGGCAGCGCGCGCTGGTCCATCAGGAATCCGATTATGCTTCCGCCTCTAAGCGCCTTGAACACCGGCTTGACTGCGTTGCGGTGGGGAATCATGTGGGTGCCGAACTTCGAGCGCAGCTGGTTTATCCTCTTGTCCACCAGCGGATTCTTGATCCTCCTGCCGATGGCGTCGCAGGGATAACCATATGCCCGCAGGGAGAGCCCTGCGTACTCCCAGTTGCCAAGGTGGGCTCCCAGGAGGAAGACCCCCTTCCCCTGGGCTTGCGCCTCTTGGAGGAGTTCCTCATTCTCCAGCTTGACCATCCTGCGTATCTTTTCAGCGCTGATTTTGGAAACCGAAAGGAACTCCACCCCGACCATTCCCAGTTGGGCGAAATTCTCCCTGATCATCGCGTGGACTTTTGTCTCGTCCCATTCCGGAAAACAACGGGTGGCGTTGGCTATAGCCGCCTCGCGACGGGACTTGCCAAAGGCGAAGAGCAGCTTTCCCAGCCCTCTCCCCAACATGCGAGCCAGGGGCAGCGGCAGGGCGCAGATCAAAATCTCCGCGAACCTTAAACCCGAATACGCCAATATGTCGGCGCGGGTGGGTTGATGCATGCTAAACCTTCCTGTAGGGATCGAAGAGCCGCCCGTACTCGTCAAGACAGGTCCGGTCGGTCATTTCAGCTATTGTGTCGCAGACGACCCGTTTTATCCCATCCGTCTCCGCCCGCTTCTGAAGCTCGCGGGGCAGCAGGCCGGGATTTTCCACGTAAGCATTGAAGAGTTTATTGAGGAAGCGTTCCGCCTTGTAGCGCATCGCCTCCACCTTGGGGTGGCGGTAGAGGTTGGTGTAGAGAAACTTTTTGAGCTCCTTGTTCAGGGCTGTCATCCCGGGGGAGCGCACCACCAGCCGCCGCCCCGCGTCGCACACATCGTCCACGGTCTCGATTCCGGCTTCATCCAACTGTATCCGGGTCGTTTCCACCAGATCGTTCATCATATCGCCGATGAGGTAGCTGATCGTCTGGTAGACCGCCTCACGCCCCTCGATGCCGGGCATCTTCGACCGCACCCTCTCCCACTGTCTGCGCCAGATTTCGACCTCCATAAGCTCGTCCAGGACTATGTAACCGGCCTCAAGCCCATCGTCGATGTCATGGTTGTTGTAGGCGATCTCGTCGGCCAGATCGATGAGCTGGGCCTCAAGGGTCGGCTGCTTTTGGGGGTCGTATTCATCCAGCCCGGAGGAGTCGGGGGAATCCCAGCTTGAAGAGTGCTTCGCGATCCCTTCCCTCACCTCCCAGCTGAGGTTCAGCCCGGGAAAGGAGGGGTGGCGACGTTCCAGCAGGGTAACGACGCGAAGGCCTTGAATATTGTGCTCAAACCCTCCTTCGTCGGCCATCAAACGGTTGAGCACATGCTCTCCGGAATGTCCAAAGGGAGTGTGGCCCAGATCGTGGGCAAGGCTCAACGCCTCGGCCAGCTCCTCGTTGAGCCTCAGCCTCCTCGCCAACCCACGGGCGATCTGCGCAACCTCAAGGCTGTGGGTCAAGCGGGTGCGGTAGTAATCGCCCTCGTGGTTGACGAAGACCTGGGTCTTGTACTCAAGACGCCTGAACGCAGCGGAGTGGATGACCCGGTCGCGGTCACGCTCAAAACCGGGGCGCGCATCTTTCAGCTCCTCGGGGTGTTCCCTGCCCCGGCTGAGCGCGCTCTTGGCCGCGTAGTCAGCGAGGTCGGGCCTCTCTGCGTTGTAGCTCTTCAAGTCGTACCTTCTCCAAATTGCTTATTCATTAGAACCATTCTATCAGGGTTGCATCGAAGACCGGGCCATCCTTGCACACCCGCAGGTTTTTATCATCAATCGACTTGACGATGCAGCCAAGGCACGCCCCAACCCCGCAGGCCATGTGAGACTCCAGTGAGACCTCGCAATACACACCGTAACCGACGCAGAGGCGCGCCACAGCCGCCAGCATCGGCACCGGGCCGCAGGCGTGTACGCTCACCTCATCCCTTTGCGCCGCGTCCAGCGGTTCCAGCTCGCGCTTGATAAGCTCGGTTACCAGCCCCGTCTCGCCCAGGGTGCCATCCTCTGTAGAGTAGGCCGACGGGACCGCAAGGCAGGCGAAGTCATCATGACAAAGGAGATCGCGGTCGCTTCTGCCCCCAAGCAGCAGCTTTGGCCGCTTTCCCTCACTGATGTAATGCTCGGCCAGGTAGAGAAGAGGCGCTACGCCGATACCGCCGCCCACTATCAGCGGCCTGACTCCACCCTCGCCAAACCCGGTGCCGAGGGGGGCGAGTACGTCCACTTCGTCCCCTACGCTCATCTTCGAGAGCAGCCCGGTTCCCCTGCCGACCACGCGGAAGAGAATTTCAAAATTTCCCTCAGCGGTGACGCGGTGGATGGAAAAAGGGCGACGCAAGAGGGGATCGACCCCGCTACTTACACGGACCATGACGAACTGGCCTGGGCGCGACCCGAAGGGGACCCTGGGCGAAAAGGCTATCCTGAAATAGTCTTCACCGATCCGCTCTATCGCCTCAATCGTGCAGCTGTTGTCCTGTCTTATCGCCATATTATTTCCTAACTGATTCTCAGATCGCTGACAAACCCTGCCTTTTCTCCGATTTACTTCGTCAGGCTAAAAAATGATCCTCGAAATACGCTGAGTATTCCTCCGGTCATTTTTTATATCCTTCCTTGTGGACTCGGCCCCCTCTTGGGGGCCTCGCCTAAAGGTGCGCTAATGCGCATCCAAGTTTTCGGTTCTGAAAACTTGCCTCGAATAAAATTCAGTGTTTGTCAACAATCAGTCAGGCTGAGTAAGTAGATGGGCAAACAGCTACTAGTAGCCGATTTTCCAGCCAATTTCCTATTGTCTACCTTTGTCAACAGCCTGTAATTTTACTATCAGTTTCTATTGTTACTCGTCTGAGAGGGCTTCAATCCTGCCCTTGACCATAAGGTTCAACTCTTCATCCAGCCCCAGTTCAAGGGCGCGTTCATAAAATACAACCGCCCGCGCCGCGTCTCCACCCTCCTGGGCAACTTCGCCAACCCGTATGGCTGACATAGCGCCATAGTCACCGCCTTTTTTTGCGAGCGCCTCATACCGCGCAATCGCCTCGTCGGTTCGGCCTCTCTCCATCAACGCCTCACCGGCCATGAAGGCGACCCTGTCGGGGTCGGCCTCCACGGCTCGCTCCTCAAGGGCCAGCACCTCATCATACCGCGTGGCGTTATGGGCGGTAACCATCAATTCCAGCGCCGCCCTTCCCCCCTCTTCGCTTGAAGCAAAACGGTCCAATAGCTCCAACCGCGCAGCTTTCGCCCCGTCGTATTTGCCCCTCGCCTCAAGCAGCGCCGCCTTTTGCTCAAGCAGCATCGGTTCTTCCACCCCCTCCGGAAGGTCCGCCAGCAGGGACTCGACTATGGTGTGGGCCTTGACCAGATCGCCGATTTTATTGGCAGCCGAGAGCGCCACAAGGCGAATGTTACCAAGTGGATCATCCCCCTCCAGCGCCGGGGCCAGCAGCTCAAGAACCCTCTCGGGCTGGCCTTGCTCGACCATGAGCAGCGCCCCCCTGAGGAGCGCCTGGGAGTGATAGTAGCTTGTGGCGGGGACAGCGAGGTAGCGGGTCAGCGCCCGGGTTGAAGCCCCCTGCTCCTCGGCCTCGCCCGCCAGGAGGAAGTTGACCGCCCCCTCCTCGTCGGGGGTGAGTGTGGCCCCGCTCTCCTCCAGCTTTATCGCGTACCCCAGCGCCGCGTTTTCCCGATTGAGCAGGAGCGCCGCGTTCATCGCCATCGAGAAGATGTTGCGGGCGTTTTCCGATATATACCGGGTTTCACCCAAAGCCAGCGCCTTCTCCACGTAGTCGAGCGCCTTGGCGGACTCTCCACGGTTGAGCGCCAGCCGCGCCGCCTCCCCAAGCCCCTCGGCCCGGAATTGGGGCGGCGGTGCCGAAGCGATGAACCGGTCAAGCACCTTGGCCGCCTCCCCTATCTTTCCACCCTTCTCCAAAGCGAGACTCAGTGAAAGCAGGGCGCGGTGTTTCAGCTCCGGGTCCGTGGCATATTCGCTCACACTCGCCCAGAACAATCCTTCACTCTCGAAGTCCGAAACCTTCGCGGCTGACCTGATGCCGACAACGGCGACACGCTCGGCCAGTTTCGGCTCGCGTGTGAGGACGATATTGCCCAGCGCCGCGCGCGCCTCGGCCACCGTCCTGGCGTCGTCGCCAACCTTTTCAAGGAGTTCGACCCGTCTCGTCAACGCGACGGGGTAACGGGTGTCATCCCTTGTCGCAGCTTTGAGAAAATCAGCCAGAGCAGTGGCCGCCTTGGAGAAATCACCCGCCCCCTCTTCGACGGTGGCGAGGAGGTAATGGGCGTCTGCTCTGAAGCGGTTGTCACCTGTGTTCAGGTAGCGGACAAGCCTGCTCCTGGCCCCAGCCGCGTCGCCCAGGTGTGCTGAGATCTCGCCCAGGCGATAGAGCGACTTCCTGCCCCGCTCGCCGCCCAGGGTCACCACGCCCGCGTGGGCCTTCTGAGCCAGCTCCCAGTTCTCCCTCTCGGTCTCTATCTGGGCAAGTATGGAGTAGAGATCAAGCAGCCTCGGGTCGCCTGCGCTACTCTCGACGAAGGACCACAGCTCCTTGGAAGCAAGCTCGAAAAATCCATCCTTAAAAGCACCAAGGCCGACGCGAAGGTCTCCTTCGGCGTCGGCTCTGGTGGTTGGTGCAAAAGCCAGGAATATGACGAAAAACATCAGGGCGGCGATGCCCTTTTTCAAGCGTAGTACTCCTGAATCGACTTGGCGCCCACCTCGCCCTTTCTAACGGAGCGGATGGCGCTGACCGCCGCCCTGGCGCCCGCGATGGTGGTGAAGTAGGGCACGTTGTATTCAAGTGCGGCCCGCCGGATATTGTAGGAGGCGTCCACCGCCTTGGTGCCGAAAATCGTATTAATCAATAACGCCGCGTCACCGTTGATGATCGCGTCCACCACGTGGGGCTGACCATCCTGAACCTTGTTGACCACCCTGGCCGCGATGCCGATAGTCTCCAGGTATTCGGCGGTGCCCCGCGTGGCGAGGATCGTCATCCCCACTTCGATCAACCGCTTGGCGAGCTGCGCCGCTGCGGGCTTGTCCTCATCCTTGACCGAGATGAACACCGCGCCCGAGGTGGGCAGTTTATTACCCGCACCAAGCTGGCTCTTCGCAAACGCCAGCCCAAAATCCATATCCACCCCCATCACCTCGCCGGTGGAGCGCATCTCGGGTGAAAGGATCGTGTCCACGCCGGGGAACTTGATGAAGGGGAAGACCGCCTCCTTGACCGAAACATACTCGGGTATCACCTCTTCGGTGAAACCTATCTCGACCAGCTTCTTGCCCGCCATCACCCGCGCCGCCACCTTGGCGAGCTGCACGCCTGTCGCCTTGGAGACGAAGGGCACCGTGCGGCTGGCCCTGGGGTTGACTTCCAGGACATATACCACGCCCTTTTGCACCGCGAACTGGATATTCATCAGCCCTATGACGTTGAGCCCCACCGCAAGCTCCCTGGTCTGGCGGCGCACCTCGTCAATGACCTGAGCGCTCAGACTGTAGGGGGGCAGACTGCAAGCCGAGTCGCCCGAATGTATACCGGCCTCCTCGATATGCTCCATGATGCCGCCGATGACGACCATGTCGCCGTCGCAGATCGCATCGACATCCACCTCCACCGCGTCTTTGAGGAATTTGTCGATCAGCACCGGATGCTCCGGGCTAGCCTGGACCGCCTTTTCCATGTAGTCGCGAAGGGATTTTTCCGTGTAGACGATCTCCATTGCGCGACCGCCCAGCACGTAGGAGGGGCGAACCACCACGGGGTACCCCACCCTCTCGGCTTCGGATATCGCCTCGACCGTGGAACGCGCCAAGCCGTTTTCCGGCTGGAGCAATCCCAGCCTTTGCAGGAGCGCCTTGAACCGCTCGCGATCCTCGGCCATGTCGATGGAGTCAGGCGAGGTACCGATGATCTTGACCCCCGCCGCCTCCAGCGCCTTGGTCAGCTTGAGCGGGGTCTGCCCGCCAAACTGCACGATGACGCCATCGGGCTTTTCGATATCCACGATGTTCATGACATGCTCGAAGGTGAGCGGCTCGAAGTAGAGGCGATCCGAGGTGTCATAGTCGGTGGAGACCGTCTCGGGGTTGCAGTTGATCATGATCGTCTCGAAGCCGTCTTCCGCCAGCGCCATCACGCCATGCACGCAGCAGTAGTCGAACTCGATACCCTGGCCGATGCGGTTTGGGCCGCCGCCGAGGATGATGATCTTCTTGCGGTCGGTGACGTTTGCCTCGCACTCTTCCTCATAGGTCGAGTAGAGGTAGGGGGTGTGCGCCTCAAACTCCGCTCCGCAGGTGTCAACCCGCTTGAAGACGGGGACGATCCGGTTGTCGCGCCTGAGCTTGGCTACCTCCGCCTCGCCCATACCCAGCAGTTGCCCCAACCGTATGTCGGAAAAGCCCCACTGCTTGGCCTCGCGCAAGAGGTCGGGATCGATTTTGGAGCCTGCCACAGCCTTCAGCTCCTCTTCAAACTCCACGATCTGGCGCATGTTCTCCAGGAACCAGGGATCGACGAAGGATATCTCGTAAAGCTCCTCCACGCTCATCCCGTAGCGCAGCCCGTCGGCCAGGTGGTAGAGCCGCTCCCACCTGGGGGCGCGCACCTTGTCGCGCAGCAGGTCAAGGCGCTCTTCCTCCTTCATCGAGTCGAGCCCTTCGATCATGCTGACCAGGCCGGGTATCCCCTTCTCCATGGAGCAGATCGCCTTTTGCAAACTCTCCTTGAAGGTGCGGCCAATGCTCATCACCTCGCCCACGCTCTTCATCTGGGTGGTCAGCCCTGTGTCAGCGCCTGCGAACTTCTCAAAATCGAAGCGCGGAATTTTGGTGACGACATAGTCGATGGTGGGTTCAAATGACGCCGGGGTCACACGGGTGATGTCGTTGGTTATCTCGTCCAGCGTATAGCCCACGGCCAGCTTGGCCGCGATCTTGGCGATGGGGAAGCCGGTGGCCTTGGAGGCCAGCGCCGAGGAGCGGCTGACCCTGGGGTTCATCTCGATAACCACCAGATGCCCGTCTTTGGGGTTAACTCCAAACTGGATGTTGGAGCCGCCGGTATCCACGCCGATCTCCCGGATGATCTTCAGGGAGGCGTCGCGCATTAGCTGGTATTCTTTGTCCGAGAGCGTCTGGGCCGGGGCGACGGTGATCGAGTCGCCGGTGTGTACGCCCATGGGGTCGAAGTTCTCGATGGAGCAGATGATGACGACGTTGTCCGCCACGTCGCGCATGACCTCCAGCTCATACTCCTTCCAGCCGATGATCGACTCTTCGATGAGCAGCTCGTTGACCGGGCTCTGTTCAAGCCCCCAGTCCACGTAGCGGTCGAACTCCTCACGGTTGTAGGCAATGTTGCCGCCCGAGCCGCCCATGGTGAAGGAGGGGCGGATGATCGCGGGGAAACCCACCTGCTCTACCACGCGCAGCGCCTCGGCGTGGTTGTGGGCGTAGCCCGACTGGGGCAGGTCCAGCCCAATGCGCTCCATCGCCTCCTTGAACGCGGCGCGGTCCTCCGCCTTGTGTATCGCGGGAAGCTTCGCCCCGATCAGCTCGACGTCATACTTGTCCAGGATGCCCATCTTCGCGGCTTCCACAGCGGCGTTGAGCGCGGTCTGTCCGCCCAGCGTCGGCAGAAGCGCATCGGGCCTTTCGCGCTCGATGATCTTCTCCAGCACATCCACCGTGATCGGCTCGATATAGGTGCGGTCCGCCATTTCGGGGTCGGTCATTATGGTCGCGGGGTTTGAGTTCAGGAGGACAACGGTGTAACCCTCTTCCTTGAGGGCCTTGACCGCCTGACTACCGGAGTAGTCAAACTCGCACGCCTGCCCGATGACTATGGGACCGGCGCCGATGATGAGTATTTTCTTTATGTCTGTTCTTTTTGGCATGGTTACTGGCTTTCAGATAAAGGTGCTATGGTTCAGCCCGCTTTTTCCATCATCTCGGTAAAACGCTTGAAAAGGTAGGCGGCATCGTGTGGTCCGGGCGACGCCTCGGGGTGGTACTGGACGCTGAAGAGCGGCAACTTCTTGTGCGCCATGCCCTCAACGGTGTTGTCGTTCAGGTTGATATGGGTAACCTCGATGTCGTCGCCATGTTCGGTGGCCTTGAGGCTTTCGAGATCGACTATGAAGTTGTGGTTCTGGCTGGTGATCTCAACCTTGCCGGTCGCCAAATCCTTCACCGGCTGGTTTCCGCCGTGGTGGCCGAATTTGAGCTTGGTGGTCTTTGCCCCCAGCGCCAGCCCGATGATCTGGTTGCCGAGGCAGATGCCGAAGATCGGCTTCTTGCCCAGCAGCTCGCGCACCGTGTCGGCGGCGTAGGTCACCGCCGCAGGATCGCCGGGCCCGTTGGAGAGGAAGATGCCGTCGGGGTTCAGCGCCAAAATCTCTTCAGCGGTTGAGTCGGCGGGCATGACTGTCACATCGCAGTCGGCGGCGACCAGCATCCTGAGGATGTTGTATTTCACCCCATAGTCCAGCGCCACGACCTTGTATTTCCCGGTGCGCTCGCTGTGGTCGGCGTAGCCCTCTTCAAGTGTCCAGCCTCCCTGGGTCCACTTGTAGCTCTCCCTGGTCGTCACCTCTTTTACGAGGTCCACGCCGTCAATGGGAGGAGCAGCTTTGGCTTTTTTCACCAGCTTTGCCGGGTCGGACTCAACGGTTGAGATGACGCCCATCATCGCGCCCTGTTCGCGTATACGTTTGACCAGCGCACGGGTGTCGATACCCTGAATGCCGACTACTCCGGCCTCTTTCAGCCCGTCGCCCAAACTCCTTTTGGCGCGCCAGTTCGAGGGTTTTTCCCAGGCTTCCTTGACGATGAACCCTTCGACCTGGATACCGCTGGACTCGTAGTCCTCGTCATTGAGGCCATAGTTGCCTATTTCAGTATAGGTCATGGCGACCATCTGGCCCGTATAGGAGGGGTCGGTCAAAATCTCCTGGTAGCCGGTGAGCGAGGTGTTGAACACAACTTCGCCCACGGTCTCGCCCTCGGCTCCAAAGGACCAGCCCTGGTAAACGGCGCCGTCAGACAGCGCCAGTATTGCTTTTTTCATGGAAGGATCTCCGCTGTTCCCATATTTACTGCGGTGATCGAGCCATCTTTATAGACGGTGCGTCCCGCTGTTATCGTGCGTACCACCCGGCCCCTGAGTTCCATACCCGCGAAGGGGCAGTTGCGGGCTTTGGAGTAGAATGTCTCGGGTGTAACAACCCACTTTTCGTTCATGTCCACCAGCGTCATGTCAGCCAACTTGCGGGGGCCAAGGGTGCCGCCGGGGATGCCCAGCGCCGCCGCAGGGCCGCAGGTAAGGGCCGCAACGATGCGGTTTAGATCGACGCCGTGGTCAAAGTGCAATTTGAGCGCGAGCGCCAGACTGGTCTCCAGCCCGATGACCCCATTCATGGCGGCCTCGAACTCGCACTCCTTCTCATCGCCGGCGTGGGGCGCGTGGTCGGTGGCGATCGCGTCCAGAGAGCCATCCTGAATGCCCGCCCTCACCGCCTCCATATCATGCGCGCTTCTCAGCGGCGGGTTCATCTTGTAGACCGCGTCGAAGGTGCGTACCTTCTCGTCGGTGAGGGTGAAGTAGTGGGGCGCAGTCTCGCCCGTCACATTCAACCCGTAGCCCTTGGCGAGGCGAAGCAGCTCAACCGAGCCGATTGTCGAGAGGTGGGCCAGATGAAGGCGCGCGCCGGTGAGCCTGGAGAGCATTATGTCGCGAGCCACCATCACCTCTTCGGCTTCCGCCGGGATGGCGGGCAACCCAAGCAGCGCCGAGACTTCGCCCTCGTTCATGCAGCCGCCTGCGGCCAGGCTCATATCCTCGCAGTGGCTTATTACGGTGAGGTTGAAGCCCTTGGCGTACTCCATCCCCCTGCGCATAAGCATGGAGGAACTGACCGGCATACCGTCATCGGTCACCGCGATACAACCGGCATCCGCCAGCTCGCCGATGGAGGCGAGGTCTTCACCCTTCAGCTCTTTGGAGATAGCGCCCACCGGATATACCCTGCACATCCCCGCCACATGCGCCTGCTCCAGGATAAAACGGGTAATTTCGGCGTTGTCGTTCACCGGGTTCGTGTTCGGCATAACGGCCACGGCGGTGAAACCACCGGCTGCCGCTGCTCTCGACCCCGATGCAATCGTCTCCTTGTATTCCTGACCCGGCTCCCTGAAATGTACATGGATGTCGATCAAGCCGGGAAAGAGATGCAATCCCCGGGCGTCGAGAACCATGTCGCCGGAAGAAGTTTCGATATTTTCAGCGACCTCAATCACGGTTGAGCCGTTGACTGCAACGTCGCGCACGCCGTCGATCCCCTGGGCGGGGTCAACCAGATGCGCACCTTTAACTATCAGCCTCATTGGGCGACCCCTCCTGCGAGAAGATAAACCACCGCCATCCTTACAGCCACGCCGTTCTCCACCTGACCAAGAACAACCGAGCGGCTGCCGTCGAGCAGGTTCGACGAGATCTCCACCCCGCGGTTGACCGGCCCCGGATGCATGATAATCACATCGGGCTCGCACAGGTCGATCACCTGGCTGTTGAGTCCAAAGTATTTCGCATACTCCCTGTCGGAGGGGAAGGTCGGCGTACTTTGCCGCTCCTTCTGTATGCGCAGGGCCATCACGACGTCGGCCCCTTCCAGCGCAGCTTCGAGCCTGGAGGTGACCTCCACCCCCAGGGCTTCATGTTTATTAGGCAACATCGTCCCCGGGCCGCACAGGGTCACTTTGGCTCCGAGCTTGTTTAATCCGAAAATATTGGAACGGGCCACCCTGGAGTTGGCGATGTCACCTACTATCGTCACCTTCAGCCCGTCGAAACCGCCCTTCTTCTGCCGTATCGTCATAAGGTCGAGCAGCGCCTGGGTGGGGTGCTCGTGACGACCATCGCCGGCGTTTATAACCGCCGCCGAAGTTCTATCGGCCACGAACTGCGCCGCGCCCGCCGCCGGGTGCCTGATGACGAGTATATCGGGCGCCATCGCCTCGATGTTCTTCACAGTGTCCAAAAGCGTCTCGCCCTTGGAGGTGGAGGAGCCGGTCGAGGAGAAATTTATCGTGTCGGCGCTGAGCCTTTTTTCGGCGATCTCAAAAGAGACCCTTGTGCGGGTGGAGGGCTCGAAAAAGAGGTTTACCACCGTCTTGCCCCGAAGCGCGGGGACCTTCTTGACATCGCGCCTGCTAACGTCAAGGAACCCTTCGGCGGTGTCGAGGATGGCGATTATGTCGGCAGCCTCAAGGGGCTCGATCGCGATAAGATCTTTGGCTACAAATCCCATCCCTGTCTCACTCCTCTCCCGGAACCCAGTCGGAGCCCGATTCCAAAAGCCACACACGGTCTTTGCCGCCAAGCTCCGCAAGCTCCACTTTTACCCGCTCTTCTGTTCTGGTGACGACTTCGAGCCCGGCGTAGTCGGGCCGGATGGGAAGCTCGCGATGGCCCCTGTCCACCAACACCGCGAACCTGATGGCCGTTGGCCTGCCGTAATCCATCAGGGCGTCCAGCGCCGCGCGGGTCGTCCGTCCCGTGTAGCAGACGTCGTCAACCAGGATGACGGTGAGCCCCGTGATGTCGAAGGGTATCTCGGTGCGCCGCACCAGTGGGTTTGGTCCCGCCCCGCTAAGGTCGTCGCGATAGAGCGTGATGTCCAGCCTACCCACCGGCACATCGCCGCCATCGATGCGCTTTATGGCATCGTGCAGCCTCCCGGCGAGCAGGTCCCCCTTGGTCACGACACCCACCAGGGCGAGGTCGGCGCTGCCGCCGTTTTCCTCGAAAATCTGATGGGCGATTCGCTCTACGATCCGCCCCATCGCCTTGGCGTCGATGATTATTTTGGGAAGGGTATCAGCCATGGGTACACCTCAAAAAAAAACCTTCTCGCGCTATGCGCGGAAGGCCTCTGTCGTTGTCCGCCCCGGTTGCGTTCTCGGCGGTCATATATACCTCACAGTCTTCACTTGTTGTGCTACCCAGTTGTCCGGGCGGACTATATCACCGCATGGTCGGAGCGTCAACGGCAACGAGGGCGAATTTGCCCCCGACGGCGGGGAAAAATCAGTTTGCCATTTTCCCCCTGCGCTCTCGCCGACGATAAACTGGAAACCCCGAAGATCCTTCGAGAAGTAGGAAGGGGCTAAAAATGACCGCAGGCATACTGATAAGTATTTCGAGGATCATTTTTCGCCCCTGACACCGTCAATCGGAGGATATCCGGGGTTTTTCAACGAAGCTCCTAGTAGCGGTAGGGCTCCGCCTTGTAAGGGCCTGCGACTTCAACCCCAATGTAATCGGCCTGTTCCTGGCTGAGCACGGTCAATTTCACGCCGAATTTAGCCAAGTGCAGCCTTGCTACTTTTTCGTCCAGATGCTTGGGCAATACCGCCACCGTCTTGCCGTAGCTCTCGGCGTTGCGGTGCAACTCTATCTGGGCCATCACCTGGTTTGTGAAGGAGGCTGACATGACGAAGCTCGGGTGGCCGGTGGCGCAGCCAAGGTTGACCAGTCTGCCCTCGGCGAGGAGGATTACGGAGTGGGGTCCGCCATTGGGGCCGTGGGTGGTACTCAAAAAGCGCCACTCGTGCACCTGGGGTTTGATCTCGATCTTCTCAACTTCACCCGCAGCCAGCATCGCCTCCAACCCTGCCATGTCGATCTCATTGTCGAAATGGCCGATGTTGCAGACGATGGCGTTGTGCTTCATCCGCTCCATGTGGCGGGCCATGATGATGTCCTTATTGCCTGTCGTCGTGACGAAGATGTCAAAGTCGCCAGCGGTCTCTTCCAGGGTGACTACGTCAATCCCCCTCATGCACGCCTGGAGGGCGCAGATGGGGTCGACCTCAGTGACCGCCACGCGGGCGCATTGGCCCTGGAGCGACTCGGTGCTGCCCTTGCCCACATCGCCGAAGCCGCAGACGAGCGCTCGCTTTCCGGCGATCATCACGTCGGTGGCGCGCATGATCGCGTCCACCAGCGAGTGGCGACACCCGTAGACGTTGTCAAACTTGGATTTTGTCACCGAGTCGTTGACGTTAATTGCGGGGAAGCGCAGCTCACCGGCTTCCATGCGCTGATAGAGGCGGTGAACGCCGGTGGTCGTCTCTTCGGAGACGCCCCGGATCCCCTCGGCCATGGGACGCCAGAAGTTGTCGCCTTTTTCCTGCCTGACCTTGTGCAGCAGCATCAATACGACCTTGGACTCTTCGCTCTCGGCGGTTTCCGGGTCGGGGATCACCCCCGTCTCCTCATACTCGGCTCCAAGGTGGACCACCAGGGTGGCGTCGCCGCCATCATCGAGGATAAGGGTGGGACCCCCTTCACCCGGCCATTCCAGCGCCTGGAGGGTGCACCACCAGTACTCGGTGAGGGTCTCGCCCTTCCATGCGTAGACGGGAACACCTTTGATATCGTCAGCGGCGCCACCGGGGCCGGCCGCGACAGCCGCCGCTGCGTGGTCCTGGGTGGAGAAGATGTTGCAGCTCACCCAGCGCACCTGGGCGCCCAGTTCCACCAAAGTCTCGATCAGCACCGCGGTCTGGATCGTCATGTGGAGCGACCCCATTATCCTGGCTCCGGCCAACGGCTTCTCCCCCGCGTACTCCTCACGGATCGAGACCAACCCCGGCATCTCCTGCTCGGCCAGCTCCATCTCTTTTCTGCCAAAGGCCACCGTCGCCGCGCTCATGTCGGCTACCCTGAAGTCCTGACCGGACTGACTGCTCTGATCCAGCGCTGCAAATAAATTCATCTTTATCCGACTCCCGCTCTTTAAATTCGTATTGTATGGTTAATTCATCAACCTGGTATTATAGCCCGTAACCAAAGGATGCGTGAAATTTCTCTTCAAGCTCGCCAGCTGCGAGGGTGTGGTTCTGCGTGCCGTGGCATTCCACCTTCAACGCACCCATCAATGCGGCCACCCTGCCGGTGGTCTTCCAGTCCATGGAGTTGATTATCCCGTGGATGAGTCCCGCCCTGTAGGCGTCGCCGCAGCCGGTTGGGTCATTGACTTCACTGACCTTGGCTGTTGGCACCTCGACCACCTCGCCGTCGGCGTGGATCACAGACCCCTTGCCCCCCAGAGTGACGATCAACGCGTCAACTTTTCGCGCCAGCTCTTCAAGCGACTTGCCCGTGCGCTGGGTCAGCAGTTTGGCTTCGTAATCGTTCAGGGTGAGCCAGGTAGCCTGATCCACGAACCGGTCAAGCTCCTCGCCGCTAAAGAGCGGCATGCCCTGGCCCGGATCGAAGATAAATGGCACACCCGCCTCGACAAACTGGCTGGCGTGCTGGATCATGCCATCCTTGCCGTCGGGGGAGACGATGCCCAGTTTAATGGGCTCGGTGCACTCGGCTACGCTGTTGAGGTGGGAATGGTTCATCGCGCCGGGGTGGAAGGCGGTGATCTGGTTGTCATCCATATCGGTGGTTATGTACGCCTGCGCCGTGTAGGTGTCACCAACGACCTTTATGTACTCGCGGTCGATGCCGCATTTGTCCATCCAGCGCGCATAGGGTTCAAAGTCTTCGCCCACCGTCGCCATGATCGCGCAATCGGTGCCGAGAAGCTTGAGGTTGTAGGCGATGTTGCCCGCGCAACCCCCAAACTCTTTTCGCAGCTGGGGCACGTGGAAGGATACATTGAGGATGTGGACCTGATCGGGCAGGATATGGTTGGCGAAGCGATCCTCGAAGACCATGATGCTGTCATAAGCCAGCGAGCCGCAAAGAAGTGCTTTCATCTCTATATTTATCTCCGGAGTTTCCTGTTGCGAATATTAAGCCTGAGTGTCAGCCAGACGTTCAGGCGGTATGATATACCCGTTTTCGGCCCATTCTTCCAGTGCTTCAATCGCCCTTTGCGCCCTCATCAGCTTGGCCTGCTTCTTGTCGCGCATCCGCTGGCCCAGCGGCGGCAGTAATCCGAAGTTCATATTCATCGGCTCATAAACCTTGCCCGGTGAACGGACCACATGCTCAATCAGCGAACCAAACGAGGTCACCGCCGGGGGTGGATGGGGGGTCTTGCCCGCGAGCCTCAGCGCGAGGTTAAGCCCGGCCCAGATGCCCATGGCGGCGCTCTCAAGATATCCCTCGACCCCGGTTATCTGTCCGGCCAGCTGCACCCAGGGAGCCTTTCTCATGCGCAACATCGGGTCCAGCACCTTGGGCCCATCCACGAAGGTGTTGCGATGGAGGCTGCCCAGGCGGTAAAACCTTGCGTTCTCCAACCCTGGAATAAGACGGAAGATGCGTTCCTGCTCCGGGTGGGCGAGCTTCGTCTGGAAACCCACCATGTTCCACCGCTCCCCTTCTGCGTCCTCACGCCTCAGCTGGATGATCGCGTGGGGGCGGTCACCGGTGCGCGGGTCGGTCAGCCCCACCGGCTTCATGGGGCCAAACCTGAGCGTCTTGTCGCCCTTGGCCGCGAGGACCTCAATGGGCTGGCACGCCTGGAACACCTTTTCATCCTCAAAATCGCGGGTGGCCACCTTGCGACCTTCGAGCAGCGTGGCGAAAAACAGGTCAAACTCCTCGCGGTTCATGGGACAGTTCAGATAATCGGCTCCCCCCTTGTCGTAACGGGAAGCGGCGAAGACGATGTCGCGATTTATCGAGTCGCCCTCTATTATCGGCGCCATCGCGTCGTAGAAGTAGAGCTCGCCCAAACCCGCGACCTCTGCGATCGCCTGGGCCAGCGGTGCCGAAGTCAGCGGCCCGGTGGCGATTATCATGTGGCTATCGCGGGTCAGCTCTGTCACCTCTTCACGAACCAGCTCAATGTTGGAACACCGCTCAATTTTATCGGTGATGAACGCCGCGAATTGGCCCCTGTCCACCGCCAGCGCCTGACCTGCCGCCACGCGGGTGGCCTTGGCAGCTTCGAGCACGATGGAACCAAGCCGCGACATCTCTTCCTTTAAAAGTCCCGAGGCCTGACCCAGCCCCTCGGCCTTCAGGGAATTTGAGCAGACAAGCTCCCCCAGGTCGGGGTTGGAATGCGCCTCGCTGTAAGAGATTGGCTTCATCTCCACGAGCCGCACCTGCAAGCTGCGGTTTGCCAACTGCATCGCGGCCTCCACCCCTGCGAGGCCGCCGCCCACCACCAATATGGGCTTGTCCTGGTCGATCATCTGAAACTTCTTTCATCCTGCGCATAAATACAACGGCCCACCCGGTATCAAATCCGGGCAGGCCGCAAATTCTTCAAAGACAATTATCGAACCGGATCAGTTGGAACAGGACGGCTCGCTCAAAAGCTGTTCAAGTACAAAGGGAACCTCGCTCACACCGTCGGCAAAACCGCCCACGTGCTCGTAGCGCAGCTTCCCTTCGCAATCAATAATAAGCTTCAAGGGAATGGGTCCGCTCAACTTGTATTTCCCCGTTGCCACTTCGTATCCCTTGTCGATGAGGATCGGGTATTTGAGTTTATACTTCTTCTTCAACGCGCGGATCTTCTTCAGGTCGTTCCTGTCGCCCTGGCTGAGCGTAATAGCCAGCAGCTCGTAGCCCTTGTCATGCCACTCATCATACTCTTTAACGAGGTTGGGCATCTCATCCTTGCAGATATTGCACCAAGTAGCCCAGAACTCCAGCATGACTACTTTTTTACCAATGTAGTCCTTCAGAGAGACCATCTTGCCTGTGCCGAATTCTTCAAGGGTAAACTCGGGGGCGCTATCGCCTCCACCCGATGGATCGATTATCAGAGCTGTCCCTGCACCGGCATATGCCGAAGCCGAAAATACTCCGACAACAACCATAGCCAGGAAAATCCCCAAAGTTCTTTTCATCTTACCTGCTCTCCTCTAGCCCAATGGCTACCCCATAGCAGAGCTGAAAACAATTAATTAGCGAGAAGCTTTTTGATGATCTCTTCGTACTCGACCTCATCGCCAGCCTCGTAACCCTCATGATGGTATTGTACCACGCCGGCACGATCTATCATCACATTTAAAGGCGCACCCATCAACTCATAGGAGTCGATAAGGGCGAATTCGGTGTCGGTTACAAGCGGGAAGGTGACTTTGGCATTTTGCAAGTCATCGCGATCGTTAAAAGATTTCTTTATGAAGTTACCGTCTACGCCATCGACGTTGACGCCGATAATCACCAGGCCATCATCCTTGTACTTTTGATAAAGAGCCTCCAAAGCCGGCAACTCCCTGACGCAGGGACCGCAGCGAAGACCCCAGAAGTTGAGCCAGATAACGCCCGCGCCGACCAGCTCCTTCAATTCGACTATTTCACCATCTGTATTGGGCACCGCAAATTCGGGAGCTGTTTTTCCTACCCAAGCGGTATCGGCCATGACAGCTCCGGCCGAGAAAATAGACACAAACAAAACGAAAATCCCCAAAGCCTTGAACCGCATGCCGCTCCTCCAATAATTTCACAAGTGATAATTTGCACTTAAGTCGTCGATTATACGGTCTTCAATTTACTCGTGTCAATTTCGCCATAAAGCAGGACAAGCGGAGCACAGCCATCGTAAGCCGGGTTCTGTGACCCACCCTAAAAAGGGTGAGCGACGGTCATTCATCTGGGACGCGGGTTACCCCGACGCCTCTTGCAACCTACCCGGGAACTTGGGGCGGGCAGCCCTCATAGCGTTCCCCTATTTGGTCTTGCACCGGATGGGGTTTACCAAGCCGGCCCGGTCACCCGAGCCGCTGGTGAGCTCTTACCTCACCTTTTCACCCTTACCCGCATAAAGCGGGCGGTATATTTTCTGCGGCACTTTCCTTCGAGTCGCCCCGACTGGACGTTATCCAGCATCCTGCCCTGCGGTGCCCGGACTTTCCTCCATCGAACCCCAAAAGGTACGACAGCGACCGCCCGAGACTGATGAACCGCCTGTCCTTATTTCAAAACCGAGACACATTCTCGTCTTAATACCCACAAAAAACAACAATAAAAATTAATCTACTCGCTAGCCCGTGGCGGCACCAATATCCTGTGACAGTTGGGGCACTGGACCACGTTGTCTTCGCGCAGCAGCTGGTTGTAGACTTGGGGGGGGACACGCATGAAGCAAGCAGTGCACGCTTCATCCTTGGCCTCCACCACGGCTACGCCTCCACGACGGCTCCTTATCATCTTGTAACGCGCGGTGGCGTCAGGCGGCAGCTCTTCCATCAGGGAGCGCTCCTCATCGTTTAGCCTGATCGTTTCCGCCTCGTTGCTGGCGCAGATTTCATCATACTTCTCGTTGGCGTCAGCTGCGTCGGCCTCAATACGCTCGATGAGTTTCTTGGCCTCCTCCACCTCTGCCCCCAGCGTTTCCGCCGATTCCATGGCGGCCAGCAGCTGCTCTTCCACACCCGTAATGGCCTGCTTGACCGAATTACTCTCGGACCTGACCGCCTGATACTCGCGGCTGTTTTTAACATCACCGGTGCGCCCCTTGATCCGCTGCTGGCGCTCCTTTTCCTCTTTCAGCTGAAGCTCCTGCTTGCGCCGCTCCATGTCAACCGCGTGAAACTCCAGCTGTTTTGCTTCCAATACACTGTGAGCATCAGCCAAATTCGACTCGACACGTTCCTTGGTCTGTGCAGCCTCTGATTTTTCCTTGTCGATGAGATCGATCTTATCGGCGACCTGCTGCATCTGGTACAAACGATCCAAAACTTTACCGCTCAAAGTACAACCTCCAGTCCAGAAGTGCTCCTAAATTTTTTAAGGCCCGGCGGCAAACCGGCCGCGCCAGTTAATTATCCGTTATATCGAAATGAAAGGGGTCGGCGGTGGCGAATTTGACCACCTCCAGACTCGCTCCACTCTCACTTGCAAACTCTTCCAACGCCCCGGCCAAACTGTCCAGGCTTACCCTCTCGGAGGGGCCATGACCCACATCCACCAGCGCGAACCCCTGGGCCAGCGCGTCTATTGCGCCATGATAAGCGACATCACCGGTCAAGAGCAGATCAGCGCCACACTTTTGGGCCAGGGGCCAATAGCTTGCGCCGCTACCGCCAACCACCGCGACCGTGTTGATCTCTCTTAGCGGATCACCCACAAAGCGAACACCGGGGGCGTCCAGCACCTTTGCGGCAAACCTTGAAAACTCCGCGAGGCTGCTCGTCTTTTCAAGCTTCCCCATGCGTCCCAGCTGGCAATCGCCGCTGCCCTTGGTGGGGTAGACGTCTATGACAGGCTCTTCATAGGGATGGGCTGCTGCTGCGGCGGCGGTGACCCTGCCGACAATGCTTTGCCCAACGCTCATCTCGATGCGCGCCTCTTCAACCCGCTCGCCACGGCCAATCTCGCCAATTGCCGGGTTCGCTCCCTGGCCGGGGGTGAAAAACCCCTCCCCCACGCACTGGTAAGCGCAGCCGGAGTAAACGCCAATCCTGCCCGCGCCCTCGCACGCCATCGCATCGCGCACCTTGTCCGCATCACCGACAGGTACGGTGACGACGACCTTGCATAGCTCCTCGCCGTCCCCAAGGCCGTTGATATCCACAAGCCCCAGCCTGGCGGCGAGCAGGTCGTTTACTCCACCCACGGCCCTGTCGAGGTTGGTGTGGGCGCAGTAGAGCGCTATATCGTTTTTGATGAGCTTGCTTAGGGTTTTTCCGGTGGATGTTGCGAGGTCGATATTTTTGAGGGGTTTGAAGAAAAATGGGTGGTGGGTGATGATGAGGTCTGCGCCCGACCGGGCCGCTTCGTCGACCGCTTCCTTGCCCGCATCAAGCGCAAGGAGCACCTTTTTGACGGGCCTGGAGTGGTCTCCGACCTGGAGACCGGAGCGGTCCCAAGCCTCCGCCAAACCCGGCGGAGCCAACCTCTCAATGGCCCTTACGGCGTCTGCGAGGCAAACTTGGGTCAAAGTACCTCCACCGCGATTGACAGAACCTTCATATCTACCATTTTCCAAAAGACCGTAAAAAATTGGTGGGCCCACCTGGATTTGAACCAGGGACCGACCGGTTATGAGCCGGCAGCTCTAACCAGCTGAGCTATGGGCCCCATAAAAGGATTGGGCATTATGCTACCAGCAAATCGGTGTGTCAACCTTCCTGGGGCGCTTTCTTTATCATCGGGCCCAACTCTCTTCCTCCGAAGAGATGCATATGCAAATGAGCCACTTCCTGGTGCGCGTCGGCCCCGTTATTTATCAGCAAACGGTAGCCCGTCTCAAGCACCCCCTCTATCTTGGAGACCTCGCGGGCGGCGGTGGCCATCGACACCATCGTGTCCGCCCACTGGCCGTCGAGCTGGTCGAAGGTGACCACATGCTTTTTGGGCACCAACAGCACATGGACAGGCGCCTTGGGCTGAATGTCGCGAAAGGCCAGGATGTTTTCATCCTGCCACACGATATTGGCGGGGATATCGCCCGCCACGATCTTGCAAAAGATACAGTCACTCATTTTGGGGTCGCCTCCTTATAACAAAGCGGTAAATTCGCAGCCGCCATAAAACCTCAGCCTTGTATCTCTTCCTTGGTGAAGAGCGCCTCGAACTTGTAGCCCGCTCCCTCAATCGCCTCCCTGGCGCCCTCCTGGCGATCGACCATGGATATCAGCCCGACGACTTCAAACCCTTCCAGTTCGATCTTCTCAACAGCGCTGAGCCCCGAACCCCCGGTGGTCACCACATCTTCCAGGACCACGACCTTGGCACCCTCGGGCAGGTTGTTTCTACCCTCGATCCACCGTTGCGTCCCATGGCCCTTGGGCTCCTTGCGCACGATGAACCCCGGCAGCGGCCTGCCCTCAAGGCCCGAGACAAGGCTGACGGCGGTAGCCAGGGGGTCAGCGCCCAGCGTGGGGCCACCGATTGCGTCCACCTGCCCGAAGTCGTCGAGGAGTTCGAGGGTGAGCCTGCCTATAAGGTAGGAGCCGCGCGGATGCAAGGAAGTCTGCTTGCCGTCGATGTAGAAGTCGCTCTTGCGGCCCGAAGCCAGGGTGACCTCGCGCTGTTCGTAGGAAAGCTCCTTGATTAATTCCAGGAGTTCGCCGCGCATATGGTCCAGGTTTTCCACTATTAAGCCTCCTAGAAAAGTCCCAGCTGTACGGAGTCCACCCCTTCGGGTTTAACCGGGTAGTTGCCGGAAAAACACGCATCGCAATATACATAGGGGCCAAGACCGGCACCGGTTCTAAGCGCCTCCAACGTCATATAGCCCAAAGAATCGGTCGTTAGGAACTTGCTTATCTCTTCCACTGTATGGGTCGCCGCGATCAGGTGCGTCTCATTGGGCGTGTCGATCCCGAAAAAGCAGGGGTGGATCGTGGGCGGCGAGGAGATACGCATATGCACCTCGGCTGCTCCCGCCTCGCGGATCATCTTGATGATCTTGCGGCTGGTGGTCCCACGCACTATGGAGTCGTCCACCACCACCACCCTCTTGCCTCTCACCACCCCGCGGACGGCGTTGAGTTTGAGCTTCACGCCAAAATGGCGTATCGACTGCTCCGGCTCGATGAAGGTGCGGCCAACGTAGTGATTGCGAATGAGCCCCATGGCAAAGGGGATCTTGGCGGCTTCCGCATACCCAAGGGCGGCGACGATGCCCGAATCGGGCACGGGGATGACCACGTCGGCCTCCACCGGATAGCTCTCGGCAAGGGCGCGGCCCAGCGCCATTCTCACCTTGTAGACGGATTTGCCGAAGACAAGGGAATCGGGACGGGAAAAGTAGATATGCTCAAAGACGCACTGGCGCGGCTCCTGGGGCGGGAAGGGTCGAAAGGACTCGACACCCTTCTTGCTGATGACAATCATCTCGCCCGGCTCGATTTCGCGGATGAACTCGGCCTCGATCAGGTCCAGCGCACAGGTCTCGGAGGTGACCACATAGGAATCTTTCAGCCTGCCCAGCACGAGCGGCCTGAAACCGAGGGGGTCGCGCACTGCAATAAGGCGCGTTTCAACCAGGGCCACCAGACTGTACGCCCCGCGAACCCTGCAAAGAGCATCCACAATACGTTCGTGTAGTTTGGGCTTGCGGCTGCGCGCATAGAGGTGAGCTATCACCTCGGTGTCCATCGTTGACTGGAAGATTGAACCCACCCCCTCCAGCTCCTTTTTTAGCGAGACGGCATTGACCAGGTTGCCGTTATGGGCGAAACCTATGGGGCCGTGCGCCGTCTCCACGAAGCAGGGCTGGGCGTTCTTTATCTCGCTTGAGCCGGTCGTGGAGTAGCGAACGTGGCCAATGGCGTGCTGGCCGGGCAGGTCGTCGATAATCTTGTCGTCGAAGACATCCGAGACCAGCCCCATGCCGATGTGGACCCTCATCTTCGTACCGTCGGAGGTGACGATGCCCGCACTCTCCTGACCTCTGTGCTGGAGCTGGTGAAGCCCCAGGTAGGTCATGTTGGCAGCCTCCGGGTGGTTGTATATGCCGAAGACCCCGCACTCCTCGCCCATCTTCCCGAACTCTTCGCTTATCTTATCGGACATCATTTACGCCTTTTGGCTTGTAGGGGGTCGCCCTAGCCTATGCTCTGTTTCAGATAATCCACCGCGTTGGTGTAAAGGCTCAGCCCAAGCGTCGCCCCTTCCGCCTCGCCCCTGGTCCATCTGGGATGGTTGGTGGGATGCACGTACGCCTCGGGGTGGGGCATGAGGCCAAAGAGCCTGCCCGTCTCGTCGCAGATGCCCGCGATGGCGTCAACGCTTCCGTTGGGATTCCAGGGATACTCCATCGTAACTCCGCCCCCGGCGGTCGCGTATCTCACAGGAGCGAGGTTTGCCCGCTTTATCTCCTCCAGCACCCCTGAGTCGCGGGGGATGAACTTGCCTTCGCCATGTCTGACCGGCAGATAGATGCGCTCGATCCCCTTGGTGAAGATGCAGGGGCTGTCGCTATTCACTTCCAAGTGTACCCATCTGTCCTCGAACTTACCCGAGTCGTTGTGCGTG
>JAUVAU010000007.1 GCA_030591565.1 Deltaproteobacteria bacterium | reverse complement strand
GTCTATCGCGCCTTGAGGAGCGTGTAATGGTTTCCCTGTGGAATGATATTCCCATGAGTGGTCGAGGGTTTTAAAAACGACCGTATTTCCATATCTGGCCTCAGAGTATTGCAATGTCCAATTTATTAAGGACGAGCCAGTCCGCCATGGTGCAGACAAAACACTTAAAAGTAAGGTCTTTATATGTTAAGGTGACTTAGGCAACGAAATTGGTAATGATTCGACCCGTATTTTTGTGGATATCATATTGGGCGGGATCAAATAGAGCACGAAGCAGCGACTGCAACAGTATTCAAAATATGTGGGCCTAAACGGTTTCTCACACTGCACACTTCAAACCTGGGAGAGATAAATGAAACGAATCGCCATCCTCATAATTACCCTACTAGTGGGAGTCGGTCTTGCCATCGCCATGGATGCCCCTACCGATCCGATCAAGGTAACCAATTTTGGCGGCAAGAAAGTGGTCACCTATCCCCACGCCCCTCATCTGGAGCAGGGGCTGGAGTGCACCCAGTGTCACCATACGGCGGACCAGGGGAAATACAAATGCGGCGACTGCCACGGGAAAGCCGCCCAGGGCGATGCCCCCAAGATCAAGGACGCCATGCATAAAAAGGGCGTTGGCAAATGTTATGACTGCCACTTGAAAAAAGGTTCGGTCGCAAAGAAGAAGTGCGGCGACTGTCACAAGGGCTGACCACCGCCTGAAACGTCTATCGGGTGATGGGGCATACGGGGCATCTCAAAGCTTTGGGTTTCTTGAGAGGAGTGGTTTATGAGTAGGACCGAAGAAAATCTGAAGGCTGCGTTCACCGGGGAATCCCTGGCAAGGAATAGATATACGTTTTTTGCGGAAATGGCCAGGGCCGAGGGGTTCCACTATATTGCGAAAATCCTGGAGGAGACAGCAGAGAACGAGATGTACCATGCGCGGGAAGAGTTTCGCCTGCTCTACGGGGAGAGCACGACGGCAGACAATCTGAAGGAAGCCATCGGGGGCGAAAATTACGAGACCGAGGAGATGTACCCCAAATTTGCGAGAGAGGCGGAGCTGGAAGGTAACCGGGCAGCGAACGTCCTGTTTGCCCAGATCGCCAAGATAGAGAGGGGGCACCGGGACCGTTTTCAGAAGATACTTGATATGGTGGAAGCAGGAACAGTGTACAAGCGCAAAGAGCCCATCAAGTGGAAGTGCAGCGTCTGCGGATACACGCACACAGGCAAGGAGCCACCCGGAAAGTGTCCATATTGCAAACACCCGAGGGAGTACTACGAACCCGCAAACATGGATGTGTAGGAGGTAGTAATGGCGAAGTACATCTGCACAGTCTGTGATGATATCTATGATGAGGATGTGGAAGGCACCCTGTGGGACCAGTTGGATGACGACTGGGTGTGCCCGGTGTGCGGCTCCCCGAAGGATTTTTTCGAGCTAGTCGCTTCTTCCGAGGATGAAGAGATTGAAGATGCCCTTCAGGAGGCTGTGGACACTGACCAGGGGTTTCGCCGCACCTCGGATGAACTCGAAATCTACATGAAGGATATCCACCACATGGCGGAGACGGGACAATCCATCTCCGAACCCATGCGCACCAGGGTCCCCACGTTCTCCTGGGACGAGATCCTGGTCAAGGGGGCTCAGTTGGCCAAGCTCCCACTAAATCGGGATGAAGACGTCAAGACCGAAACTGTCATCGGCCCCGGAGCAGAAAAACCTCTTAAAATCGATATCCCCATCTATATTACGCACATGTCCTACGGCGCCCTTTCTAAAGAGGCTACGCTTGCCCTTGCCAAAGGAAGCGGTGACGTTCGCACCGCAGTCTGCTCTGGAGAAGGCGGTATATTGCCGGAGGCCAAGAAGGCAAGTTACCGATACATTTTCGAGTACGTGCCAAACCGCTACAGCGTGACCGAGGAGAACCTCCGCGAAGTCGATGCCATAGAGATCAAGTTTGGGCAATCGGCCAAGCCGGGGATGGGCGGACACCTGCCCGGCGGGAAAGTCACTAAGGAGATCGCCGAAATCCGGGGTTTTGCGCAAGGCCAGGACATCATCAGTCCCTCCAGGTTCTCCGACATATCGAACAAGCACGACTTGAAGGAGAAGATTTCCTGGCTACGGCAAGCCTCTGGAGGAAAACCGATCGGCGTTAAATTTGCGGCTGGGAACATGGAAGATGATCTGGAAGCAATCCTCTACGCTGAGCCCGACTTCATCACGGTGGATGGTAGGGCGGGCGCTACGGGGGCGGCGCCAAAGTTCGTGAAGGCCTCGACCTCGGTGCCGACCATATTTGCCCTGTACCGGGTGCGGGAGTTTCTGGACAAGCACAACGCTTCAAATATCTCCCTCGTTATTACGGGAGGGCTGCGAATCTCGTCGGACATCGCAAAGGCCCTGGCAATGGGCGCGGATGCGGTGGCCATAGGCAGCTCTGCGCTTATGGCTATCGGATGTCAGCAGTTTAGAATCTGCAATACAGGCAAATGCCCCATGGGCATCGCGACCCAGGATCCGGAGTTGAGACGCAGATTGGATGTAGACCGGGCGGCGCGCCAACTCGCGAATTTTCTGAGTGCCTCGGTACGGGAGCTACAGGACTTCGCCCGCTTGACGGGAAACAGCAGCGTCCACGATCTATCGCTCAAAGATTTATGCACCACGAACTCGGAAATATCGAACTATACCGATATCCCGCATGTTTAAAACTTCGCAGAGGTAAAGGTAGGCCCGAGAGCACTACCTAGAGTCAACAGGTACGGAGCTGACAAACTAGACATCTCCAGGTCGCAGTGCTGGCCAAAAAACCTTCATTTTTGAACATAGTACACCAACCACAAACCAGCCAACAGAGGACCGTTTTTGTGACTAGACAAGTGAAAATGAGGGCAGTCCCCTTTGGGCCGCCCTCGTTGGTGACTTGGGACTGGTCGCGACCCTAAACCCCTCATGGGTAGCGGGTGAACTGGTCTCTTACTTCTCTCGAAGCTTGTAATTAACGTTTTTGCTCTCACCCTTGAATGGGTACGCTATGTCACCAGGGTCGTAAAGCAGCGTAATCCCAGTCTCATTGCAGCCGTCCATCATGACCGCATCGGACGTAATGGTAACGTCGCGTTCACAGGATTGGTTCCAAGCTGCGTTGTAGATTTTTACTACGATCTTGCCCCCACGGTCTTCAAATATAAAATCAACTTCGCCTGACGAATGTCCTTTCCATTCTGCGATCCAACCGCCAGGCCTGAGAAGCGCAGTCTTCATCTGATTCCCGTTGCCTGAAACGGCTGCATCCTTTGCATTGGCGTCCGATGTGCCAAACGACGAAAAGAGAAGAAACACAATGACAGCGACAATTCCCCCGAAGATAGCTTGATAAATATTTTTCCTCATCTCCATGGCTATTCTCCTTTCAAGTGCTTAATAATTCCTCCTTCGTGATAGGAAGTACTACTAGCAAAGCGCTTTTTGGGGAGCTGTC
Source organism: Deltaproteobacteria bacterium (assembly GCA_030591565.1). Lineage (GTDB taxonomy): Bacteria > Desulfobacterota > Deferrisomatia > Deferrisomatales > BM512 > JAUVAU01. The sequence continues at coordinate 50,324 of JAUVAU010000007.1, read as the reverse complement.
AACAGGCCCATGAGTTTAAGTTTATTGTTAAAGGATTGCTACAAGCGGAGACGTTTCAAAATCATTCGTTTTTAGAACGATACCATGCCTCTCAGCCCCAGGCCAGAGACGGGGTTTTCATAAGCTAGTCACAAAAGACTAAATTTTTGTAAAACGTTTATGAGACGCATCAGGGCTGGTTTTCAAACAGGGATGTAAGAGCAGGTCTCGCCCACCTTTTTATCCATGCCTGTTCACTCCCCCTTTTTCGTCTCCTGCCAGAGCGCTTCCAGTTCCTCCAGGGGTGTCTCGTCCATTGATTTGCCTTCTGCTTTCAGGGCCTCTTCCACTTTCGTGAAACGGGTTGAGAATTTCTCTACCGTGCCTTGAAGGCTCCTTTCGCAGTCAATTTTGAGGTGCCTTCCAAGGTTGACTAAAGAAAATAGCAGGTCGCCGAATTCCTCTTCAGCCCACGCTTTGTTCTCCGCTGCGAGGGCTTCGCGAAGCTCTGCGCATTCCTCTTCCACCTTGTCCAGCACCTGTGTGGGGTTCTCCCAGTCGAAGCCCACCGAGGCGGCTTTGTCGCTGATACGCTTGGCGCGCATGAGTGCCGGTAACGCTCGCGGCACGCCTTCGAGTACTCCACGGCCCGGTTTTTCTTCCGCCTTGATTCTGGTCCAGTTGGCTTTTAGCTGGGTGTCGTCTGCGACCTTTTCACCCTCAAAGACGTGGGGATGGCGGCGGATCATCTTGTCGCAGATTGATTTGATCGAGTCGGTGATGGTGAAGTGGCCTTCCTCTTCGGCCATTCGCGCCAGCAATGCGACTTCCAGCAGCAGGTCGCCAAGCTCCTCGCACAAATGCTCCTGGTCGCCCGCCTCAATCGCCTCCACCGCCTCGTAGGTCTCCTCTATGAGGTAGGGGAGGATCGTCTCCGGGGTCTGCTTGCGGTCCCATGGGCAGCCCCCGGGCGAGCGCAGGGTCGCCACGATATCCACCAGCCGGTTTAAACGTTCACCAGCGTCTTTGCTTTTCATAAATGTTCTCCACTAGGGGCTTGTTGAAAAACCCCGGATATCCTCCGATTGAGGTTGTCAGGGGCGAAAAATGATCCTCGAAATACTTATCTGTATGTCTGCGGTCATTTTTCTTCCCTTCCTAGTTCTCGAATGATCTTCGGGGTTTCCAGTTTATCGTCGGCTTGGTTGGAGGCTTGCCTAGCATCGGCTAAAATCTTCGGTTTAGCGTTATTCTCCCGCTTCGGGAGAGTTTTTCGGAGAGCCTCCTAGAGGGGTTACGGGTGTGAAAGGGTGAATGATAACAGCAGTGGAGCAACTTAAAAAGGTTGCTCGAACCGTGGGGCGGCGTTGTGGTAGTATCTCTTGGTTAATTTCCAGAAAGCTCATTTGAACACCCTATGGAGCGGTAAGCTTAAAGATGGCTAAGAGGCGACCGGCAACAAGGAAATCGGCGGTGAACAAGCGCACGCGCGACGGCGGCGGTGGCCGGAGGCTTTTTACCCTCCTCATGCTGGCGGCGATAGTTGGCGGTGGCTACTTCGGCTTCAATCGCTTGGGGCTGGATGTGGATCAGGTAGCCCAGCAGGTCGTTGGTATCATGCAGCAGAGTCAGGGAGATACGGTAACCCTCTACTTTGCAGACTCCAAATGGACCCAGCTGGTGGCACAGCAGAAGAGCTACACCGCTGACCCCGACCCGGTCAAGCGTATAGAAGATCTGGTTGAACTGCTGGTGGAGGGTCCGGCCCAGGGCGCGGAGCCTGTGCTTCCGGCGGGTACTAAACTGCGCAAAGTCTACCTTGGCCCCGATGGGCTGGCGGTCATCGACTTCGAGCCCACCCTTGACGAACTGCGCTCCTATGGCGCAAGCGCCGAGATGCTGAGCGTCTTTGCGCTGGTTCACACCATCTGCAACAACGTGGAAGGCATCAATTCAGTACAAATTCTAGTTGACGGACGCGAGCAGGAGACGTTCGCGGGACATGTGAGAATATCAGAACCGCTGGGACCGAGATCCGATCTGGTTGACGGCGGCGAATAGATATAGGAGAACCCCGGCCATATGGCTAATACAGGCATGGACAAGATCCGAAATTTCGGAATTTTCGCGCATATTGACGCGGGCAAGACCACCATAACCGAGCGGGTGCTCTACTACACCGGGCGCACGCACAGGATAGGCGAGGTCCACGATGGCGCAGCCGTCATGGACTGGATGAAGCAGGAGCAGGAGAGGGGAATCACCATCACCGCCGCCACGACCAGGGTGGAGTGGAAGGGGTATGACCTGCACCTGATCGACACCCCCGGCCACGTGGACTTCACCGTGGAGGTGGAGCGCAGCTTGCGTGTGCTGGACGGCGTGATGCTGGTGATTGATGCTGTGGCGGGAGTCCAACCCCAGACCGAGACGATCTGGCGACAATCCAGCGGTTACCGCGTCCCCGTGGTCAGCTTCATCAACAAGATGGATCGCATCGGAGCCGATTTTCACAGCGCGGTTGAGAGCCTTGAGGCCAAACTGGGCGCTAGGCCGCTCTACCTCGTGGAGGCGCTGGGCGCTGAGTCCGACTTCAAGGGCGTCGTCGATCTTCTGACTGGCGAGGCGCTCATCTGGAAGGACGATACGCTGGGCGCCGAAGTTGAACGCAGGCCGGTTGAGGGAGAGGAAGCAGCGCTGCTCGGGGCCGGACGCGAGAAGATGCTGGAGACGCTCGCAGATTTCGACGATGGCGTAGCCGAGGCTTATCTGGAGGGGCGCATGCCCGAGCTGGCCGAGCTGAAGAGGATCATTCGTCGGCTGACCATAAAGGGTGAAATTGTCCCCGTCCTGTGCGGTGCCGCGCTGAAGAACAAGGGCGTGCAGATGGTGCTGGATGCGGTTATTGATTATCTGCCCTCGCCAAATGAAGCCCCACCGGTCGAGGGCGTTCATCCCGACACCGGAGAGGTTGAGAAGAGAAAGCCCAACCCCAAGGAGCCCTTTAGCGCCCTGGCCTTCAAGATTCAGCAGGATCAGGGACGCAAGCTCACCTACGTAAGGGTCTACTCCGGCGTCTTCAAGGGGGGCAGGGTCTACAACTCGACGCGCCAGCGGGTGGAGAAACCAGCCGCAATTCTCGCCGTTCACGCCGACAAAAAGGAACGCGTGGATGAGGCGACCGCTGGTGACATAATCGCGTTCACCGGCCTGAAATGGACTGCCACCGGGGATACGCTGTGCGACCAGAACCATCAGCTTCTTCTGGAAACCATCATCTTCGCCGAGCCTGTCATCTCCATGGCGGTCGAGCCGAAGATGACCCAGGACGAAGATAAGATGATCGAGGTCATGGAGCGCATACAGGAGGAAGACCCGACGTTCAGGGTGGAGAACAACGATGAGACGGGCCAGACTATAATCTCGGGAATGGGCGAGCTGCACCTTGAGGTGGTCCTCACGCGGGTGGAGACCGAGTTCAACGTCGGCGTCCACGTGGGCAAGCCCCAGGTCGTCTACAAGGAGACGATCCAGTCACCAGCCGGGGCGAGCGGCGAGTTTGACCGCGTGCTGGGCGAAAAGAAGCACCGCGCCGTTGCCGAGGTGAAGTTGCGCCCCGGCGAGCGCGAGGCGGGCAACAGGGTGCAGATAGCTCCGTCGATTGGGGAAAAGTGGCCCCAGTTTGCCGATATAGTCACCTCCGGCGTTGAGGAAGCGCTCGCCTGCGGCCCCCTCGGCTTCATGGTCGAGGACACCAATATCGAGGTTGTCTCGGTCGATGGCGACGAGAACACGATAAGCGAAATGGCGGTGAAGGTCGCGCTGGCCCAGGCGATCCGCGCGGCGGCGCAAAAAGCCGGAGCGGTCAAGCTCGAACCTGTGATGGATGTGGCTATTACCGTGCCCGAGGAGAATATGGGCGAGGTGATTGGCGATCTCAATTCCCGACGTGGCGTGGTGCAGGGAGTGGAGTCGCTAAAGGGCGCAGCGGAGATAAAGGCCCATGTCACCCTGCGGGGGATGTTTGGCTACTCCACGGACCTCAGGTCGCTCACCCAGGGGCGCGGCACCTTTACCATGAAGTTTCACCGTTATGACGCGGGGTAGCCCCGATTCATTTTATTGTGCGTAACCGATGCGGTATATTGAAGGTAGTGTGATTCAATAAATGCCGTTGCCGTAAACCGTTTCGCAATGACCAAATGTGGGGTAACAAAATGTCACTGGACGGAAAACTTGGCTACCAGGAAATCTCCGACCTGCTGAACCTGGTTGAGAAGAGCAGTAAGTCGGGGATTCTTACAATCAGTAATGACAGAAACTCCGCTTGTATGTTCTTCAACCGGGGCAAGCTGGTCCGGGCCTCCTCGGACAAAATCTCCGACCGCATCGGCGAGGTGCTGCTAAACCACGGTGTCATAAGCCAGGAAGAGATCGAACAGGCGCTGGAGATACAGAAGAACGAAGAGAGGCGGCGGAGGCTCGGCACTATTTTTTCGGTGGAGCTGGGTGTTGAAGATGCGGCGATCCAGTCCGCGTTGACAACACAGTTTAAGGCCATAGTGTTTGAGGTCCTCTCCTGGGAGGAGGGGCGCTTCAATTTCGAGTTTGGCGAACCCTCCGACACCCTCGATAAGTTCAACTTCGGCTCGTCGGGCTTTATCCTTGAGGTGGGCATCGAGGCGGGCTTTACCTCCCGTCTGGAAAACCACTCGGGGAACTCCTCTTTTATCTTTATCGACACCCGCAAGGATTTTGTCGACGTTTGCATTGAGTTTTGCAAGGAGCAGTCCATAGCCGCTCGCTGCATCCTTACCATGACCGAGCTTAAAAGTGTGGTTCAGGCCGACGACAACCACAAGATTCTCATCCTCTCCTCAAATCTTGGGCCAGATGCACGACAAGTCGCCAAGGCGGTTAGAAAGACCTTTCCCGATATGCCGATCATCGCCTACGGGAGCGACAATGCGGTGTGGAAAGAGGGTGGTCTGGCCGAGTTTGCCCAGGGCTTCGTCAAGGCGCCGACCGCTGAAGATCTTAAAGGCCCCGATGGGTACGATCACCTCGAATCGTTCATCAGCATGTTGCAGGGGGCCATCTCCAGCACCGACTCCTGAGCGCCCTCCCGGGCGACCTCCCCATTCATAGTCATCCCCGGCCGCTTGTACTTCGATCATGGCTGCATTACGCTTTCTCCCCTTGACTGACTACACCGGGATACTCTAACTTGTCACCAACCGCTCGGTAGATAGCGAGCGCAGGGCACTGTCCGTCTAACGTGAAAAAGAGAGGGAGTTATATGGAGATCGCGATTGTTGGCGCAGGCGTACTCGGTTCAATCTTCGGAATCCTTTTCACTGAAAAAGGGTTCGACGTGACCTTGATAGAGGTGGTTGAGGAGCGGGTGAAGCTGATTGAGCGCGAGGGGCTGTGGATGGAGCGCCCCGACGGCGAGCGCACGCACACGCGGGTTTCCATCACCTCCGACGTCTCCACCCTGGGGACTAAAGACTTGGTGATGATCTGCGTGAAGGGCTACCACACCAAGTCGGCGATCCAGAGCGCCTTGCCGATGATCGGTGAAAATACCGTGGTACTTTCAGTCCAGAACGGGTTGGGCAATCTTGAAATTATAGCCGACGCCGTGGGTTCCCAGCGGGTGGTGGGTGGCATAACCGCCCACTCGGGGATGCCCGTCTCCATGAACGAGGTGCGCTACGTGGGTGGCCTTGGGCCGTTGCTGGTCATCGGCCCCCTGGACAGGGTGGCGCGCCCGGGCTTCGAGCAGGTCTTGGCAAAGTTTCAGGAGGCGGGGCTGGACGTTCACCTGGCCCTGGAGATAAATAACGTCATCTGGAAGAAGCTCATAGCCAATGTGGCGACAAATGTCGTGGCTGCGCTGACGGGACTTACCGGTGGACAAGCGGTCAAACACGACGAGACGGTGAAGATAATAGAGGGGCTGGCAACGGAGCTTGCCCAGGTGGCCCACGCCAAGGGGATCAATTTTCCCGAGCTGGACGACCCCACCGCCTTTGCGCTCAAAGCGTTTGCCTCCACAAAGGACAACCGCGTCTCCATGCTCCAGGATGTTGAGGCGAGACGCCCCACCGAGATCGGCAACTTGAACGAGGTGATCGTCAGCGAGGGGAAAAGGTTGGGGATCGCGACTCCCTACAATGAGGCGGTGAGCTGGCTCACCCGCGGCGTGGAGCAGTGCAACCGCCTTGGGTTGAGTGTTGAGGCGCTGTCGAGCGAACCCGACGAGGTGCGGCAAGCCATACTTGGTGAAGAGTTCGAGGTGTTGCGCCGCTCATTGGAGGATTCGCCGCTCGCCAAAATGCTGGGGATAGAGTTCACCGAGTTCGAGCCGGGCCGGGTGAGCGCCAAGTTGCCTGCCAGCGCGAAGCTTACCAATTTTCTTGGCTACTCGCACACCGGGGCGCTCTTTACGCTGGCCGAGCAGGCGATGGCCGCAGCCGCCAATACGCTGGGACATGTGGGGCTGCCACTCAACTGCGAGCTTCATTTCCTTGAAGCCGCCGACCCTGCAAAGGATGTGATGGCAAGCGCCAGGGTGATCGACACCCACGGACGCATCGCGCGGGTCCAGGTGGAGCTGACCCAGGAGGAGAGGGGAGTGGCGACGGTTACGGAGATGGTTTTTCTGCGCAGTTGACCCCTTTTTTCGCCCAATATTTCCAGATCTGACTCGCCTGGGGGTGTAAAGTGTTGTAAATGAGGGCGCTGTTGGGACAATATGTCCCCGAAACGTCAGAGACGCGCTGCACTCCCGGGAGGCCCCGTGGACCCTATTATTTTCCAATCTTTATTCGCCACCGCTTTTCTGCGGCCCCTGTCCAGGTTGATCGTGAAGATTACGGGATGGAGCATCGAGGGGGCTGACCCCAGGGTGGGCCGGGCTGTCGTCATAGGCGCTTACCACACCTCCAACTGGGACTTTGTTTTAGCGATGCTCTTCGCCTTCAGTACCGGTTTTCCCATGCACTGGATGGGCAAGGCTTCGCTTTTCAACTGGCCCTTCAACCCATTGTTTAAATGGCTGGGTGGGATACCCATCGACCGCTCGCGCTCCAACAACCTGGTCGAGGCGTCGGTACGCGAACTTAGCCAGGGGGATATCCGCTTTCTCGTGGTGGCCCCTGAGGGAACCCGGAAGAAATCAGCCCGCTGGAAAACCGGCTTCTATCATATCGCCAAGGGGGCGAGGGTGCCGATCGTCTTGGGTTTTGTCGATTATAAACGCAAAGAGATAGGGCTTGGCCCGGTGATAACGGTGACCGGCGACATGGAAGCTGACTTTGCGTTGATCCGCGAGTTCTACGATGGCGTTACAGCCAGATACCCTGAGAAGGCTAATCTACTATAACAGCGGTGGTTTCAGGTCAAGAGCTTCCAGCGTGGCTCCCTTCGCTTGCACCAGCGCCTTGAAGGTGTCGCCCATCCCGGTCCCTGAAAAAATGAGCGGCCATAGCTGCTGCCTCAGTTGAATCTTCTCGGTTTCGCTCCCCATACCGGCTTCCAGTTTTTCATATTCCTCGGTTATACCAAGCGTGAAGAGGAGGTTTCGCTGATTCATCAGCGTGTGCTCTCCAAACCCTTCCACCTCGCCTTGCGTAATAAGGGTTGAGAAATCCACCGAGGCTGTTATGTCGGTCTCGCCGGGAAGTTCGAGCACTCCCCCGGCAAAGCGGTCTGCGCGAAATCCCCTTATCGTGCCCTCGGGACGCTGGGGGCCATAGAGCTTCTCCACGGGGTCGCCGTAATCAATAGTGACCAGAAACCCACGGGAGAGGAGCGCGCCGACCCGGTGGAGCCATTGGTTGATATGCAGATTGACCTCCATCCTCCAGCTGCCCGCCAGCGCGAGACCGCTATTTTCAATGGCTTTCCTTACCTCATCGTTATCCAGCGGGCGCAGCTCTTCAATCAGCTTGTCACCCTCCGAAGCTATGAAGAGCTCGCTGAGCTTCCCCTCATCAACCTCCACGATATGCACAGGGAAGGCGTCCACCAGCTCGTTGGAGAGGTATAATCCTTCAACCGGTCGGGAGGGCAGGGGCCCGCTTTCCTGCCCGCTTTGCTGCCCTCTTTCCTGCCCGTTTTTACGGTAAACGACCTGCGCGTGGTCCGCGAGGAGTTCATCGCGGCGCGTGGACAATACTTCGCTTATCTCGTCCGGCACGTAGACCAGCCGGGAATAGAGGTCGGGGTGATCGCTTTTAATGGTGTCGAGCATATCCAGCGCCAGCTTGCCTTCGCCGGGGCCACCTTCAATCAGATGGAAGGGGTCGGGGCTCCCCAGCGCCCGGTCAGCCTTGACGACGAGGCGGGCCAGGGTGGCCCCGAATAATTTTGAGATGTGGGCCGAGGTAGTAAAGTCGGGCTGGTCACCGCCAATCCTCACTTGTCCGCAGGTGTAGAACCCATGCCGGGGGTGGTAGAGGGCGAGGTCCATGAATTTCTCAAAATCAATCGGCCCGCTGTTTTTTATTGTTTCTGCAATTAAAACAGATAGATCACTCCGCATAGGCTGCAACCTCACCCTATCTTCAAGCTGTTTGTTATTTATCTTCGCCAGCGGCTATTGTATCGTTAAGGGATGCGACTAAACAGCGACTGACGGATAACGTATAGCAATGATAGCAGGACCGATCAGACAACTCATCAAAGAGTTTCAACGGCTGCCCGGCGTGGGTGAGAAAACCGCCTTCAGGCTGGTGATGCATGTGCTCGAATCGCCCCAGCCCCAGGCCCAGGCGTTGGCCGATGCGCTGGTGGAGATCAAGCAGCGCATACGACCCTGCTCGCGATGTTTTCAGATGACCGAGGAGGAGGTTTGCGCCATCTGCGCGTCGCCAAAGCGGGATTCGTCGGTTATCTGCGTCGTGGAAGATCAGGCCAGCCTCATGGCCATTGAGCGTGCGCGCCAGTTTTACGGCATATACCATGTGCTGGGCGGAAGAGTCTCTCCGATGGAGGGGGTCGGTCCCGGTGATCTTCGCATCGCCGAGTTGTTGAAAAGGATTGAAGGGGAAGGGGTCAAAGAGGTTGTCGTCGCGACCAATCCCAACGTGGAGGGGGAGGCCACCGCGCTCTATCTCAAGCGTGCGCTGGAGCCATATGATGTGGAGATTACCCGTATCGCCAGGGGCATCCCCATGGGTGGGGATCTGGAATACTCCGATGCGCTTACCCTGGGCAGGGCCTTTGAAGGCCGCATGAAGTACTAAGAACTGGAGATGTTTGATCTGTGAGCCTCGAATTTGACATTGGGCAGGACGAAAAGGTCCTGGAAGAGCTGGCAAGGGATATCATGCTCTTGAGCCGCACGGTCGGGGTCTATCCACGAAACCACCCCCACGTGACGAGCCTGATGGAGCGCCTCGCCGACTGGGCTGCCCAGTCGGGCCCCAAGGGGCTTGTCCTGGGCGTAACCGCTTCCCAGTTGGTCGTCAACGGCACTTTCCACGGCGGTAAAAACACCCGCGTCGCCATGCTCGCCCGTTATCTCCACAATAAAAAAATTGCCAGAATTCATTGGCGAAAGGGGATGGAGGATGACGAAATATACAGTTTCGCCATTACCCTCGGGGATAAAAAGCTGGAGGGCGAGGCGATCCCACAAAAGCTCGAAGAGCTGGGTGTCGAGAACATTATCGTCACACACCTTGACCTGAACGCACTGCACAGCCGCATGCAGCTTGACGAAGGGCCCTCTGGCGGCGGCGATAACAAGGAGCGGCGCGAGCGGATATGGCGGTGGCTCCAGGAGGCCGCCGGTAACCCCAAGAAGGTGGGCGAGGCCCTCTCTTCCGAGGAGTTCTGGAAGAACTTCGAATCCGACGATGCAGAGCTACGCGAACAGTTTGTGGACACCCTGGTGGCGCTGGGAGGGATGATGGACCGCTCTCTGCACACCGTCTCCGCGCCGGTCCGGGACAAGATCGGCCAGCGGCTCGCCAATATGGGCAAGGGACTGGACTCGAACAACCTGGCCCGCATGGTCGACGTGTTGATCAGCAGCGACACCCCGACCGAGCAATCCCTGCAAGCGCTCATGCGCTACGTGGATGGCGACAAGCTGGTGGGCGTACTGGGCGGATTGGTGGACATGGGAGAGGGTAAGGAGGCGCGCGTCGCCAAGTTCGTGGACAAGTTCGTGCCCCCCGAGTCCATGATGGGGCTGACCGGGCTTATACACGAATGGAAGGGCTCCGGCGAAAAGATGGGTTACGCCTCGGAGGTGTGGGAGTGGCTCGAATCCTTCTTGCTCAACATCGACGAAGACGAGTACATGGGCGAGGGCTACAGGGAGACCCTCGACCGCATGGCCTCCAAACTCACCGGTTCCGCCGGCACTGGTCTCGCGTTTGGATTTTTTCAGGACCCGCAGGTACACGTGGACCGCATCTTCGCCGGCTTGAAGCTGGAAAAAGTCGAAGGCGCCGATGGGCTGCTGCAAAAGCGGATCGACAGCCGCCTGGATGAATTGGACGGCGTGGGCATGATGGATTTTATCGAGATGCTTGAACAAACCGTCCCCGAAGATATTAAACAGCAGTTGCCCCTTTTTGAAAAAGTGTTCAATCAGCTGATCGACGAGTCAAAGGATCTCTCCAAGGATGTGAGGAAGCGGCTGATACTGCTGGCCCGCAGGAACCAGCAGCTGGTGCTGGATTTCCTGGTCAAGCGCCTCCATGAGGAGGAGCGCATCTCCGGGCGCAAGCTGATCGTCGATATACTCTCCAACATGACCAGCGAGGTCCTCCCCCAGCTTGTCCAGCGGGCCCGAACCGGACCCTGGTACCTGATACGAAACATGGCGATAGTCCTTGGCGGCTTGAAGGACATAAGGGCGACCCCATTTCTCAAATCCCTTCTCGACCACGAGAACGACAGGGTACGAAAAGAGGCGCTGAAAAGTTTGGGCCAGCTTGGCAAGAGTGCGCGAGATGTACTGATTGATTTCTCTACGAATATGGAGAACTTGCCCGGTGAGCGCAAGGTGGCCAAGTCCTACGCCAAAAGGATGGAACTAAAGTGAGCGGACTCAGGAAGGTCACCGATTCCGAGAAATTCCTCTCCGATCTGGCGCGCCTCTTCCAGTCGCACAGGATGTATCCGGCCGGCAACGTCTACGTCGAGTCCGCGGCTAAAAGGGCGTGCCACTCGCTCGAAAGCAGGGGCGAGCAGATCAGGGTCACCAATATGGGTGATTCCCTGCTGATCGACGACAAAGTGGTCACTGTGATCTCTTCACCGCTTGAGCGGCTCCTGGACGCCTTTGCCGAGGTGCGCTGGGAGAGCTTGCGCTTTGACCCGGCGCTGGGGACCGAAGGTCTCCTGGATATCCTTGAGCGGGTCAGGAGCAAAGAGGCCGGACCCTACAGACGCCAGGGTTTTGCCGCCGGCAGCCTGAATATGGATGACGAGGAGGATGAACGGCTAAAAATGGCGATGGAGGGGGCCGGCTACCTCAGCCTCGCGCCGATGGTCCAGGAGATGATATTCGACGTAAAAAACGCAAAGAAGGGCGCCTGGATTAGGGCTCACGACGTGGTGAAGATGCTCTCCGAGCACCTCGTGTCCGGCGATGAGCTGTTCGGCGCAATTTCCGAGTTGAAGGATTTCGACGAATACACCTTCACCCACGCGCTGAATGTCTCGATGCTCTCGCTGGCGATGGCGCGCGGCATTCAAGCCCCCGACAATATAGTGGACCACATCTCCATGGGTGCGCTTTGCCATGATTTGGGAAAAGAGAAAGTCCCTGAAGAGATTCTCAACAAGCGGGGGAAGCTGGACGCGGATGAGCGCGCCGTGATGGACCGCCACCCGGTCGAGGGCAGCGCGAAGATATTGAGCGCACCCGGCGATACGCCGCCCCTGGTGCCCGTGATAGCCTTTGAGCACCATATGCGGGCCGACTGTTCCGGCTATCCCAAGCTGCCCGTCAAGTACAGGCCCCATCCGGCGAGCCTGCTTGTGGCGGTGGCCGACACCTATGACGCCATACGTACTGTGCGACCCTACCAGACCAACCCGTTCACACCTGCCGGGGCGGCTTCAATTCTTATCGCTGAAGCAAACAAAGGCAGGCTGCACAGGGTGTTCACCTCTATGATGATCAAGATGGTGGATGTGCTGAAGCCGGGCAGCTGGGTCGTGCTCGATGATGACAGAAGGGGCCAGGTCATCGCCAATGGCGAGTATGATGTTTTGGAGCCGCTGATTGAGACCGAAGGGATGGAGATACTTGATCTATCCATGCCCGATTCGCCCTCGGTGGTAAAAATTGAGGATGACAAACCGGAAGGGGAGGGTGTTGCCAGTGAGTGACCAGCGAAAAGAAACAGGGGAGAGTCGGGAGTCCGAGGGAGCTTCCGCCGGTAATCAGTCCACGATCAAATGGATTCTCTCCATTGTGATCCCGTGCATCACCGGCCTTACCGCTCTGTCCTGGAGTGTGGAGAACTTCCTGGGATTGGGTATTCCGACCCTGGCCTACGCCGGGGCCATAACCCTCTCGGTGGTGATAGTGTCGGTTAGCCTCTACTTGATACGAAGCGCGACAAACGGTCCCGATTAACCTCTTAGATCGCTGACAAAGCCTGACATTTACTCCGATTGACTTCGTCAGGTTAAGAAATGATCCTCGAAATACGACAAGTATTCCTCCGGTCATTTCTTATCACCTTCCTCGTTGACTCGGCCCCTCCCGGGGCCTCGCCTAAAGGTGCGCTAATGCGCATCCAGGTTTTCTGTCCTGAAAACTTGTCTCGAAGAAAATCCAACCCTTGTCAGCGATCAGCCAAGCTGTTGACAAAGCCTGACATTTACTCCGATTGACTTCGTCAGGCTAAGAAATGATCCTCGAAATATGGCAAGTATTCCTCCGGTCATTTCTTATCACCTTCCTCGTTGACTCGGCCCCTCCCGGGGCCTCGCCTGAAGGTGCGCTAATGCGCATCCAGATTTTCTGTCCGGAAAACTTGTCTCGAAGAAAATCCAACCCTTGTCAGCGATCAGTCAGGCTGAGTAGCTGGGCAGATAGACAGACAGCTACGATTGCAGCCGCTTGACTGCTATTTCCGCACCGGTTTGTGACACATGTAACATTTGACGTGGTCGCCGCGCAGCTTACCCTCTTTATTTATGTGATCCGCTATCACTTCAGGGCCTTCGCCGCCCGGCATGTGGCAGGTTGGGCACCCGTCATATATTTTGGGGTTCACATGTGTTTCATTGTCGGGCGTGCGCGGCGTGGTCATCTCCGGAGCGTTCAAGAGGGTTATGAGAACCGCCCCTCCCACGATTATAAACAGGCCGTGTTTCCAAAATTTGCTCATTTACCTTTTTCCATTCCCTAGAAGCTTGTTGAAAAACCCCGGATATCCTCCGATTGACGTTGTCAGGGGCGAAAAATGATCCTCGAAATACTTACTCGGTATGCCTGCGGTCATTTTTCTTCCCTTCCTAGCCCTCGAATGATCTTCGGGGTTTCCGGTTTATCGTCGGCTTAGTTGGAGGTCTGCCCAACATCGGCTAAAATCTCCGGTTTAGCCCGGTTTAGTGTTACCCCCCCCGCTTCGGGAGAGTTTTTCGTCAGAGCCTCCTAGTGCAATTGTTCATTCAATATGCAGTTGTCGCCACTGGCGGGTGAATCGCTCAAGGCGTGCGACGACTTTCGCATTTATCGTTCCTGCCGGGTAGTCGCCGTAGACATCCTCTCTTCCCGCGGTCTTCCCTGTCAATAGTTCCATGCCTTCATCGACCGTTGAAATGGGATAAATATTGAAGAGGCCATCCTCCACGGCCTTTACCACCTCTTCTCTCAGCATGAGATTCTTCACGTTTGACTCGGGTATTATGACCCCCTGGTCGCCGGTAAGCCCGTTCATTTTACAAGTTTTGAAAAATCCTTCAATTTTCAGGTTGATGCCGCCCACTGCCTGTATCTGCCCCATCTGGTTAACCGAGCCGGTCACGGCGAAGTTTTGCTTTATGGGGACTGCGGCTATGGCGGAGATGAGGGCGAAGAGCTCTACCGAAGAGGCGCTGTCGCCCTCGATGCCGCCGTAGGACTGCTCAAAGCAGATGGTGGCCCCAAAGGTTATGGGCACTTTCTGGGCGTATCTGGCGCCGAAGAACCCTTGCAGGATCATTGCGCCCTTGTTGTGGATGGGGCCGCCCAGATCGGATTCGCGGTCGATATTGGAGACGCCCTCCTTGCCCATGTAGACGCGGGCGGTGACCCTTGAGGGCTTGCCAAAGGCGTAGTCGCCCATGCCGTAGACCGCCAGCCCGTTGATCTGTCCGTCCACCTCGCCCTCCAGGTCGATCAGGATCGTGCCATCCTCGATCATCTGGGCGAGGCGCTCCTCCACATAGTCGTTGCGATAGATGTTTTCATCAATCGCTTGCTGTATGTGTCGTGGCTCCACCAGTTGCAGGCTCTCCTTCTTGGCCCAGTAGTGGGCTTCGCGTACTAGGTCCGTTATCCCGAGAAAGCCGGTGGAGAGCTTCTCCTTGCTCTCGGCCATGCGTAGCCCATGCTCCACTATCCTTGCCACGGCGTCGCGTCCAAAGGGGGTGAGCCCCTCCCTGGCGCACTGGCTGGCGATCAGGAAGGCGTAGCTCATCATCCCTTCCTGGTCGCAATCCATGTCGAGGGCGAACTCGCCCTTCACCTTGAAGAGCTTGTGGAAGTCCTCGTCATATGTTTGGAGAAGGTAGTAGAGCCAGGGGGTGCCCAGCAGGATCACCTTGACGTGCGAAGGGATCGGCTCGGGTTTGAGGCTGGCTGTCGCCACCACCCTGTACTGCTCGCCGACCTCCTCCATGTTGATCTGCTGATCTTTTAGAACCCTCTTCATAGCCTCGTAGGCGAAGGGGTTTAGCAGTACCTCGCGGGCGTTCAGGACCAGATAGCCGCCGTTGGCCCGGTGAAAAGCTCCGGCTTTGAGCATCGTGTAGTCGGTGACGAACGCGCCGTACTGCATCGTGTGCTCAATGCGGCCAAGCAGGTTGTGAAAAGAGGGGTTGGACTCGAAGACCACCGGGGCGGTCTTCAGCTTCTTGTTGTTCACGAATAAGTTGACAATGTAGCGTTTTAGCACCTCGTCCGGTCCCTCGGGAGCGGGCATGAAGGGCAGGGGGCTATACTTGCTATCGTGTCCATCGGTCCTGAACTTTTCTATATTGGCGAGGATGTCGGTCTTTAGCCCCACGAGAAACTCCACCACGCGAGCGCGGTTGTTGTATTTTTCTTCCAACACCTCGATTTCATGGCCCACGGCGGCCAGGCCGACCCTGCCATCCAGCGCGGTGACCGCGTCTTTCGTCTCCTTATCCACCCTCTTTAGCTGACGTACCGTTTCGCGCAGCTTGTCCTGGAGCACGTCGCGCGATCCCTGTATTTTTTGCTGTTCCTTTTCGTCCAGTTTTTCAAAATTGTCGGGTGAAAGGGGCTCGCCGTCATGGGTGTAGATGAGCGAAAGACCATCTGCGGTGCGCTGCACCAGGAAGTTGTGGTCGGTGGCCAGCTCTTCCAGTTCAGTGAAGATGACAGTCTTCTCATCATGGCCGGCGCTCAGGAGGTCCGACTTTTCCTTGGAGTACAGTTCATCACCGAACGCCTTGGGGATCTCTGATTTCAGCTGCTCCACAAGGGTGGCGATATCATCGCGAAACTTCTCTCCCAGTCCTGCATTCAGCTCGATCGCCAGGGGGACCGCCGGGTTGGCGAAGTTGTAGACGTACACCCAGTCGGGCGGCACCTGTCCACTTTTTGCGAGGTCTTCGAGGATCGCGGTGGTCGTGGAGTGCTTCCCGGCGCCTGGCGGGCCGAGGACGAAAAGGTTGTACCCCTGGCTCTCCACCTCCAGGCCGAAATGGATCGCCTTCATGGCGCGCTGCTGCCCAAGCGGTTTTCTCAGCGGCGGGATGTCGCTTGTGGACTCGAACTCGAAGAGTTCGGGGTCTATCTTCCTGCGCAGCTTTTCCGGCGCTAATTGTCTGCTCATCCTGAAACTCCCCTGGGTGGACTTCCTGGAGGTTTTGTCAACTTGTCCTGCCTCTACTTCACAGTTTACCGGCTGGTGGGATTTAAGCAAAAAGATACCCCGCCGATGGCGACCTTATGATGACCTTTTACGGCTATTCTGTTAATCTCACTACCTGCTGATCGCAATGGGGCGATGCATTGAAGTTGTCTGGATTCAGTACGTGAAAAACCCCCTCAAGATAAAAGTTTCGGGAGTTCGAGTGGCTGTCCGGCGGGGAGAGCGTGACCTCGGCGCTGCGCTGGCCGCCAAGCTGGAGTTGCCCCCCGACGCCATACACGGGTGGAAGATACTGAAACGCTCGCTCGATGCGCGCCACCGCAGGCCCCCCCACTACGATTACACCCTTCAGGTCGAGCTTTCTCCCGACATAGCCCTGCCAGCCGGATTTCAACCCTTTGAAGCGGTGGAGTATCGACCGGTCGCGCCGACCTTGGGCCATCCCAACCCTCCAATCGTCGTGGGGATGGGGCCAGCCGGACTTTTTGCGGCGCTGAGGCTGACCGAGTATGGTTTGAAGCCCATAGTCATCGAGCGCGGCCAGCCGGTGGAGACCCGTGTGCGCGATGTGGCGCGCTACTGGAAGACGGGGCAGGTCGATACCGAGAGCAACGTCCAGTTTGGCGAAGGTGGGGCGGGTGCGTTCTCCGACGGCAAGTTGACCAGCCGTTCCAGGGATTTTCGCAAAAGATGGGTGCTGGAGCAGCTCGTCGCAGCTGGGGCGGGGGGCCGGATTCTCATAGATGCAAAGCCCCATATCGGCACCGACCGGCTGCGCGCTACCGCCAAGGCGCTGAGAGCGGTACTGGAGCAGCGAGGGGCGGAGCTGAGGTATGGCGAGCGCGTGGAGCGGCTTCTGATCGAAAATGACCGGTTGGCGGGGGTGGAGACGAGCAAAGGCGCGGTATATGGCTCCCCGGTCTTTCTCGGGATAGGTCATTCGGCCAGGGAGACACTGAAGACCCTCTCGGACCAGGGTGTGCAGGTGGAGGCCAAGGGGTTCGCCATAGGTGTGAGGGCGGAGGTGGAGCAGCACGCCTTGAACCTCTTTCAATATGGTGAGTGGTCGGAGATATTGCCTGCGGCGGAGTTTGTCTTGAGGGAAAAAGGGCCGCAGGGGCGCGGAGTTTATTCATTCTGCATGTGCCCGGGCGGCACGGTGGTACCCGCGGCCAGTGAGCCGGGACATCTGGTGATAAACGGAATGAGCGGCCACGCCCGCTCGGGCAAGTACGCCAACGCGGCGCTGGTGGTGGAGGTGCGGCCCGGTGACTTTGATAACGACCCCTTCGCCGGTTTCGAGCTGCAAAGGCAGCTGGAGCGGAGAGCTGAGGAGCTGGCGGGCGTAAGGTCGGTGCCTGCGCAGAGGGTGGAATCGTTTTCTGACAACGCGATAGAATCGCTGGGGGGTAACGCGAGCAACTCGCTGGGCGGCAGCGCTTGTCCGTGGAATCTCGTTGAGTGCGATCTGGGGAGGATATTGCCTGACTTTGTCACTTCGGCATTGAAAGAGGCGATGCCTGCGATGATAAGCAAATTAGCCCCTCTTGCCCGGGGAACGCTGCTGGCGGTGGAGACGAGGACATCGAGTCCTGCGCGCATAAGTCGTGGACCCGATATGCAATCGGTGACGATGGAGGGCCTCTACCCGGTGGGTGAGGGCGCCGGGTACGCCGGGGGGATCGTCAGCTCCGCGATTGACGGGGTGCGGGCGGTGGACCAGTTTTGTAGTACCATAGGCGGAACACTGAAGGAGATCATGTGCGGCTAGCGGTTCGTAAAATTCGATTTGCAGGCATTGGGGCAGGAATTTGGGCAGCAGCATTGGTGTTTCTCGGCGCTGCTTCCGGGTTCGCGGCTGGCCCCACCTTTCTTGCGCCCCCCGACGGCTACCGGAGCTATCGCTCCAGCGTCTGGGTGGTGGTGGGCGATACCGCAACCGCTCCAGTGCTCTTCATCGATGGAAAAGCGCAAAACCTTCCGATTGTCGAAGAGGATGGGATATACCACTTCAAGGTAAGTGGGTTGGCCCCCACCGGAACGCTGGTGGAGGTGCGCCAGCCTGAGGGCAGGGCGAAAATCCGCTTGTTTGGCGGGCTTGGACCCGAAAGGGAGCCAGCAAACCTCTTCCACGCCTCCAAGAATAAAGTCTGCGCCCCGTGCCACGGCAAGAGTGGGAAAGAGAGCTGTGTGCAGTGCCACTCCATGGGCGGGAACAAACACGCCGAGGCGCTTGCGACCAAATGCAACGATTGCCACGAGGACAATGGACCCGCCAGGACCGATGTCGTCAAGCGCTGCTCTTCCTGTCACAAGAGGTACAGTGACAATAGGCACCCGCGCCTCAAGCACCCGGTCAGCTCTTCAAACGATCCCAGCCGTCCCGGCAGACCCATGAGCTGCATATCCTGCCACGATCCACATGCTCCCGATTGCCTTGACAGCCTCGATAAAAAGGAGCTTCGCGACTGGTGCAAGGGGTGCCACGCGAAGTGAGTATCATTTGCGATTCTCCACGCAATTCACTAAGATACAGCCCATGAGCAGCGAAGACATTCACAACTCCACCGGGGAGTCGGAGGGCCACGACGGCGAAGAGCTGGAAGTCGCCGAGCCCGACATAATAGATGACGGCGCGGCCGAAGCCGACGCCGGCACCCTCATTGGTTCCGGTAAAGACCGAAGGTCCAAGACCCTCCCCGCCACCCTCCCATCCGATCCGCTTCAACAGTATCTGGCCGATATCAGCCGCCATCCGCTGCTGACCCCCGATGAGGAAAAAGAGCTGGCAGAGCGCTATACGGAAAGTGGCGACATTGAAGCCGCCTACAAAATGGTGGTCGCCAACCTTCGCCTGGTGGTTAAGATTGCATATGAATTCCGAAGGAATCTCGATAACTTGCTGGACCTAATACAGGAGGGGAATATCGGGCTGATGCGCGCGGTGGAGAAGTACGACCCCTCGCGTGGCGTCAAGCTCTCCTCCTATGCGGCGTGGTGGATACGCGCCTACATGATCCGCTACATCCTCAACAACTGGTCGCTGGTGAAGATCGGGACCACCCAGAACCAGCGCCGCCTCTTCTTCAACCTGAAAAAGGAGAAGGAGGCGCTCGAAGAGCAGGGGTTCAAGCCGGGACCCAAGCTGCTGGCTGCGCGGCTGGATGTGCGCGAGGAGGAGGTGGTGGAGATGCAGATGCGCCTCGCCGGTCCCGACATCTCCTTGGATATGCCCTTGGATGACGATACCGACGCCACCAGAATGGATTTTGTTCCCGACGATGGCGTGGCTGTTGACGTGAAGCTGGCTGGCCTGGAGTTTCAAGACCTTATAAGGCAAAAGTTAAATGAATTTAGAGGTACGCTGGAGGGGCGCGACCTCGCAATTTTCGATTCCCGCCTGGTTGCCGAGGACCCCATAACGCTGCGTGAGCTCGGGGAGAAGTTCAGCATCTCCCGCGAACGGGTACGGCAGCTGGAGAACAATCTCAAGAAGCGGCTCAAGAAGTTTATTGAGCAGTCCGACGAGGTGATAGATGTCCTCCAGTGAGCAGGGCTGGTCGCCCTCTCCCGGGGAGATACTCGGGGTAGCCGAGCTTGTGGGCTGCGCGCGCAGGATGCTCGAACACTCTTTGGGCGACATCTGGGTGGAGGGGGAGGTTGCGGAGCTGCGCATCCCCGCCTCGGGCCACGCTTACTTTACCCTGGCCGACGGCGGTTGCCGGTTGCGCACCGTATGCTTCAGGAATGTGCTGAGGTTGCTGGATTTCCACCCCCAAAACGGCGACGCGGTGTTGGTGCGTGGTAGGCTGGCCGTCTATGAACAGCGTGGCGACTTGCAGATAGTCGTCGATCATATGGAACCCCAGGGCGCGGGGCTTCAGCGGTTGAGGCTGGAGCAGCTGAAGAGAAAGCTGGCGCTGGAAGGGCTCTTCGACCCTGAGCGCAAGCAGGCGCTGCCGCAGATGCCAAGGGGTATAGCCGTCGTCACCTCGGAAACCGGGGCGGCGGTCCGGGATATCCTTCAGGTGCTGGGCAGACGCGCCCCCTGGGTGGATGTGTACATCTGTCCGGCGCAGGTCCAGGGAGATGGCGCACCGGCGGAGCTTTGCAGGGGGCTCAAGACCGCCATGGAGCTGGAGAAAGCGGATTTGGTGATAATTGGGCGCGGCGGCGGCGGGGCCGAGGATTTGAGCGCGTTCAACGACGAGGGGCTGGTGCGGCTTATTGCAGCGTCGCCAAAGCCGGTGATTTCCGCTGTGGGCCATGAGATAGACTTCACCCTGACCGACCTCGTGGCTGACCTGCGCGCTCCTACCCCGTCGGCGGCGGCCGAGCTGGCCGTGCGCGAGACGGGACACTGGGTGACGATGCTTGAGAAGGCGGAAGGCGCCATGTCGGAAATACTCACGCGAATGGTCTCGCAACAGCGCAAGGACCTTCAGCGTCTCGACCCCTCCCGCTTCCATCCGCTGCGTCGGATCGAGAGGCGCAGGCTGCGCGTCGATATGGCGCTGGAGCGTGGTGAAAAGGCCCTTACAAGCCGCCTGTGGCGCGAAAAAGAGCGGGTCTCCACCGCTGTGAAGATCCTTGGCTCCAATGCCCCTTCCCGGAAAATAGCTCAAGCCCGGCTTGCGTTGAGCAAGCTGGACTCGGCGATGAATAGAGAGATTGATGATAAAACAAGCCGCGCCTCCCAGCGGTTGGATATCGCCCGTGAGGCATTGGCCCAGCTCAATCCCCTCGCCGTACTGTCACGAGGTTACTCGGTCGTCCGCGATTCCGACGGCAAGCCGCTGAGGGAGGCGACCTCGGCCACGGTGGGCGACAGGGTGGAGGTGCTGATGCACAAGGGCAGCCTCGGTTGCGAGGTCAAGGAGGTGAAGAAGTAGCGATGGATTACACCACCCTGCGCGCTGAGATGGTTGAAGTTCAGCTGCGAGCCAGGGGGATCGGGGATGAGCGGGTGCTGGCTGCCTTCGGGGCGGTCGAGAGGCACCTTTTCGTGCCGTCGAACATGCGGCACGAGGCCTATGCCGACGCGCCGCTGCCCATAGGGCAGGGCCAGACTATCTCACAACCCTACATGGTCGCGCTGATGACCGAGGCGCTGGAAGTTGAGGGTGGCGAGCGTGTGCTGGAGGTTGGGACCGGTTCCGGTTATCAGGCCGCCATTCTGGCCCATATGGGGTGTGCCGTACACACCGTTGAGCGAAACCCGCTGCTTTGCGACGCGGCAAAAAAGTTGCTTGAAGAGTTGGGTTACGTGAATATAGCAGTCCATCTGGGCGATGGAACCATGGGCTATCCGGCCGAGGCCCCCTATGACGCCATCCTCGTGACCGCCGGGGGGCCGAGGGTGCCTGAATCGCTAAAAGCCCAGTTAAGCAGGGACGCAGGCGTTCTGGCGATGCCTGTGGGTGGCAGGATGATACAGGAACTGGTTCGCGTCAGGCGCTATGGGGATGAATACGTCACCCAGGAGCTTGGCGGGTGCAGGTTCGTGCCGCTGGTCGGCGAAGAGGGCTGGCCCCCGGAACATTAATTCAAGTAACGCATTAGTCTAAGCAGCGCATTAGTCAAGAGTAGAGCGTCAGGCCAAGCAGCGCAGTAGCGGTAAATATTTTTATGGATTTCTCAAGAAT
Organism: Deltaproteobacteria bacterium; assembly: GCA_030591565.1. GTDB lineage: Bacteria > Desulfobacterota > Deferrisomatia > Deferrisomatales > BM512 > JAUVAU01. The sequence continues at coordinate 28,612 of JAUVAU010000007.1, read as the reverse complement.
CGTTGGGCAAGGGGTGTTGATAAGATGATTTCCTTTGAAGAGGCCGTAAGCCACATTCTGAAGATAGTGACGGCGCTTGGCTCCGAGTCGGTTTCACTGGACAGGGCGTTGGGCAGGGTGATCGCCCAGGACGTGACTGCGCCGCGTGACCTGCCGCCCAAGGATAACTCGGCGATGGATGGCTACGCTTACAGGGCTGGCGACCTCGCTGACGGCGCGCCCCTGAAAGTGGTAACACTAAAAGTGATAGGGCATATCCCCGCCGGTCACCCCGGCGAGCTGGAGATAGGGGAGGGCGAGGCCGCCAAGATCATGACCGGCGCTCCCGTGCCCGTCGGCGCTGACACGGTCGTCCCGGTCGAGGATACGAAAGCGACCGATGGCATGGTGACCATCGTCAATCCACCCAAGCTGGGCGCCAATATCCGCCTGACCGGCGAGGACGTGAAGAAGGATGAGCTGGTCATTCCGGCCTCCGCCCTGATACGCCCGGCAGAGATAGGGATGCTCGCCTCCATGGGGCGCAGCTTCGTTCAGGTCAGCTGCATGCCCAAGATTGCCATCCTCTCCACAGGCGACGAGATTGTGGAGATCGACCAGATACAGAGCGCCGATGGCGACAAGATAGTTAACTCCAACTCCCACGGACTGGCGGCGCAGGTGACCCAGGCGGGGGGCGCGCCGGTTATGCTGGGCATAGGCCGCGACGACCCCGACAGCTTGCTCGCGATGCTGGAAAATATCTCGGGGGCCGATATGGTGCTTACCACCGGCGGCGTCTCCATGGGCGACTATGACTACGTGGGCGAGGTGCTGGAGCGGTGGGGGGCCAGGATCGTCTTCTGGAAGGTGGCTATGAAGCCGGGCAAGCCGGTGCTCTTCGCGGTAAAAGGCCGGACCCTTATATTTGGCCTGCCGGGCAATCCTGTCTCGGCGATGGTGGCTTTCGAGCAGTTCGTGCGCCCCGCGATACGCAAGCTCACCGGCTCCAACAGGCTCTTCAGGCCGGTTTTTCAGGCGGTGCTGGGAGAGGAAGCCGGGACGGTAAAGGCCAAGGAGACGCGCACCGAGTTCGTCAGGTGCCGCATCGAATGCGACTCGACCGGCTACAGGGTGACGAGCGTCAAGCGGCGCGGCTCCGGCATGTTATCCACCCTTGTGGAGGCAAACGCGCTGCTGATCCTCCCCGCAGGCTGCGTCAAGGTCGAGCCGGGTGAGGTGGTGGCGGTGCAGGTCTACGACTATGAATTCCTGGAAGGCCAGACTCCGGGATGGTAAAGGGCGGGCTATGGTGAAACTGGTACGCGTGAGCGGATATTCCAACAGCGGCAAGACGACGCTGGTTACAGCATTGGTCGAGAAGTTGACCGGGCAGGGGGTGGGTGTCGCCACCCTTAAACACCACGGCGGCAAGGAACACATCGAAGCCACCGACACCGATACGTGGAAACATAGAAAAGCCGGGGCAAGCGCTTCCTTCCTTATCTCTTCGGATTCCATGACGATTTATGACGACAGCGACCAGGGAACGCGCATCGGTCGCGCCGTGGGCCTCTGCCCGCCGGATGTGGAGTTGGTGATATTGGAGGGGTTCAAGACTTTCACCGGCATACCGTGGATAGCGGTGCGGCGCGAGGGTTTTGAACTGGTCCCCATAGATGGAGATGAACTGCCCCTCTGTATCGTCACCGATGAGACGGATGTTGATACTGATATTCCCGTTTTTAACCACTCCGACGTGGATAGAGTCGTTAAACTGCTGGCCGACAAGCTGTTGGGAGGCGGGGAGTGAAGAGGTATCTCAGGGTCACGGAGATTGCCGGTCTTGATGGTTTTCACAAGAGCAAGGGCGGTTGGGATGGTCTCTATTACGGGGCGGAGTTCTGCCCACGGTTGCTGCCCGATATCGATCAGGTGGTAAGAGTCCAAAAGGAGTGCGAGGCGAGAGGCATCGACTTCGTGCTCGTGACGCCGCTGGTGCGACAGGGCGAATTCGACCGTGTGTGGAAGTGGTTTGCTTCTATCCATGAGCCCGGCCTCCAGTGGGTCGCCAACGACTGGGGCATGGTCGTCAAGGGTGCCGAAGAGGGGATCGGCGCGAACATGACCGCTGGCCGGGTGATGGGACGGCAACGGCGCGGCCCCAGAGTAGGGGAGATGCTGGCTGCCGGCGGAGGCGAGGAACTAAGGCAATCGGTCTGGGACGACCCCGCGACCCTTGAGCTTGTAAAGAACCTGGGCGCGGTGCGAATTGAGCTGGATGCGCTGGAGTGGGGAGGGGCACGCCCGCCGCTGCCCCCCGGTATGGAGCTGGCCCTGTGCGGTCCCTGGATACCGGTCACGACTTCTCCCTCCTGCCCCTGGGCGCCGGGCGACCCCCTTGAGTGTGACGGCTACTGTGTAGGCAAAAGTCCCGTCAGGCTGGAAAACGATGAGAACCCGGAGCCGCTCTGGTCCAAGGGGAATACGCTTTGGGCGAGGGTCGATGAGGATAAGGTGATGGCCCAGGCGGTGGAGCTGGGCGCTGACAGGCTTATCTGGGCTGAGGGTATTACAGGGTAGTAGGAAACCTCTAGCTAAGCCGACGATAAACTGGAAACCCCGAAGATCATTCGAGAACTAGGAAGGGAAGAAAAACGACCGCAGGCATACTGATAGGTATTTCGAGGATCGTTTTTCGCCCCCTGACAACGTCAATCGGAGGATATCCGGGGTTTTTAAACAAACTCATAGAGCTAGCGGTTCATCGCCGCCACTGCATAATGAAAGTCTCCCACGAGGTTCAATCTCGCAAGTTTCCAGTGGTCAGGGAAGGGTGGGAAGGCGCTTACCTTGATCGCTCTCACAGCTTCGCCGTCGAGTATGGGAGAGTCTGAGCTTTCCTGTACCGCGACTCCACCGGCAGCGCCACCGGTGGCGGCGAGGGAAAATCTCACCGCGACTTGTCCGGCGCGCCTTGCGCTCAGGATCGCGTCTCTTCCATTCCAGTGCTTGTGTACCGCCGCTTTGACCAGTGAGAGAAAGCCCCGGTAGCGCTCGTCGGGATTGTCCAGATTGATCGTGACCTCTTTCGTGCCGTTTTTTGAGGGGTCGGGGAGGTTGGAGTTAAGCTCCATCACCTTTTCCTCGTCGTTTATCGGCTCGATTTCGGCGAGGGATATGGAGGATTTCTCCGGGGGCGGAGGCGTTATCTCGTCCAGGCTGAGCCGCTGGGAGGATTGGGGGATGCTCGCCTTGGCGGTTTCAACGGATGGCTGGATTGGAGGCGGGCAGCACTCCGGGTCGCCCTTGGCGGCGGCCGCTTCCTCTGCTTTGTCCTGAGGTAACTGCTCGGGAAGTTCAGCTATTTCCGTGTATAGCAGCTCGACGACGATGGTGTCCATGTCGTACTCGTCCATGCCGGTGAACAGGCCGGGATTGAGCCACGCCAGGGCCGCGTGAACGGTGAGCGAGGCGAGCATCGCCACAATGAAGGGCAGAGAGTGTTTTTCCAGTTTCGTCAACTTTGCTTTTGCCTCAATGCTTGTCTTGCCGTGGGTACAGGGCAATTGTTAAGATCAATTATTATAACCGTTTTGCCTGCACGCTGCACGCAAGTGTTTGGAGGTGACCCATGGGGACCGATTCCGGCGCAGTTTCAAAGCGCGCGCTGGAGCTGCCCAGCTTCATCGCGATGGATGTGCTTGAAAAAGCGCACGAGATGGAGCGCCAGGGCATAAATATCATACATCTTGAGGTGGGCGAGCCTGACTTCGACACCCCCGTGGCGGTGCGCAGGGCTGCCGTCGAGGCCATGGAGAAGGGCGACACCCATTACACCCACTCAAAGGGTGATTACGAGCTCCGCTGCGCCATTTCAGAACATTATCGCGTGGAGTATGGGGCCGACGTCGACCCGGAGCGCATAATAGTCACCTCCGGTTCCTCCCCGGGGCTCTTTCTCTCTTTTGTGGCGCTTCTGAACCCTGGTGACGAGGTGATGCTCTCCAACCCGCACTACGCCTGCTATCCCCAGTTTGTGGAGCTGGCCGACGGCAAGCCCGTCTATGTGCCGGTGCGCGAGGAGGAGTCCTTCCAGTTCGTCCCCGAAGAGATGGAGCGTTACCTGACCGCCAGGACCAAGTCGATCCTGATCAACTCGCCCGCCAACCCCACCGGGACGCTTATCAGCGACGAGAGGATGGCCGAGGTCGCAAGGATAGCCGATGCGCGCGGCATCCACATCGTCAGCGACGAGATTTACCACGGGCTGGTCTACGAGGGGCGGGCCCATTCGATCCTCGAATACACCGACAAGGCCATCGTCATTAATGGATTCTCAAAACTCTACGCCATGACCGGCTGGCGGCTGGGGTACATGATCGTGCCGCCCGAGTTTGCCCGCCCGGTGCAGAAGTTGGGGCAAAACCTCCTCATCTGCGCCAACTCCTTTGTGCAAAAGGCCGGTATCGCCGCGCTCACCTCCACCGGTGAAGAGGTGGCGGAAATGAAACGAATCTACGGTGCGCGACGTACTTACATGATAGGGCGGCTTGAAAAGATGGGGTTCACCTTCAAGTCCAAGCCCACCGGCGCGTTCTATCTCTTCGTCAACGCGAGCCATATCGACCCCGATTGCTATCGGCTGGCGTTTGATATACTTCGGAAGGCGAGGGTGGGTTGTACGCCGGGGGTCGATTTCGGAAGCGGCGGAGAGGGGTATATTCGTTTTACATACGCCAACTCGCTTGAGAAGATAAAAGAGGGCATGGACAGGCTTGAAGCCTACATAGAAGCGGCCGGAAAGGCCGGCGGCTGATTTTGAGGTGTTGTTAAGTGATTACCTATGATCTGAAATGCGGGAACGGGCACAAGTTTGAGGGATGGTTCGCCAACCGCGAGGCGTTTGAGACGCAGCGCGACGAGGCGCTCATCTCCTGTCCCCTCTGCGAATCCAGGAAGATAGAGAAGGTGCCCAGCGCTTTCGCGGTGCATCTCTCCCACGACACCAGTGTAAAGGAGGGCGCCACCGCAGCCGATACCAGAGCTATGTCCTATATCCGCGCCGTGAGCGAGTTCGTCGACGTCAACTTCGAGGACGTGGGGGACAAATTCGCCGATGAAGCGCTCAAGATGCACAGGGGCGAAAAGGATAACCGCTCCATTCGCGGCACCAGCACCGAAGCCGAAGAGGAAGACCTCAAGGACGAGGGGGTGGAGTTCCTGAAAGTCGTCCTCCCAAAATACGATGCATGACCTCTCCGCGCCCATACGGGCGACCTGGACCCCTTCGGCTGACGCCGACCTTGCGGCTAAGCTGTACCGCAAGCTCGTTGACGCCAGGGTCCTCTTCCTTGAGATCGAGGTGGATGGGGAGTCGGTCGCAGGTGTGGCCGCTGCGGTTTCTTCAAACCCTGCCGGACCCATCCTAACCATGGTTGGGCGAGTTGGAGCGGTCTCCGCCTTTGTGGAGAAGGTCCCGACAGCGATGGCGAAAAGGGCCGAGCTGGTCCTGATGCCCCCCCACCCGGATGCTCAAGCCATTGAAGAGCTGAAGAAAAAGGCCTCCACCGTGAAGTTGGGGCTGGTCTCCCGACCCGGCGGGGTGGACGGCCTGGGCGCTTGCCTGGCGCTGGCCTCGGCCACCGGCGTTGCGGGGGTGGTGGTCTCCAACCCCCACGCCCCGGCGTCTCCTTTGCGACAAAGCGATCTGGAGGTTGCAAAGGCCGGATGGGATGGTTCCGGTGAGGATTTCAAAGGGCAGGTCCACGTCCACGATCTCTTTCTGGCCGAGTTGCTGGGACTGGACCCTTTCGCCGGTTATACGGGCTGCGCCGCTGCAAAGTCTTTGGCCCATCTCAACCCCCAAGGTATATTGACCGCATGCAGGACGCTTCCCCTTGAACTGGGCGACCTGAAAGAAGAAAAGCTGGTCGATATCTGGAAGTCGGGGAAGAGGGTTGAGGTCATGGGCAAACTGGACAAGATACCGGGCGAATGCGGTGGATGCCACTTTGAGCAGTCATGCAGGGGCGGTTGCCCCGGCCTTTCCGATAACCTTGGGCGGGATAAGTCCTGTCCGGGGGTTCATGGTAGTTCAGGAGCGGGCAATTAATGGTAACCGGAGGACCGATGAGCGAGGTCAACGCGAACTATCTCTATCTGGATAACGCGGCCAGCACCCACCCCAAGCCGCCCGGGGTATACAGCGCGGTGGAAGAGGCGTTGCGCATCGGGGCGAATCCCGGAAGATCGGGCCACGTCGCAGCCCTGGAGGCCGCACGCCTGATCCATGATACAAGGGAATCGGTTGCAAGGCTGATAGGCGTGGGGGATTGCTCCCGGATTATTTTCACGATGAACGCCACCCACGGCCTCAATCAGGGGCTTTTCGGTTATCTCAAAGAGGGTGACCACGTCATATCTTCGACGGTGGAGCACAACAGCGTCCTTCGCCCCCTCCATGAGCTGGGCAAGAGGGGCGTGGAGGTTGAGCTGCTCCAGGGTGATTCGGACGGGCTGGTCGACCCTGTAATGGTTGAGGGAGCGATAAAGTCCAATACCGTAATGGTGGCGCTGGGTCACGCGTCCAACGTGGGCGGCGCTATCCTTGATGTGCAGGCGGTGGGGAAAATATGCAGGAGTCATGGTATAGCCTTCCTCCTTGATGGTTCACAGACGGTGGGGTGTCTTGAGATTGACGTGGATGGACTTGGCGTGGACCTGCTGGTCGCCCCCGGACACAAGGGGATGCTCGGCCCCCAGGGCACCGGTTTCCTCTATGTTGCGCCGGGGATAACGCTGGAGCCGCTCCTTTTTGGCGGCACCGGGGCGGCCAGTTCAAAGGCTGAAATGCCCGACGATATGCCCGAGCACCTGGAAGCTGGGACGCTGAACACCCCCGGTCTGGCGGGGCTTGGTGTGGGGCTTGAGTATATCTTTGAGCGGAGGGTATCCGACATACGCGCTGGTGAAGAGGCGATAATTGCGCGCCTTTTACCCCAACTTGAAGAGATTGAACGGCTAAAGGTGTATGGCATACGCGACCCGTCGCGAAGGATCGGGGTGGTGAGCTTCAACTTCGAGGAGGTGGACGCTGCCCATGTGGGCTACGCGCTGGACGAGGCGTTCTCAATAGCGGTGAGGGTAGGGCTCCACTGCGCGCCCGGCGCTCACAAGGCGCTCGGCTCCTATCCGGCGGGTACGGTGAGGGCGAGCTTTGGCCCCTACAATACGATTGACGATGCAGACCGACTGGTTGAAGCCTTGAAACGCATAGCAAAACTCTGATCATGAATTTCAGGCGGTGAATATGAAGAAGAACTTTGTTCTCGATACCAACGTGCTACTTCACGACCCGGAAGCGATCAACGCTTTCGAAGACAATTGCGTGAATATTCCCATTTCAGTCATCGAAGAGATCGACCAGTTCAAGAAAAATCTGGATGACATGGGCAGGAACGCCCGTCAGGTCTCCCGCTATCTGGATACCCTGCGCCAAAAAGGCGACCTCAGGGTGGGTGTGCCCGTTGAGAGCGGCTGCATGCTGCGGGTCTCTTTCGGCATGGAGTATATCAAGAAGCTGCCATCGGAGCTGGCCGCAGGGAAGATGGACAACCGCATACTGGCGGTGTGTCTGGGGTTACAGGACAAGGAGCCGGACATACCGGTGGTCTTGGTCACCAAGGACACGAATCTGAGGATCAAGGCCAACGCCGTCGGCATAAACGCCCAGAACTTTGAGGGCGGCAAGGTGCAGGTGGATGAGCTTTACGGCGGGATGACCGAGGTCTTTGCACCCAAAGCGAAAGTGGACCAGTTCTTCAAGGATGGCGAGACCTCTGTGACCAGCGAGGAGGAGCTATATCTGAACCAGTATGTGAGCCTTGTTGACGACACCGACCCCAAACACACGGCCCTTGGCCGCCACGTGGGCGATGGACGGATTGTCGCCATCCGGGTGCCCAAGGATATCTGGGGCATCCATGCACGCAACCGCGAACAGCGCTTCGCCCTGGATGCGCTGCTGGACCCGACCATACAGCTGGTTACCCTCATCGGTAAGGCAGGCACTGGTAAAACCCTGCTGGCTATCGCCGCAGGGCTGCAAAAAGCAGTGGAAGAGCAGGTATACAAGAAGCTGCTGGTCAGCAGGCCGATCTTCCCCATGGGCCGCGACATCGGCTTTCTCCCCGGTGACATCCAGGAGAAGCTGCGCCCCTGGATGCAGCCCATTTTCGATAACGTGGACTTCCTCTTCGCGGGTGTCGAGGATCGGGAGGGGCGGCGCAAGAAGGGGTATGAAGAGCTGATGGAGATGGACCTGCTCGCGCTGGAGCCGCTGACCTACATTCGCGGTCGCTCCATCCCCTTCCAGTACATCATCGTGGACGAGGCGCAGAACCTCACCCCCCATGAGTGCAAGACGATCATCACGAGGGCGGGCGAGGGCGCCAAGATTGTGATGACCGGAGACCCCTACCAGATCGACAACCCTTACATAGATTTGCTCTCAAACGGGCTGAGTTATTGCGCGGAGAAGTTCAAGGGCAACGATATCGCCGCCCACATTACCCTCACCAAGGGCGAACGTTCAAAGCTGGCTGAGCTTGCTGCTGAATTACTTTAAATTATTTATATACTAAAATTAGTTATATACAAAAATATTGTAAATCAAATGAGTTAGGTGGAAATACTTAAAGTGAAAAATGAAACGCTTATACTCGCCCTGGAGTCCTCCTGCGACGAGACGGCTGCCGCCGTTCTTCGTGGAGAGCGCACCGTCCTGGCCGATGTGATAGCCAGCCAGGTCAAGCTCCATGCCGAATATGGCGGGGTGGTGCCGGAGCTGGCGTGCCGCGCCCACACCGAGTCGATCTCGGCTGTGGTGGACAGGGCGCTCGCCGACGCGTCGGTGAAATTGACTGACCTTGACGCGGTGGCCGTGACCCAGGGCCCCGGACTGGTCGGCGCGCTGCTGGTGGGGGTCAGCTTCGCCAAGGGACTCTGCTGGAGTAGCGGCTTGCCGCTTGTGCCGGTCAACCATCTTGAAGCGCACATCGCCGCCGCCACATTGGAGCGGGAGGTGGAGACGCCTTTTCTGGGCCTCGTGGTCTCAGGCGGACACACCGCGCTCTATCTGAGCGAAAAGCCGGGGAATTACAGGCTTATAGGCCAAACCGTCGATGACGCCGCAGGTGAGGCGTTCGACAAGGTCGCCAAGATCATGGGGCTGGGCTATCCTGGCGGGGTGGCGATCGACCGCCTCGCAAAGGAGGGGGACCCAAAGCGTTACGCCTTCCCGCGCCCCATGCTCAAAAAACCCAACCTGGATTTTAGCTTCTCAGGGTTGAAAACCGCGCTTCGCACCCATGTGCTGAAGCATCTCAAGGGGTTGGATGAGGTGGAGCTGAGAAACACCTGCGCCTCCTTTCAGGAAGCGGTGGTGGAGACCCTCTTGAAAAAGACGTTGAAAGCGCTTGAGGAGACGGGGGCCGGGCGGCTGGTGGTTTGCGGAGGCGTGGCGTGCAACTCAAGGCTGCGCGAAGCCTTTACCCACGCCGCTGGGCAGCGGGGCATCGACCTGATAATCCCGCGTCCGGGATATTGCACCGACAACGCTGTGATGGTGGCCGCCGCAGGCAGAAGGCTCTTCCTAAACGGCGTTCGCGCCGGGATGGACCTTAACGCCGTCCCTACCTGGCCTCTGGAGGGGTTGTCTTGAGTACTCCACGCCCCAAAAAGAGCCTCGGGCAGCACTTCTTGTCCGACCCCTCCATACTTGCCAGGATTGTGGAGACGGCAGGCATAGGGGAAGGGGATCGGGTGCTTGAGATCGGCTCGGGTCCGGGCGGACTGACCAGGGCGTTGGTGGTGACCGGCGCGAAGGTGACCGCCCTGGAGACCGACCCCCGCATGGTAGAGCATCTTCACAATGCGGGGCTTGGGGTCGAACTGCTGCTCCAGGACGCCATGAAGGCTGATTTTGAGGAGCTTGCACGTGACGCCGGCGGTAAATTCAAGCTGGTGGCGAATCTCCCCTACAACCTCTCCGGGCCGCTGACCGCCAGACTGCTAAAAGCGCGCGCTGCGTTCAGCTCGATGACGCTGATGTACCAGCTGGAGGTCGCCAACCGTTTCTGCGCACCACCCGGCACCAAACAGCGGGGCAGGTTGAGCGTCATGGCCCAGACCTTTAGCGATGTCAGGTTGGCCTTCAAAGTGCCGCCCGGAGCATTCAGGCCGCCGCCCAAAGTGGAATCGGCAGTAGTCCGCTTCGACTTCAAACCTGAAGCTGAAACAGCGCTAAAAGATGAAGGTCTTATGTGGAAGATAGTCGCAATGGGCTTTCAACAGCGCAGGAAACAACTGCGAAACTCCCTCTCCGCGTATCTAAAAGAGAGACCAGAAGTACTTGAAACTGCCGGACTAAACGGCAGCGAACGCCCCGAGACACTCACCGTGAAGAATTGGGTGGATTTGACCAACGCCCTGACCTAGTAGCTTGTTGAAAATCAGTGGACAGTGACACGATGGGGGTGGTGTGCTATCGTCTGGAAAATCAACCTTTTTGGAAAAATTTCCTGAATAGTTTGAGAAGACAACGTAATGGGAAAAAAAGTTCTTATTATCATTTGTTGTTTATATTTATTTTCCATTGCCATCGGGACCCATTTCTGTGGTGGATATTCAGGAACATTCGTGGACACAGAGACGGGCAAGCCTCTTTCAGGTGTAATAGTTGTAGAAAATCATGACTTAACAATTCCAACCCCTGATGGTCCTCATCAGTGGGTGGGAAGGTTCAGAGAAGTTGTCACAGATAAAAGTGGTAAATTTCATTTTTGGCCACACTTAGTCATCCCTGCTATCCCATTTACTCAATTTGAAAAACGGTATACAGAAACGTTTTTTTTTAAACCATTTTATTCTGCTGAAGGGCACCCTTGGACATTTATTGATGGCGAGCAAAGAGAAAGGTCAGCCTTTATTCATGAGCCATTTACACGTGGTGGAGAAAATCTCATTGAATTGACACCAGTGTACACAGAGGATGAGTTTTCACATATATGGCCTGCCGAAATTATAGGCGGTAGAAAGTCTGACCTGATTCCAATCTGGTCAGAAACAAGAGAGAATTGGAAAAATTTCCGATTCAATAGACGCCCACATACTATATATGCGTTCATAGATCGTTTTAATGCAACATTATGGAATCTTATGTTTTACCTAAATGAGACGCAAAGAGCGGTCTATTGGAACAGTTGGCATAATTACACGGTGACATATAGAAACATTGATTCTATAACAAGGTACAGGGATAACGAGGTAGCCGAATTAAGTAAGACCAAAGACCGAAAAGATTCATACTTATTGGCAGGAATGAGTGATTTTTATGATAAAAAATTAGATAAATTGAAGAGCTCTATTGATGCACGCAATAGAACAATTGCTGTAATGAAAAGCGTCCAAGAGCAATTTGAAAAAAATAGCCTATATGTTAACAACCATAGGCAAGAGACTTTGTATATTTCTAATATCGAAAAAGAATTGAATAAAGTAGTCAAAAATTACAAGGTGCTACTTGCTAAGTTGTTCGATGAAGGCGAATTGGATAAAGAGAAAATGTCAGAATGGAACGACATTTTGAACAAAGGGCTTGAAAACTGGGGTCAACTTCCTTTTCCTGTTTTGCCTATTGATGTTATGCGCACTGATCTTCCTGTTTCGGCACCATTACCTGTGGCTACTGACGACCCCACTTTGTATGAGTTCGAGGAGCCGTTAACCGGGATTACATTTATTCGTATGCAAGGTGGTATATTGGATGCCGGTACAGTCAAATTTCTCCCTGTACGCGGATTTAATAATATAAAAATTTATCCTTCAAACAATTTAGACCGTTTGCGTTATAGCTCTGAACTAATTAGCGCAGTTAAAGATGGAAATTTGCGTGCCATCTATGACGTCGGGGATTATTTTGTAAGCAAAACAGAAATTACTCAGGCGCAATGGCTGTCTATCATGGAAAGAAACCCCTCAATTCCAAAAAAACCAAATAGCCCTGTCAATATGGTCACACCTGAAGGGGTTAGAATATTCGCTAAAACACTTGCCAAAATTACAGGGAAACCGTTTCGCCTTATCAACCATATAGAATACGAGCATCTTGCAAGAGAAAGCCAAAAAAGAGAAAAATTTGACACTAGTTTATCCAGCTCTGTTCTCGATGGGCTGTATGAATATGGGCTCCGTTGCACAGATTACGCAATAAGAGAAAATGAATCGGATAGTGGGCATATACTTCTTTTGAAAACTGGCGATGGTTTCCAGTGCAGCTTAAAACCGGTTATTCTGGGGCACACTGAGATTAGTCCTTGGAAGGATATTGAAAATCTAAGGGAAAACAAATCACTCATGAATGAAGTTGGCGATATGGGTGACACCGATGCAGAAAGAGACAAAAGTCTTGGATTCAGGCTAGTCCTACCCCTTGAGGTGTTTGAAATAACACCAAATTTTAAGCAAGTAAGATTGTATTAAGGGGCATTTGTGAGCACCTTGATCACCTGCGTGAAAGTCGATTCAAAAATGGAACCTTTTTGGACATTGCAAAATATTCAACTGCAATCAGTTATGTCTATTCCAGCTATCATGCGAAGGACGGATTTCGGGGGACGCAATACTTGATTGCATTTGACCTTCACCCCCACCGAGCTGTGCAGTGAGCGGTCGAGGATTCTTTGAGGGTCATGCTGTTTGAGGCGAAGCCGAGTTCATGACCCTCCCTCAGACGCGAACGGTCGCCGTAGGCGAGCACACGTGCTCGAAGGGGCGCGTCTTTGTGGAACTTTCTTAGCGCGAAGAAAGTTCCCGAGGGGTGCAGGGGACGAGCAGTCCCCGCATACAATAAAAAAGGCCTCCGCAAGAAGGCCCACGAAACAAATACCAATAGAAAAGGCCTCCCAAGGGAGGCCATCCAATCAAAAAAAACGCGTACAAGCTGCGCGACTCAGCGCCCTACCTCTTACCCGACGGCCTCCCGGTCCTTCTTCCCTTGTTGCTACCCGATCTCTGGCTCCCCGGGCCTCTGCCGCGTTGCCCCGGCCTGTTTCCGCCTGGTTTATTGCTGGGCTTGTAGGGCTTTCTCGGCGGCATCTTCGGCTCTTTGAAGAGCTCGTTGTCGGGTGGTTCGGTGGGTATAGAGTGACCGATAAAATCTTCAATTTCAGGCAGGGTGAAGACATAGTCTTCGCAGGCGAAGGTTATCGCCTTGCCGCTGGCTCCGGCGCGTGCCGTGCGGCCTATGCGGTGGACGTAATCTTCAGTGTCCTGGGGGAGATCGTAGTTGAACACATGTGTTATCCCCTCGACGTGCAGACCGCGTGAGGCCACGTCGGTGGCGACCAGAATCTTCAGGTCGTCGCCCTTGAAGCGCTGTAGCACTTTTTGCCGCTTGTCCTGGGCGATGTCGCCGCTCAGCACCGCTGCGGGGTAGCCGTTGTGGTTCAGCACTTCCTTTAGCCTGTTCGCCATGTGTTTGGTGTTGACGAAGATCAGGGCCTTCTTCCACTCTTCTGTTTCAAGCAGCCCCATGAGGTAGGCGAGCTTTTCTTTTGACCCCAGGTGGTAGAGGACCTGCTCCACATTGTCCGCCACGACCGTGTCGGGGGAGACCTCGACCAGCTCCGGCGTATTCATGTACTCGTAGGACAGCTCCATCACGCGCTGGCCCAAGGTGGCGGAGTAGAGGATCGACTGGCGCTTGTCAAAGTCGGACATCCTCCTCATGAGGAAGCGGATATCGGCGATGAAGCCCATGTCGAACATGCGATCGGCCTCGTCAATGACGGCTATCTCAACATCTTTTAGATGATAGACACGCTGCTTCAGGTAGTCTATGAGCCGCCCCGGGGTGCCGACCAGGAGGTCAACGCCTTTGGAGATATCCTTTCGCTGCTTGTCGTAATCCACGCCGCCGTAAGCCAGCAGGATCCGCATATCAAGGTGCGCCCCCAGTTTGCGGGCGTCACTGGCGACTTGTACGGCCAGCTCGCGGGTGGGCGTGATGACGATGGCCCGTGGGCACACATTCGTCGTCTGGCGCTTGGGCTTTTCCATTATGTGCTTGAAGATGGTGATGAGGAATGCAGCGGTCTTGCCCGATCCGGTCTGGGCCTGAACCGCAAGATCTTTACCCTCAAGCGTTTTTGGAATGCTTTTTGCCTGAACTTCGGTAAGATACTCGAAACCACAATCGTCTACTCCGCGCATTAGTTGCTCGGGTAGATCCAGGTCGCTAAATTTGATCTCTGATAGTTTCATTATATTTAAAAATAACCCCATATTGGCTGTGGAAAAATGGAACAATAGGCGTGATGGGGTCGGTAGTCAACAAAAAGCGCCAATTGGATAAAAATGTCATACAGAGTGGAACAACGCGAAAATATTCTAAAAATTATCCTGGCGGTTGTTGTTGTGCTGCTGGTGGGTACAATCGGCTACCACCTGATCGAAGGGTGGAGCCTGACCGACTCACTCTACATGGCCGTGATAACCGTCTCGACCATCGGTTTTGGCGAGGTAGCGCCGCTAAGCATCGCAGGGCGTTATTTCACGATGGCCTACATCATCGCAGGCGTAAGCCTGGTTACCTATACCGTTGGTATGCTCACGAGATTGATAATCGAGGGCGAAGTACAGCAGTTAATCGGAAGGAAGCGCACGATGAAGAAAATCCAGAAATTAAAGGACCATTACATCATTTGCGGCTACGGACGCATCGGGATGATGGTCGCCGCAGAGTTTGAAAAGCGCCCCATACCCTTCGTCGTCATCGAAAAGGATGAGGCCACGGTGATGAAGTTGCCGCCCAACTATCCCGTAATAATGGGCGACGCCACCGAGGAGGAGAACCTGCTGAACGCGGGTATCGAGAAGGCCAAGGGGCTGGTGACGGTGCTGCACTCCGACGCGGCCAACCTCTTTGTGACCCTGTCGGCCAGGGAGCTCAATCCCAAGCTGCTGATCATCGCCCGCCATGAAGAGGAGCGCACCAAGAATAAGCTCCTGCGCGCCGGGGCGGACAGGGTCGTCTCCCCCTACATCATCGGCGGCACCCGCATGGCTATGGCGGTGCTGCGGCCCGCCGTGATTGATTTTATCGAGCTTGCCACTCAATCCGAGAGCATCGGATTGCAGATGGAGGAGGTGCTGGTCACCCCCGATTCGCCCCTGATCGGCGTCAAGCTGATGGACAGCCAGATTCGCTCCAAACTCGATGTCATCATCGTAGCGATCAAGAAGAGCAGCGGCCACATGGTGTTCAACCCCGCCGCCCAGTCAACTATCGAAGAGGGCGACATAATGATCGCCATCGGCGAGGCCGACCAATTGGGGCAGTTGGATGAGATGGTGGTCAATAGCAACGCCCCCGGCTCGATAGAGTAGGGGACCGCCGACGATGCTATTCGGTCTAGCTGCCCTGGCGGCAGGTGCGCTCTTGCTATATCTCGGGGCCACTGCGCTGGTCAAAGGCTCCTCATCGCTTGCGCGCTCCTTTGGCGTCGCCCCGGCGGTCATCGGGCTGACGGTGGTGGCGTTTGGCACCAGCCTGCCTGAATTGGCGGTCACGGTCACCGCAGCGATGAAGGACAGCTCCGACATGGCGCTGGGAAACATCATCGGCTCCAATATCGCCAATATCGCCCTCATCCTGGGCGCGGCGTCGCTCATACGGCCCTTAAAAGTTGAATTCACCCTGTTAAAGCGCGAAGCCCCCATGGGCATCGTGGCGCTTCTGGGCGTTATCCTGCTTAGCGCCGACGGTCAGCTCTCAAGAGTGGACGGGATAATTTTACTAATGGGTTTCGCTGCTTTTCTCTACTGGAGCGTGATGGTGGAGCGGCAAGCCCCCGATGAAGTTCAAAAGACCCTGGACCGCGACGGCAGGGATGATAACCGTACCCGCAACGTAGTCATGACGGTTGGGGGGCTGGTTGCTGTGCTGGCGGGCGGCAACCTCATGGTGGAAGGCGGCCTCCGGGTCGCCGATATTCTGGAGATCCCAAAGGTTGTTGTGGGGTTGAGCATCGTCGCCATCGGCACCAGCCTGCCGGAATTGGCCACCTCGATGGTCGCTATCATGAAAGGCGAAGATGATATAGGCGTCGGTGGAGTACTGGGTTCCAATTTGTTCAATCTTTTGGGTATACTTGGCATCGCCGCCCTTTTGAGCCCCATCAACGTCCCGGCCACGTTTTTCAATTTCCAGTATCCGGTGGCCCTGTTTTTCACTTTGGGATTGTTGCCGCTGGCAAGGACGGGCGAGGGCATAACAAGATGGGAAGGCGCTTTGCTGCTGACCTGTTATCTGGCATATCTGGCAGCTTTGTACTCCATGCCGCAGTTTATGTGAGGTTTACGATAGGTAATGAAAAATTTCAGAGCCGGTATCATCGGCATGATCGTGATAGCTGTAATGTTGGCCGCCGTGGATTTTAGCGGTATCTCACAGGTCGAGTCCTCAAAGGCCGACAAGGTGACCGGCGAAGCCGTGACCCGGTGGCTCGCGTCGAACCACGACAAGATTTACACGACGATCCAGGCTGTGCTCTTCGGTCACGGCATATGGGTCAGGGGAGTGGGCGCGAAAAATTACGCCCTCAAGAGTGTAGGGAGCGAAAAGGACGCCGCCGGCACCCGCGTGACGGTCGTCACCCTCGACCATGAGAAGCTCGCCGGAGAGATAGAAATGGTGGTGGACCTGCACGAGAGCAAGGTTGCGGGGATAGTTCCCTCGGTCAAGAGCGTCAAGTTGCTGACGCTCACCCCTGCGGGTAAGGAGGTTATCGAGGCCAACGAGATCGTATACACCAACAAAGCGCTACTTCGTGGCAGGGTGAACTATTATCTCACCGCGATCTCGGCGATGGTCTGGACGATGATGATGGCGGGGATTCTCTTCGGACTGGTCAGGAGGCTCGGCCTCGGTCTGCGGCCCGCTTCGCTGGTAAGCATCCTGGTCTCGGCAACGGTGGTGGTGGCATTGGCCAAATTCGATATCGCCTATCTCTCAGGCATCGCCGCTTCAGTCATACTCTTCATGGTCTGGCGCACCATCTATACCGCTAAAATGTTGGAGACGGACCTCCCCGAGAGGGGTAGCGCTGAAGCCTGAATCAGGGTCGGTAGCCATAAAACTCAAAAGCGCCCCGACGTCGGTCGAGGCGCTTTTTTAATTCTTGCCGGATTGCGAGGGCCGGTTTATTCGGAGCCCTTGCCCATCTTCCCCTTGAAGAGGTCTCCAAAGGTGCCCAGCGAGGCGTTCTCGTCACCCTTGTAGGCTTCGAACTCTTTGCGGGCTTGACGCTCCTGGTCCCTCGTCAACGCCCTGATCGAGAGTTTGATGCGGCGATTGCGTTTGTTTATATCGATCACCTTGGCCTGGAGTTCATCGCCGGGCCTGAACTTTTTAGTCTCTTCACCGCGACGTCCACCAAGCTCGTTGGTGGGCAGCAGCGCCGAGTAGCCCGAATCCAGCTTTACTATCATACCCTCGTCAGAGAACTTCTCGACCACCACGGTAATGGTGGAGTTCATCCTCGGCAGGTCGCCCAGTCCCTCGAAGAGCTTGTACTCCAGGGATAGAGAGATACGTCTCTTGTCCAACTCCACCTGCATTATTTCAGCTTCCACTTCATCGCCCACGGTGAGCACATCGCTCGGGTGCTTCACCTTGGTCTCGGAGCCGAGCGCGGAGATGTGGATCATGCCGTCCACGCCGGGTTCCAATGCTACGAAAGCGCCGAAGTTGGCGAGCCGCGCCACCTTGCCCTTGACCTTCTCGCCCTTTTTGTACTTGGACGCCGAGGAGATCCAGGGATCTTCGGCGAGGCTTTTAAGAGAAAGGCTTATGCGCTCCTTGTCCCAATCCACGCTTATTATCTTGGCGGTGACTTCCTGACCCTCGGAGACGACCGTGGAGGGGTCGTCAATCCTGGTCCAGGCCATCTCGGAGACCGGTATCAGCCCGTCAATGCCGTCCAGGTCCACGAAGGCGCCGAAGGGCTGTACATTGCGGATTACGCCGGTGACCATCTCGCCCACGAAGATACGTTTTTTGAGCCCTTCGCGCATTGTGACGCGCTCTTCCTCAAGGATGGAGCGGCGCGACACGATGATGTTGCGGCCATTTTCCTTGAACTCGGAGACCTTGAAGGTGTAGATGGCGTTCACGTGGGTTTCGGGGTCTTTGGGCCAGCGGATATCTATCTGGGAGAGGGGGCAAAAGGCGCGAAGGCCCGATACCCTTACCTCGAAGCCGCCCTTGATCGTCTTGACCACGCGGCCCTCCACCGGCACGCCCGAGATAAAGGCGTCTTCGACCGCCGCCTTCGACTGGTCGCGTCTGGTGAGCTTGGTGGAGAGGATCATCTCGCCGTCGCGCTGGGAGAGCACATAGGCCTCGATCTCGTCGCCCTCGGCGGGCAGGGGTTTCGCATCCTTGGGAGCGTCGGGCTCCTCGGCGAATTCACCCCGCTGGATCATCCCCTCGCTTTTACCTCCGAAGCTGACGAATATCGAGTCGTCGCCGACCTTGGTCACCGTGCAGGTCACCTTCGCACCCATCTTGGGAGGGCGTTGGGGCAGCGCTCCCTTCTCCTTGAGCATGTCCGCGAACTCGGCTGTTGCCGGAGCTTCCTCAGCGACTGCCGGAGCTTCTTCGACTGCCGGAGCTTCTTCAGCGGCTGTCGGAGCTTCTTCAGCGACTGCCGGAGCTTCTTCAGCGGCTGCCGGGGCTTCTTCAGCGGCTGCCGGAGCTTCTTCAGCGGCTGCCGGAGCTTCTTCAGCGGCTGCCGGGGCTTCTTCAGCGGCTGCCGGGGCTTCTTCAGCGGCTGCCGGGGCTTCTTCAGCGACCACCGGAGCTTCTTCAGCGACCACCGGAGCTTCTTCAGCGACCACCGGAGCTTCTTCGACTGCTGGGGTTTCCTCAGCCGCTACCTCTTCGGTAGCCGGTGCTGCGCCTTCGGTTTCGGCCTTGGTTTCGACTTCGGTTTCAGAGGGAGTTTCCTGGGGCTGGGTCTCTTCGGGGGTGCTCTCTTTTTCACTCATTTTTATTTTCGTCTTTACGGCTTGTGGGACGGATCGATAATTCAACCCATCGGTTCGGTGGTTGTGGGCGTTTTTCGCCCCTGTGTGTTTGTCGAGAGCAAGCACACTACACGTGTTTTTGCCCGTATATCAAGTCAAACCGTGCAACTTAAACCGGTTTGACCGCCATGTACTTCTTTTTGCCCGCTCTCAGCAGCACGATGCCGCCGTCGAGATCGGCTGATGTGATCTTTGTGTCGAAGGCCTCCACCTTCTCTCCGTTGACGTAGCCACCGCCCTGGGTTATCAGGCGGCGCGCCTCGCCCCGGCTCTTGCAAAGGCCGGAGTCGGCGAAGAGCACGTTGGCGTCGATGCCCCCAGCCAATGAGGCTGCGGGTAGCTCAAAGGTGGGTGCGTCGGCCATTGCATCCCCTCCGGCAAAGAGCGCCGCGCTGGCTTGTCGGGCTTTTAGCGCCTCATCTTTACCGTGGCAGAGGCGGGTCACTTCAAAGGCCAGCACCTGCTTGGCCTCGCGTATCTCCGCTCCTTCGAGCGCGCCGAGTTTGCGGACCTCTTCCATCGGCAGGAAGGTGAGGAGCGCCAGGAATTTCTCCACGTCGGGGTCTTCGGTGTTGATCCAGTACTGGTAGAACTCGTAGGGGGAGGTGCGCTCCGCATCCAGCCACAGCGCGCCCTTGTGGGTTTTGCCCATCTTCTGGCCCGAGGAGGTGGTCAGGAGCGGGAAGGTGACTGCGTGGGCCTGCTTGGCCTCCACGCGGCGCACGAGGTCCACTCCGGCGACGATGTTGCCCCACTGGTCGTTGCCGCCCATCTGGAGGATGCAGTTCTCCTGCTGGTTGAGGACGAGAAAATCGTAGGCTTGGAGGAGCATGTAGTTGAACTCAATGAAATTCAGCCCCGTCTCCAGCCGCATCTTGTAGGACTCGGCCGCCAGCATCCTGTTGACCGAGAAGTGGACCCCCACGTCGCGCAGGAATTCGATGTAGTTGAGACCTGTAAGCCAGTCGGCGTTATTCAGGAGGACCGCGCCGTCGTCGAAATCCAGATAGCGAGCGAACTGTTCTTTTATCCCTACGATGTTGCGTTCGATATCCTCAAGGGTGAGCATCATGCGCATCTCTGTCTTGCCCGAGGGGTCGCCGATCATGGCGGTGCCGCCGCCAAGCAGCGCGATGGGCCGGTGGCCTGCCTGCTGCATGTGGGCCAGCGCCATTATCGGGACGAGGCTGCCGGCGTGCAGGCTGGTGGCGGTCGGGTCAAAGCCTATATAGCAGGTGGCCGGCTGGGAGAGCGCCTCGCGTAGCGCGTCCTCATCGGTTAGCTGTTCGATGAAGCCGCGTTCTCTTAGTACATCAATGACGTGTCGGGACATTTTATAAATCCACATTACCCATAAACGGGCTCGTTAAAGTGATGAAAGTGTTTGAAGAAGGCGGATGATAGCGCGTTGGCGGGCGAGGGGTCAACGGGGTAGCTCATTCGGAGTTGGTGTTTAGATGGTCCAGTATCTCAACCGCCAGCTTCTCTGATATACCGGTAGCCTGGGCCAGCTCGGCTGAGGTGGCCTTTATTATGCCTTTTATGCTGCCGAATTTGCGCAGCAGCGCTTTTTTGCGTTTATCCCCTACGCCGGGTATCCCATCCAGCTTTGAGGCGGAAATACGCGCCCCGCGCCGCTTGCGATGGTAGGCGATGGCGAAGCGGTGTGCCTCGTCCCTGAGGCGCTGCAAGAGAAATATCGCTGAAGAGTTTCGCGGCGGGATTATGGGATTCTTTCTGCCGGGCACAAAAATCCGCTCGGCGCTTTTTAGCGGTTCCGCTGTTCCGGGTATCGTCCGGGCCTTTGCCAATCCAATAACAGCGGGGATCGTGACGCCCATATCTTCCAGCGCCGCCAACGCGGCCGAGAGCTGGCCCTTGCCGCCATCCACCACCAGCAGATCGGGTTTTTCCCACCCCGGTCCCGTGCGGGCAAAACGTCGGGTCATCGCTTCGCGCAGCATGGCGTAGTCGTCCGAGTCCTTGACAGTCTTGATGGCGAACCTCTTATAGGCGGATTTATCGGGGAAGCCATCGGTGAAGACGACCATGGAGGCGGTTGGCAGGGCGCCCTGGGTGTTGGAGACGTCGAAGCACTCCATCCTGGCCGGGACGGACGCGAGCCCGAGCCGGTCACGCAGCTCTTCCAGCGCCTTTTCGTAGCCGACCTTGGATTTACGCCGCTCGGTCAATAGCGTCTGTGCGTTTTCGGTCGCCATGCGCAGGATCGCCACCTTCTCGCCTCTCTTTGGATTGATCAACCGGACCTTCTTGCCCCGCTTCTCGCTGAGCCACCGCTGGGTCAACTCCTCTTCCTCGCCAAGGTCGCAGGGGATGATTATCTCTGCCGGGACGATGCGGTCCTCCCTGTAATAGCGGCGGATAAACTCGGCCACCACACCTGCTTCATCATCCACGAGGTGGTCCATATAGTAGCCGCGCTGGTCCAGCACTGCGCCGGAACGCACGATCAGGACAGCGGCCTGGGCCTCGGCCCCTTCGCGCACCCAGCCGATCACGTCGCGATCGATGGGGTTCATGGATTGGGTCTGCTGCTTCTCCAGGGTGAGCTTCACGGCGCGGATGCGGTCGCGCGTCAGCCCTGCGTCTTCAAAGCGGTGCTCGGTCGAGGCCCTCTTCATCTCCTCGCCCAGCCGGTTTAGCAGTTTGCCGGATTTTCCTCCCAGGAAAAGAATCACCTCGTCTACCATTGCCTGGTACTCGGCCACGCCGATCATCCCCACGCAGGGTGCCTTGCAACCGCTGGTCTTGTGGTAGAGGCAGGGTCTGGTGCGCAGCTTGAAGTCGCGGTTGGAGCAGCGCCTGAGCGGGAAGATGCGGTTTATCAGCTCCACCGTGGCGCGCAGGTCGCGTGCCGAGGAGTAGGGACCGAAATAGAGGGAGCCATCGTGATTTATTCTTCTGGTGGCCTCCAGTCTGGGGAACTCTTCCCTGGTTGTGATCTTGAGGGTCAGGTAGCTCTTGTCATCCTTGAGGTCGACATTGTAGCGGGGGCGGTGCTTCTTTATCAGGTTGTTCTCAAGGATGAGGGCTTCCTTTTCCGACTCGGTTATGACCCAGTCGATATCTTTGGCCCTCGCCATGAGTAAACGCACGTGTGCGCGACCGTCGCCCTGGGGGCGCAGATAGCTGCGAACCCTCACGCGAAGGTTCTTGGCCTTGCCGATGTAGAGCACGCGGCCCCCGGCGTCTTTGATAAGATAGACGCCGGGGTTCCCGGGCATCCTCTTTATCTTGGTCTCCAGTCCCATGGGATGTAATATTACCGGACATTGAATCTTCATGACAGGAACATCCTTGGGGAGGTTTTTGGAATTTGAACGGATCAGCAGAGCAGGCGCTATGGAAGCTGGAGAGCGCGCTTAACCGCGTGTCGGGGCATGTAAAGGCCACAAATTACGGACTGCGCCTTGCGGCCAAGAGGATAGGGGACCTGACCGCCAAGGGCGGCGGCGCCATTGCGGCCGCTTCATCCAGTTCAGCCGAGGAGATGGAAGAGCTGACCCACTCGCTTGGGCAGGCGGGGGAGGTGGTCTCAGAGGTGGTGCTCTTGGCTTACGGTGACCACTTCAGGGCATTTCTGGGTGAGGCGCTGGGTTTGGACGTACCTCCGACTCTGCCTGAGAGTAAAGCAGCGGTGGAACAGTTGGCCGGGGTGCCGGGGGCGCTGGACAAGGTATCCGAGATGTTCCCAATCGGGCTGGCGCTGGCTGGGGGGCTCCTGCGAAACGGCTACATCGACTCGCAGACATTGAAAGCCCTGGGGGTGGAGGAGTTTGAGCTTTCCTTCCCCTATGGCAAGGTGAAATTGTTCAGGGAGGGCGACAAGCCGACGCTGGACGAGCTGCACCTGGAGCAAATTGCCCAAGGCTATCTGGAGGCCGCCAAGGCGGTCAATATTAGGCTTCAAACAGCCTGATGCAGTTTGTTGAAAAACCCCGGATATCCTCCGATTGATGTTGTCAGGGTCGAAAAATGATCCTCGAAATACCTATCAGTATGCCTGCGGTCATTTTTCTTCCCTTCCTCATTCTCGAAGGATCTTCGGGGCTTCCGGTTTATCGTCGGCTTAGTTAGTAGTTTGCACGGCATCGGTTAAAATATCTAGTTCAGCCCGGATTAGCGTTACTCCCCGCTTCGGGAGAATTTTTCAACAGCCTCCTAGAAGTATTGGGGACTAGATCGCCTCGGCGCGGTCGATCCCGTCCTCCTCAAGCGCCACCCTGATCTTTTTCAGGGCTTCTATCTGAATCTGCCGTATGCGTTCGCGGGTGACTCCAAACCTCTTGCCGATCGACTCCAGCGTCATGGGCGCGTCTGTTTCAAGCCCGAAACGCATGGACAATATGGACTGCTCCCGCAGGGACAGCACCACCATCTTGTCCTTCAGCTTCCCGACCATAGTGTGGTTGAAGATCGAAAGCCCCGGATCTTCCAGCGAGTTGTCCTCGATGGTGTCCTGGAAGGTGAAGTCGCCGTCGGCGTCGATAGTCTGGTCGAGTGAATAGATTTTCCTGCGTATGTTTTGCAGCCGGATGATGTATTTCCTGGCCATGCCGCTGTTATCCATAAGCTCCTCAACGGTGGGCGGACGGTCGTGTTGGCGCAGATGGTCACGGGTGATACGGCGAAGCCGATCCATATCTTCGGCCACGTGGACCGGGAGCCTTACGGTGTGGGCGTGGTTGGTGAGCGAGCGTTCTATCCCCTGGCGTATCCACCAGGTTGCGTAGGTGGAGAAGCGGCAACCCTTTTCGGCCTTGAACCGTTCCACCGCTTTGATAAGGCCCATGTTGCCCTCTTCGATGAGATCGACGAAGGGCAGGCCGCGGTTCATATAGCGTTTGGCGATTTTTACAACCAGCCGCAGGTTGGACTCGATCATCTGCTTGCGCGCCTGTGCGTCGCCTTTTTCAATGCGAAGCGCCAGCTCAATCTCCTGCTCGGCGGTGAGCAGTTGAGATTTCCTGATGTCTTTTAGGTAGAGGTTGATCGAGGTTACGTCGTGGAATTCGTCGGTGGGTTTGGCGGCAGAAGCCGAATTGGAGTGACGGGTTGAACTGCTTTGGGTCGACCGTTCCATTTTCATCCCTCCATGTAACACTATACATATGGAAAACCAGTATAGAAAGATAGTGACATGGAGGGGAAGTGGCTGGGGTCGCTTTTACCTTCTAGGATACAAGGATTACACGAACGGATATCCAAGCAGAGTAGTCGTGAAAAGGCCGCTTGATCTTACGAATCAAGCGGCCTTTGTGCATTGCCCGGACTAAGTGGATGCTGTGATTATTCCGCTTCGGGCAGGTCCTTTATGGCCTCCCAGGCGGAGTCGATATTTTCCTGGGGTAGTTCAAAGTCTTTGAGCGAGCCGGAGAGGTAGGCGTCGTAGGCGGACATGTCAAAGTGCCCATGGCCTGAGAGCAGGAAGACGATCGTCTTCTCCTTGCCTTCTTCCTTGGCTTTCAGGGCCTCCTTGATCGCTCCGCGTATGGCGTGGGAGGACTCGGGCGCGGGCACGATGCCCTCGGTGCGTGCGAAGGTGATGGCCGCTTCAAAACACTCCACCTGGCCGTAGGCTTCCGCGCGCATCAGTTTCTGGCGCAGCAGCTCGCTCAGGAGCGGGGCCATTCCATGGTAGCGAAGGCCTCCGGCGTGGATGGAGGCGGGCACAAAGCTGTGTCCCAGGGTGTGCATGGCTACCAGCGGCGTCATGCCGATGGAGTCGCCAAAGTCATAGTGGAAGTGCCCCTTGGTCATCGTGGGGCAGGCCGCAGGCTCGCAACCCAGGAGGTCGATATCCTTGCCGTTGATCTTGTCCAGGAAGTAGGGAGCGGCGAGGCCGTAGAAGTTGGAGCCGCCGCCGCAGCAGCCGATGATGACGTCGGGCGAATCCCCAGCCATCTCAAACTGCTTCTTGGTTTCCAGTCCCATAATTGTCTGGTGCAGCAATACATGGTTCAACACCGAGCCAAGGGCGTATTTGGTGTCGTCGCGATTCGCAGCGTCTTCCACCGCCTCGGAGATGGCGATGCCGAGGGAACCTGAGGAGTTGGGATCGGCGGCGAGGATCGTCCTGCCCGCCTCGGTCTCGGTCGAGGGGCTGGGCGTGACGCTGGCGCCCCAGGTTTCCATCAGGACGCGGCGGTAGGGCTTTTGCTCATAGGAGATCTTTACCATGTAGACCTTGGCTTCCAGGCCGAAGTAGTTGCAGGCAAGCGCCAACGCGCTGCCCCACTGTCCGGCGCCGGTCTCGGTGACGATCCTTTTAACCCCTTCCAGCTTGTTGTAATAGACCTGGGCGATGGCGGTGTTGGGCTTGTGGCTGCCCGCCGGGCTTGTGCCCTCGTGCTTGAAATAAATCTTGGCGGGCGTGCCCAGCGCCTTCTCCAGCCCCTTGGCTCTTATCAGCGGGGTGGGCCGCCACTGGGCCAGGATTTCCATGACCGGCTCCGGGATGTCGATCCAGCGCTGGGAACTCATCTCCTGCTCGATGAGCGCATCGGGGAAGAGCGGCGCGAGGTCCTGGGGGCCGAGGGGTTGCCTGGTGCCCGGATGGAGCGGGGGATTCATCGGCGAGGGCAGGTCGGGGATGATGTTGTACCACTGGCGTGGCATGTCGCGTTCAGAGAGTATGTATTTGGTCTGGGTCATTTTCAGTGTCTCCTTGGAGCTACTGGAAGAGTTATGTGTCCGAGTGATGGTATTATAGAAGGTAATTGATACTTGAAATACCCTGTGCTTGTCCAGATGGATAAGGGGGGATTTACTCAATTGGTGCTAAATTGTTCTTTGTTGCCGTGAGTTGGTAATCGTGAGAGAACAAATAGCAGTTAGTTTTCTGCGAATATTTTGACCCATCCATCCGATACGGAGTGTTCAAATGACAGACCGGGACGATATCTCGAAAAAGATGCTGGAGGCGGCCAGGGGCGAACCCTACGCGTGCAGGATGGGGATTGAATGCGTTGAGGTGGGGCAGGGGAGCGCCGTGTGCAAGATGACGGTGGCCGAGGATATGGTCAACCTCTTTGGCATGGCGCATGGTGGCGCAATATTCAGCCTGATGGACGATGCCTTCCAGATCGCTTGCAATTCCCGTGGGCTGACCGCCTACGCCCTCAATGTCTCGGTTACTTACATCGGCGCGGCCAGGGTGGGGCAAACCCTTGTCGCACGTGCCAGTGAAAAGGCGCTTACCAATAGGACAGGTACCTATGAGGTGTCGGTGACGGCTGATGACGATCAACTTATAGCCATAGCCCAGGCAATTGCTTATAGGAAAAAAGAACCTCCCCAGTTCCTCTCCTGATTACGTAACGGCTATCTCCCTACACAATAAAATATCCAACCCACGACCATCTTGAAACGTGAAATGTTAGAGACATTGGTGTGCGCTCATGCAATGTGCGGTTCCCATGTCATTAGTGTTTGCGGCACTCTTCAAGCGAGTCAAGTGAGTCCGGGAATAACCTGCTGTTTGTTGATGTGAGTAATGCGCTGTAGCGTCAAAATTCGTCATAGAATGGGTCTAGGTATTGACCAAAATACAACACCGATCTTAACTGGAGTTTTAGCTTTAATGTGTAAAGTTTTGTGATGATAGAAAAAAATGCTTAACAACCCCTTGCATAAAACTTAATAATTAGCTATAAGTTTACTCTATTGAAATACAAGAACCCTTGAACGGAGAGGACTATGGATAAAAAAGCATTGCTTCAAATGACTGCCGACATCGTCGCATCCCATGCTTCGATGAATGAGATTTCCCAGGAAGATTTGTTGGGAGAGATCGACAAAGTCTTTGGAAAACTTTCCAACTTGTCCGAAGGCGCGGAATTCGCAACTGAAGAAGTCGCCGCCGAAGCCAGTGAAAGTTCTTCCGCTGCCGTACCGCTTGAAGCAGCCTTTGGCGCCGACAAGGTCTTCTGCATGGTGTGTGGCAAGGGCATGAAGACGCTTAAGCGTCACCTCTCCACCGCCCACGGCCTAAAGCCCGGCCAGTACCGCAAACAGTACAGCATCCCCGCTGGTACGCCGCTGGTCGCGAAGAACTACTCCGAAGCCAGGAAGAAGATGGCCCAGAAGCTCAATCTCGCCGAGCGCCTCGTAAAAGCCCGCGCCGCGAGAGGCAAGAAAAAGAAAAAATAGACCAAGCTTGAGAGTTGGTACTTAAAAAGCCCGCCTGTAACAGGCGGGCTTTTTAGTGTTTAACGTGCAAGAAGAAATATCCGGGCTGGCAGTCTTGGGTCGTCGGGGTAGAGGTGATAGGGTAAAACCGGGCACGGGAGGTTGAAGGTCTGCGGGTAGATGGACTATTGCTGCGGGGATTTAAAGTGACGGTTGAGTGTCTGCAATTCATCCAGGATCGAATCCAGCCTCTCCTCTACGGATGCATCCCCGTTTTTGCTTGATTTCCTGGCCTCCTTTCCCATTTGGAGCGCATGGGAAACCGCCTCCAACTCTTCGGCGGTACTTTCAATCTTTTGTCTGATTACATTTTTCTCTTCTTCCAACTCCTCATTTTTCGATTTGAGCAATAACAGAAGGCCAATACTTCCGCCCAACCCCTCCAGGAACTCTATCATCTCAACAGTGAAACGGTTATCGCGGCTATCGTTGAGTTGCAGCAAGCCAAGCGTAACGTTTTCACTACGGATCGGAATCAGCGCGACGGATTCATACCCGAATTTGTTGCACTGGTTCCGGGTGTGTGACTCGCGCTCTGTTTCGGTGGTCGATGCGAGCAGCTTTGTTGTGGAGTTGGTCCAGAAGCTTCCAAAGGGTGTGAAAAAAGAGAGGGAAGAATTTGTCTTTCTGCGGATCACGTTGCCGCACATGCACTCCAACAGGGGATTGCCCAGTTTGTCCAGGATGATTTGTCCGGCCTCGTCTTTGGCACAGAGGTAATTTTCCTTCACGATAAACTCATCGGAAAACCCACGTGTAAAAAAATAAGGGTAGTCCTTGCCGTCATTCAAGCGTATGCCGATGCATTCGAGGCCCAGCTCCGCCTGGATGAGACGCACGATATGGATGACAAGATCCTCTTGCCGCCTCTTTTTGTTCAGCAGAGCGAGAACACGCCTTGCGAGCCTGTGGCTTTTGTCTTTAAATTCCAACTTGCCCCCTGACCGTGAAGGGGTTGTTCAGGTGACACCCTGCTGGACAGCTTACCTGTAAATTTCGGTTTTTCAAGGAGGGGGGGCGCTGAATCGCGCAGCTTGTACGCGTTTTTTTTGATTGGATTGGGTTTATTGTATGTGTTTGGTGGGCCTTCTTACGAAGGCCTTTTCTATTGTATGCGGGGACTACTCGTCCCCTGCACCCCTCGGGGACTTTCTTCGCGCTAAGAAAGTCCCGCAAAGACGCGCCCCTTCGAGCACGTGTGCTCGCCTACGGCGACCGTTCGCGTCTGAGGGAGGGTCGGAAACTCGGCTCGGCTAGCGCCTCACCTCAG
>JAUVAU010000060.1 GCA_030591565.1 Deltaproteobacteria bacterium | reverse complement strand
GAACTGGAGCGACTGGTTGGCCGCCATACCGGTGTCGGCCAGGCCAAGGTCCAGGCTGCGCTCCCTGAACTCGCCAATCTTTTCAAGCGTCTCGTCTAGCTGCGCGTTCTGGCGAACAACCGTCACGTTCTTGGTCATTATGTCGCCAAGCTCTTCGTGCAGCTTGAAGGGGTTCTCGCTACCCTGCAAACCCGCTATTGAAGAGAATTCGCCCTGCATCCTCTTGGCCTCGCCTTCCAGGGGGGAACCATGCCCGTCGCCGCCCTTCTCGTCAGCCCAGGCCATCGCCGACGCCGCGGCGATCTGGCCGCCGTAGATGCAGGAGAGCAAAGAGTTGGCGCCCAGCCTGTTGGCGCCGTGGTACTGGTACTCGCACTCGCCCGCAGCGAAGAGGCCGGGAATGGTGGTCATCTGTTCAAAATCCACCCAGAGGCCGCCCATCGAGTAGTGGACGCCGGGGAAGACCTTCATGGGCGTCTTGGCCGGGTCCTCGCCGGTGAACTTGCGATAGATCTCAAGGATTCCGCCCAGCTTGAGCTCAAGGTAATCAGCATCCATATGGGTCAGATCGAGGTAGACCTGCAACTTGCCGTCGACGCCGAGACCCTGGTTTACGCACACGTCGAATATCTCGCGGGTGGCGATGTCGCGGGGAACGAGGTTGCCGTAGGCAGGGTATTTCTCTTCGAGGAAGTACCAGGGCTTTCCATCCCTTGGCACCCAGACGCGACCGCCCTCGCCCCTGGCCGATTCGCTCATCAGCCGCAGCTTGTCGGTGCCGGGGATGGCGGTGGGATGCACCTGTATGAACTCGCCGTTGGCGTAGACCGCGCCCTGCATATAGACGGAGGTAACCGCCGAGCCGGTGTTGAGAACGGAGTTGGTGGAGCGTCCAAAGACCATGCCGGGGCCACCCGACGCGAGGATGACAGCCGCACCTGAAATAGCCTCGATCTTGCCAGATTTCAGCTCCATCACCGCGATGCCGCGGCACACGCCCTCGCCGTCGATGGCGGTGGAGAGCATCTCCCACCCCTCGTACTTCTTCACCTTGCCTGCGGCCTCGTAGCGTCTCACCTGTTCATCCAAAGCGTAGAGGAGCTGCTGGCCGGTGGTCGCACCGGCATAGGCGGTGCGGTGGTGCTGGGTCCCGCCAAAACGGCGAAAGTCGAGGAGGCCCTCGGGCGTGCGGTTGAACATCACGCCCATGCGGT
The DNA here is from genome assembly GCA_030591565.1 of Deltaproteobacteria bacterium. Classification (GTDB taxonomy): domain Bacteria; phylum Desulfobacterota; class Deferrisomatia; order Deferrisomatales; family BM512; genus JAUVAU01. The sequence continues at coordinate 12,850 of JAUVAU010000060.1, read as the reverse complement.
CGAACATGTTGATGATCGACGGGGCGTTTTCGCACATCTGCTTGACCGGCGTCTGGTTGGCGAGAAAATCGCCGCCGTAGATCGTATCGTCAAAGTGCTTCCAGGGGCTGTCGCCCTCCCCCTTGGTGTTGACCGCGGCGTTGATGCCGCCCTGGGCGCAGACCGAATGGCTGCGCTTGACCGGGCATAAGCTCACCAGATCGACGGTATAGTTCAGTTCGGCGGCTCTCACCGTCGCCATGAGACCGGCAAGCCCTCCGCCTACTACCACGATATTTCTATTGTCATTGCCCATCAATAATATCCGCCATCTGTAAGCGTATAGACGCCGTAGGAGTAAAGCACGATAAAGGCCGCAAAGCTGATGAAGACGAAGACCTTCTGGCTATGGGGACCGACCGACAAGCCCCAGTCGATCACCGTCCCGAAAAGACCGTTGGCCATATGGAACACCGCCGCGGCCAAGCCGATATGCCAGAGGATCGGGTACCAATCGGCGCTGCCCACCGGCCAGCCATACACTTCAGCGCCCACATGGATGATGATGAAAGGCACTATGATAAGGGCCGTAACCCGCTGCGCCAGATACATCCAGTTGCGCACATAACCGTACTTGAAGTTATTCGGGCTGGACTCGTAGGTTATAAAGAGCCCGTAAAGCCCATGGAAGATGAGCGGCAGGAAGAGGAAGAAGGCCCGATAGAAAGTGGTCTCATACGCACCCTCGCCACGCACGTGCAAACACAAAAAATAGCCGAGGAAAATAAATCCCGTCAGGCTATGGAGTTTTCGCAGCCAGAACTGCGTACAACATGGGGAACTCTCTTGCATCAATATTCTCCCGTGAAGCGCCTTGTGTGGAAAAAAACTTGTTCATGCAATACTACCATAAAAGCCACCAATCGCCCCCTTTTGCGCCACCTAAAAAACAAAAGGAACGCGGGGCTCCCCTTGCCTTGCGACGACCCATCGCTCCTCAATCTGTTGTGTGGAAAACACAGGTGACAATACCCGTGCCGACGACTTTGCGATCCGTAAAACCTTGAATATCGGCGGGAATCTTAAGTAATGGCAGGTTTAAATGTCAAGGGATGAACAGGGTGGGAATTTTCTTGATTTTTTTCTTCACAATAAGAAAAGGATCGTGTAGGATTCCGGCTCTTCAGCGGTGGGCAGTATCCGACGGGCCAAGCGGATTCACCAGCTGGACAAATAGGAAAGACAGCGTCCCCATCGTCTAGCCTGGCCCAGGACACCGGCCTTTCACGCCGGCGACAGGGGTTCAAATCCCCTTGGGGACGCCAATATATCACTCGGGGCCTTACATTCGTGTAAGGCCCCGATTATTTTATTGGTACTGATGGTTCCAAAAGATTCGCCGTCAAAATCCAATCCTGCCGGGAAAACCAGTTTTTGGAACCGCCACTTGACCGCCGGTTCAGCCTCACACCACCGCTCGTCCATCTTCGTCAAGAAATCTTCCCGCCCCTTTTCTGGAAGGTCACAGTCTCGAAGTCTCCGCCCCCCTTCACCGCTTGTATGATTTCATCGTTGCTTAAGTTGGGATCGATTGAAAGTTCGCTGACCAGCGTCTGAATTTCACCATTTTTCAGTTGCGATTCGACCCGCCGTAGCGAATTGTCCCTTACTAGCTTCAGCAGTTCCCTTTCCGAAATGTCACGTGCACGTTCTCGCTCTTTAGCCTGCCGCATGAACGAATACCCGTCAGTGTCGTTCGGCAAGGCAGCGGGGAACGGAAGGGCCGTAATGATCGCTTGCAGAATCGGCCCTAGGTTCAGGACAAGGGCAGAATCCATCCCTTTGATGCTCAGCGTCCCACCCTCGAAGAATGAAGCAAGGGAAACCGGATTCTCCATTAGGAAGATGGTTTTCAGGTCCGTGAACAGGATGTTGGGCAACTGGAAGGACAGCACGTTCTTCACCGCACGCTGGAAGCTGAAGTTGTCGCCCGATTCCTGGTAGACGTCATACAGACTGCGCATGCTGTCCAGGGGCAGGTTGAACCGCTCCTTCATGGTGGCGCACACAGCAATGGTGAAGATGTCTTGGATGGAAAACTTCCGCCACCCAGATTCCTTGGTCCGTGCGTTGGGGAGCATGCCTCGAGCATCCCAATCGTTGATCTGGCGGGATGTCAATCCGGTGGCGTTTTTCAGCACGCTAGCTGTGTAGTGCTTCCCATATTGGCCGATCATAATGCCTCTTAGAAATGAACCGTAGCGTTCATTTCTAAACTATACCGCGCCGTTCACTTTGTCAATGCCCATGAAACCAATGGGAAATCCGTGTTATCATCCACTTTGCCTTTGTTATTGCCGATTAATTACCGGGGGGCCCGCAATGCCTTCAGAATATACAAGGAGGAATAGATGCCTTCGTTGTTTCTAACTGACGAGCAGATGAATGAGCCAATGAAGTTCCTGCACTACCACCCAATCCTAACCTTTGAGCCACTGGAAGCAGCCATCGCCCAGCTATCCAATGAAGCAATTCGGAATGTCGGAAGCATATTTCTGGACAACATGAAAGGCCTTGAACAGTCGGTGTCAATCATTCCAAGGATCGGATTATCACTCATTCAATACATCTCAGCACTGGAATTCATGAGGCTTAACTTCCCCGAAGCCAACGACCCAGAAGCTGACCAGGGGGATGTAGAGAAAATCTTAGCCGAGGTTGATCTGAAGCCACTTACACCGGCACAAAGTGTTCCTATCATGGTCGAAGCAATGGAAGGGGCCTACAAGAACGAGCCAGGAATTAGGCAGGGTTACCAAAGTATGTTCAGGGCCTCAACAGTACTTGCTTGGGCAAACTTTGAAGGTATGGCTGTAGACCTGTGGGCAGCAGCTATTACTGAGACGCCTGACACCTATGGGAAGAAGACCCTTGCGTTTCTACGATCGAAGGATGCAGGTGGAAAAAAAGAACAGGTAGATGGTGAAATTCTCAAGCTATTTAGGGATCATGGTTTTCAATTGGACCTAAGGAGCAATCTGGGCGAATTTCTGGCAAAATTCATAGACTTTTCTGGGGCAACGGAAATCAAAAAAAGCTTTGAAAAAGTATTCGGCCAGATCAAATTAGCCAACGAGAACCTTACTGACAACAAAACATTAACCACACTACAAAGTATCAGAAATCTTGTAGCACACAAAGCTGGCAGAGTTGACGATCAGTTCCTGCAAGCTACCGGCTTTGACCTAACCACTGGAGAGCACATCATCCTTAATGGTGTGGAAGTTTCTAAATACGCAAATGAAGCAATGAAAGTAGGTGGCTGGTTACTTCAAACCGTTGATGGCTTAGTAACCCAAGGCCAGTAATCGTATCCACTTTTTTGTTAGCATTAAACCTCAATCCTTTGGCTAATATGTGGCCATGAGGCGATCGAGCCGCTTCTCGTTTTCCAGCTTCATCCTATTGATTTCAGCCTTCTCCCTGATCTCATCGGGGTCTTCCGGTCCCGGTTGCTGAAGTCCCTTCGCGAAGACGCCGCATGACTTCAGCACCTCCATCGCCACTTTGACATCCCCTTCAGCCACGGCTTGCTCGACCACGCTGGCGGCCTTCTGCGCCATCGCAAGCAACCGCGCCTGCATCGCCTCGTGCGCCTCGCGACGAAACCGGTTCAGGACAGCCTGGAAGCCGAAGTCTTCGCGCAGCCATCGATGAAGTGTTTCCCTGGACACACCCGCCTTTTGTGCAGCCGCCGTTACCGTCAGCCCGGCAAGCAACCCCTCCATGGCCTTCAGGCGCAATTCATCAACCCTGTGGACTGTGGCGACCTGTGTCATCCTGTGGCCCCCTTCCTGCTCCCTGATGTGTTCCAATCATCAGTGGGAGATGGAAAGCGGTCACGCAAGGGGGCGGCAGTTTCACGGGATTCGTCGGCGCGGCCACGGGAACTGCTGCATTCCTGCAGTCGCTGCATTTCACGCAACAGGTGTTCGATTTGGTTCCAACTCAAATCCCCTTGGGGACGCCAATATATCAGAGAGGGACCAGTTCATCCGTGAGCCGGTCCCTCTTTTTTTGCCGAAACACTGGACTTTGCTACCCGTCACGGTAGAGTTGCTCTGTGTTATAAGTCTTGACCTGAATCCGAAATTCCTATAGAACTCACGGACTTTTGAAAGCAGGTCCGTCTCAAAGGCGGCTATACTACTAATAAAATTGCTCTTAGAGAATCGTACGTACAGGAAGGAATGTGGACATGATCGACCCCAAGAAATCAACTCTTTACAGCGGCGGCGCCCGCGGCGCAGAAGCAGCCTTTGGCGAGGCGGCCCAGGCACACGGCGTTGCCGAACTGAACTTCACTTTTGAGGGCCACCATATCGCCCGCTCCGTCAGCACCCAGCCCCTGACCGCTGAAGAGCTGACCAAGAGCGACATGGTCATGAGCGAGGTTTCACGCAGACTGAATCGCGACTACTCCTCGCGTCCCTGGATGCGCCAGATTCTGCAGTCGATCTGCTATCAGGTCAATCGCGGCTACCAGGTCTTCGTGATCGGCACCATCCAGGCCGATGAGAGCGTCAAGGGCGGCACCGGCTGGGCCGTGGAGCTGGCGAAGCTCTTTAACCGCCCCCTCCACGTCTTCGACCAGGGTCAGGGCAAGTGGTTCACCTGGAGCGACGAGGCCTGGAAGGAAGACACCCCTTCCATAGAGCATTTCGCTTTTTGCGGCACCGGCACACGCAACCTGAACGAAGTCGGCGCAAAAGCTATCGCAGACCTCTTCGCACGCTCCTACGCCATCAGCTGACGGACATAGACCGCTGCCCAGGTTGGGCTAAAAGTAATAAACAGGGGGGGCTTCCCACAGGGGAAGCTCCCTTTCTTCGTTCAGGATTGCGCCGGGGTTGTGGAGCAGTTCCCTTCCCGGTATAAAACCACCTCAAGCGAATTCATCATACAAAAGAGGGTTCAACAGTGAAGAGACTTGTCATCGCCATCGCAGCCATCATCTTCGTCACCCAGACCTTTAGTGTGTCATGGGCAGCCCAGCTGATGACGCGCACAATAAAGTCCAAGCCCGCCATAGTGCTCACCGCCTTTGGGACCAGTACTCGTGCCAAGGCGACCTACACTGTGCTGGAAGAGGCGGTGCGAAAGGCCTATCCCGATTATGAGCTTCGCTGGGCGTTCACCTCCGAGATTATTCGCCAGCGTGTCAACGCGCGCATAGCGAAAAGCGGCGAGGGGGAAAAGCTACTGAGCCTCCAGCAGGCGCTGGCTGATCTTGAAGCCGAGGGCTACACCAAGGCGGTGGTTCAGCCATTACATGTATTCCCCGGCGAGGAGTACGGGGAGGTCATGGAGACAGTGAAGAACTTCCCCGGCATTACGATATACACCGGCGAGACGATGCTGCACAGGTGGGAGTCGGTACACCACGTGCTCGACACCATAGCAGCCGACTTTCTCCCGGTGGACAAGGGGTGCAACGTGCTGGTGGCCCACGGCACGCCCACGACCAATACAGCTTCCAATATCGCCTACCTGGGGCTGGACCGGTTGGTGGGGAAGCGTTACTCCAACGCCTTTGTGGGTGCGGTGGATGGGATTCTTACGAGGGAAGACGCCCTTGGGCCGGCGAAGAAGTGCGAACCCAGGCTGGTCCGCTTCATCCCCTTCATGTACGTGGCGGGCAACCACATCATGAGGGATATCATGGATGAAAAAGTTATCGATGGGGAGATGAGCTGGAGCAAGGAACTAAATGAAGCCGGGGTAAAAACAGAGATAACCGAGTTCGAGCTGGAGGGCAAGAGCTACTACAAAGGGCTCGGCTTCTACCCGGAGGTCTACGGTATTTTCATCGGGGAAATCGGGCGGGCGCTGGAGAGATTCTAGTCTTGGCTCTGCTAATCGAAAAGCACCAGATCCGAGCCGCCGTCACTACGCCTGTCGCCGCGCAAAAGCTCCATATGCCTTAGCACGCTGAACGCCCTCTTCACCTGTTCGTGGCTCACGCCAAGGCGGGTGTGTACGTCCTCCGAGGGGACCCTCCCCCCACCTTCAATCAGCTCGTAGAGCTCCTTTTCAATCCCTTGAAGCGACGCGACGGCGTCAGCCTTCGTCGCAAAGGAGCCGGTCGCCATCTTCACCGCCCAGGGATCGCACGCCTTGGCCGGCGACATCAGGTCCATGGCGCAATTCTCGCACACCACCATACCCGAGTGGGACACGCTCTCCTCTTCCGTCATCACCGCCAGACATTTTTCACAATTCATGGTAACCACCTCGCTCAGGAAAGCTGGACATCCAGACTGTCTTTCAACATCTCGACCGTAGCGCGCCGCATCAGGTGCTTTGTCTTTTTGAAGGCTTCTACATCCAGCTTAGCAAATTCGCCCGCAAGGGCAAGCGCCTCGGACTCGACACGCTCGGCTGGCGCCAACCGGTCCAGGTAGCCCACGTCAACAGCTTTTTCGGGGCTAAAAAACTCGGAAAGAAGCGCCGACCGGGTGAAGTAGCGCTTGGACAACCTCTCCCTGGCCAGCTCCACAGCGAACTTTGGCAGGGGAATGCCGATCGCCACTTCGTTGAGGCCGATCTTTGCGTCCAGCTGCACGCCCAAACGATAATCCCCACAGAGAAGGGTCAGCGCACCAGCCGCTATCGCATGGCCCGTGCAACCCACGACCAACGGTATGGGAAAGAGGTAAGCGCGCAACATCAACTCCGCCCCGGCTTTGACGAGCGACATCATTTCCGCCTCGCCGGAGCGCATCACCTTGAGGTCGAACCCGGCGCAAAAGACTCCGGGCCTGCCCATCAGCACCAGCGCTTTCGCATCCTTCCCGGCTCGGTCCAGCCCACCATGCAGCGCTTCGATCATCTCGAAACCAAGGGCGTTCATCTTGCCATCGTCCATGGTGACGACGGCCACATCGCCCTCGGTACTGTAGTCAATCATAGCGCCCTCCTCGCCCGGTTCAACCGGTAAAACCCAGGGAAGACCCGGCTTGCCAGCCTTCTTTTTGTAGCTTGACCATATTAAGAGTCGGCTACTTCACCAACTCCCTTATAACTGTCTGAAGGATACCGCCGTTGCGATAGTAATCAATATCCACCGGAGTATCCAGCCGGGCGACGGCGGCAAAGGTCTTGACCGCGCCCCCCTCGTCCGTTGCGCTGACTTCAATCTTGTCTCCGGGCTTGAACTCCTCGCCAAGCTCGGCGATGTCGAAGCTCTCCCGACCGGTCAGCCCCAGGGTCCGGGCGCTCTCACCCTCGATGAACTGGAGGGGCAATACACCCATGCCGACGAGGTTGGAGCGATGGATGCGCTCATAGGATTCCGCTATGACCGCGCGTACGCCCAGCAGCTTGGTGCCCTTGGCAGCCCAGTCGCGGCTGGAGCCCATGCCATAGTCCTTGCCCGCCAGCACGACCAGCGGCACGCCCGCCTTGGCGTAGCTCATGGCCGCGTCATAGATCGACATCTCGGAGCCATCCAGCAGATTGATCGTCACCCCGCCCTCGGTGCCGGGGGCGAGCTGGTTCCTTATTCGCACGTTGGCAAAGGTGCCACGCATCATCACCTCATGGTTGCCCCGGCGCGAGCCAAAGGAGTTGAAATCGCTCACCGCCACGCCATTATCCTCCAGATACCGGGCAGCGGGGCCGCCTGCGGCAATGGCTCCTGCGGGGGAGATATGATCGGTGGTGACCGAGTCGCCCAAGAGCGCCAGCACCCTCGCCCCCTTTATCGGCTCCAGCTCGTCGGCTCGTATCGCCAGCCCATCGAAAAAGGGAGGGTTGCGAATGTAGGTTGAGCTCTCATCCCACTGATAGAGGTCGCTGGTGGTGGTCTCCACCGCGTTCCAGGCTGCGTCGCCCTTTAGCGCCTTGGAGTACTCGTCATTGAACAGCTCGGGGTTGAGCGCAAGCGCCGAGAGCTCGTTGATCTCTTCATTGGTGGGCCATATGTCGGCGAGGTATATATCGGACCCATTGGGATCGGTGCCGATCGGCTCACTGTCCAGCTTCACCTCCATCGACCCGGCCAACGCATAGGCGACTACCAGGAGAGGACTGGCAAGGTAGTTGGCCTTGACCAGAGGATTGATCCTGCCCTCGAAGTTGCGGTTGCCGCTGAGCACGCCTGCGACCACAAGGTCGGAGTCCTTCACCGCCTCGGCCACCGCAGGGATGATCGGGCCGGAGTTGCCGATGCACGTCGTGCAGCCGTAGCCGACGACATGAAATTTCAGCGCCTCAAGGTAGGGAAGCAGCCCCGCCTGCTCCAGATACTTGGTAACCACCCTGGAGCCGGGGGCGAGGCTCGTCTTCACCCAGGGCTTGACGGTCAGACCGTGCTCAACCGCCTTTTTGGCGAGCAGACCTGCACCCAGCATCAAGGCGGGGCTCGACGTATTGGTGCATGAGGTGATGGAAGCGATCGCCACCGCGCCGTGCCCGATGGTCGCCGTGGTCCTCCCGTCAATCCTTATCTCCACGCCGGTATCCGCGTCGTTTTTAGAATAGACACTCTCCAGGTCGCGGGCAAAGGTTGAGGCCGCGCTGCTCAGCGCGATGCGGTCCTGGGGACGCTTGGGGCCGGCGATGGAGGGTTCCACCGACCGCATGTCGATCTCAAGAGTCTCGTTGAAACGGGGCTCGTCGTCGCTGCCGAAAAGCAACTGCTCTTTGCAGTAGCGCTCCACGCGGGCCACAAGCTCCTTGCTCCTGCCGGTCAGCCTCAGATACTCAAGCGTCTCGCCGTCCACGGGGAAGTAGCCCGCGGTGGCGCCATATTCCGGGGCCATGTTGGCGATAACCGAGCGATCGGGCAGGCTCAACTTGGCGACACCGGGGCCGTAAAACTCCACCAGCTTGCCCACGACTCCATGCTCTCTTAGTATTTGGGTCACCAAAAGCACCAGATCGGTTGCGGTCGCGCCGGGGTCGAGTTCACCGGTCAGCTTGACCCCCACGACCCTGGGGACCAGCATGTAGAGCGGCCTGCCGAGCATCGCAGCCTCGGCTTCGATGCCGCCCACGCCCCAGCCCAACACGCCCAGACCGTTTATCATGGTGGTGTGGGAATCGGTGCCCACCAAGGTGTCGGGCATCAATACTTTCTCGCCCCCAACCTGGCGCAACGCCACAACCTCGGCGATCCGCTCAAGGTTGACCTGATGGATTATCCCCGTGGCTGGGGGAACGACGCGAAAGTTGTCAAAAGCGGACTGGCCCCATTTCAAGAACTCGTAACGCTCCATATTTCGCTTGTACTCGATCTCGATATTTTTCTCCAGGCTGTCGGTGGAGCCGAAGCAATCCACCTGGATGGAGTGATCAATGACCAGATCGGCGGGGATGAGCGGGTTGACCCTCTTGGGGTCGCCGCCAAGGCTCTTGCACGCCTCGCGCATCGCGGCCAGGTCGACCACTGCCGGTACGCCGGTAAAATCCTGCAAAAGCACACGTGAGGGGCTGTAGGCGATCTCCCCCTCAGGGTGGTTCGCCGGGTCCCAGCCCGCGAGCGCGGCGACATCCTCTTCCGTTATCACAGCTCCGTCGCATTTCCTCATGATCGCCTCAAGGATGATCTTCAAGGTGCGAGGCATGGAGGAAACGGTACCAAGGCCTGCATCCTCAAGAGCCGCGAGGCTGTAATAGGCCGCCCTGCCCTCGGGAGTTTCCATATATTTTTTTGAACCGAACAATTCACTCATCTACTGCTCTCCCATCTTCAATAAAGCAATATTCATCCCTCGGCTGTCTTTTGCCTTCGCAGTTTTGCGCATTCGTTGTAGACTTGATCACGCTAAAACCCTCGCTTCAGCCCTGGCTCAGGGAGGGGAAGATTACTAGAGGCACGGGATTTTCGCAAGTTCGCCTACGCGCTACGTGTTCAATTTCAAGAGGGGTAGAGATATGCGTTACATAGGTATCACGCTTTTCCTCATGGCCTTTTCTTCGCTGGCTGTTTTCGCCGACGAGCCCGATATTATATTCATCATGCCCTTCGATAACGCCATTGTTAACACCGAATCCACGATGGTCATGTACGACACCGAACCAGGCTTCATCCCCAAGATTGAGCACATGGGGTTCGAGCTTCCCGCGCCGTTGATTGTGGGCGGCAACGAAAACGATCTGCACCACCTCACCCTCAAACTTAAAGAGGGCAAGAACACACTGATCTGGACCAACCCCGCCACGGAGAAACGCCTTGGCGAGATGACCATCTATTACGTCCCTTCCTACAGCATGAAAAGAGTGCCTCGCAGCAAGGGTAAGGAGTTCAAGTTCCATAGCCGCGACATGGAGGCGCGCTGCAACCTGTGCCACTCCATCCCCCAGGAGATGGAGACGGTGCGTGACAACCCGATGAGCCCCGTCGGGAAAGTCTGCTCCGCATGTCATTCCGATATCGACACTGCCGCCAAACCCCACGAGCCCGCCGGCACATACGATTGCTTCAGCTGCCACCAGCCCAGCTACGATCCGGCACGGTTTGCCCTGGTCAACTCCCAGATGGCCCTGTGCGCGACCTGCCATTCACAGACGACCGATTCACTCCTGGGCCAAAAATTCGTCCACGGCCCCGTGGCCTCGGGTGAATGTCTGATCTGCCACGACCCCCACGGCGGCAAGAGAAAGAACCTCCTACGAAGCTCCACCCTCGACATGTGTATGCGGTGCCACTTCGACACAGTGCCCCAGGAGGTTAAGAACTCCCTGCACGGAGACCTTGAGTGCGACGACTGCCATCAGCCCCACGGCGGCGGCAATCCTAATTTTCTCATTGAGGAAGGTGCAAACCTTTGCCTCTCCGAATGTCACGATCTGCCCGACGAAGAGCTTGGTGGCCACCCGATACCGGGGCACCCTCGCCAAGCGGCGGTGGACCCCTCCAAACCGGGACGTCAGATGTGGTGTTTAAGCTGCCACAAGATCCACGGCGAAGAGGACATTTCCCAGCTCGACATATTCAATGACACTGAAATACAGAGGACCTTTTGCATGCGCTGTCACTATTGATCCAGACAAGCCCGGCCTCAGGCTGTTGACAAAGGTAGACAAAAGAAAGTTGGCTGGAAAATTGTCTACTCGCAACTGTCTGTCTATCTACTCACCCAGCCTGACTGATTGCTGACAAGGGTTGGATTTTCTTCGAGGCAAGTTTTCAGGACAGAAAACTTGGATGCGCATTAGCGCACCTTTAGGCGAGGCCCCAGACAGGGGGCCGAGTCCATTAGGAAGGTGAGAAGAAATGACCGGAGGAATACTTGACGTATTTCGAGGATCATTTCTTAGCCTGACGACGTCAATCGGAGAAAAGACAGGCTTTGTCAGCAGGGATGGACGCTGGAGACGCCAACCACTTTAGGCTTAACGTATGTTGTCTTCTTCATTTAATTGCACCTCCGATGTAGGGGATCACGGCGGAAAAGTTGACCACATTCGCGAGGCTATTGCAAGCGGAAGACTTTGACACCCCTGCCATCGGTCCCCACGTACAGGCGATTATTTTTATTGCCGACCAACAGGGCGGTAACGCCGACCCCCTCCCATAGCTGCTCCTCCCTGCCATCCTTTACAAGCCACAGCCCATCGCTGGTGCCCACCCACAGACCAAACTTTGTGGGCAGGAATGAGCGCAGGGTCTCACCTTGGCGAGCCTCATAAACCGTTTGGCTTTTCCCACCGGTCAATGTTTCAACCCTGTCCCGTGAGCGCAGCCACAACTTCCCCTGGGAATGCAGCGCCTCTTCAAAGGGCCTCGACTCCACACTCGTCCAGCTCTCGCCGCTGTTTTCGGTGGCGAAGAGTCCTCCCTCAGCCGCAGCCCAGAGGACACCCTTCTTTTTCGGATCGAAGGCCAGAGACCATCGGGAGGAGTGGGGCAACCCGCTATTCACCCTGGTCCAGCCCATCCCTCCATCCCTGGTCGAGAGCACGCCCCCCTCGGTTCCGGCGTAGATACTACCATCCGGGGCAGCCACCAGGGAGGAGACGGTGTTCGCAGTACCCATCGCTCTCCCGCGATCGAGCCACTTGCCCTCTTGCTCATCCCAGAGGAAGACCCCGCTGCCCTCGGTCCCGGCGTAGAGGTCATCCCCCTGCAGGGCAAAAGAGGAGACGGGGGCCATCTGCATCCCTGTGTCGCGCTTGGTCCAAGTGTTTTTGCCCTTGGCCGAATAGAAGACGCCATTACGATCGCCTGCCAGCAGCGCCCTTGATCCCTTACCCTGAATGAAGGCCTTGATTCTCGTGGCGTCCATCCCTTTGTCGATGGCCCGGACCACCTTGGCGTCGCCATCAAGCTCGGCCACCCCATCATCGGCCAATGCGGCAAACCAGCCCACAGGGCTGCGCGGCCTCAGCTGCATGATGACATTGTTTCCAAAGGGAGTGGGCCTCTGTGCCTTGCCGCCCCGGGCCAATACCAGCCCCTCCTGGGCGAAGAAGGCAAGAACAGTGGAATCCTGACCTATGGCTACACAGCTCGCCACCCCATAGGGGCCTTTCCTGAGAAGGGTCCAGCTGGAGCCGCCGTCGCTGGATTCCCACAGGCCGTTAAATCTCGTGGCCATGGCGATGTGTTCGGAGTTGTTCGGGTCCGCCACCAGTTGGTTGACTTTAAGTTTTTCGGGGAGCCCCTCCCCTGCCGGTTTCCAACGCCCGCCAAGGTACTTTATCAGCCCCGCGCCCTCGGTGCCGATCAAGAGCGGCCTCACACCGTCGGGGGGCAACACCGTCAAGACGTGTTTGGCGGCGTTGTTGAATTTTTCCAGCCCTGCGTCCATGATCTCCCAGGTGAGCCCTCCGTTACGGCTGACGAAGAGTCCCTTGCCCGCCG
>JAUVAU010000030.1 GCA_030591565.1 Deltaproteobacteria bacterium | reverse complement strand
TCTTCCCCTCCCATCGCCAGCGCATCCCCGGCTATCAGCTCGCCGATGAACTTGAAGCCAACCGGCGTCTGATAGAGTTTGCGGCCAAGGTCATTGGCTACGGCGTCGAGCAGATGGGAGGTGGCGACGCTTCTCCCCGCGCCGCCCTCAAAACCACGCTCGCGCACCAGGTAGTCGAAGAGAAGGGCGAGAAAGTAGTTCGGCTCCAGAAACCTGCCACCACGGTCAATTATGCCAAAGCGGTCGGCGTCGCCATCAGTGGAGAGCCCCAGATGAAATGTGGAGTCGGCGCTGACCATCCCGATCAATTCCGGGATGTTGGCCTCGCTTGGCTCTGGCGGGCGACCACCGAAGGTGGGGTCGGGGTTCGCATGTATCATCGTGACGTCGCAGCCGGCCTCGGTCAGCAGCGTGTCCAGGTAGCCGACAGCCGTCCCATAAAGCGGATCAAGGCCGATTTTCAATCCTGCTGCTTTGATCAGGTCCAGATCAATCAGCTCGCGGATGCGATTTAGATAATCGGGCATGGGGTCGTGGGTGGAGACCAACCCCCTGGCCTCGGCTTCGTCGTAGTCAACTTTTTTGAAAGCTGCCGGTAACCGGGCGCTCGCCATTAATTTGTTGGCGCGCTCTTCAATGTCATTGGTTGTCTCGGGTAGCGCTGGGCCGCCCCAATCGGGGCTGAACTTCAGCCCATTGTATTCGGGCGGATTGTGGGAAGCGGTAAAGTTGATCGCCCCGGCGCGTCCGTGTCTTATCACGTCGAAGGAGAGGACCGGCGTGGGCGTGGGTCTGGAGGTGACGGCGGCTTTTATTTCATTGGCGGCCAGGACAGCGCACGCCTCGCGGGCGAAGCGCGAGCCCATGAAGCGGCAGTCGAACCCCACCAGCACGTCGCCGGGGTGGCCCTGGGCCTTCAGGTTGTCGGCGATAGCCTGCGTGACGACCCCCACGTTGGCGAAGGTGAACTCGTCGCACATTATTGCTCGCCACCCCGAGGTGCCGAATTTTATTTTTGTATTGCCCATTGTGCCCATATGCTTCCTAAAACTTCCCCACAATCAATGTTTCGGATGGCAAGCGTCCCTTGCGTGCAGCATTTGAACCTTCATCTGTTTCGGGCGGATGCCCCAGCGCGATAACCGCCATCAGCTCAAGGGTGGGCGCGACTTCAAGCGCTTTCTCCACCTCTTCACGCCGGTTGAGTATCTCGCCCAGCCAGCAGGCTCCAACCCCCAACGCCTCGGCGGCGATCAGTATATTCTCTATCGCCGCGCCGATGGACTGGATGTCCTTTTCCCGATGGTAGATCGTGGAGGTGTCGAGAAAGACTCCAATGGCGGCGGTGGAGTTATTCAGTATTTTAGCATACTTGGTGAAACCGGCTACCTCGTCCAGCTTTTCCCTGCTCTCAATGGTGACGAAACGCCAGGGCTGATTATTCAGTCCCGAGGGGGCCCAGCGCGCCGCCTCCACAAGGGTGGAGAGGGTCTCTTCTCCCACAGGCTCGTCGGTGTAGCGCCGTACCGATTTGCGCTCCAGAATGGATTTTATGGTTTCGTTCAATTTCAACTGACGCTCCGCTATGCCCGATGCCCACAAGGATAAAAAGGAGGGGTAAAGGCTGACATTCGTTTAAAAGTTCAATACTTCGGTAATTTGTCAGTATAACAATCCGTTTTCGCGGGGGTCAAGAAAACCGGGGATATAAGCTTGTTGAAAAACCCCCAAAATCCTCCGATTGACGTTGCCAGGGGTGAAAAATGATCCTCGAAAGACCTAATTCAGTACGCCTGCGGTCATTTTTATCCCCTTCCTGGTGGACTCGGCCCCCTTGGGGCCTCGCCTAAAGGTGCGCAAATGCGCATCCAAGTTTTCGGTTTTGAAAACTTGTCTCGAATGATATTCAGGGCTTCCAGTTTATCGTCGGCTTAGTCAGGGGTTTGCCCAGCCATCGGCTAAAAGCTCCAGTTCAGCCCGGATTAGCGTTACTCCCCGCTTCTGGAGAGTTTTTCAAGAAGCCGCCTGGGAGCTTGTGTGGCGCAAGTTTATTTTATTTTGCATACATTTTGATATAATTCCCCCACTAAGCCGTTATAGAATTGCCGCGAACAGCAGACGAGGTTTACCACTAGCCGCGTGTGGTAAAGGTGAGGAGAACCGGATGGAGATCGTGCCCCTGGGAGTCGGCAGCGCATTCGCCAAGACTCTCGGCAATACGAACTTTTTGATCAAGCCTGCCCAGGGTGAGCCCTTCCTGCTCGACTGCGGCCACACCGCCACCCGTGCGCTGACGAAGCTGGAAGTCCCACCCGAATCGATCGACAATATTATCATCAGCCATTTGCACTCCGACCATATCGGCGGCTTGGAGGAGCTGGGCTTTTGCAGCCGCTTTCTATGGAAGAAAAAGCTGACCCTCTACGTGCCCGATACCATGGTGGAGGACCTCTGGAACCAGTCGCTAAAGGGCGGCATGGGCCAGATACTCGGTCATGGCACCGGCAAGGAAGAGGAAGCCGGGCTGGAGACCTACTTCAATGTGGAGGAGGTGGTCGGGGGGCGCGAAATGATCTTCGGGTCGGTGGTCGTCACACCCTTCAAGGTGCCCCATGTCCCCGGGCGCATCTGCTGGGGCTACAAGATGATGGACACGGTAACTGATGGTAAGGTCATGTTCACCTGCGATTCAAAACTCAGCCTCTTCAATCTGGACACCTTTGGGGGGGATGCCCAGGCGATCTTCCACGATTGCGAGCTGGAGAGGATTCCAGGGACGATCCACACCCCGCTGGAACATCTGATGCAGCTGGACACATCCTACCAGTCACGCATCATGCTGGTCCATTACGGTGACGATTGGCGAAAGCATGAAGGACTCACGGGACTGATGCGCTTCACCAGAGCAGGCAAGAGCTACACGTTTTAGTCGTTGGTGGGCTGGCTGCTTCTCTTTTACTTTTCTAAAATATCACGCCGAAATACGCTCAATGTTCACGCCTATCAGCGCATTCATCGGGCAGGCGGTCTCGCACTGGCCGCAGGCCACGCATTTGTCCGGGATGAAGAGGACCTCCATCGTCTCCGGGTCGGTCACCAGCGCTCCGGTGCGGCATACCGCGGTACACGCGCCGCAGTGGACGCAGGCTTCCTCGTCGCGGTGTATCTGGTCGGCGATCCTCGTGACGGTGACGCCCTCTTTTTCCAGGTATTCAATTCCCCGCAAGACATCTTCCTTTGAGCCGTTAAGCTCAAGGATCAGGCGGCCCTCCCGACGGGGCAGTATCTTCGCTTCGAGGATGTTGAAGACAAGATCGAACTCGCGCACGAGCTTGTATATGAGCGGCTTGTACATGACCTCCTGATGGAAGACCAGGAGGACGATGCGGCTGTAATCCATTTCATGCTCCTTACCGGCCCGGTACTCGGGCGGTTGAATATCCTATATTTTTTCCAAAACCATCTCGCCCCGCAGGCCGATGTTTTCGCCGGTTATCGCCAACGCTCCCATGATGCCGGGGATCGATAGCGCCCAGTCCAGCGCCCCTTCCAGCTCTTCGGGGCCGGTCACCCTGTTCCCCAGCGCCGTCGCCACCGCATCGGCCAGCGCTGCGTCGCGGCTCACCACAGTGGCGGCGTCGGCCTTCCCGGTTGAGAGGCTGGGACCGACCGTGGCCGATGAGGTGCACACCGCCAGGGGCAGGGGATCGGGCTCGAATCGCAAGCCTATTCTGCCGCTAAAGGGCGATGGCCCGGCGTATATACCCATCAGCACCGACTGGTCGGTGTCCAGGTAGAGGTCCCCGCCATTTTCCACCAGCACGCGGCTGGACTTTTTCCTCACTATCCGGCCGACCCGGCACGCCACCGCACCGGCCACCGCAGCCATCGGTCCCACATCAGCCGCTTCGCCCGCACGGTACATGGCCGCCACCATCTCATCAAGCTTGCCCGAACCCTCGGGCAGGGGAAGGGGAGAGAGCGAGGTGGCGAATTGCGGGCAGGCAGCGATGTGTTCTTCAATGATCCTTCGCGACGACCTGGCTGCAGCAAGCGCCTCGCCGGTGAAATCGCCATCGGCGCGTATGTAAAGATCGGTGGTCTCCACCACGACCCTGAAGGCGCAGTCGGGCAGGTCCTGGTAAACCCTGTAAAAACGAGGGTCGGCGGTGTTTCCCTTGTCCATTGCCGTCTAGCCGCCGCCGGGTACCTTGACCCGCGTTTCCGGGGTCTTTAGCGGCTCCTGCGCCGCGCCCAGGGTGAACTGGCCCGCCTCGATCCAGCCCTTGAGGGTATCTGCTATCTCCCTGGCCCTTGGAAGGCTGGAGAGCGGGGTGGAGGGAATCTTCTTGCCCGCGACCTCAATGGAGCCCGAGTAGAGGTCGGCGTAGGAGACTTGCCCCA
Source organism: Deltaproteobacteria bacterium (assembly GCA_030591565.1). Taxonomy (GTDB): domain Bacteria; phylum Desulfobacterota; class Deferrisomatia; order Deferrisomatales; family BM512; genus JAUVAU01. The sequence continues at coordinate 23,569 of JAUVAU010000030.1, read as the reverse complement.
GGGGCGCGCCTTCCGCGTTGGGGTAGTCGCTGCCGTAATCCACCACGGGGCAGGCTATCTCTTTGTTGGAGACCCCCGTGTGCCAGGCGATCTCCTCATTCAAGATCGGGATCGGTACGCCCACGCCCACCATCAGGCTGGTGCCGTAGCCGATGAGCGACGCCCCGCGAAGAAAACGCGAGTTCATCTGCTTCAGGTCGCCGGTTAGCATCAACGTCCCTGCGCCGCCCACGGGTATGCCGCGCTCGTTTCTCGGGGTCTCGGGCGCGTGCTGTGTCCCGGCCCAACTGATGACCCCAACACCGCCGCCCAGGAAGATGCGTACTCCCGTGCCCATGGTGAGGTAGTAGGGGTCGTTGAGGAGTGGACTGAGCTGGCCCGCCGAGGAGAAGGTGGCGTTGGCGAGGTTGGGCCGCAGCACTCCCATGTAAGTGTATATGGTCCGGTCGCTCCTGTTCACCGCGCAGTTGTAGTTCTGGTAAGCGTTGCGCGGGTTGTGCAGCACCGCGTCGCGCATATCCTCAAGTTTCATGTTCAGGACCGCTTCCCGGTTGGGATAGCAGTCGGTGCCGTAGGATTCCGCCCTCAGGCGCACCTCTCGACCGGCCACGAGGTCTTCAATCACATGGCCGCCGCCGTAGTAGAAGCGCCCCGGATGTACGCCGTTCAGGGGGTCGCCGCGTTTTACCTGGGTGGCCCCCACGTAGCAGTCCACCGCTGCGATGCCAGCGTAGGACTCGACGCCGTTGATCCACACCTGGCTGGCCTTCATCTTGGGCTTGGTATGGCCGAAATTGAGGAACGCGCCCGACGAGCACATGGTACCGAAGGTGCCGGTCGTCACCACGTCCACCTTCCTGGCGGCGGACTTTACCCCCTCGGACTCGACGATGCCGATCATCTGCTCGGCGGTCACCACCACGCAGTTGCCCTTGCGTATCTTGTCGTTTATCTCTTCAACAGTCTTTTTTTGCGGAAAATCCGTCATTTTTACCCTAGCAATTTGAACGGGGAATATATTCGACCAGGCCACAATCCTTTAGCAAATCGTGTTGAGAGTCAAGCCCATGACAACGTCAATTGGAGGATATCCGGGGTTTTTCAACAAACCCCTGGGCCACTTGTTAAAGCTGGGGCCAATGGGGTAGGATCGCACTATGGACGATCACCTGGAAGAAATACACATGCTGAGAAAGCTGCACGGCGGCGAACTCTCAAGAAACTCCGACTTCGAGAGATTTGACGACAGCCGTTTTCGCCGCATTCACCACTCCTACCGGCTCCTGATAGCGCTCCGGGCCGAGGTGGCGCGGCCCAACTGCACCGCGCGGCTGGAGAAGGGGAAGGGTGATGCCGAGTCGATCATCGTCCAGATAGATTCCTTCAGGTATAAACGCAGAGTAGAACTGGCCCACTGGGAGGCCGAGTTTCTCCTCGACGAGATGGGCGCGGCCCGGTTTTTGAGTGACGCAGAAGAGGGTAGCTGGGAGGAAGAAGGTTGTTAAATAGGTGTGCTGTCCAAGCTCCCCCGGCTCCCCCATTTATTTGAAAATGTAGAAGGGAAGGTCACTGGCAACAGGAGCGTGGATATAACCAAGAATATTAAGGCACTCATTCAATGAAACGATTCAATCGAAAATCATTTTTATTATGCACTTTCTATTTTCTTACCTTATGTGTTTTTGCTTTATGGAAAATTGATTCACCAAATCAATTTGACCCTTTTAACACAACACTTCAGCAACTTATTGATATATATGGAGGTGCGGATCCTGCCAGCTTTGCAACTGGGGCAATTGACATTGCCAACAATGGGTGGCTAAGCCCCAACAACCTGTGGATATTTAATCTTTGGCCCCCAGGGTTTGTGCTACTTGAAGCTGCTATAATAAAATCACTGGGAGTCGATACTCAATTCATAGTTTTAATATTACAAATATTGGTAATTATATTATTTACAGCAGTACTGGTGCTTTTTCATGACTTCTTTAAAGCACATGTAAAAAACTATATTGCTGTAATTTTGCCTTTGCTTATTTTTATTTTACCAATAGCTAGAGTGTCTCTACTTCAACCAAAAGGCGTGGTTTTTGGAGAATCGTTTTCAATTGCTTTCTTTTTAGTATCTGTTCTGTTGGCAATACGTTCAGTTGGGCGTAATTCACTTAAAGATGTGACGTTAGCAGGATTGTCCTTGGCATTATCCGCATATTTTCGCTCACAGTTTGAACTCTTCTTGATTGCAATGACTTTTTTTGCAATTTTATTGGTAGTTGCCCTATTGGTAAATCGTTTGCGGAGGTTTATTCGCACGGGTCCGATGGCTGCAACTTTGCAAACCATCATTGTCCTGCTTCTGGTCGCCCATGCAGCAACTGTCCCATGGAGGGTCTATCATTGGGTTTACCAAGGGGCGCCTCTTTGGGTGCAAACCTCCACCCTTACTTTTAGAGACGCTGTGACGACCACCAAGTACCTTAAGGATATTGGTGCACAGTTTCTAATTGAAGGTCATGGAAATATCGTTTGCAGGATAGACCCAAGTAGCTGCGGAGACTTTGAAAATGCAAAGAAGTTATTTGTTAAAACTTTCTTTGCACATCCGGTTGAGTGGTGTTCAATAAAGACTGCCTCTATAGGAAAATACTGGTTCTCATCACCGGACGACGTTGGACTTGCCAAAAACAACCCAACGCTTTGGGACAATATGATGAATGGGCTAGCGCTTTTTGCGCTGGCAACTACAGTTGCCTTGTTGTTTACTAGAAAAATAAGATCGCATATTTTATGGCCCCTGTTTATGTGGATCAATGTCTCACTATTCTCTTCGAATCTGGCGATTTTTGTGTTAATTCACTTTGAGGTTCGCTACTTTAACTTCATAAAGATTTTTGGGATATTTATGATGTTAATACTTTTGGCGATATATTTAAGAGTTAAAGAGCCGTTACGTACTGACAATATCTAAATATTGAGTACTGTTAAGCATATAAGTATTAAAATATTAGCCATAAAATAAATCGGGAAACTAAAAACCATGAACGATTCAGCGCCTCATCATATCTCTATCGTTATACCCGTTTATTACGGGGAGAAAACGCTACCGATATTGATAGAGGAACTTGAGCCGCTGACCTCCGAGCAGTCGACTCCTGGTGGGATACGCTTTGTAGTCAATGAAGTCATACTCGTCCACGATTGTGGCCCCGACCGATCCGATCTGGCCTTGCAGATGCTCGAATCTAAATATTCATTTGTTCGTCCAGTATGGTTATCCCGAAATTATGGGCAACACGCTGCGACGATGGCCGGCATGGCTAGTGCTACGGGCGGTTGGGTTGTGACTATTGACGAAGATGGGCAACAAGACTCTACGGATATCGGTCGTATGCTGGATACCGCAATCAGCAAATCGCTCCAAGTCGTTTATGCACAACCTACAAACCCGCCACCCCATGGCTGGTTGCGAAACACACTGAGCAAGGCGGCAAAAACCATCACTAAAAAACTTCTAGGTGGTGGCTACGTGGGTAAATTCAATAGTTTTCGACTGGTCGATGGTGAGGTTGCGCGGACCTTGGCGGCTTACTGTGGAAATGGCGTCTATCTTGACGTAGGACTTTTTTGGATTGCAGGCCGCATTGGTCACTGTCCGGTACAGCTTAACAATGAAATGGATCGCCCATCGGGATACTCATATATCAAGCTTATTGCTCATTTTTGGAGGCTGATTCTTTCCACCGGCACCCGTCCACTTAGAGTGATCACAGCTATTGGCCTTTGTTCCATCGCGCTAACGTTTTTGATTTCCGGTTATGCACTTTTTGGAAAATTTTTTAGTGACAACCCAGTCCAGGGCTGGGCCTCGCTATTAATTGTTACCTCGTTTTTCTCTGGAGTCATCCTGACCTCTCTTGGAGTGATTGCTGAATACCTGGCGGTGACAACCGGGATTGTTATGGGTAAACCTTTATATGTCATCAGCACGAAACCCACCCGTCCAGCGATTCACGAATGACAATTGCTTGGGTTTTAGGGGGCAACGGCCTTTTAGGCTCGGCGCTACATCGTACATTGCGCCGTACAGGAACCAGCGTGTATACGCCAGTCGATCGCTTTAGCTGGGGCTGTGAATCCGATCTCTCTCTCCAGCTAACAGCAGCAGTTAATGCCTTTGCTACTTGTGTAGGTAGGGAAAAAAATTGGCAAATATACTGGGCCGCCGGTATTGGCACCATGGGCAGCGTTGAGGAAGAACTTGCAGTCGAAACACGAACCTTATCCTCATTGCTCAGTATCATCCAAGATGAACCAAGACTTCTTGCGGCGAAGGGCTGCTTTATTTTTGCCAGTTCAGCGGGTGCAATATATGCCGGTGCAACAGATGACATCATCACCGAAAACACACCCATCGCCCCGACCACCGCTTATGCAGGGGAAAAGCTAAAGCAAGAAAACTTGATAGGTACATTTGCAAGCAATAACCGCAACGTGAATGTTTTGCTTGCACGAATATCCACCCTTTATGGCCCAGGCCAAGCGACTGGGAAGCAACAAGGGCTTATAGCCATGTTTGCCCGCCGAATATTGCGTAATCAGCCGATACAAATCTATGTGCCGTTTGATACTATTCGCGATTACATTACCAGTGACGATGCCGCCGCCTTGATATTCGCCACGCTGCATGAAATAAGCGGAAATCAAGGCACTTTTATCAAAATAGTTGCTTCGGAACGGCCCACTACAGTTGCTGAAATTATATCAAGTTACAAAAAAATCACTCGGCGTCCCCCAAGGATAGTTACCAGTTTGAGCAACTTATCTGGCCTTTACGCTCGAAAGATACGGTTCCGTTCCATTGTCCTGCCAATCAACAGACATATACCCAGGACGAATATTATGGTTGGTATTGCTCATGTTATGGCTGCGGAGAAGGCTGCATTTACGCAGCCCAAGAGATGAAGGACGTTTGGTTGTTGTTTTTAAAGCCTGTGGGTAGAGTAGAAATTTATTGCCACAATAAAGGTATCTGAATGGCTGAAAATACTGAATCCACATTTAATTGGCGCAGGGAGGCCGGGTATTTATCCCGCTATGCGGGAAGTGGAGTGATCAATACGATTGTCGGCTTTGGCGTTATCTTCATCGCAATGTCAGTGGGTTTTTCTCCGATGGTTTCAAATATCATCGGATACGCCGTTGGGTTTACGTTAGGGTTTGTTATCTCAAAGAAATTCGTTTTCAGGAGCAACGGCCATGTTGTCCCCGAAAGCATTCGCTATCTTTTAGCTTTTGGTATTTCATTTGCTTCAAATTTACTGGTCCTGCGCGTGGCACTGACTTATTTCAATCTCCATGTGGTAATTTCCCAACTTGCAGCGGCTATGAGCTATACGCTGATTATGTATTTAATCACGCGTCATTTTGTGTTTGACACCACGAAAGAAAAATCGCAAACAGCAGACAAGAGGTATTGAGGGTGAAGTTGACCCCCAAGTGCGCCCTTTTGATGAGGAGGGTGCCGCGCATAATTTCAGGTTGAGTTCCGCACGCTCAGTTGCTTGAGCCAGCCCCTGTTATCAATCACTTAACGATCACTTTTAAAGGCGATTCAACCCGATGAAATCAGTTTTGGTGGGAATGAGCGGAGGGGTGGATTCCTCGTCCGCTGCGACGCTGTTGCAGGAGCAGGGCTTTACTGTGGCCGGGGCACGTCTGCGTATGCGCGACGATGAACCCCCCGGCGCAGCCGACGATGCCCGCACGGTGGCGGGGCTGCTGGGTATTGAGTTCTTTGAGGAAGAGATTGTCAATGATTTCAAAGAGAAGGTCATTGACGGTTTCGTCAACGCCTATGGGGAGGGCAAGACCCCCAACCCCTGCATCCTCTGCAACCGGGGGGTGAAGTTCCCCGGCCTGAAAAAGCTGGCCCGGACCCTTGGCTACGATTACGTCGCCACCGGTCACTATGCGCGGCTGGAGGGCACTGCACTAAAACGCGGACTGGATGCGACCAAGGACCAGTCCTATTTCCTGCTGCCTAGTGAGCCCCACGGCTTACAGGGTGTGTTATTTCCGCTGGGTTCAATGACCAAGGTGGAGGTGCGCAAGTACGCCGCCGGGAAGAAACTGCCGGTGGCCGGGAAGTCCGAGAGCCAGGATGTCTGCTTCATCGAGGGAGACGACACGGCCCGCTACCTCTCCGCGAAGCTGGGCGGCCCCATGCCTGGAAGGATCGTGGACACAGGCGGCAAGGCCTTGGGCACCCACAAGGGTTCATTCCTCTACACGGTGGGCCAGCGCAGGGGGTTGGGCGTCTCCGCTCCGCAGCCCCTGTACGTCATAGAGCGCGATCCGGTGGAGAACCTCCTCATCGTCGGCCCCCGCGATATGTTGATGTCACGTGGGATGGAGGGGTTCGGGGCGGTGTGGATGGATCAGGCTCCCGCTGGCGGCAGCTTTGCTTGCACCGTGAAGATTCGTTCCACTGCCGCTGACGTCCCCTGCGAAGTCCAGCGCAGCGGTGACCGGGTTGTTGTCCACTTCGGGGAACCCCAGTTTGGCGTCGCAGTGGGACAGATGGCGGTCTTCTACGATGGCGACACGGTCATCGGCGGCGCGTGGATAGGGAAGGGCAGCCGGTGAGCACCAATACCAGTCAGCGCGCCAAAATCCTTACCATTGGCTGCAAGGTCAATCGCTACGAGTCGGCCTCCCTGGAGGAGACCCTGGCGGGCCACGGCTATACGATAGTCAATGCTGGCGAGGTGGCGGACCTGGTGGTGGTCAACACCTGCACCGTCACCCATCGCTCGGATAGCGACGCCCGCGCCATGATTCGCCGTGCGATACGGGAAAACCCCGGTGCGCGCATCGTGGCGGCAGGTTGCTACGCCAAGCTGGAGCCGGAGACGTTGGCGGCGTTGGGTGTCGATCTGGTGGTCGGCAACGCCGAAAAGCCCAGACTGGCCGGGATGATCCTGGCCGGCGAGAGTGGCGTCAAGGTCAATCGCAGCGCCGACCCCACCATCCTTGAGCCCGAACCGGTGACCCGCTTTGGCGAGCGCAGCCGCGCTTTTTTCAAGGTGCAGGATGGCTGTGAGGCGTTTTGCTCTTACTGCATCGTCCCCCACGCACGGGGTCCGAGCCGTTCGCTTGCACCCGCCGAAGTTGAAAAAGGACTGGCGCGACTATTGACAGGCGGTCACAGGGAAGTGGTCCTGACCGGGGTGCATCTTGGCCTCTGGGGCAGAGACCTCAGCCCGCCCGGAACATTCATTGAGTTACTGCGCATCGCGGAGAAGTCGGCCTTCAACCGGGTCCGCGTCTCCAGCCTCGAACCCCTTGAGGTGACCGAGGAATTTCTCAGTGTAATGGCTGCTTCCGATAAGCTCTGCCCCCATCTCCATATCCCGCTCCAGTCGGGCAGCGACCGCATCCTCAAGCTGATGGGGCGGCCCTATACCGGTGCTTCCTTCCTTGAGCGGATGGAGATGGCGGCGGCAAAGATGAATGATATCTGCCTCGGCTTCGACGTCATTGTCGGTTTTCCCGGCGAGACGGAAGAGGATTTTGAGCAGACGGTTGCGCTACTTGAAAAGATCGACCTCTGTTATCTCCACGTCTTCCCCTTCAGCCCGCGCAGCGGAACCCCCGCCTATGATATGGACGGTCAGGTGGATCAGCCAACCATCAAGCGCCGCGCCGCGACCCTTCGCGCCCTCTCCACGGAGAAAAAGAGTGCGTTCTACGCCCGCATGGATGGCGGCGGGGGGCTGGCGTTGGCCGAATCGCAGGTGGTCGTTGATGGAACCCGGTACACAAAAGCCCGTCTGCGCAACTATGTCGAGGTGTTGGTGGAGCATTCAGACTCTTTAACCGGTGTGGAATTCCCGGTAACTCTGCTAAGATGGGATGGTAAATATTTGACAGGTAAGGTTGGAGGCTCAAAATAATGGATATTAACCGCCAGGAAGCCCTGCGCACCCTTGAAGAGGACCTGGGTTATCTCTTCGAGCAGCCCCAACTGCTCAACAAGGCGCTGGTTCATAGCTCATACGCAAATGAAGCCGGTAACGGGACCGAACACAACGAACGCCTTGAATTCCTCGGCGACTCCGTCCTTGGCCTCTGCGTGGCGACACTGTTGTTTGAACTGGAGCCCAAGCAGAACGAAGGCGACATGTCGCGCACCAGAGCCCATCTGGTCAAGGAAGAGACGCTGGCATACGTGGCGCGCACCCTGGGGCTGGGAGCCTACATCCAGCTGGGCAGGGGAGAAGCGCAATCCGGCGGAGCCAACAAGCCCTCCATCCTGGCCGATGCGCTGGAAGCACTGATAGCGGCGATATACCTGGACGGCGGCTTTGAACTGGCCTATCGCTTCGTCGAATCGATTTACGGACCCGTTATCGACGAATCTGGAGCAGAAGTAATATCAAAGGACTACAAGACAAAGCTTCAAGAATTCTGTCAAAGTAGATACAAGCAAGCCCCCGCCTACAAACACCTGGAAGCCACCGGCCCGGATCACGATAGAAGCTTCGTAGTGGAAGCCGTGTTGGGTAACCGTGCGCTTGCGCGCGGCAGGGGACGCAGCAAGAAGGAAGCGGAACAGGATGCGGCGAGGCATGCCTTGGAGATACTTGAGTAGGGGGGGGGACGCTGAGTCGCGCAGCTTGTACGCGGTTTTTTTGATTGGGAGGGCCTTCTTACGAAGGCCTTTTCTATTGTATGCGGGGGCTGCTCGTCCCCTGCACCCCTCGGAAACTTTCTTCGCACTAAGAAAGTTCCACAAAGACGCGCCCCTTCGAGCACGTGTGCTCGCCTGCGGCGACCGTTCGCGTCTCGGGAGGGTCGGAAACTCAGCTCGGCTAGCGCCTCACCTCAGACAACCCGACCCTCAAAACTCCTCGACCGCTCACTGCACAGCTCGGTGGGGAGTTGAAAGTCAAAAACAACACGCGGACCGCTCACCGCTCCGGAAACCTTCCGAAGCCGCTCGTTCCACTCGCTTCTGCGTAAGGTTCTGGTCCTTCGCCTGCTCGCTTCAACCGCTTGAAGGGGGAGGGTAGGTCAAAGGCATTGGAACGGGTTGGGAACTCGGCTTCGCCTCAGGCAATCCGACCCTGATTGAGTATTACGTCTCCCGAACTCCCCCCCGAACTCCCGTGACCCTGAGTCTCCTGTGTGCGGTGTTTAATTATTGTTGACACGCCCAAAGCGCAGAGCTATCTTATCAGCAGGTGATAAGTATTGATCCGATGTGTTTCGTCCGTGGGGGGGGGGTAGAATGTCGGAAATAAGCCAAGATGGTTTAGATGTTCTTCTTAATATGGACGGCGAAGAGTTTACCTTTGGCGATGGATGGACGACGGAATTTACTGTTTACAGGGTAACTCCCACCAAAGGGCGGCCCCACGGCATTGACTACAGACTTGTTCTTCTCGATAAACATCGGGATAGGGTTTTGTGTTTTGACAATGCTCACCACGTCAAACCGCGCCGCAAGAATTATGTGGTGAAGGTTACCACCTGGGATCACGTACATCGCAGAGAAGATATCAGGCATTACGAGTTTACCTCTCCTGTGAAATTGATTGAGGACTTCTGGAATGAGGTAAACGGGATTACGGAGGTGTGAAAATGAAAACCATGAAAATTGGGATCATAAAAAAGCAAGATTACATAAAGAGGACCACTGCCATCGCCGCGGGTAGACACATCCCGAAAAAGGGTGAACCAAAGGTGTGGTTCGAGTCGTTGGATTCCATGCGCCAAGTGCTCAGCGAGAGAAACCAAGCCCTTTTGGGTGCAATCGCCAAAAATGAGCCAAGATCAATCAAGGAGCTGGAAGAGCTCACCGGCAGGAAAAGCGCCAATCTCTCAAGAACCTTGAAGACTATGGCAATGTACGGGATTGTCGACCTTGTAAAAGACGGGCGCAAAGTGCGACCGGTCGCAAACGCAACGGATTTTTCAGTTGAGTTTGGCGTTAATACCTCATGGATGGCGGCAGGGTGGGGCGACCTCGCCTCCTGCACGAAACCAGCGTCACCACCAGCGCTCAATCGCTAGCCGTATTGTACATACTGTTGTCACTCAATCTCTTGGTTGGTTCCTTGGGTTCGCACAGGATGCTGTGTCGGGCGGTTTCGCCTAATATTTGTTCTAAACAGATATTATTGTTATAATGACAGAATAATTATTAATTATTGCTAGGAGGACTCAATGTCAAGTATCCCACAAAAAGCAAATGAACGCATCACTAAAGGTATTAGGCGCTTCACTAAAATAGTTGCCAACGCAAAATCAAAAGACGTTAATGAATCAGATACTGCATTGATAATTGCTGATATGCTAGTGGAAATACTTGGATATGATAGATATGATGAAGTAACAACAGAGTACTTGATAAGGGGCACATATTGTGACCTTGCTGTAGTTGAAGATGATGAGCTTCTATTTTTGGTTGAGGTTAAGGCAATTGGCAAAGACCTCAACGACTCACACTTGAGGCAAGCTGTTAATTATGCTGCAAATGAAGGCATAGACTGGGTTGTATTAACTAATGGGCCAGTTTGGCGGGCCTATAAGATGAAATTTGAGAAGCCTATTTCTTTTGATATGGTTTTTGAAGCAGACTTACTTGAAGGAAAACTGAAAACATCTGAATTGGTAGAGTTATTTTATTTGCTGAGTAAAGAAGGGGCAAAAAAATCTGCTATTGAAGCTTTTGATCATGCTCAAGGTATCGTAAATAAATATACAATTGCCGCAGCAATTCTTTCTGAGCCAGTTGTAAAATGTATCCGCAGAGAACTTCGCAAATTAGACAAAGGCGTTAAAATTGCTGAAGAAGCTATTGAAGAACTGCTTAAACATGAGGTGGTTAAGAGAGATTTAGTGGATGGGGATAAAGCAAAAGAAGCAAGCAAAATGGTGAAAAAAGCCGCAAGAAAAGCATTGAAGGCAAAGCATGAAAACGCTTGATTATAGTACAACAAAGGCTTATCCGAGTTCGGAGGACCGGTAGTTCGGGGGATAGTTCGGGGGACGCAATACTTAATTGCCTTAGATTTCAACCCCTCCCCCACCGAGCTGTGCAGTGAGCGGGTGAGGAGTTTTTGAGGGTCATCTTGTTTGAGGCGAAGCCGAGTTCATGACCCTCCCTCAGACGCGAACGGTCGCCGTAGGCGAGCACACGTGCTCGAAGGGGCGCGTCTTTGGTTACTTTCTTGGCGCGAAGAAAGTAACCTCGGGGTGCAGGGGACGAGTAGTCCCCGCATAACATAAAACCAATCCAATCAAAAAAAGGCCTAGCGCCCAGCGTAACCGGCCCAGCGGCCCAGAGCGCTCACCCTAGCAACATCCCAAACAGCTGATATCCGGCATACAGGGCTAAACAGGTGATAAGGAGGGCGACCAGCACGGGGGGGACGTCCCTTTCCGTCATTTTTTTGTGCTTAAAGCCGCTGGGTATCCCGTAGTAGAGAACCCTTCTTTTGAAGGATGAAAAAGATCTTTTCCGGCTACTTTTTTTCGCAGGTGCTGTCATTTGTATTCAATGCCTCCAAAAACGTTTCGCTAATCCATGGCGCGTGTTCCAAACATTCCGGCGGCAAATTCTCCAGCGGGATCACGGCTTTAGCCATAGCTTTGTGGCCTCCGGCGCTGCCGTATTTCTCGAAGGCGGCTTTGACGACTTCGCCTGCCGAGCGGCCTAACCCGTAGTTTCTTACTGACATTATCAGTTGCCCTTCAAACACTCCGCTGGCCACTGACCATTCCGCGTTTTCAATTTCCAGACATAAATCGGCGAAGTAGGGGATCACGTCTTCTCTCGTGAGCGGTCCCATGTGGGCGAAGATGATGTTGTCGATGATGATGGCGTCGGTGAGCGCGGCGCTAATGGATGCGATGTCGCTCCGGGGTATCTGCGGCCGGTCGATGCGACGCAGCAGCGCGTGGTTCGCCAGCGGGTAGAGCGACGCGAAGGCGTCCACGTCCTGGGGGGTGTTGTCTTTGCCAAAGAGCTGGGTGTCGGTTTTTATCCCATAGAGGAGCGCGGTGGCGAGGCGTTGCGAGATGGTGGTGTGGCTCGCCAGCAGGTACTCGGTGAGGATGGTGGAGGTGGCTCCGTAGCGCGGGCGGATATCCTTGAAGGTGGCTTTGTAGTTGCTCCGTCGCGGGTGGTGGTCGATGACCGCGTCGATCTCAAGCGGGATGTCGGGTGAGTGATAGGGCTGAAGATCTATAAGCGCAATTTTGTCGAACTGGTCCAGTTCATCTTTTTCAACTCTGATGACTTCGACGTCAAGCGCGGTGACCATGGCGACGTTTTCCGGGCGCGTGACCAGCCCGAAGGAGCCGATGGGCGCGGAGAGCCGGTTGCGTCCAAGGATGGCTCTTAGCGCCAGGGCGGAGGCGATGCCGTCGGGGTCGGGGTCGTCCTGGAGGAGCAGCAGCACCTTCTCGGCATCCTTGAAGAGCGCCCTGAGGGTCGAGACCGATTTGATCGAGGTGGCTTTTTCAAGCTCGCGCCGCATGGAACCCACGAAGGAGGTTGGCGCCGCCAGGCGCACGGTGTGTTGCCAGTTTTCCTGTATTTTCAGGGGCTTGTCGGTGGTGGCCGTGACGGCTATCTCGGGGCAATAGCTGAATATAGCGTCAAGGCAGGAGTTTAATTCCCCGATGGTGTCCAGCCAGATCAGGACCCGGTCGCGGTGTGTGAGCTTGATGCGCTCGTAGAACTCCGGGTCGCCGGTGAATCCCTTGGCGACTTTGAACCCTCTGCGCGAGGCTCTGGCGTTTAGCCCCCTGTCGCTGGAGAGGAAGTAGCAGTCGGCGTCCAGTTTGGAGGGGTCGATCATCCCTAGCGGTTTGTCATCGGTCGCGACGATTATATAGCGCATTGTTACCCTTCAGCGGTTGGAAATTGGCCGATATGACCAGGGGGATATGCGCGCAGCCGGTATCCCCGGAACTTCCATAATCCCTTTTAATTTACTGATTTAATTGACTTTTACCGGTTGAGTGATTGAAAATCCACTAAACATACGATCGGGCGCGACGATCGGGGAGTTTCAATGCGGCCTCCGGGTCGAGAGTTTGATGCATTCATGGTAGTCTAGGGCGAACCTATTACCGTGTCAATTTGGCGGGTTTTACGCGGCTTTTTAGTAGGCCTGGAAGATACATGACGAAACTGATTCGAGCATCAAAATGGGTTGGGATCGGGGTGACGTTGCTGATTCTGGTCGCGATCCTGGCCTTTGCCTTCGCCAAGACGTCGCGATTCGATACCATCGTGCGCGATTTTCTCATTGAGCGCCTCTCCTCGATGGGTATCTCCGCCCAGGTAGAGGGGCTGGATTTTGACCCGGTTGGCCCGACGCTCACCCTGGATACTTTTGCGGCGAAGGACCCCGATGCGGGCTGGAGCGCGACCGGTGGCAGGGTGCACGCCAAGCTGCACCTGCTGCGCACCCTTGGGGGTGACTTGACGCTGACGCTGGAAGCCGAGCGCCCTGTTGTTGTCGTCGAGCGTCGTGATGCTGGTAAAAAGGATGTAAGCCCCCATGACGTTGACCATCCGATAGACCTCACCCCTCCCGATATCTCCATCCACAAGCTCAAGCTGTCGGACGCCTCCATCAGTTATCTGGACGAGGGTAAAGCCCTCTCTCTGGAGGTGGAGGGTGTCAATATCGACTGGAAGGGCAAGAAGCTCTCCGGCTCCATCGCCAGTGGCGAGTTCGGCTGGAAGGGGCTTGTCGAAAAACTACAAAGTTTCGCCTTCTCCGGCAAGCGTACGCTGGGCGGGGCAGATATCGACTCATTCCATTGGCTAAGTGATCGCATCGACATCAAGGGGGCGGGCAAGAGCGGCTTTCTGAACAAGCTGACAGGCTCCTTCGAGATCGGCGTCGATCTAACCGACCTGCCGCCCGGATTCCTGACCGAACTGGGCCTTTCTCCCCGTTTTTACCCCATCACCGCAAATATAGCGATGAACGGCTCCATTGGGGGCAGCGTCTCGTCGCCACGGCTGAAAGGGAGGTTGGCGATCAGCGGCGGCAAGTTCGGGCCGCTGGATGTCACCTCGGTTGAGGCGGGGTTCATCCTCTCAAGCGAGCGGTTCCAGTTCGATCAATTTACCGTCGCCAGCAGCGCGGGCGGTGTGCATGGGCTCGCGGGCTATCTGGAGTGGAGTGAGGGTCTCTGGCTCGAAGCCAGGGGGTCCGCCGTCGCTTACGACCTGCGCGAAGCGATGAAGCTGGTGATGGAGGGGTATTTCCCGGTGGGGGTGGTCGCCTCCGGCGATTTTTGGGCGAAGGGGCCGCTCTATCCCAAGCTGGCGCTCGATTGCGGGGTTGAAGAGCTGACCGGCCACGGTCTGGACGTCTCCACCATGCGCGAAGGCGAGGTGCACCAGTGGTATTCCCTCGATAAGGTCACCGTGACCAGCTCCCTCCTGGTGGGGATCAAGGGCATTGATTTCAAACAGAGCGAGATCGAGGCGGGGTCGCTCCACGTCGATGTGAAGCGGGGCCATATCGAGTACCGTGAGGGGCTTGAGTATGAAACCGATGTGACCATTCGCAACCTCGAATCGGTTTATCGCTACCTGCCTGACGGCTTTGATGCAGCCGGGCGCGCGGTGGGCTCCTTTGGCGGCCCCTACCGGGAATTGAAATTCGATTATGACTTTGATCTCGAAAGCTCCAGGGTCTTCGACATGGAATTGGGCACGCTCAAGGGGAGGGCCGAATACGATCTGGAGACCATCCAGTCCGACTCCATAGTGGCGGAAGGGGAGTTGGGCAGGATTGAGGCCAGCGGCAACGCCATCCTCCTCCCCGACGGTCCCTATGCGCTGGATGTGACCCTTGAGGGGGGCAGTGTCGCCAAAGCCGTGGAGTTCATTGAGAAGTTTGGTGTGAAGAAACCCCTGGCGCTGGCTGGAGGTTTTTCGGCTCGGGGAACTCTTGGCGGCGTCGTCGATGCGCCCGTGTTCACCGGGCAAGTCGATCTTGAAGGGTTTGAAATAGGTCCGCTCGGCCCGTTTAACGGCGCGATTATGGAGTGGGTCGCTGTTGAGGGCGAGTTCGGGCTTTTCAACTGGGAAGCCAAGACGATAGAGGCACGCGGCTACGCTTCGCTCTTTACCGGGTCGGCAAAGGCCGACACCAGCGAGTACCGGATTGAATTGGATACAGGGGACTTTGCCCTCTATCACCTCGAAACCCTCTTTGGAATCCCCGTCGCGCTGGGCGGAACGCTGGAGGGGAAGATTTCAAGCTCCGGGAAGTATTCGGCCCCGCTTCTCACGGCGAAGGGTACCGTGACCGATGGCGGTATCGACCGCTTTGACCTGGGGGAGATGGAGATCGCGTTCGGCTACCAGGGTGGGAGTATCACCCTTGGGGGCGAGCTGGCGGAGGGCACGGCAACTTTCGATGGCGTCCTCGGCCACGGGAACGAGTTCACGCTGGATTTCACCGCCGATAACCTCCCCAGCTTGAGGTTGCCGCCCAAGGTGGCGCTTTCAATCGGCCCCGATTCTCTCCTCTCGGGTGAGGGGCATCTCGCCGGCGCCCTTGGTGAGGGTGTCGAGCTGTCCGCCGTGGAGTGGGAAGGGGTCCTTGCTGGTGCGACCTTTGGCGATCTTACGATGGGGCTGGTCCCCACCTCGGTCAAATATCCCCACGGCGACAGGGGCTGGCTCACGGCGAGCGCCAACCTGTGGGAGGGCCAGTCGCTTGTCACCGCAGAGTTGGACTTGAAGGGGGATGAGCTGCCCCATATCTCGGCTGAGTTCAAAGGTTTCGATCTGGGAAACCTTGAAGGCTCCTTGAAAATGATCGGCGGCGGCGCTTTGACCGGGTCCACAAAATTCTCAATGGGCGTCTGGCCCCCCGCGGGCGGCGTAAAGGGCTTTTTGCAATCGGTCGATGAATGGCATGCGGTCGCCAAGGTGGAAGGCCTCTCCATAGCGGAGTTGGAGGTGATGGAGATCACCGACTTTTCCGGCAACTCGGAGGGGCGCGTCTGGTACGCCAATGCAAAACTATCCGAAGACGCACAGCTCACCGCAAAACTTGATATTGATGAGTTCACCTGGTCGGCCAACCTCAACGCGACAAAGCTCGACCCCTTGCTCCTCTGGCCCAGGGGCAGAGAGTGGGGTGGGGCTAGTGTCTCCGCCCGGGCCCACGCGACGGGCAGGGGCGGCAGCGTGGAGACCGCCTATGGCTCCGGGGCGCTGGAAGAGGTTGAAATTGAAGGGCTCGCCAAGAACTCCGGCAGCTGGAAGGCGGGTTGGGATGGTCAGGGCCTCGATCTCACGCTCTCTTTTGACGATGACGTCAACTTGACCGGCAGATGGAATGTTGAGAGCGGCAGGGTCGTGGGCAGGCTGGAGGCGGAAAACGCCCAGCTCGGCAAATGGACCGCCGGCACCGAGAACCTTGATGGCATAAACGGCAGGGTCAGCGGGGTGGCCGATTTCGAGTTTGGCGGCGGGCTGCCCGGCGAGGTCCAAAGCACGATAAGCGCGCTGACCATAAACACTGCGGACATAAACGCCTCCAACGATGGCGATATTGAATTGTCCTACAGGGGCGGGAAGCTGGAGTTTGACAAGGTCGCAATCAAGGGCAACGGTCTCGAACTCACGCTTGGCGGCTCGGTAAGCCGCCGGACCGGCTGGGAGATGACCGCCGACGGCAAGTACAGCCTGGGGTTGCTCCCCCGCTACGTAGATGGAGTGGAGGCCGCCGCAGGGGAGGTCTATGCGACCTGCTACGTCTCGGGCCCCTGGGACAAGCCGGTCTACAAAGGCGACATGAACATCCTTGAGGCGGGTTTTTTGAAGTTGGAGGTCCTTAGAAAGCCAATCGACAATATCAGCCTGACCGCGCTCCTGAACGAGTCGGGGGAGTTCAGGATAGAGAGGCTGGACGCCACCTTTGGCGATGGGACCATTCACGGCGAGGGTAGCTGGCTGATGGAAGGCCTCAAGCTCGGCGCGATCAGCGCGTTTTTTGAAACCAAAAACATCTCCTACGAACACCCCAAGGGTGTCGACTACGATTTCGATGGCGAGTTTCTCGTCACAGGCAACATCGAGGAGCTGGAGCTGAGAGGCGAGATACGGCTGGAGCGTTTCCTCTATTCGCGCAGGCTGAACTGGCGCACCAGCGCCCTGAAGCTGATCGAGCGCAAGCAGCGGCTTGAGACGACGGGAGACGCCACCGGCAAGAGCGGCAATATATTCGTGGATGTGGCGGTCCTTGGGGACCATGACTTGCGCCTTGAGAACAACCTGGGCGAGTTGGATATGACTGTGGACCTGCGGATGCGCGGCTACCTGCCCGATCCCGAGCTTTATGGCAGGATTGACGCCAAGTCCGGCGAGGTGATCTTCAGGGGGCGCGACTTTAAGGTGTTGCGCTCCAATATCGAGTTCGTGGGCGACGATGGCCCCATAGCGATGATCGACGCCAGGGGGTTGGCTGATGTTGGCGACTACACGGTCAATGTCTCGGTGACCGGGCCCATTGACGACATAGTGGTGGAGCTCTCCAGCTCGCCTGTGCTTTCGCGGACCGACATCGTCTCATTGCTGGCGCTGGGAACCACGACGGAGAATCTGAAGTCCGGCGAGGGGGTTGGCGCGTTTGAGGCGACCAATTATCTGACCGGCGGAATCCAGGATGAGCTTGAGGGGCAGCTGCACACATTTTTGGGCTTCGACCAGTTGCATATCAACCCCTCCTATTCGGAGTCCCGCCAGACCACCGTGCCGAGGGTGACGGTGGGCAAGGCGATAAGTGACTCCACCTATGCACGGTACGGCGCGGAGATCGGGTCGAAAGCGGAGCAGGAGGTGTCGCTGGAATACACCTTCGTCCCGGGAGTAATGTTCCTGGGGTCATGGACCGACGATGGCTCGGAATCCAGGGGGTCGTTCGGTGCCGAGCTGCGTTTCAGGGTCACATACCGATGAAGACGTTGATCGCTTTGCTGATAACTGTTTTCATCGCTCTTCCCCTGAGCGTATGGGCTGGGGAACCCCTGCTTGTGAAGAGCATTGGGGTCGAGAACTCCAGCATAACGCCCGACGAGGAGATTCTGAGAATATTCAGGCCGGGTGAGGGGCAAGCCGATGACCCTGCCCAGCTGCGAAGGAGTATGGAGCTGATTGCCGAGATGCCCGGCATCGAAAAAGTCGATATCTTCAGGAAGGTTGAAGGGGCAGAGCTGCTGTTGAAGTTGAAGGTGACGGGACATCAACTCATCCAGACCCTGAAGTTTTACGGTCTACAGGCCCTTGACAAGGATGAGGTGCTGGTGGGGATGATTACCGGGGTGGACCGACCGCTCAAGGTGCAGTTCATCGAGACCGATATCGGGATGATCGCCGGGATGTACCAGCGGGTGGGCTACGCGGACGCGAAGATCGGGTACCGCGTGGAAGAGACAGGTGATCCCAGCTGGGTCAAACTCCACATCGAGATAACCGAGGGGGAGCCTACCAGGATTGTCGCCTACGGCAACCTGGGAGACGCGGAGAAGGTCGGGACCGATCAGGTGCTCGCGCACCTTGGCATGGGCATGGGCATGGTCGCCAACGATGAGCGGCTGCGAAATGGTGTAAAGGAGCTGCGCAGCTGGATGTGGCAGCAAAATTACCCGGAAGCCCGTGTGGAGGGGAGCAAGCTGGAGAGGGTCGAGGGCGGCTTCAAGGTGCATGCGCCGCTAAAGCTGGGAGTGGCGACCAAGGTCAGGATCGTCACCTCGCAGAGTTGGATGGTGCCTGAAT
The DNA here is from genome assembly GCA_030591565.1 of Deltaproteobacteria bacterium. Taxonomy (GTDB): domain Bacteria; phylum Desulfobacterota; class Deferrisomatia; order Deferrisomatales; family BM512; genus JAUVAU01. The sequence continues at coordinate 4,740 of JAUVAU010000030.1, read as the reverse complement.
TAATAGAGATAGTTGAGAGCAACTATGGCGATGAGATCGACGAATACTGGCTCGACAGAACGATGCGTGAGCTTGAGGAGGAGCTGAGAAAAGAGGGGTTCATGCACGCCCGGGTCATGGTCTCCGAGGAGGTTGATGGGGGTCTGAGGGTCATTAGTTTCAAGGTCAACGAGGAACAGCGTGTCACCCTGGACAACGTTTTTTTTGAAGGGTTGGAGCTGATTGATGAAGACGATCTCCTGGATCTGATGGACTCGCTTGAACTCAGGTTGATCTGGAATCCGGTGCTGGACAGGAAGATTCTGGAATCGGATATAGAGCGGTTGAAGCGCTACTGCGTGGCCAATGGATTTCTGGATGCGCAGGTCAAACTCGAGCGGATCGACATAACACCCGATGGCGTCGCCAATGTGGCGATATCGGTTGTCGAAGGGGCGCAGTACAGTTATGGCGAAATATCAGTCGATACCGATGGCGTGTTCGACGAGGGGTTCGCCCTCGGGGTGGCCGATATAGAGAGTGGAAGCCCCGCCGACCCCTCGGCGCTGGATAGAGCCCGCCTGAAACTCCTTGCCGAGCTCTCCAAAAAGGGTTATGTCGGCTCCCGTGTGAGGTTCAAACCCACCCTAAATCCCAGGACCAATGAGGTCGCCGTTGAGTTCAAGATGGAGAGGGGCAGGCTACGGCGCTTTGGGCGAATAGTGGTTGCAGGCAACGCCAGGACTGTTCCCAAGGTTGTGCTTCGCGAGCTCACCTTTGAGGAGGGCGACCCCTGGAACCCGCAGCAGGTGTTGAAATCGAGACGGCAGATCATGAAGCTGGGCTTTTTGAGCCAGGTGAAGATCGAACCGGCTGACAGCGGCGAGGAGGCGGAGGAGACCGACGTGGTGGTGCGCGTGGTGGAGCAGGACGCGGGCTGGCTTGAGTTTGGCGGCGGTTATGAGACCGACCTTGGTATAAAGGCGTTCATCGAGATCGGCCACTCCAATATCATGGGCGCGGGGCGTTCACTCTCAGCGAGGATCGAGCAGGAGGGGGATGGGCGAACCTACTCAATCAACTACCTGGAGCCCTGGCTGCTCGACTCGCCGCTGGACCTTCGCGTGAGCCTGCTGACCCAGGAGAAGGAGCGCACCTCCTACACCCTGGATTCAAACGCCCTGCAGACTTCGCTTGATTACGATGTGACCGAGCAGCTCAGCATCTCGCTCATTCACACCCTCTCGGACAATAAGCTCACGGAGGTGCCCGACGAGGCGGTCGTCTCCATCCACGACGGCCACCGCTATACATTGAGCGAGATCGGACCCAACCTCATTTGGGATTCGAGGGATGACCCTTTCAATCCGATGTGGGGCTACTACCACTCCTTCCAGGCGGAGTACGCTCTTGAGGACCTCTCCTCCGATGTGGGGTATGGGCGCTACGTCGGCGTGATGAGCGGTTACTACAGCCTCTCTAAACTGACGCTGGCCCTGCTGGCGCGGGGTGGATATGCGGACGTGACCGGTGACGACGTCTCCATGCCTATAGACCGGCGCTTTTACCTCGGCGGACGCACGACCGTCAGGGGGTTTGACCGCGATACGGTGGGACCGCTCACCAGCACCGGCGACCCAATAGGTGGTGACGCCATGTTCAACCTCAAGGCCGAGCTGCGCTTCCCGATCTATGGCGACCTTGGGGGGGCACTCTTCTGGGACGCGGGCCAGGTATGGTTGAAGGAGCTGAACGACCCGGATATAGCTGATCTTCGACAGGCGGCGGGGGCGGGACTCCGTTTCATTACGCCGGTCGGTCCCATCTCTCTGGATGTGGGATACAAACTCGATAAAATGGAAGGCGAAGATGCTAACGAATGGCACTTCACCATCGGCAATGTCTTCTAGCAAGGTGATCTTCGTGACCGGCGGCGCGCGTAGCGGCAAGAGCGACTATGCCCAGCGACGCACCGAGGCCCTGGCAGGTGCAGAGGGTAATCTCGTCTACGTGGCGACAGCCGCCATCCTGGACGAGGAGATGGGGGAGAGGGTCGAGGCCCACCGTCGGGTGAGGGGGTCCCGGTGGTCCACGGTGGAAGAGCTGATCGATCTGGCGGCAGCCATCGGTGGGATACCTGCGGGCTCCTCGGTGCTGGTGGATTGCCTCACCCTGTGGAGTTCAAACCTCATGCATGAGTATGGGGGCGACGGGGAGGCGCTGGAGGCCCGGGTCGCCGAGTTTTTGCGAGTCGTTGAGGAGACTCGGTGCAATCTGGTCATCGTGACCAATGAGGTGGGCATGGGGATCGTGCCCGAAAATAAATTGGCCCGTCAGTTCAGGGATGTGGCGGGGAAGATAAATCAGAGGGTGAGCGCACTGGCCGACGAGGCGTATCTCATAGTGTCGGGCCGCGCCCTCAAGCTTGAATAGGGAGTAACACTGTCAAATGACGCAAAATGAATTGGACCTGTTAATTGACGCGATAACCCCCGTTGGGGGGGATGCTTATGAGCTGGCGAATGGGAGAATGGACAACCTCACCAAGCCCCTGGGGAGCCTTGGGCGCATGGAGGGGTTTGCGCTGGCCTTGGCAGCAATAAACGGTACGCAAAAGCCGGTGATAGCAAAAAAGCGTGTCTACACGCTGGCGGGCGACCATGGTGTGACAGCCGAGGGCGTCAGCGCCTACCCGAGCGAAGTCACCCCGCAGATGGTCCTGAACTTCCTGGGCGGCGGCGCGGCTATAAATGTGTTGACCCGCCACGTGGGGGCGGAGATTACCGTTGTGGATATGGGCGTCAACTTCGATTTTGGCGGCGCGCCGGGACTGCTGGACTGCAAAATCGGCATGGGCACGGCAAATTTTGTCAAGGAACCGGCCATGAGCCGCGAGCAGGCGCTGGCAGCGCTGTCGGCTGGTATCGAGCTTGCCGACCAGGCGGCGACCGACGGCGTGGATATCCTCGGTGTGGGGGAGATGGGGATCGGAAACACCACCTCGGCATCCGCCATCCTCGCGGTCTTCTCCGGCCTTTCCCCCGAAGAGGTGGTGGGCAGGGGCACCGGCGTGGATGACGAGGGGTTGCAGCGAAAGGCCGACGCGGTGCGAAAGGGCATAGCAGTCAACGCACCAGACGCAAACGACCCGGTGGATGTGCTCGCCAAGGTTGGCGGGTTTGAGCTAGCCGGCATGGCCGGGATATTCCTTGGCGCGGCAAAGAACTCCATACCTGTGGTTTGCGATGGCTTTATCTCCAGCTCGGCGGCCCTTGTGGCGGTGAAGCTGTGCGAAGCTGTGTCGGATTATCTCTTCGTGGCGCATCTCTCGGAGGAGCAGGCCCATGCCAGGATGTTGGACCTCCTGGACAAGGAGCCGGTGCTGGACCTGGGTATGCGGCTGGGTGAGGGGACTGGCGCGGCGCTGGCGATCTCCATCCTGGAGGCTTCGGCAAAGGTGCTCACCGAGATGGTGACTTTTGAGGAAGCCGGCGTATCAAATAAGGACTAGGAGCTTCGTTGAAAAACCCCGGATATCCTCCGGTTGACGTTGTCAGGGGCGAAAAATGATCCTCGAAATACCTGCCAGTATGCCTGTGGTCATTTTTCTTCCCTTCCTCGTTCTCGGATGATCTTCGGGGCTTCCCGTTTATCGTCGGCTTAGTTGGAGGTCGCCTGATGTTGGAGGGAATCACTTCTTCAAAAAAATGCATCTCTTCGGGGGAGTTTTTCGGAGCGCCTCCTAGTGGCAAGGACTAACGGTAAGGATTAACGGTAAGGATTAACGGTAAGGATTAACGGTAAGGATTAACAGTAAGGATTAACAGGCATCAATCAGGAGCAATACGTTGACTAAACGTTTCATTACAGCTTTCCAGTTTCTAACGGCGATCCCGCTCTTCAAGGCCACCACCTTTAGCGGCGAGGAGCTGGCGAAGTCGATGGCGGCCTTCCCCCTGGTGGGCGCGGCGCTGGGGCTGATCGTCCTTGTCTTCCACTACGCAATCGGCATCCACCTGCCTCCCATGCTGGAGGGGGCGGCGATAGTGGCTATATTCGGCTGGGCCACCGGCGGCTTTCACCTCGACGGCCTCGCCGACACGGTGGATGGCCTCGCTGGCGGTTGGACCGTGGAGCGCTCCCTGGAGATAATGAAGGATTCTCGGGTGGGGGCGCTTGGCGCCAGCGCCCTGGCCGTCACCGTATTGCTGCGCGCCAGCGGCTATGGTTATCTGCCCGGCTACTATCTGCCCATGGCGCTGCTGGCGGCCCCCGCCGTTTCACGGGGCGCAGCGGTCTTTGTCGCCTACAAGAGCAAGTACGCCCGGCCCGAAGCGGGGCTGGGCACCCCTTACACGGAGCATCTTGACGATAATACGGTATTGATCGCGCTCGTGCTAAGCGCGACAATCTCGGTCCTTTGCGGAATGCCGGGTATAATAGCGGCGATGACGACCTTCATCTTCGCCTTCTGGATGAAGACCCGCTTTCACAAAAAGCTTGGCGGGATAACCGGCGATGTGCTCGGTTTCACCCAGCAAATATCCGAAATTGTTTATCTTATAACCCTTCACGTGATGATATGAGGATGAAGGGGATGAAAAGTAAAACCACCCTCATACTGGTGCGCCACGGTGAAGTGGAAGGCGACGGCAACCTGCACGGCCACATCGACGTGGAGCTGACCGACGCGGGTGTGTTGAAGTTGACCGAGGTCGCCGAGTCCCTCTCCAGCCTCAAGCTCGACGCTGTCGTCTCTTC